>CATKXW010000015.1 GCA_949840905.1 uncultured Eggerthellaceae bacterium | reverse complement strand
GGGCTATGCTCATGATAATGAGGTCGGTGTACTGAAGTTAATCTGGACGGGTGTCCAGTTCAAGATTTCAATTAACACGCCCGAACGGATCACTGAACCGACCGATCGCCATGCAACATAGCCCTCCCCCAGAACAAAGGCAGCTCGTTTAGAAGGAGAGGCGAGAGGCGCTCGTGCTTTCGGGATCTCGCGAGCACTTTAATGTGCCATATGGCAGCACGATGTTGTCATATTAAAATCAACCGTTCAAGATCGATAAGGAGCGTCGAATATGACCTATAGTCCTCCTTTCTCGAGAACATCCCGTATAGACGAGCTAGCTTTTGAGGTAGCCGAGCTGGTAGGAGAGATCAAAGCCGTTTCCAGCATGGACACGAAACCTTGGCTCCATCGCAAGATGCGCATCAAAACGATCCATTCCTCGTTGGCTATCGAGGGGAACGAACTTGCCGAGAACGAGGTCGAGAGCATCATCGACGGACAGAAGATCCTGGGCGATCCGAAAGACATATTGGAGGTGCAGAACGCCATAGCCGCCTACAACGGTCTCGATTCTCTGGATCCTTATTCCATCGATGACCTGCTCTGTTCCCATCGGGTCCTCATGAGCGGCCTCGTGAAAGAAGCTGGGAGGTTCCGCTCCGGAAATGTAGGCGTCTACGACGGCGACGGTCTCGATCATGCAGGAACTTCGGCGAACTATGCTCCCGAGGCGATGTGCGACCTGTTCGACTGGTTGACGAGCACTGACCTTCATCTGCTTATCGCCTCCTGCATCCGGCCAGCTGACAAGCAGGCTCAACAAGAGGCAGCCGCGCCCGCTCACCGCTTCCTGCGCAAGTCCCGGATCGCTGCTGTTGCGTGCGAGCGGAAAAGTGATGCCCGACCGCATCACCATGGCTGGCATCACCATGGCTGGCTGGGAAGCCATACGACGTCTCGAGGGCAGCACCGGGACCGGATCAGAGACAGCGTGTCAGGTACTTTCCCGTGATGCTGAACGGGTTGGTTGCCACCTCGGCCGGAGTGCCGGTCGCCACGATGCGACCGCCCTGGTCGCCGCCGCCCGGACCCATGTCGATGATGTAGTCAGCGTTGGCCATCATATCCAGGTCGTGCTCGATGACCACCACCGTGGCACCGTGCTCGATCAGGCGCTGCAGCACCCCGATGAGCGTGGCGATATCCAGCGGATGCAGTCCGATGGTAGGCTCATCGAACACGAACAGCGCATCCTCCTGATGGCGGCGCATCTCGTTGGCCAGCTTCAAGCGTTGGGCCTCCCCACCCGAGAGCGCAGGGGTCGCCTCGCCAAGGGTGAGATATCCAAGCCCCAGGTCATGCAACGTTCGCAGCTTCCCTTCTACCCGCTTGAGGTGCGCTAGCGAAGCCAATGCCTCGTCCACCGTCAGTCCCAGCACCTCCGGAAGGGACAACGTACGCACTGGGGCATCCTCGACGAGCGACCCCTCTTCTACCATCAGCTGAATGGCGTAAGCGTCCTTGCCGTAGCGCGCACCGCCGCACTCGGGACATGGGATATCCACGTCGGGAAGGAATTGCACGTCCAGCGATATCTGACCGGTGCCATCGCAGGTGGAACAGCGTAGCGAACCCGTGTTGTAGGAGAAGTCGCCCGCCTTAAGGCCCCGCTCTCTCGCCTCTGGAAGCTTCGCGAACTCCCGCCGCAGGTCATCGAGGATACCCGAGTAGGTGCCCACCGTGGAGCGCACGTTCACGCCGATGGGAGTGGCATCCACCAGATCGATGCGCTCGATGCCCGGCGCTTCCACCAGCCGCACAGGGTCGGGCAACTGTTGACCAGCAAGTTGCGCCTTCATCCCTACGACCAAGCTCTCCAGCACAAGGGTCGTCTTGCCCGAGCCTGACACGCCGGTGACCACCGTCAAACGCCCCTTCGGAATGAGCACTTCTAGCGGCTGCACCGTATGGATGCGACCGGTCTCTAAGCGAATGGTACCCTCATCGAAGAGGTGATCGGCTGCGATGGGCGTTCGCACGCGCACCCTTTCTTCTCCCGAAAGGAACGGCCCGATGCGCGATGCAGGGTCAGCTTCGATGGCCTGCACGTCGCCCTGCGCGATGATGCGGCCGCCATTCGCTCCGCTGCCGGGGCCGATCTCGATGAGATGGTCGGCATGGCGCAGCACGTCCACATCGTGATCGACCATGACCACCGAGTTTCCGTCAGCCAGCAGGTCATCCATCACGCCCAGCAGTTCCTCGATGTTCGATGGATGCAGACCGATGGAGGGCTCGTCGAGCACGTAGAGAACACCGGTGGTACGACTGCGCACCGCACGCGTGAGCGCCACCCGTTGGCGCTCACCGTTGGAGAGCGTCTCGCTGGCGCGGTCGAGGGTGAGATAGCCGAGCCCCAACTGCTCGAGCCGCTGGATGGGCTCGACCATCTCGGCAACGATCGCGTCGTTCATGGGCCGCATGGCGGCGGGGAGCCACGACGCTACCGTGGGCAACCACTGGTGCAGTCCATCCAAGGTCAACGCTGTTATATCGGCGAGGCCGCGGCCATCGATGGTGCTCGATCGCGCCTGCTCGGATAGGCGCGTGCCATGACAGACCGGGCATGCCGATTCGGTGAGGAACTTCGCCACACGCGCGAGGCCCTTCTCGTCCTTGGCCTTGGCCAGGGCATTCTTCACCGAGTTCTCGGCGCTGTAGAACGTGAAGTCCAATTCGGTAGCGCGATCTTTGTTCTTGGGGACGTAGAGGATATGGCGCTTCTCCATCGGACCGTGCAACACGATGTCCTTCTCGTGGTCGGTGAGATCGCGATAGGGAACGTCGATGCGCACGCCCATGGCCTCAGCCACCTGCGGCATGAGCGACCACATGAGGTTGCGCCACGGCGCGACCGCCCCTTCCTCCAACGTGAGGTCCGGATCGACGATGAGCGTGGATTCATCGATGGTACGGATCACGCCCGTGCCACCGCACTCCGGACAAGCACCGCCACCGTTGAACGCGAGGTCTTCGGCGCTCGGCCCGTAGAACTCCACTCCGCACACGCAGCAGACGATGGGTCGCTCCGCAGCCACGTTCAAGGTCGGCGGATTCGGATGCCCATTGGGGCAGCAGTGGCTCCCCAGGCGCGAGAACATCAAGCGCAGATGATTCAAGAGCTCAGTGGAGGTGCCAAAGGTGGAATGGACGCCCGGTATGCCCGGCCGCTGTCGCAGAGCGAGCGCCGCGGGCACGTAGAGCACCTCGTCTACCGCAGCGCGACCCGCTTGAGCGATGCGCCGGCGCGTATAGGTGGAGAGCGCTTCAAGGTAGCGCCGCGAGCCTTCCGCATACAGCACGCCGAGGGCCAGCGAGCTCTTCCCCGAACCGGACACACCAGCGATGGCCACCAACCGTCGCAGCGGCACATCGACCGATAGGTCTCGCAGGTTATGCACCCGCGCACCCCGCACTTCGATCGCGCTCGGCTCGCACTGGCATCCGCGTTCGCGCGTCTCTTCGACCGTGCCCGAACCTTTACGTGAGTCCGAACCTCTGGTCGCGGTCGAACCTTCGTCCGCACTCGAACCTTTGGCCGCATCCGAACCTGCGCCTGGGTCCGAACCTTTGGCCGCGCCCGACCCTGCGCCTGGGTCCTTACCTCTGGCCGCACCCGCAGTGTCGTGCCATTGCTCTTCCATGACTCCTCGCATCCTCGCCCGTCGATGAGATATCGCCCTTGAGATGGTAGCGAAAGATGAGGGTGGTTGCAGCGATCAGTCAGCCAGTTCGGCCTCCCGATCGAGGTCGGCCGGCATGCCAGGAAGGCAAGCGTCGTCGTTGTCGAGCCGACCATCCCATTGGAACTGCTCCATGAGCACTCGACCCTCTTCGTCGAAGAGCACCCCTTCGGCTTCGAGCATCCGCTGCTGTTCGTCAGGACCGCCGAACGCGAACCCCGTGGCCATGCGCCCATCTTTGAACACCACGCGATGACACGGGATAGAAGAAGGATCGACGCCCGGCGAAGGGTTCGCCCGCAGGGCATAGCCCACGTAACGAGCAGCCCGAGGCGCGCCGATGAGGCGTCCTACCTGCCCATAGGTGGCCACTTTCCCCGCAGGAATACGCCGCACCACCCCGAACACCCGCTCCGCGAACTCCCCCACGCACCCTCTCCTTCCTCCACCGAAGCACCATACGACGAACCGCCACCGGGTCCCCCTGCCGCCTGCTCCGCTCAGCGCGCCAGGGACTTATCCAGCTCCTCCGCGAGCACCGGCAACAGCTCCTCGAACGTGCGATCGATGACCTTCTTCTTGAGCTGACACTCCCAAATGACATGAACCTTCCAGCCAGCTTCTTCCAGTTCGCGGATCTTCCGCATATCCCGTTCCTGGTTCAATTCGAACTTGAGCACCCAATACTCAACGTTGGTCTTCGGCATGGAGGGCTTGCAGTGGGGGCAGCGATGCCAAAAGCAACCGTTGACGAAGATGGCCACCTTCTTGCCTGGCCAAGCCACATCCGGTCGCCCTGCCGCCTTCCAATGCAGCCGATACCCCACCAGCCCCGCCTCCCGAAGCCTCCGCCGAACCAGCAGCTCAGGCTTAGTGTTGTCGCGCTTGTTGGCCTTCATCACCTTCGTCGTCGCTTCAGAAGATGACTTCGGCGCTCGCGGCACCTTGCGCCTGTCGGATGACGGGCTTTGGTCAGCGACCCTCGGCATGATGCCTCTTCACGATCTCTTTTCCGATCATATGCGGGATCCGAACCACCAGAGCGTTCCCCATGCAAAAGGCCCGTTGGCCATCGGTCATGCCGGTATTCGTCCAGCCTCGCGGAAAGCCCTGCAGCTGTTCCAGCTCATCGGGGATCAACCGGCGAAAACGACCGTCGATCTCGACCACATGCTTGAAGCGCGAAGCGCCCGAACCGCCCTCGCCCGTGAGGATCGTGCGCGAAGGATTCGTGAGCAGGTCAGGAAACGCCATAGACCCTTCAGAATATTGATACGTGAAGCCCGTTCGCTTATTGGTGCGCTCCTCGCGCTTGGAACCCTTGAGATAGCGCCACTTCTCCAGCTTGTCTTCCGCGATATAGAACTCGTCGGGCACCTCGTGGGGCGCGACGATCACATCGTCGAGCTTGCCCAACGGCCCCTCATAGGCCGCTTCGGCATCGAAGGTCACGACGTTGCAATCTTGCATCACCCCCGCCGTACAAAAGGGCGACCTCCCCTTTCCCACGCTATTGAACGATCTGGTAGCCTCGTAGGGGTCGTCGGGGATCTCGAACTGCGCGAACGAGGCAAACGGCGCGATCGGCAGAGCCGCTGCGAACACACCATGAGCGAGCCTATCTGCCAGATCCCACGTCACAGGCGTCTGCTCCGCATAGAGATAGACGCGCTTGCGACGCTGAGGTGCTCCGTACTCCGCGCTATTGACCACGCGCCATTCTACGGAATAGCCCAGATCGGCCAAGCATGAGAGCATGATGGCGAAATCCCGCCCTCGTTGCGTCGCAGGACTCTTCAGTAACCGATCGACGTTCTCCAACAGGACGTATCTCGGCTCCTTAAGATGAAGGAATCGGTAGATATCCCACCACAGGACGCCCTTCTTGCCCTCGATCCCACCAGCTTGCGAGAGGGGCTTGGCGACCGAGTAGTCTTGGCATGGAAACCCACCAACGACCATATCCACATCTGGTATATCGATCTTACCGGCCTCGTAGTTGTCGAGAACCTCGTTGATATCCCTATTTACGCAGGAACCTTCGCCAAAATGGTCCTCATAGCATCTAAAGGCGAACTGCTTCGCGTCGCCTCCGGGGGGCTCCCACTGGTTCGCCCATATGGTTTCGAAAGGACCAGCGCTCGGCATCTCGAACTCAGGGAGAGCAGGATCATGAAATCCATCCAGCCCGAGCCGAAAGCCACCAACGCCGGCAAAGAGCTCGGCTACCCTGATGTTCTGCATGGCACGTTTCTCCTTAGCTACTGTGCCAATATAGTGGCTTCATTGTACCCGATCGATGGTCGAAGATCAAGATCCCTCGCATGATGATGGCAAATCTATCCCAAGAACGGTACAGTTGGGAGCACGCCGATCGCGCTCTTCTAAACCTCTCTCGATCTCATCCTTCAAATACGCTTGATTCAACCAGAAGGAGCGCTTCACGACCTCATCGCCTTGCGGGGTCGGAACCGTATCCCTCGAGTCCCTGCCATGAGGTCGCACATGACAGCACCGATTCTCGCTCGACCTCACCGAATTCTCAGCCTCCCCCGCGCGAATGCGTCGCCGCATCTCGTCATAACATCGCTTCGCCTCAGGAAGATCATCTTCGGGCATCTGCCAGAACATCACGTCATCGAGGACGAATCGGCCAGGATCCATCTCGCTTTCACGATAGATGACGAACAGGTATTTCTGCTCGAGCTGCTCGCGCAGGTCACTATCTTCAAAGTGCGTTTCAGCCACTTTGAAGTTGTCGAACGTCGGAAACGACACCGATTCCTTCGGCATGCCGCTCTGCTTCAAGCGCATCGTCTTCGTCTTGATGCCGGCCTTTTCGAACTCGAGGATCTTCGTATCCTCATCGACGCCCAAGATCCGCTTGGTTATCATCGCCCCCAGGCTCTTTGGCTTTCTCCCACCTGGCTTCAATAGGTCGAACCTCTCAGCTAGCTCTGTCTCTGTCTTCCCGAAGTAGGGCCTAAAGCGTTCTCGCACTAGATCGAGCAGCGGCAGTTTCCGCTGCCCCTCTTCACGTTCGATAGCTTGAGCCTTCAACAGCTTGCTGCTCACCGCGGTCATGTACGATCGCTTCAGCGCCCAGGCTCGCGGCTTCACGGGGATGTCCGAATATGGCTGCCGCGTTCGCACTTTCGCGTTGGCCGCTTTGGTGCATGCTTCAAGATACAGCGTATCGCTTCCCGATATCTCATGCGCTCGCCCCTGACGCACCTTCTCAACGACCGTCTCCCAATCCTGCCGTACCGTCGGAATATCCTCTTCAGGGATCGACCAAAGCTCGACGAGATAGAACTCGTAGTCCACGGGATTCGCATCTGGCGTATAGAGATAGAAGAGCAGCAGGATATCGCTGCACTTCTTGAGAACGGAGCTGGTCTCCCACGTTTCGTCGACCACATTCGCGTAATTGATCATCGAAAGAACGAGCCGCTCCTTCGACACCAGATCGCCTCGCTTGTTGTGCTTGAGCGGCGTCGTCTTCAGTTCGATGCCCGCTTCGTTGAAGTCAGCGTTCGGGTCACTGTTGGGGTCGAACTTGAAATAGTAGAGCTCGACCGCATTCCCTAATGAGCCCCTACGCACCGCCGGGTTCTCGACCGCCTCGATCCCTACTGCCTCTCGCAGCGTCTTCCCCTCCAAACCCATCGCATAATAGAGGATAGATTCTTTGCTGGTCCGATCATAGGGAAGCTCGCTCATAGATGCTTCGTTCACGCCCTCACCGTATCCCTTCATGGTCAGCCGGGGTCATCGAAGGCTCCTCTCCCAGCCGAGATTCGACAATGCGATCCAAAAGCAGGCGTTCATCATCTGCTGAACGATATCCAACCGAGATAGCCTGCCTGATTCGCCCTCATAGCTGGCACTGAGACAACCTTCGCAAACGCGCATGGTCTCGTCGTAGGCGACCCGGTAGCGAGGATGTTGCAGTATCTCCTCAGCATAGCGATATGAGAACGTTTTGATATGCATCTGGATCCTTCGAATGATGTTCGCGAACTGCTCGCGGGCTCCCTTCATTATATGCACGCTCGCGAACCGGTGCGAACGAGCGATGCCCAGATAAGGCGGATCGCCCGAGATAGCCCCGCGATCCCCTATTCGCCCTCATCCCCGCAAAGCCACTGCTGGCTCCACAGCGTCATCTCGTTCAGGATGGGAACGAGGCTCTTTCCGGTAGGAGTGAGGGTGTATTCCACTTTGGGCGGTATCTCGCGATATATCTCTCGATGAATGAGGCCATCGGATTCCAGCTCGCGAAGCTGCTTGGTCAAAGTGGACTGCGAGATGCCTTCGATCCGACGCATGAGCTCGCCGAATCGTTGCACCTCGTAGGTGGCGATATACCACAGGATGAGGATCTTCCATTTGCCGCCGAGCACCGCTTGCATGCGGCTCATAGACTCGCAACGTGCGAGCGCTCTTGTGTCGGTGAATTTGTTGTCAGCCATGAAGATCGCTCCTGTACATGCCCATTGGTGCAGATATTGATACTACCACCATAAAACATCAGTACTAGATTCGAGCGAACTGCTCAGGCATCCTTTCCCGCGAACGAAACAGCCGAAGAAGGAGCTTCCCATGCATTACACCGGAACCATCTGGCGGCCGCCTTACGAGGCAGGATCGCTCATCATCGAGGCGACCGCAGGCTGCACTCACCATAAATGCAAGTTCTGCACGCTCTACGAAGACCTCCCTTTCAAGTTCCGCCCCGCGCCCATGGAACACATCGAGGCAGACCTTCTCGAGGCACAAACGTGGTTTCACGACCCACTCCGGCGAGCAGAAGAGGAGCTGTTCGGCCTGAGCAGGACGAAGGTGGATCGGGTATTCCTTGCGGGAGCGAATCCCTTCGGACTGAAAGCGCCCCATCTGCTGCAGATCGCCGAACTGATGCACGAGCATTTTCCGCAATGCAAGAGCATCGGCTGCTTTTCTCGTGTGACCGACATCGCATCGAAATCGGATGAGGAGCTCTTGCGACTGGCGCAAGGCGGCTTCGATGGCCTCACCATCGGCATCGAGACCGGTGACGATGGTGCGCTCTCATTCATGAACAAAGGCTACGCCGCGAAGGACATCGTCGAACAATGCCAGCGTCTCGACGCGGCGGGCATCTCTTATGCTTTCTTCTATCTTGCCGGGATCTCCGGTGAAGGTCGCGGTCTTGAGGGAGCTCGCGCGACAGCCGCGATATGCAACCAGACGAATCCCTGGCTCATCGGCGCGAACATGCTCACCGTTTACAAGAGCTCCGAACTTCATCGCGACATCGAAGCGGGAAGATGGGCCGAGGAGAGCGAGACCGAGAAGTACGAGGAGCTCAAAGAGCTGGTCGGCCATCTCGAGGTTTCCGTAGACTTTGCCATGCTCGGTGCCTCGAATCCCGTGATGTTGAAAGGTCATCTACCCGACCAACGAGAGCAGCTCATCTCAGCCCTTGACGCTATCATCACCGATATCGGCGAAGCGCGCCTCCGCGACTACCGAACCAACCTGCGGCATTTGTAGGAAGCAGCGGAGAACACCTTCCGGGCGCTCTCGAGCAGAAGGCGGCGAATAGGCTCGGAAGGGTCGGCCCGAAAAGCCTTCGCGCACAGCAGCTTTCCGCGCGGGCGCATCTGCTATGAAGGCTTGCGGGCCATCCAAGCTGACTCCGATGATCATGGCCCGCTTCCTCCCCAAGAGCGTTCGCCCCCAGCGGAATCCCCACTGTAAGATCGAGCGGAAGGCCTCTACGATATGGAGAGGAAGAAAGCCCACCGCGAGCACACCGTAGACGTAGAGCCCGATCATCTAGGACATCGGCCTGCGGAGCTATTGCCAGATGGAGGAGCGACAAGGGGCCGCGCAGCGTCTTCGACGATCGCGCGAGCCTGCGCAAGGGGCGAAAGCCCGAAGGCTACTGCCCAACGTAGCGATCGACGAATCCAAGGACCGTGTCCCAATAAGCGTCGCCCAGCTCATACATCGCTTCCGCATGCCCGGCACCCTCGGAGATGAGCATCTCCTTATCGCCCGCCGTCTTCGCATCATAGAGCTGGCCCATCATGTCGAACGGGATGAAGTCGTCCGCGGTGCCATGGATGAACAGCATCGGCTTCTCGCTTCGAGCCACTGCCTCGAGCGCAGAGGCCTCTTCGAAGCTGTAGCCTGCCATCAAGCCTGACAGGGCCGATGCGGAATGGAGCAGCGGGAACTCCGGCAAGCCAAAGCGTCGGGACAGCTCGGAGGAGAACACATCCCAAACCGAAGTGTATCCGCAGTCCTCCACGAAGGCCACTACCGCATCGGGAGTCTCCTCGCCAGCCACCATCATCGTGGTCGCCGCGCCCATGGAAACGCCATGTACGACGATCTGCGCGTCGGCGTTCTGGGTCAGGATCCAATCGATCCAATCGAGGATGTCGAGGCGGTCGAGCCAGCCCATGCCCACATAATCGCCCTCGCTCTGGCCACTCGCACGCAGATCGGGCGTGAGCACGTTAAAGCCGGCAGCGTAGTAGTGCTGGACCATATCCAGCACGTAACCGCTTTGGTTGGTATCGCGATAGCCGTGAACGACGAGCGCCCAGCGGTCGTCGGGGGAGGTTGTAGCACCGGAGGGTGAGGCTTGATCGAGCAGGGCTGAATCGATGGTCGAGGGATCGATCGTGTCGGAAGATGACTGCGAATCGGTTGGTATGAAGATGTCTGAGACGGAAGAATCTTGCGAACTGGCTGATGCAGAAGCATCCGAAGCCGAAGGCCCCTGCGAATCTGTTGGCGTCGAAGCGTCGTCGCTGGTGGCATGCTCGTAGACGATGCCGGCCAGGTGGATACCGCCGGCGGCGGTGATCTCAACAGGCTCGCCCGGGACTGCATTCAGGAACTTGGCAGTTTCGACCGCCTGCGCAGCACGCTCCGCCTCAATGCGGGCTACCGTCCCCTCAGCTTCGATGACGACCTCTTCCACATTGCGATCGCCCCCATCCCCGGCACGCCCGATCGCGTAGTTCACCAGATAGCTACTCACGGCGATGTCAACGACAACTAGCAGCGCCACCACGATGGCAACTACCGCTATCAGTATCTTCTTTGCTTTGGACATCTTCTTCTCAGCAGTCTCTGCCATTGCGATATCGCCCTCTCGATCTTCTTGCGCATTCATCCACATAGCCTCCCATAAGGATACCAGCAGGAAGAGCGATCAGGGTCACGCCGATGAGCGATATCGACGCCCCGAGGTCTTCGAGGCGCAGGGTGGATGCCTCGCGCCTCGAAGGCTGGCATGATGGATGCCGCTAAAGAATGCTTGGTCAAATTGCAAGGTTAGCTGGACGCCGGAAGGGGCATGGATGTTTTTGAGCGCTCCTAGGCCGCTAAGCTGGAGCAAGAAGGTTCGATTGGACGATGATTCGAGAATCTCCAAGAAGGGCGTCAGCGACTCGTCCTGGTTTTCATCCACGCCCCCGCTTTTAATCCGAATGAAAATTGCATTCAGATCATTACCCTCCTCAAAATACGAAACGCTAGCATGGTAAAATCATTGCTCTACATTTCAAGGGAGAGGGGGCCGTATGCCAATACCGGCATTATTAAAAATCGACGGCTCCGATAGAAAAGTTCTCCCCTTGGGCCGCTATTTAGCCACTCTCGATGAAGTTGAGTCTTCCTATGTTACAGGTCTCTCAGACAAGCGCCGAGATATTTGGAGGGCATTCAATGACTGCCTGAGCATTGTTCGAAATGCCGCCCCTGGATTAGCAGAAGTATGGATTGGCGGCAGCTTCATAACATCTAAAGAAGACCCTAGCGATATTGACGTTGTTTTCCTTTTTACTAAAGACTACTTCGATGTAGCTACATTTGGCGACAATTTGAATGCAAAAATTGTTTTATCGGTCTTAACGAAAAGTTCTGTAATTGACAGGCTTCATCCTCTTGTTGATGGCTACGCGCTCATTGTTCCTCCCACGGAGTACGATGTTGCTGGAGAATTTGAAACGATATATGCCAAGCAGCGTGGTTACTGGGATCAATTTTGGTCAAAAACACGTTTTTGTGATGAAGACAATAATCGCTGGAAATTTCCAGCGTCCGGATACTTGGAGGTGATTATCGATGGCTATGGAGACCATGCTAAAGAAATTGATGGATAGCAACGGTGTTACTACTGACGATATCGTCTCTTTGAATCTTGGAAGCCTAGAGGAAGCTTCCGAACGTAGTCTGCGAGCGTTCTCATCTTCAAAAACCGGCAATAAGGCTCCGGTTGAGGAGTCTTTGGGCGTTCTTCACTTTACAGGTCCAGCGATTAAAGGCCACAGTGCGCCAATCGAAGTAATAGGAAATGCTCTTGCCAATATCCAGAATGTTATGAATGCAATCGGTGCATCTATAAAAGGTTTTAGTTCCTCAAGCGGGCAAATCCCATTCAATATCACCAGTCGCACCGCGCTTATGATGGTTGCTTCGCCTTCACAAGGATCAATAGTCATACATATTCAACCAAAAATGAATCGCATTGAGGATTTGTGCCCTAACGACACCCCAATGCTCGATATTGGAGAGGAGTTTGATGCAAAGCCTTTGGCTGATGAGAGCTTTGAGATGTTTATCGATATTCTATCGAGCACTACGGAAGAATCTTTAGAGCACGAAGAATTGATTGAGCTGCTCACGGACTTGGGTCCTAGAGCTGCATCTTCTTTTAGGGCATTCTGCGAAACATTAGGTAAAGATGGACTTAATCTGGACATTAAATGGCAGGAACCTGCGCAGCAAGCATTGACCAGCGAGATAAAACATGAGCGCGCAAAGCTGATGTCGGAATTTATCAAAAACGCCGCGATTGAATCAGATGAAATAGATATTCACGGTACGCTAATTACGTCGACCCTGTCCCAGAAAGATAAGCTGCGCATACTTCAAGACGACGGTAAAGAAGTAACTGTAGGTTTAGGAAAAATATCTAAGAGCGAAATAGCTCTAGTGCGTCCAGGCGAAAAAGTGACAATCCATGCCGACTGCAAGGTCGGGAAATATGCTGGTGGGCGAACAAGCACGACATACACAGGGATATCAATTACTAGCGACGCTCAATTACCATTATAAGCTGGAGTCATCTTCGTACGCCTACGCCAGTTAAATGCTTTCCCTCTTTACAAATATCATGATTTCATGGTCCGGCTCATTTCGTCCCCCTATTTTCAATACGTACTAACTTAGGAAGAGCCTGCCATGCGCAGATCGACAGTACGTACTCTAAAGTTTTTTTGCAGGTAATGACGACGGCATAGTCCATCATTTTCCGTACGTTGAAAACTACGGAAAATGAGCAATCATGACAGCATACAAGGACGAGAAACGCGGGACTTGGTTCGCGAACTTCAGATACAAGGATTGGAGGGGCGTACCACAAAGGAAGTCAAAGCGGGGCTTTCGCACGAGACGCGAAGCAGAAGCCTGGGAACTCGACTTCAAGAAGCGAATGTCAAAGGCCGCGTCGATGGAGTTCGGATTCGCCTGCGATCTCTACCTCCAAGACACCGAGCCCAGGGTTCGCGAGACGACACTGGAGCAGAAGCGCTACTACATCGAGAGCACGCTAAAGCCGTATTTCCAGGGCCTGCTCGTAGGAGACATCGACGCCAAGGCGATTATCGATTGGGAGAACTATCTATTGGAGTGCCGTACCTCCAAGGGCAAGCCGTACTCGGCAACGTACCTGAACACGCTTTGCAGCCAGTTGTCGGCGATCATGAACCATCTCGTTCGCTTCTACGGACTCGAACGCAACCCTGTCCAGATCGCCGGAAAGGTCGGTTCCAAGGAAAGGCGCGAGATGGGCGTCTAGACCAAGGAGGAGTACCTGCGATTCTCCGACGCAATCGCCGACAAGCCCTATTCCCATCTGGCCTTCGAGATCCTGTTCTGGTGCGGGCTCCGCGTCGGGGAGATGCCCTCTCTCACGCCTGCCGACATCGATTTCGAGGCGTCGCAGATCAAGGTGAGCAAGTCGGTCGCGAGGATCGGAGGCGAAGACATCCTCAATCCCCCGAAAACTCCTCGGTCGTACAGGACGGTCACCATGCCTGCTTTTCTCGCCGAGGAGCTCAACGAGTACCTGATGATGCACGCGATATCGAACCCGAACGCGAGGATATTCCCGAGCATGACCAAGCACCTCCTCCACCACGAGATGACGAGGAGCGCTAAAGCGGCAAAGGTGAGGCGCATACGGATTCACGACCTGCGCCACAGCCACGCCTCCATGCTCGTGGCGATGGGCATGTCGGTACCCTCGATAGCTGCGCGCCTCGGACATGCGGGGGAGACGGTAACGCACCGTCGCATCCACTTGATGCCTGGCGCTGAAAGGGCGATCACAGGGAAGCTCGATGAGGCGATGGGCTATGTCCCGCAAGCGTAGGGCGAAGCGCCCGTGCAAGAGGAGTCGCTCCGTCATCGTCGCCTTCAGGATGGAAGAGGATGCGGCAACGCGGCTCGATGCGCTCGTGTCGCTCTCCGATCTCACAAAGCAGGACTACATCGAGCGCAGGCTTCTCGACGAGAGCGTGACCGTCATCCCGAGCTCACGCATCGCGAAATCGCTCTCGCAATGGATGCAAGCGATCTACCGCGAGCTCGTCCTTGCAAGGCAGGAAGGGCGAATACTGGGAGAGGATCTCGTATGGATCACCCGAGCCGTGGCAGAGGAGTACGGCGCTCTCTCGTCCGAGGCTGCCGTCAGAGACGCCAACGAGGCGATGAGGAATATTCCGAGGCGCTGAACCTGCACACGATTTGTGTAGTTTCCTCCACAAGTTCGAGCACCCAGCGCACCCAGTTGATATAGCACGCTCGAGCCAACTGCCCCAGCTGTTCCCGCGAGAAAGCCGCTCGAAGATATGCGAAGATATGGACTATCAACGGTTGATACGCAAGTTTCGGAGAGGGCGGGTTCGACATCAAAACGACATCACGCCCCTGAGCTGGCAAAAGGCAGACTATCAGAGCGAAGTGAAGGCACAAACCGAACGGGTTCCACGCCGTCAGGAGCTATCCGGAAGACATGGGATAGTAATGCGGATGCGGAACCATCCCAGCTCAGAGCGCACGCCGGAGCAGCAGTGATGTCGGCGGCGATGACGTGATGACGCGATGATGCCGAACCCGTCCCAAAGAAAGCGGGAACAGGCGCATCGGGAAGACAACAATCGAATAGTATTCCCAGTTCAGAACCCTAATCGAGGCAAGGGTCTAGATAGTTGCGACTACTCCCACTCGATCGTTGCAGGCGGCTTGCTGGTTATGTCGTAGGCTACTCGGTTCACGCCCTGCACCTCGGCCACGATGCGCGACGACACGCGCGCTAGCACCTCGTAGGGGAGCTTGGCCCAGTCGGCGGTCATGGCGTCGCTGCTCTCTACGGCTCGCAGGATGATGGGGCGCTGGTAGGTGCGCTCGTCGCCCATCACGCCCACGCTGCGCACATCGGGCAGCACGGCGAAGTACTGCCACACCGGGCGCTCCACCTCGGGGCCACCAGCTTCGTCGCGTGGCAGTTCGCCGCCGCGCACACCGGTCTGCTCGAACAGGCTCTCGTTATAGGCGTCCAGCTCCTCGCGCACGATGGCGTCAGCGTTCTTGAGGATCTCCAGCTTCTCGGGGGTCACTTCCCCGATGATGCGGATGGCCAGACCCGGGCCCGGGAAGGGCTGGCGATGCACGATGTGGTCGGGCAGCCCCAGCGCGGTGCCGAGCGCGCGCACCTCGTCCTTGAAGAAATGATCCAGCGGCTCGATCAGCTCGAAATGCACGCCATCCGGAAACGGGATCAGGTTATGGTGGCTCTTGATGGTGCTCGCCTTGCCGCCGGTCTTCCGCGCGCCGCTCTCGATGATGTCGGGGTAGATGGTCCCCTGCGCCAGGAATTTCACGGGGCGGCCGTCATCGGCCAGCTCCTCGGCCACGGCGAAGAACTCCTTCCAGAACTGCTCGCCGATGATGCGGCGCTTCTTCTCCGGCTCGGTCACGCCCGCGAGCAGTTCGGCGTAGCGGTCCTCGGCATGCACGTGCACGAAGTCCACGTCGAACTGGTTGGTGAACACTTCCTCCACCTCTTCGGGCTCGTTCTTGCGCAGAAGTCCATGGTTCACGAACACGCAGGTCAGCTGCTTGCCGATAGCCTCGGCGCACAGCGCGGCCACCACGCTCGAGTCCACGCCGCCCGAAAGCCCCAAGATCACGCGGTCGGTCCCCACCTGCTCGCGGATGGCCGCCACCGAATCCTCGATGATCGAATCCATTGTCCAGCTCTGTTCCAGACCGCATATGTCGAACAGGAAGTTCTTCAGCATGTCGTTGCCGTAGGGAGTGTGGCGCACCTCGGGGTGGAACTGCGTGGCATACAGTCGCCGCTCGGGGCATTCCATCGACGCCACCGGACACACGTCGGTGCGCGACGTCACCACGAACCCTTCCGGCACCTCGCTCACCGCATCGCGATGGCTCATCCACACGGTCTGCGAGCAGGGCGTATCTCCCAGAAGCTCCGAGCGCGGCACTACTGCCTCCGCCTCCGCACCCGCCTCTTCGCCGCACACGCCATCCAAGCGCATCAGCGGAGCAGGGCCGTACTCGCCCTTCTCGGTGTGCCCGACCGCGCCTCCCAACGTCACGGCCATGATCTGCTGACCATAGCAGAAGCCCAGCACGGGAATGCCCAGCTCGAAGATGCCCGCGTCCACGCTCGGCGCATCGTCGGCGTACACGCTGGCCGGGCCGCCCGACAAGATGATGGCCGCCGGATGCATGGCGCGCACCTCATCCGCCGTCACGTCGCACGGCACGATCTCGGAGTAAACGTGCAGGTCGCGCACGCGGCGGGCGATCAGTTGCCCGTACTGTGCGCCGAAATCGAACACGAGCACGGTCTGCGGGGGAAGGGCGGCGGTTTCGGTCACGATAGCTCCTCGGAACAGCGGACTTTCACTTCCGCCCATGATAGCATGGCGCGCCCCCACCTTCGCGCGCCTACCTTTATATAAGGTACATCTCGCGAAGGCGGCGCTGCTTGTCGGGGCCGAAGTCCAAGGCGCGCTCGATATAGCCGTCCAAGCTGCCGTAAGCGTCGCGCACCAGGCTCAAGCCGTGCTCGAGGAAATCGGTGTTCGCATAGAACAGCACGTCCACATCGGTCGCCAGATCGCGCAGGATCCCATGGCGCCCGAGCGTATCGAGCATCCCTTCGGCCATCGTCCGCACGAACAGGTTCGTGGCCAGATAATCAGCCACCACGTACTCATCCGGCACGCCCAGGATGTGCTCCACCAAAACGGCAGCCAGACCGGCGCGATCCTTGCCCTCGGTACAATGCCACAACGTGGCACCCTGCTCGGACTGCAGCAACAGGTCGAGGAACTCGCCGTAGGCCCGCATGCCGTCATCGCCCAGTAGCGCCCGGCCATACATACGCTTCATCATATCGGCAGGCGCAGCGTTGTAATCGAGGAACGCTTTGAAATCTTTTCCCAAATCGCCTGAGCGCGAGATGCCCACCTCTTCGGCTGTGATGACGGGAAGGTCGTAGAACACCACTTCCCGCAGCAGCTTCGTATCATCGGGCGATGCCTGGCGTTCCAGCTCGCTACGCAGGTCGACCACGCGCATCAGCCCGTGCCACTCCAACAATCGCTCAGCGTCAGCCTCCGTCAGCTTGTGCAGTGCGCTCGAACGGATGAGGCGGTGCGGCGCGATGGTGCGACCATCAGCCGCAGGCATGCCGCCCAGATCGCGCGTGTTCGGCAGCTTATCCAGCACGATGCGCCCATACTCGATGAAACCGGGGACGTCGACCTCCGGCAGCTGCACGGTACCCACGGCGATGCCGTCGCGCATGGTGCCATGCGGCTCCACCTTCCGCTCGTGGATCATCACATCATGCTCTTCGACGCCGTCTGCCACGCGCTCCATCTTGTTCTCGCTCCATGTTTCCATGACCATCTCGCTCCCATAGCAAGCCACTGTACTGGCCGCCATTCGCACTGCCGATCGATTCGCCTTAGCTTAACCCCTACACCGCAGGAACGGGCGAATTCGCGGTCGATTGATGCCCTATGGTTACTTCATCGACAGTATTAGTAGAAGACATGTGCAAAAAAGCGGAGTTTTGTACATAAGCCTGTACCAAACTGATAGTTTTCAGGTTCAAATCGCAGAAAACCGTCCAAAAATGTAGACTATCGTCATCTTTTGAAGACAATCGATGCACGACCGATGTACAAAACTCCACTTTTTTGCACCAACTCGACGAAAAACGATCCCTTTCACCAAAACTCACAAGACCATCGTTGACAAAGCAAGCACATGACCTATACTTATGAATAATTGCTCATATTTTTAAAACATAAAGAATGAGAGGACGCCCATGTCTTCGAACCACGATGAAACGCTCGCCAAACCTAACGCCTCTACGATGCTCGCTGAAGGACTGCCCGACGAAGAGATCCTCTACGATGTAGCCGACCTGTTCAAAGCCTTCGCCGACACCACCCGCATCAAGATACTCTACTCCCTCATGGAAGAGGGACGGTACGTGGCAGCCATCGCCGAGGCGGTGGGCGTCAGCCAGAGCGCGGTCTCCCACCAACTGCGCGTCCTCAAGCAGGCGCGGCTCGTAAGGTTCCAGCGCGACGGCAAGAACGTCATCTACTCGCTCTCCGACGACCACGTCTACACCATGCTCGCCCAAGGCATCACCCACGTGTGCGAATGACCTTGGAGCGTCCGGCCGAACACTCACCCATTGCCGACCCGCGGTGGGCGACCCCACCTCCCGCTACTTCACGACCAACGAGAAAGGACCACTCCCATGAAACGCTCCTTCAAGCTTCAAGACCTCGACTGCGCGAACTGCGCCGCCAAGATGGAGAGCGCTATCAATCAGCTGCCCGCCGTGAACAAGGCTACCATCAGCTTCATGACGCAGAAGCTCGTGCTCGATGCCGATGTTGCCGACGCCAATGCCCTTGACGCGGTGATCGCTGAGGCCCAGGCCATCTGCTCCTCCATCGAGCCCGACTGCAAGATAGTCCACTAGATAGGATCCCTTCATGTCCGACAAACAACTCTGTTGGCGTAACCGCATCCTGGTCGCGCTCGCTCTGTTCTTCATCATTCTCATCTGCGAGAATACTGGTCTCATCGCGCGCACGGTGGGCGAGTCCAACGCACTGATCGCCGAACTCATCCTCTTCCTCATCCCCTACTTGATCGCAGGCTACGACGTCATCGCCAAAGCGGCGAGAAACCTCGCACACGGTCACGCCCTCGATGAGAGCTTCCTTATGACGGTAGCCACCCTGGGCGCATTCGCGCTGGTGCTGTTCCCTCACACCGAGCCGCACATGGCCGAAGGTGCTGCCGTGATGCTGTTCTACCAGGTAGGAGAGCTATTCCAAAGCTACGCGGTGGGTAAATCGCGCAAATCGATCGCCGCCATGATGGACATCGCGCCCGAGTACGCCAATGTCATGCGGAACGGCGAGCTCGTACAGGTGGACCCTTACGAGGTGGAGCCCGGCGACAGCATCGTGGTGAAGCCGGGCGAGCGCATCCCGCTCGACGGCATCGTGCTCGACGGTGAATCTCAGGTGAACACCGCCGCGCTCACCGGCGAGTCGGTCCCGCGCACCGCTCGTCCCGACGATGAGGTCATTTCTGGCTGCGTGAACCTCACCGGCATGCTCACCGTGCGCGTGACCAAGCCTTACGAGGATTCCACCGTCAACCGCATTCTGGAACTGGTGGAGAACGCCGCCGAGAAGAAGGCGCGCACCGAGAGCTTCATCACGCGCTTCGCTCGCTACTATACCCCCATCGTGGTAGGGCTGGCCGTGGCGCTGGCGATCCTGCCGCCGCTCACCATCGGCATCGCCACCGCCACGCTGGGCGACGGACAGCTGTGGGCCGACTGGATCCTGCGCGGCCTGACGTTCCTCGTGGTGTCGTGCCCGTGTGCGCTGGTCATATCGGTGCCGCTATCGTTCTTCGGCGGCATCGGCGGAGCCTCGCGCAAGGGCATCCTGGTGAAGGGCTCGAACTACCTGGAAGCCCTCGCCAAGGCCGACACCGTGGTGTTCGACAAGACCGGCACCCTCACCGACGGCACGTTCTCGGTCACAGCCCTGCAGGCGGAAGGCGCCACCACCGAAGCGGAGCTCATCGACCTGGCCGCCCATGCGGAGGCCTACTCGAACCACCCCATCGCCGCCTCAGTGCGCCGCAGCTTCACCGACACTTATGAAGGCGTCATCGATCATGAGCGCATCACCCAGGTCGAGGAGGTCAGCGGCCACGGCGTCCGCGCCGTAGTGGACGAGAAGACGGTGCTGGTGGGCAACGACAAGCTCTTGAGCAGCCACAGCATAGAGCCACCCCGCACCGAGCTAGTGGGCACCGTGCTGCACGTGGCTGTGGATGGCACCTATATCGGCACCATCGTCATCGCCGATGTCGTAAAGGAAGACGCCCGTGCAGCCATAGCCGCGCTGCGCAACGCTGGTGTGACCACCACGGTCATGCTCACCGGCGACCGCGAGGATGTGGCCCGTGCCGTAAGCGCCGATCTTGGCCTCGACCAGTTCTACGCCGAACTCTTGCCCGCCGATAAGGTCATGCAGGTGGAGCGCCTCATGGAAGCGCGCGCCGGCAACGACAAGGGAAACCTGGCCTTCGTGGGCGACGGGATCAACGATGCGCCGGTGCTCACCCGCGCCGATATCGGCATCGCCATGGGTGCCATGGGAAGCGACGCCGCCATCGAGGCTGCCGACATCGTGTTGATGGACGACCGGCCCAGCCAGATCGCGACCGCCATGCGAATCGCCCGCAAGACCATGGCCATCGTGCGGCAGAACATCGTGTTTGCCCTCGGCGTCAAGTTCGCGGTGCTCATCTTGGCCGCGTTCGGTATCGCCAACATGTGGATGGCGGTCTTCGCCGATGTGGGCGTGGCCGTACTCGCCATCCTGAACGCCATGCGCACGATGCGCAGCTGATGAGGCCGATCGCACCAGAAGAAACACGGCAGGAGAGATAGCAGGGAAGAAAGAGCCAGAGACGACGTGCGAGGGTGACAGGGGACGGGGATAACGTCACCTGTCACCCTCCCATCATGATGACGTTATCCCCGTCCCCTGTCACCCTGTCACCCTCCCCCCCAGGCAGCATCGGCCCCGCGATCAGCAGCGACCAGCAGTACAGGATGCGGGGTCGAGAAGTTGACGGTTCGGCAGCAACGATAGAACGGGCACGATACAGCGCTCTCAGGTGACTATGCTAAGAGATGCATTGACCCCGAAAACCTGTGAACTTTGGAGGTTGCCATGAGAGACGCATCCGTACTCCTGCGCGATAGCATTCATGCCATGAACGCATTCGATCCTTCCATCTACCAGCGAACCGAGGCTCCTTGCGTCTCGATCTATCTACCCACGCCCCACGACGAGCGCGAGATGCGCCGCGACCGGTGGGTGAGCACCCAGTTCAAAGACCTCCGCAACGAAGCCGAACGCACACTGGCCGAGACCTACGACAAAACCGCCTACAAGGGCATCGTCGAGAAGATGGACTACCTGCTCGACCATCCCGACGACACCATCTGGCTGAGCGCCCAGCACGGTCTCGCCCTCCTCATCGACAACAGTGGCGCCTTCACCTTCGACCTCGCATTCGCGCCGCAGCCCGCCGTGATGGTGGGCGAGGAGTTCTACCTCAAACCGCTGCTGATGAACGCGGAATACGAGATGGACTACTACCTGCTGTTGCTGAACGTTGGCAACTTCGGCCTGTTGCGTGGTAACCACGACCACGCCCATTGGGTGGAGCTTCCCGACGACGTGAAGCAGGCGTTCATCGAGCTGTACCCGCTTCAGGAACCCGACGACAAGCCCACCGACATCGGCGCGCTCGACTATTACAGCCTTGAGGGCCACATGTCGCCTTTCCACGGCCATCGCTCGCGCAACGACGTGACGAAAGAGCATCGCGAGAAGTTCTTCCGCTATGTCGACAAAGTGCTGAACGACCGCATCCTGCGCGACGACCCCACGCCGGTGATCTTGGTGACGCTACCCGAGCATGAGAGCGCTTTCCGTGCGCTGGCCACCTTCCCCACGCTGCTGCCCGAGACCATCCTGAAAGATCCCTGCACTGTCAGCGGCACCGAACTGCGCGACGCGGCCGTGGCTATCATCGAGAAGAGACGCACTGACGCCATCGGCGCCCTCAAGGAGCGCTACGACCTCGACGCCTCGAAGGACCGCGCCTCCGACGACCCGGTGAAGATAGGCCGCGCGCTGTTCGAGAAAGATGTGGATGTGCTCTTCGTGGAGCAGGGCAAGGGCCTGCCTGGTACCTTTGACGCCGCCACGGGCGCGGTGGACTACGACCCCGCCGCCGACCCCGCCGACAACAAGGAGCTCGATCCTGCGAGCCCCGATATCGCCGATGCGTTCGCCCAAGCGACGCTGAAACAAGGCGGCAAGGTCATCGTGCTTCCAGCCGATGACATGCCCACCACCAGCGGCGTGGCCGCCATCTACCGCTACGCCGAGCCGAGCGTGACCGGTTAGCTGCTCCCAGCCGACAGCCTGGACGCCCGCACCCGCGTCAGAACGACCAAGGTGCCCGTGCCAGAACGACCGAGGCCCCCACTCCCATCGAATGGGAAAGGGGGCCTCGCCTCATTCCTCGCAGCTCTCTCCTACAGCACGTCAGCCATGATGAGCTGGGTGTAAGAAGCGATGCAGCAACCGACGAACGCCGCCACCACGAACACGAATGCGCCATTGGCTACCGGCGGCCGCAAACGCGAGAAACCCTCGCACACCAAGGGGAATATGATCCACACATAGATCATGGCCACCAGGCCGATGGCAACATCGTTCACCAGCCACGCTTGGCCGAAGATGTTCAGCGGCAGCTGCGAGTTGTCCCAATACGGATAAACGCCCTCCGCGTCGGGCTGGTTCACGAGCCACCCTACCACCAGCTCGATGACCATGCTGAGCACGACCACCACCACGAACGATTCGAGCAGCGCCAACCCCAGGTTATGGCGACGCAAGATGATGCGCTCCTTCAACGGCTCCACGATCAGCGTCATCAGCACCGCGCCGATGCCATACACCCAATAAGGGTGGTACCACGGGTCGGTGAGCACGGCGTAAGTGTCCTCCACGATACCGAAGAACAGGTCCATGAAGAAACAGTAAGGGATCTCGAGCCAATGGCCAACGATGCACATGAGACAGAAGCATACGATGAGGCTGCGCCAGAATGCCCAGGTACGCGGCGCGAAATAACCGATCTGGTCATCCTCGGTCACCTTATGTATGCGAAGCCTCACCATGGAAGGGCCTTCCCATCAAAACGGAATGCGGCGCGAAGGGACGCTCTTTGCCATAAGCTTACCGCTTCGCGCACCCCTTCTTGGGGCAGGAGGGATTTCTTCACACAGGTCGTTACCTCCTCGTTGCCCACTGCCAGACCATAGCGCCCGCTGCCGCTGACCTCCGTTCCGCGAATGCCATGGCCGTGGCCTTCTCTTCTTACGGATTGTTTTCCTTTCTGTCTCTGCTAGCATAGGAGCGTTACCCATTTTTCAGAGAGAAGAAGCGAAGGGGTCGAGTCCATGGCACTAGGCGTAAGTAGAAAAGACATGGTGATGGTGGGCGTTCTGTTGGCAGGCACGCTTCTTGCAGTGCTTAATCAAACGCTGTTGTCGCCAGCTTTGCCCACCATCATGGCCAGCCTGAACGTGGATGCCACCACCGTTCAGTGGCTCACGAGCGGCTACTCGCTGGTGGAAGCGGTCATCATCCCGCTATCAGCCTATTTGATCGGGCGGTTCTCAACCCGACAGCTGTTCATCACGGCGTTCTCCATATTCATGGTGGGAAGCCTAGCGGCAGCTTTGGCACCGAACTTCTGGGTGCTGTTGCTCGGTCGCGTGCTGCAAGCGGCTTGCACCGGCATGGCCATGCCCATGGTGTTCACGGTCATCCTCCTTGTATTCCCGCGCGAGCAGCGCGGCACGGCCATGGGCGTCATCGGGCTCATCATCGGCTTCGCACCGGCCATCGGCCCGTCTTTGGCTGGCCTGTTGGTCGACTCGGTGGGCTGGCGCTGGCTATTCGGCATCGTCACCATCCTGTCGGTGTTGGTGATAGCCCTCTCGGTGGGGCTGCTGCGCAACTATGGCAGCTTTGAGCGCACCACCTTCGATAAGCTGTCCGTGGCGCTGTCGTCGGTGGGCCTTGTCTGCTTGCTCTATGGCCTGTCCACCTTCGCTTCCAGCGAAAGCCTGGTCATCACCGGGGCGCTCATCGTGGTGGGCCTGGTGATGGTAGCGCTGTTCGTACGAAGGCAGTCGCACCTGTCAGTGCCCATGTTGAAAGTGGACATCCTGAAGACGCGAAAGTATGCCACAGCCGTCATCATCATCGTGATCGTGCAGGCGGCGCTCATGGGCACCGGCGTCATCACGCCGCTCTACATCCAGGGCGTGCGCGGGTACTCGGCCACCATGTCAGGCGTCGCTATGCTGCCCGGGGCCGTCATCGGCGCGTTCATGGGCCTGGTCAGTGGGCGTCTGTTCGACCGCTTCGGCGTGCGCAAGGTAGTGGTGCCGGGCTGCTTCGTAGCCCTCGCTGGCGGCATCGCCCTCACCCTGCTGGGCATGGATACGGACTTCATCTTCATCATGCTAGCCTACAGCGTGCTGATGATAGGCCTGCAATTCACCATGACGCCGCTGAACACCTGGGGCGTGAACTCGCTCAGCAACGACGTGATCCAGCACGCTCAAGGCCTGTCGAACACCCTGAACCAAGTGGCCGCTTCGATGGGCACGGCCATGCTGGTCTCCATCTCAGCGCTGGCTCCCTCCTTCGCGCCGGACGCCTCGGCCGCCGAACAGCTCTATCTGGGCGACCATCTCGCCTTCACCACCACTGCTATCCTCATGGGCGTCGCGGTGCTGGTCATCCTCTTCTTCGTTCGCGATAAGATGAAGGGGGCGAAGGCCGTGGGCGCCGAAGCCCAGGGCGGCACCGCCGCTGGGACCGATCTGGTCGATTACTCCGCCGGCCTGGACGGCGTGACCATCGACGCGACGGAAGGAGAGGACATGAACCTGCTGGAAAAGCCCGACGGACGCGACGAGCTCATCGCGAGCGACGCCATGACGCGCGAGTCGCTGTGCGTCTCCACCAGCACGCCCATGCGCGATGTGATCCGCCTCATGGCGGCCGCCGACACCAGCGGGCTGCCCATCGTGGATGCGGACGACCGGCTCGTAGGCTTCATCTCCGATGGCGATATAGCTTCCTACCTGGGTAGAAACGAACTTTCGCTATTCGACTCGTCGCTGAACCTCTACCGCTTCGTCGACGATACCGCCATGGCCGCGCGCCTGACCGACCTGCTGGAGCTGAACGTCATGGCCATCGCCACGAAGCGCGTCATCTCGGTCAAAGAGACCACGCCGCTCGATGTGGCCGTGCACACCCTGGCGGAGAAACGCATCAAGAAGGTGCCGGTGGTCGATGGCAGCGGCAAGCTCGTCGGCACCCTCAGCCGCCGCAACATCATGCATGCCATCGCCGATACCATCGAAGAGATGGAGACCGAAGGGAACTAGCGCACCGCCTCTCCCGCCCTATCCGAAACAGAGCCGCCGGTGCGCATTCGTCACCGGCGGCTCTTCCTTACGTTCGGCGCTCGTGGATCCTCAGACGTTCTTGGCGCATGCCTCAGATGCTCTCCATGCGCAAGGCTTCCACGACGTTGTCGGCTTTGCAACGATGCATGCCGTAAGCGACCGAAGCGACCATGACAAGAGCGGTCATCCCTATGGCCAAAGCCACGTAGTTCCACGGCAGCCCGAAGTTCAAGCCTACCATCGACTGGGTCACCGCCGAGAAGATCAAAAACGACACGCCTGTGGCGATGACCAGGCCCGCCACCAGGCCGATCACGGCGAATCGCGCGCATTCGCTAGCGATCATCCGTCGGAATTGACGGCCCGACAGACCGATGGAACGCATGATGGCGAACTCGCGGCGGCGCAGGATAAGGCTGTTCGTCACGGTGTTGAACACGTTCGCCATAGCGATGAGCGCCAAGATGACCGTGAACAGCAGACAGAACACGTTCACTATCAACGCGAGCACATTGTTGGAGTCTTCCATGGAAGCGTAGTCGTTGATAAAGGGGAAGTACTCGGCCTCGCCCAGTTCAGCGACGCGCTCGGCAGCGGCCCGCTCGACCGCTTCGGCAGCCTGGGAGCTCAGACCCTCCACCACGTCGTAGCCAGCCATGCTGCTGCCAGGAACGCTCGCATGGGCGAAAGCGGGAAGCAGCGCCTGAGGCATGATGAGCTGGACAGCTTTGCTCCTATGCACGATAGGTGGCATAGAGTCGGTCAACGCCGCCACTTCCACCGACATCGTATCCAGGGAAAGGAGCGGATCGCTCAGGTCGTCCACCTGCACGCCAGCACCGGTCTCGTCCACTACGAACGCATAGATATCGATGCTGTTCGGAGCACCATCATGAGCCTGCCACTGCGAGCCGAAACCAGAGATCGGATCTCCGTCATAGGTGCCTCCCACGTACAGCTCGACCGAACCGGTACCACGCAGCATTTCTTCCACCTGATAGCGCTCGCCATCATTGCCGTAAACGGTGCTCACAGCGATAGCGCGCGGATGGGTCGGGTCGAGGAAATCGGCTGGGTCGACTCCGGCTTCCCGGGCGTAAGCTTCGAACGCATCATCTTCGAGGAAGTAGGCGAGAGCATCCACGGCACAGCGACCGTCGGACATCCGTCCGGCATCCACTATCCTACTGCTGGCCAGAGCATTCCCGACCATCGCATCGTCCAGGATCGCCGGCATGAACGAGCTCAGGGCCCAGCCCACCTGCTCGACCTCGGGCACTTCCGCAGCCGCAGCATAGATGCTCATCAGCCCTTCGCGACCACCTTCAGAGCTCAGCGCACCGAGCGTGCTCTTATCCGGGTCCGTCACCGAAACGGAGAGCTCGAGATCATAGTCTATGCTGCTACTAGCTACCTCCGTCAGGCGGCCGAGCAGCGTGCTGAGCGAGCCAGCCGTCACCAGGAGCGCGATGGCCAACGCCAGCGACACCGCAGCGGTGCGGCCCTTCGTAGCACCACGTTTCTTCGTGATGCGAGCCAACATACCGCCCGCGCCCAACAAACGACCCGGACCGATCCCGCGCTTCCACAACTTCGACGCATCCGTGTTGCGGGCCGCCAGACGCACGCCCCTCTTCGATACCTGGCCGCCCTGGCTCCAACGCAGCGCTTCGATGATGTTCAAGCGGCTCGCTCGCTTCGCTGGCAGATACGCCGACACCAACACCGTCACCAGCGTGAGCGCGCTCGCACCCGCAAGCACCCACGGCTCCACATGCGTCGCGAACGGCACGCCCATATCCCCCAGCACCGCGGCGATCATAGGACCGATGAACGCGAAGGTGACCGCGCAGCCGCCCACGCCCGCGAGCAGCCCTAGCGGAATACCGATGCACACCACGAGCAGCGCTTCGAGCAGCACTGCTCGACGCAACTGCTTGCGAGAAGCCCCCACTGACGACAGCAACCCGAACTGGTTGGTGCGCTCCGCGACCGAGATGGCGAACGCGTTGTAGATGAGCGACACGCATGCCGCGACGATCACCACCGCGAGCACCACAGCGAGATCGAAGAACGTGTCCCAAATGTAGCCGGCACCGCGAATTCCCAGATAGCGCAGCATGGTGCTATGGGACGTAACGGTAGCCTCCGGGAACAGCTCCTCGGCGCGTTCCACCAACGCTTTCTCGTTGGCCTCACCGGTCAGGTCCACATACGCGCACATGAGACCGGCAGCCTCCGGGTCGCCCACCGTGACCGCAGACGGCCCGATGCCGTTCATCAGCACGCTGTTCACGCGCTCGTAGAAGCCGACCACGGTATACGTGCGCTCCCGCAAGGCGGTCAGCTCCTCATCGAACCTGCCCCCGTCAAGCTCGGAATCGAGGTAGCCGATCGTGGAATCGAGGATAGCGCCGTCTTCGAGCGGGTGTGTGTATTCGACTACGCTCCCGTACTGCCCGTTCGGGTAGAGCTCATCCTCGACCTCAGGTCCGGACGCAGCAGCCGTTTGCTCAGCAGCGGACACGGCCACCGCCCGGCGCTGGCCCACCTGCAACGTGAGCGTGTCGCCCACATTCGCCAGCGCTCTATCGCGCCAGGATTCCGGTAGCATGATCTCGCCAGCGCGCTCGGGCATGCGACCTTCGCTCGAACGGATAGCGCATACCTCGCCCACTTCGCCTGAAACATCCAGAATGGGGAGATACTTCCCGAAACGGACTTGCTGCTCCTCGGTGAGCTGGGCGAAGCCCACATCTTGCACCGTAGCAAGACCTCTTACCTCGGAGGTATCGTGCGCCTCATCGATCTGCTGGCGGAACTGCTCGCTGTCGGGTGCCTCGGCCGCAACGGTCCACGTGCCCGACAGCGCTGCTTCCGATTCGTACAGATAATGGGTCAAGCTGGTGTAACTGGTGAGCACCGCGGTCAGAAGCGCCGCGGCCAGCGCCACCCCCGCGATGGTGACCAGCGTGCGCACGCGGTTGCGCCGCAACGAGGCGATGGTGAATCTTCCCATGGCGTTCATCAGCGGATCCTCTCGTCGCGCACGATGCGGCCGTCTTCCACGGCCATGATGCGATCGGCGGCAAGGGCTATCTCCTCATCATGGGTGATCACGATGACCGTGTGGCCGAACTCGCGATTGGAGTCGCGCAAAAGCTGCATGATGTCGCGGCTGTTGCGCGTATCGAGGTTGCCAGTAGGCTCATCAGCCAAGATGAGCGCCGGGGCGTTCATGAGGGCACGCCCGATGGCTACGCGCTGCTGCTGGCCGCCCGACAGCTGACTGGGCAGATGACCCTCGCGGCCGCGTAGGCCCAGCTTGTCCAGCAGGCTGTCCAGCCGCCCCTGATTCACCGGTCGCCCATCGAGGGCCACGGGCAGCGTCATGTTCTCCACTACGTTCAACACCGGCACCAGGTTGTAGAACTGATACACCAGCCCCACCTCGCGACGACGGAACACCGCCAGCTCCTCGTCGGTGCGCGCATAGACATCGGAGCCGTTCAGGAACACCGAGCCCGACGTGGGACGGTCCACACCGCCTATCAGGTGCAACAGGGTCGACTTGCCCGAACCGGAGGAGCCCACGATGGCGATGAACTCGCCCTCTTCCACCGAGAACGTCACATCGTCGAGCGCCCGCGTGGCAGCCTCCCCTTCCCCGTATACCTTCGTAAGATGACTGACGGTGAGGATCTCCATGGTCGTTTCCGCCTTTCCGCATCATGAGCCCAACACATACGAGAAGAGTATCCCGCCCGCGGCTTACCTGCCCATGATAGGCCCATTACAGAATGGTAATGATGATGACGGTCGAGCAACTGCGCAAGACTGTAACGGCCAGAGACGATGGGTGCTGCGCCTCCCCTTGAGAAAGGCCATGCGACCCATGAGCGATCAGCAAGAGGCAGGGGTCCCTACCCCCTGCCATCTCGCACGCTGTTCCAGCTCATACGATCAGTTTAGGGAAGGCGATGTCGAAGCGCGCACCGGCACCGGGCTCGTTCGCAGCGCGCAGCGTGCCGCCCTGGGCCGAGACGAGAGCTTGGGCGAGGGACAAGCCGATGCCGAAGCCCTCCATCTCTTCCTCGGTCGCCTCGCCATGACGATAGAAGCGCTCGAACACATGGGGCAGATCTTCCGGCGCGATGCCCGTGCCGGAGTCGATCACGGTCACCACAGTGGCGAGAGCGTCTTCGCGCGCAGTGATGGTCACCCGGCCTCCCGCAGCAGTATGCTCCATGCAGTTCTTCACGATGTTCTCCAGCGCTTCGGCGCTCCAACGCTCATCGCCCTGAAAGCCCACTGCTTCGTCGGCCTCCACCACCAGATCGATGCCGCGCAGGTCATAGGCTGTCCGCAACGGCGCGACGGCCCGCTCTATCATGGCGGCCGCGCTCACCGAGCGCTTCTCCATATGCATGGCACCCGCGTCCAACCGCGCGATGCGCAGCAAGGTAGTGACCAGCCAGCCCACACGATCGATCATGTGCTCCAAACGACGCGTGAGCCGCCGCCGATCTGCCGCATCATCAGCGCGTTCGATAGCGGGCAGCATCAGGCTCATGGCGGTCAGCGGCGTGCGTATCTGATGAGACACATCGGCCAGCGCATCGGCCAGAGCGCCGCGCTCCTGGTCGAGCTGCTCAGCGGTGCGCGTCAACCGCGATACCATCTTCGCCAGCTCATTGGACAGCACGGCCACATCGCCCTCGCGACACGATGAAAGATCCACTCGCCGCCCTTCGTGGAGCACCTCGTCCACTTCGGTGGCTAGCCGCATTATCTGACGCCGTCGCGCCACCGACACGGCGATGAAGAACGCAAGGGATGTCGCACCGCTCGCCAATACCCACGTCGTCGCCCCTATTGGCCCATAGTAGGCGGAGAACGCCGCGAAGAGGACGACGAGCGCGCCCATGATCAGGGATTGCCTTACAAGCGTGGAATACGACCCCATCGAACCCTCCGTTCCGGTTTTTCTGATCTTTGGTGCAAATTTTGCGAGTTTTGTACAAGAGCGGGGGCGTTTTTGCGCGTTTTTCGTCCAAGATGTGCCCGAATCGCCTCTTTTCAGCCAATGATCGGCTCATTTCGAAACGAAAGATGTACAAAACTCGCAAAATTTGCACCAAAATTCACGAAAGCGGTCACTCCCCTACCTTATAGCCCAGACCGCGCATGGTCACGATGATGCACGGGTCGCTCGGGTCGGTCTCTATCTTCTCGCGCAGCCGCTTGATGTAGACGTTCAGCGCGTTGTCCGACACGTATTCTCCAGCACTCTCCCAAATGGCGTCGCGCAGGTTCTCACGGGTGACCATCTTCCCTTTTCGCTGGAAGAAGTAGAGCAGCAGCCGGTATTCCAGAGCGGACAGCACCACCTCGCGACCGGCTTTGCTCACTTGGGCCGACGCGGTGTCGAGCCGAACATCGTCCACGACGAAGACGCTCTCGGCACGATGGGCGCGACGCAGCGCCGCTTGGATGCGGGAGATGAGCTCGCGCGCACGGAAGGGCTTGGCGATGTAATCAACCGCGCCCATATCGAGACCGGCCACCGTGGAATACTCATCATCGGATGCCGTGAGGAAGATGACCGGCATAGAGGGTGCTGCCTTCTGGGCCGCCGCGCACACGACGAAGCCGCTGCCCTCGGCCAGGGTCACATCCAACAATGCGATGTCGAAGGCTTGCTCGGCCAACAGACGGCAGGCACCGCTTTGGGTGCTATCGCTCTCCACCTCGAAGCCCTCATGGGTGAGCAGCTCGGTCAACGCCGCCACGATGGCGGCGTCGTCTTCTACCAACAATACGCGCATGAGCCGTCCGTCCTTTCGCCTTCGCTGGCTCTTCGGTCTCCATGATAGCCTGTTCGACCACTTGCCCGAGCGGACGCTCCATTACAGCATGGTCATGAAAGGACGACGAAAGGCCCGTGATCACTGGGCGGTCTATTCGAGCTGTTCGACCTGATCGATCCGCTGCGCCTGCTCAGGCTGCTCGGCAGCGAACTCCACTATCAGGGAGCGATCGCCGATGAAGCCTTCGAACAGAGCGTTTATCAGTCGATTCGTCTGATCGGACGCTCGCGCCTTCAAAGCGGCGATATCGGCGTGCTTCATGGCGTCGTCTTCCGCGTACTGCATGGCCTTCACGGTGTCTTCCCGGCTCGTCCAGTTCAGCAACGCGCGCTGCTCGTCTATCACCTCAAGAGAGTCGGGCAATATGGTCAGCGTTTGCACCTCCACAGCTGGCAGGTCGATACGCAGCTCATGGTCGGTCACGCTCACCTGGGCCTGGCCCAGATCGACCCCTGCGCGTATCTCAGCCGTATAGATCATCTGGAACGCTTTTTGCGTCAGGAAGGGGATGTCGCCCTCCTGGAAGGACACCACGCCACGATAGGCCAGCTCCGCCGCCGAAAGCTCGCTGCAATCTTCCAGCTTCTCGCTCACGAACGTGCCCGTCAGCTCAGGCTTGCCCGCATTCTCGCTCATACCCTTCACCGCGAACACCACGGCTACCACGCACGCGCACACCGCGAGCACCACGACGCTGCGAATGATCGTCTTCACCAGGCCCTTGTTCGATGCCTCTTTCGCCATAGCACGCTCCTCTGCTTCGTCCTCTGCTTCGTCGAGCTCATATTCTCGCGCTCAGTGTATCAGCCCCCTATGATAGGTCCATGACGGCCAGAAAACGGTTTTCACACGACCGCGCGACCTCACGATCAATACGCGCGAGAGCCCAAAAGCCAAAGCGTCAAGATCTCATCGCCGTTTCGCGCAAAACGTGACGGCGAAAGGCCCTTCCTCTGACTCCCTCTCATCACGTTCGCCATTCTCTCGATGGAGGGACCGACCTGGCGATATACTACCGTCACCTGCAACTTTTTCGTTGCGGCATAAAGGAGTATGCTATATCTTAAGTCTATACGTCCCTACGGTCACATCAGGCTCGAACGCCTGAAGGTCATAACAATGCTCATACCGAGCGAACAAGAGAAAGGTTTCACTATGAAGAAGACCGTTTCGTCGAAGGTGGTCGCGCTGGCGCTGGGTTGCGCCCTGGCCGCAGCGATGCCGGCGCTCGCCGGCTGCAGCAGCCCGCAGAGCGCATCGCCCTCTTCTTCCGCATCGAGCAGCGCGAGCTCTTCGGCATCGAGCGCTACGACCTCTGCAGCCGCCGTGGACGAGAACGCCATCGACCTGGCTGGCGTTTGGACCATGACCGCAGTGCGCATCGACGGCGAGGATTACACCGTCACCGAGTACGAAGAGGCCAACGGCGTACCGGAGGGTACTCTGGAGTCGGCCTACACGCTAGCTGATGACGGCACCATGGTGCTGAGCGCCCTCGGCGTCGAGGTGCCGGGCACCTGGGAGCAGGATGGCACCGACATCACCCTCATCACCACGGATGAGAACGGCAACGAGAAGCCGACGGATGCCGATTACGTAGCCGATTCCGACTGGGGCGAGGCCATCATCGCGAACGACCCCAGCACCGGTAACCTCTCCATCTTCGTGCGCGAGTAGCCAACGGTTCATAGCACGCCACATCGGAACGGGGGCCATACGGCCCCCGTTCTTTCTGTTTCGAAGCCTCATGAACGATTCTGTTGGAAAGAGGTTCATCGAATAGCACGTCCGCCCATGCTCGATAGCTTCTCGTCAGCTCTGCGTTGAGACATCAGGCAGAGCGAAGTATGGGCTTGAGGACGCTGCGGCTGGCGAAATAGGTGATGAGCAGGTAGGCACCATAGATGACGCTCGTGAACACGGAGGCCATGAGGATGGGTGCGAGCACAGGCACGCCCCAAGCGTCGAACATCACGTTGCTCAGCACCCAGATCGCGCACGCAGAATGGCACACCGCCAAACCCAGCGGCGCCAAGAAGTACACGAGCACCTGCGCCAATAGCGAGCGATTTATCATGCGCGCATCGCAGCCGAGCCGCCACAGCATGCGATAACGATTCTGGGAATCGACCGTCTCCGACATCTGCTGCACCGCGAGAATGGCTGCGGTGGACAATAAGAACACCAGACCGATGTACAGCGCAAGATAGGTGATCATCATGCGCAAGCCGAACGATTGAGTGATCATCTCATGAGCGGTATACACCGAGTTCACCGGCCAATACGTTGAGCCGTACCGAATGTCAGCAGCAGCCGATCGATCGCCGGTCGCACCGCTGCCGACCGGTTGTGCGGCTGCCACGATACGGGCGAGCTGCACATCGTTCTCCGCATCGGTCAGACCGTTATCGGCATACATCATGTTCAGAGAGCTGGTGTTCGGGATCGCGCCAGCCGCCTTCATGTTGGCGACCACCTCATCGGGCACCACTATCACGAACGCGGTGGACAGCATGGCGCTGTCATAGAGCTGCGTATCGTATATTTCGGGGCGAACCGTCAGATCAGCGCCGCTCACGTTCAAGACGGCCCCCGAACGAGCCACCCCTTCGGTCAAGCTCTGTGTAATGGCCATATTGTTCACGAGCGCGCATTCGTCAGCACCGATCGCCACCGGCTGTTGGCCCTGCATCTCCCGCGCGGTATTGAACTCTTCCAAAGATATGACCTGAACGTTCTGTTCGATCGCCACCGCGATGGTGTCATTCTCGCGAATGCTCTTCTGCCACTCAGGATCATCTACTCGATCCACGATGGATCCCATGGACAGGCCTGGTACCTCGTAGTTGTTCACCTGTCCGTAGCTACCGATGGTCTGTTCCCACAGCTCGGGGGCAGCCTGCTGCAGCTTCTGGGCCATGGACCAATCATGCGCCACGCCGTCCTCATAGAGCGCAGGCTGCATCTCTTTCAGAGTCTGCGCTCGCTCGTCCAGCTCCATCGCCCGCGAAGCCTTCCCTTTCTGGAGGTCGACAGACCATATGTTGGACGATGCCGTCGCAGAGTAGGGGTTCGCTTTCTGCGCATCGCCCACGAACACCTCCACCAGGCCCATGCCCACCGAGAACGTGGTTATCGAGAAGAACAGCAGCACGCACACCGCCCACAGCGATACGAACGCCGTGTTCACCTTGCTGGCTATCTGTCGCACCGTGAAAGGTCGCAATCCCCGCAAATACACGCCGCGCAGGCGCGTCAGCAGTGCGATGACGAAGCCGGCCAACGACCAGAAGAACAGAAGCGACCCCACCAGCATGGCAACGGTGGCGCGAAGGAAGCGCGGGTCATCGAGCATCACCATGCCGCTCTCGATCAGCTGTTGGTAGGCGAAGGCCAGCACCGCGATGGATACGATGAACACCACCAGGCAAGCCCACTGGTTGCGCACCGGTGCCTTTTCGTTCTGCGACTCCGCTTGCAACAGCGTGATCAGCCGATAGCGCCCGACCGATACCGTGTTGAACACCGCCAGCACCGCGAAGATGATGACGAAGCATATCAGCGTGAGCATGAACGCCTCGGACGAGAACACGAACTGGTAGTTCTTGATCGTGGTGCCGAACATGGCACCCGTCACGAACGACAGTCCCTGCGACAGGAGCACTCCGAGCAACAGGCCCAGCACCAACGATGCCACGCCCACGATGAGAGTCTCATACAGCATGATACGCGCCACTTGGCTCGGCATCATCCCCAATACCTCATAGGTGCCGAACTCGCGCTTGCGCCGCCGGATGAGGAAGCGGTTGGAATACAGCACCAAGAATCCGAGCACGCACGCGATAACGCCGGAGAACATGTTCATGACGTACTGGGTGACCTCGAACACGTTCGCCGAAGCGGTCTCTTCCATGTCGAAGAGCACTTGTTGGCTCTCGATGGAGTTGAACGTATAGAATAGCGCGACGCCGAACAGCAGCGTGACGAAATAGATAAGATAGTCGCGCACCGAGCGGCGGATGTTGCGCACCGCTAGCTTAAGCAGCATGCTCCGCCTCCCCTCCCAGAAAGCCGATCACTTCCATGATCCGGGCGAAGAACTGCTCGCGGCTCATCGTGCCGCGGCGAATCTCGTTGAAGACCAGACCATCGCGCAAGAACAGCACTCGATTGCTGAACGATGCCGCGAAGCTATCGTGGGTCACCATCATGATAGTGGCTCCCAGGTTCTCGTTCAGCACCTCGAGCATCTCCAGCATCACCGCTGAGGAGCGCGAGTCGAGCGCGCCGGTGGGCTCGTCAGCCAAGATGAGCTTCGGATCGCTCACCATAGCACGGGCCGCCGCGATGCGCTGCTTCTGACCGCCCGACATCTGATACGGATACTTCCGCAGAACATCCTTCACGCCCAAAGTGGCGGCTATGTCCTCCACTTTGCGAGGGATGAGCGCAGGCGAGACTCGCTTGATGGTCAGACCCAGCGCGATGTTCTCGAAACCAGTGAGCGTATCGAGCAGGTTGAAGTCTTGGAAGATGAAGCCCAGCTCGTCGCGGCGGAACTTCGCCAACTGCCGGCGCCCCATCTGGGTGATGTCGTGCCCGTCGACCAGTATCTGGCCGCTGGTGACCTTGTCGATGGTGGCGACGCAGTTCAGAAGCGTCGTCTTGCCCGAACCGGACGGCCCCATGATGGCCACGAACTCACCAGGCGCCACATCGAAGCTGACGCCGGCGAGGGCCCGGGTGATGGAATCGCGGCCGCCGAACGCCTTTTCCACCTGGCGCACGCTGAGAATGGGCATGGTCGGCTGAAAGCCGCCCTCGATCTCTCGCATGTTCGCTGTAACAGTGATCTCGGCCATGGTCATCTCCCATTCTTCGTCAGACGCGGCGCCTCATGGACGAGCAACGCCCCCACCGCCACGAACACGGCCACCACCGCGATGGCTTTCCCTACTATCTTCATGATGCGGCTCCTTCCCTATCAGTAGTCCTCTGAACCTAGGACCGATGATACGGAGTCCCCGTTACAGCTACCATCGAACCAGCTTACGAGCTCCTTACGAAATCGTCACCGATGTCAGGGAAGCGGTCGGAAGGTCCTGGCCCATCAGGCCATGCGGCTACGATCGTGTGGAAAGTCGAAGACCACGGTGGTGCCCACGCCCTCTTCGCTGCGCAACGAGAGGCCAAGGCCCAGCGAGGTCGCCATGGAAGCCACCAGATACAACCCCATACCGGTAGCCGTGCCGCGGGCGCGGCCGTTGGTGCCGGTGAAGCCGCGATCGAACACGCGTGCCATGTCGGCCTCGGCGATGCCGACCCCATCGTCGCGCACTTCCAGCACCGTATGGCCATGGGGCGTTCCCTCTCCATGCATCTCGGCGCTGAACACGATGGTGCGGGCCTGATACTGTGCCGCGTTGACCACTACCTGGCTGAGCATGAACAGAAGCCACGGAGCATCGGTGAGCACCGTGAGCTCAGAGGGGATGACGAAGTGCGGCGTGACCTCCTGCTCTATGAGGAAACGCCCGTTGCGCTTGCAAGCTTCGGCGCAGAGGGCAGCAAGGACCACCTCACGGATCTCGTAATCGTTCGCCACCGCGGTGGAGCGCGCATAATAGAGCGCCTGCTCTACCTGACGCTCGATGCGCTCCAGCTCGCGCCCTATGCTGTGCGCCTCTTCGCCCCCGATGCGCTGGGCCACCAGCTTCGCCGCCGCGATCGGGGTCTTCGTCTCATGTATCCATAGCTCGATGTAATCGCGATAATCGGCATTGCTGCGCCGCAGCATCGTCAGTTCGCCATTGGCCAGATCGCTCAGGCGCTCTACGACCTGCGAAGCGATACGCCCTTCCAACAGATGCTCAGGTTCGTCCATCAACGACCGCACTTCGCTCACCCGGCGAGCTCCTTCGGCCGTTCGCCCCAGCTGATACCAGAATCTGCGACGCCGAAGGAAATCGATGACGACCGCGGCGGCGAGCATCATGACCATGAACCCGGCCACTGCCAAGATAGCGGTCGCGCTCAGCCCCAAAGCCGCCAACATGAGGACCACGCCGCCCGAACAGGCGCACACCATGAACGCTTGCAGCCAACGATCGCGCAAGTAGGCACCGAACGTGAAGCGCTCGACCTCGTAAAGCGGTGCCGCCTCCGCCGAACTCGCGCCTGGAGCGACCCTCATAGGGAATATCCGATGCCGCGATGCGTCTTCACGTAATCGTCGGGCGCGCCGATGCGCACGAGCGTCTTGCGCAGGCGATTCACGTTCACCGTGAGCGTATTGTCGTCGATGAACTCATCCGACTCCCACAGCTCGTACATGATATCCTGTCGCGCCACGATGTTCGGCGCGTTGCGCATGAGCAGCTGCAAGATGCGCATCTCGTTACGGGTGAGATCAGCCTGAGACGATCCGCAGCTCACCAGAGCGCGATTCGTATCAAGGGTCACCCCGCCATGTTCGAGCCGCGCGCTCTGAAAGGGCGGTGCCTTCCGTAGCAGCGCCTGGATACGAGCCAGCAGCACCGCCGGCCGATAGGGCTTGGTGACGTAATCGCTCGCCCCAAGGCCCAGGGCCATCACCTCGTCGAACTCGCTCACCGACGAGGTGAGCATGATGATGGGTACCGTCGAGCGCTCATGGACGTCGCGGCAGATGGCGTGGCCGTCAGCACCGGGCAGCGCCAGGTCGAGCACCACGCATGCCGGGTCGGCCTCCAGAACCGCCTGGGCAGCGTTGGGAAAATCGACCGTCGTCGCCACAGCATAGCCTTGCAGCTGCAAGAGCCGCGTCAGCTCCTCGCGCAGTGCGCTGTCGTCTTCTATGATGAAGATGGTGTCCATGCCGTAATGATAGCGGAAGCCCCTCCCCCTGCCAAAACCGCTTCCGAGAAGGCCCCAAAGCCGCAACGGCCACTATAATGTTCAGAAGCGAACCGTCCCTTTCCGAAGAAGCCGAGGAGCACGCCCATGGACATGCTGCACATCGTCGACCACCCGATCGTCTCCCATAACCTCACGATCATGCGCGATGCCGCCACCACGTCCGCCGAGTTCCGCAGCCGCCTGCGCACCATCGCCGCGCTGCTCGCCTACGAGGCTTCCCGCGACCTTCCGGTGCGCACCGCATCGGTCACCACGCCGGTCAGCACAGCCTCGCTCCCCATGCTCGACCAGCGGCCCATCACCGTGGTGCCCATCTTGCGCGCCGGCATGGGCATGGTCGACGGCGTGCTGGCCATGCTGCCCCATGCAGCGGTGGGATTCATCGGCATGGAACGCGACGAGACCACGTTTCAGCCCATGGAATACTATTGCAAGATGCCCGCTAACGTAGCCGATTCGCTCGTCTACGTGATCGACCCCATGCTGGCCACCGGCGGCAGCGCCGCCGACGCGCTCACGCGCCTGAAGGAACGAGGATGCCAGGATCTGCGCATGCTGTGCATCGTAGCAGCTCCCGAAGGCGTTCGCGCCTTGCAACAGACCCATCCCGACGTGGCCATCTACACCGCCTCCCTCGATGACGGGCTCACCGAGACCGCCTACATCACCCCCGGCCTGGGCGATGCTGGCGACCGCATCTTCGCCACCGTCGTCTAGGACACCAACGCCTCCTATACCGTCAGGTCGGCATACGCGAAGTCGAGCGCTTGCGGAAGGTCAGTCGGATCGAGGGTGAGCTGACAGCCTATCTTGCCGCCGCTGAACGAGATGCGCTCGAACAACTGAGCCGTCTCGTCGATGAAGGTAGGGAAGCGTTTCTTCATGCCCAGCGGTGAACAGCCTCCGTGGATGTATCCGGTAAGGGGCAGAAGCTCCTTCGCCCGTACCATGCTCACCGCCTTCTCGCCGCATGCGGAGGCGGCCTTCTTCAGGTCGAGTTCGGTGGCGACGGGCACCAAGAACACATAGTGCTCGCCCGTCTTCCCTTGGGTGACCAGGGTCTTGAACACCGCTTCAGGGTCTTTGCCCACCATATGGGCGATCTGAAGCCCGGTGTCGGTGGGATCGCAGTCGAACAACGCGACCTCATAGCCCACTCCCGCTGCATCCAGCAGTCGCATGGCATTGGTCTTCGCGTGTTTCTCCTGCTTGCTCATGGCCTCATCATAGCACTGCGACCGACCGGGGGCGGTGCGCTCGGTTCGGGTGCAGCGACCTCGCGCATCACGTGGCTCACCGCTCAATAGCGCTCGACCAGATCGATGAGCTCTTGTTTCGAGTGCAGGCAGGTCTTCTCCAAGATGCGTCTCGTATGGGTGCGGATGGTGGACTCCGAAACGAACAGCGCCTCGGCGATGACCTTGGCGGAACGTCCCCGTGCCAGGTAAGAGAGCACCTCGGCCTCGCGCCGCGTCAAGCCGTATTCACGCGCCATCAGCCCGTAGCGGTCCTCTTCGGCGAGGGCCTGCTTCCCTTCAGGTGCGAGCACCTCGCTGGCTGCCCGGTCGGCTCCGGCCCCCTTCTCGGCCGCAGCGACCTCCACCACAACGACAGGTGCCGCTTCTTCGGTCGCTTCCGCCACCTGCTTCGCCTTCATTGGCGCTTCCGCTGCCTGCTGCGCCTCATCGGTCGCTTCCGCCACCCGCATCACCTTCGCTGCCGCTTCCGCTACCTGCTCCGTCTCCCCGGTCGCTTCCGCCGCCCGCACCGCCGCCCGCACCGTCGGCTGAACCGTCAGCTGAGCTGCCGAGCGCACCTGATCGTCCTGAGCTTTCCGCGCTGTGCTGCGCCTCAAGAACCACAGCAGCATCCCCAGCACGTACACCGCTCCGATGCAGACGCCCATCATGGCACCGCTGGCAGCGAGCGGTTCCAGCATCACCAGAAACCCGATACCGATGCCTATGAGCCGACTCAAGATGGACACCCCGCGCACGATGCCGCCGACCACGAATCCCGAAACACCGAGGTCATAAGAGGTGGACACCACCAGATACCAGATGATGACGTCGAAGACGCCGTAGAGCGCGCTCATGACGGCGTTCATGAGCACCGGCTGGTCGCTCCAGAAGAAGGGGATGACGACGAACAACACGATGGCGATGGGTATGAGTATCCGATAGGTCAGCGTGAGGTCCACCTTGCGACGCGCGACGATGACGCCTCCCAACAACACGATGGCCGCGATGAGGTTCGCCACCAGCGGCAGCCCGTGGGCTTCGGTGGCGGTGCGCATGCTCAGCACGGTGGTCTCCCAAAGGAATCCGAAGAGCAGCGAGAGCACGATGGTCGCGATCAGGAGCGGCACCAGCGACACCACCGCTTCGATATACCTTTGAGACGATGCCTCTTTGGGCGCGATAGCAGCCGGATCCTTGCGGCTCCGCTCCAAGCACGCCCACGACAGCAGCGGCAGCGGGATCATCAGAGCGATAGCGGGGATCGGCGTGTAGGAAACCACGAGCGTTATCCCTACGAACAAAGCCGCGGTCAGCAGGAAGACGACGGGCATGGAGACCGCCGTCACAGATGGATGGATGCGTCCGAGCGCGTCTGCCCAGCTCCCCCAGAAATAACCGTAGCCCACCCCGCACAGCACGGCGCCCGCACACAACATGACAGGGACGGCCTCCGCACAGGGAAGCTCTCCGGCACACCGTATGAAAACGAAGCCGCCGATGATGGCCACGCAGAACAGAGCACTCGGTATCTTCGCGAGGTAGCGCGGGCTGCGCTCGACCAGCGCCGCCATAGCGAACAGGAAGGTCATGTTCGCCACGAAGGAGACGACCACCACAAAAGTGTTATAGCCAACGGTATCGGCATCCCCCACCAACAGGATGGAGCTGCGGAAGGTGAGCATGCTGGCAGCCCAGAAGAACGCGAGTCCGAGATAGCGCCACGGGATGATCATCGCCTCGAGCCTTCCCAGCCGCTTGCGCGATGCCGAGCCACAAGAGCCGGAGCCGTCCAACGACTCGCCGAGCATCGCCGAGGCTATCCTCTCGTTGCTCTCTTCGGTGTTTGCGGCCATCGGCCCAACTCCTTAGCAGGGTCGTATCTTTCCGTCGCGCTCCATCGAAGACCCACGGTGCGCGCCCGCAGACGCTCAAAGCTAAAGCTCATGTCGAGCACCCATTGTGCCCAATAGAAACCCCGCGTACAAGGGCGAATGGCAAGAATCATCAGAAACTGATGATATCGAAAGGGCGTCTCGCGCATAGGATGGAGGGCGAATGGAAGAGCGCACCACCGAAGAGCGAGGGGGCGAGCTTGAAGGACACCCGAAAAGCCCGCATCGCAGCCATGACCGATCAGCTGAGGACTCTCGGCGCGCTGTTCGTGCGCCTAGGCGATCAGAGCGATGCCGCCTATGAAGCAGCATCGGTGGCATCGGTCGATCCCGCCGTGCGGCATCGCCTGGAAACGGATCTGCTGACCCCTGGCGGTGCAGCATCCCTTCTACCGGTCGAGTCGCTCTATAAGATGTGGGCCGATCCTTCCTGGCGCGGTCGAGACGGAGCATGTGCGTTCGGCGCCTCCAAGCATCTCTATATGGGAGATCCCGCCCAGCACATGATGGCCCTTTACGAACGCCTCGAGATAGACGTGCCGCCAGAGTTCGCCGCCATGCCCGACCACCTGACGCTGCTCTGCGAGGTGGCCGCCCTCTATGGCGACGCGGGAAACCACCCCGCGCTGCGCAGCTTCCTCAACGAGCACCTCGATTGGCTCGGAGCCTACGATGCCGAGCTCGCCGCTTGCACATCCGCGCTCGACGGTAGCACCGCTTCCACCCTTTGCACCAAAGAACGCCTCCAGGAGCTGAACGCCGCTATCGCACACGTTCGCTCCTTGCTGAAAGAAGTCCAGAACACCACCGATCGGCTCGAAGCCGAACTAGGAAAGGTCGAAGACCCACGAGGGCAGAACAGGAGGAACGAGGAGAGATGACGCAAGAAGAGAAGAGGGCGCTATTCGCCCCCACACGGCGAGGCTTCCTGAAAGGGAGCGCCGCCACCCTCGCGCTCGCCGCAACAGCGGGCGCCTATTCGTTCGGAACATGGCAGGTCGAGCAGGCTGCCGCAGCAGGGGGCAACCTCGCGAAGGGGCCGTCGCTGTGCAATGGCTGTTCGAGCAAGTGCGGCCTGTTCGCCACCACCATGGACGGACGCCTCTGGATCGTGAACGGGATGGAGGACCACCCTTACGCCAAAGGCACCCTGTGCGGCCGCGGCCAAGGGACCGCGCAATGGGCCTACGATGATGAGCGCGTCACCCAGCCCATGAAACGCATGGAAGATGGCAGCTTCGAGCCGATAAGCTGGGACCAGGCTTATAAGGAGATAGCCGAGAAGGTGAAGGGGATCATCGAGACAGCAGGACCCGAAGCGCTGGCGATGATCCAAGACCCGCGCCCCTCAGGCAAGTACTACACCAAGCGCTTCATCAACGCTTTGGGCTCCAACAACTTCTACACCCATGGCGCTGCCTGCAACCTCTCGAAGGAGAGCGGCATCGAACAGGCGATAGGCGCTTCCAACTACTCGGTCGACTGGCCGAACACCAAGATGGTCGTCTTCATCGGGCGCAGCTACGGCGACGGCATCCGTCCCTCATCGGTGCAGAGCATCGCGGCGGCGGCAGAGCGCGACACGCGCATCGTCATCGTGGATCCGCGCTTGAACAACACCGGCATCTTCGCATCGGATTGGATCCCCATCAAACCCGGCAACGACATCGCATTCCTTTTGGGCATCGCGAACGTGCTAGTGACCAAGGACCTCTACGATCACGCCTTCGTCGAACAGCATTCAGTCGGATTCCCCGAGTTCGCCGCCCAAGTGGCGGAGTACACGCCCGAATGGGCCGAAGGCATCTGCGATGTGCCCGCAGAGAAGATCGTCGAGATCGCCGAAGCGCTCGCCAAAGCGGCCCCCGCCTGCGCCATCGAGCCGTCGTGGCGCGCGGCGTTCGGTTGCGCTCACCAGAACTCGTTCGAAACGGCGCGCTGCGTCTGCGCCGTCAATGCGCTCCTCGGCTGCTGGGGCCAGAAGGGCGGGGCGCTCATCACCTCTTCCCCGAAGGCGGGCGAGGTGGACCCCATCAAGTTCCCGTCCGTTCCGAAGCCCGCGGGCACCCGTCTGGGCGATACGGAGTTCCCGCTGGTCAGCAGCAGCATGGGCACCAATCTCGCCGTGCTCGACGGCTGCCTCAACGGCAAGATCGAAGGCGTGTTCTTCTACAACTCCAACGCGGTGCAAGGGTATTCTCAGCCGGCGAAGTGGCGCGAGGCGCTCGATAAGGCGAAGCTGGTCGTGTCCGTCGACATCCAGATGAGCGAGACGTGCATGCAGTCCGACTACGTGCTGCCCGAGTGCACCGTGCTCGAGCGCATGGAGCTGCCGGAGTTCATCGGTGGCAAGAAGCACTACGTTGCCATGCGCACGAAAGTGTTGGAGCCGGTGCATCCCGAACCGAAGCCATGCGACCAGATATTCTCAGAGCTCGCCCGAGCATGCGGCGTCGGCCAGTACTTCGACTTCACGGTAGAAGAGCTCGCCGCCGCACAGCTGGCCACCGTGGGCGCTTCCATCGAGGAAGTGACCGAAAAGGGCATCGTGGAGCTGTCGAATCCCGGCTTCTCCTACGGCGTGCCGAAGTTCAAGACGCCGACCGAGAAGTTCCAGTTCATCTCCGAGAAGGTGGGGGCCGCCGGCTTCAACCCCGTCATCGGATACGCGCCGCGCCTGGTAGAGCCCGCCGCCGATGAGTTCTACTTCGTCGGAGGCAAACAAGGCATCCAGTCCCACACGATGACGCTCAACCTGGAATCGCTGAACGCCATCTCTCGCGAATACGACCTTGAGCGCGTTTGGCTGTCGACCGCTGATGCGCAGAAGCTCGGCATCGCCGACGGCGACACTGTCGAGCTGTCTTCCAGCGAATTCACCGGACGAACGCGAGCCAAGGTGACCGAGCGCCTCAAGCCCGGCGTGGTGTTCCTTCCCACGCACTACGGCAACACCTCGCCCTACCTCACACGCGCCCGCGATCTCGGATTGAACTTCATGGACTTCGTTCCCTTCCACATGGAGCCGGGCGTAGGGGCGGCCATGACCCAGGAAGTGGCGGTCAAGGTTAGGAAGGTTGGTTGATCATGGCTCGATACGGAATGCTGATAGACACCAAGAAATGCGTCGGGTGCTATGCCTGCCGGATCGCCTGTCAGATGATAAACGGGCTTCCCTCCGACGAGGCGTTCATCAAGTTCTACGAAGAGGAACAGGGGAGCTACCCGAACGTCTATGCCGAGAACGTGCCGGTACAGTGCATGCACTGCGAAGACGCCCCGTGCCAGACGGTGTGTCCGACCACTGCGACCTACACCACCGACTCCGGCGTGGTGCTGGTGGACGAGAAGAAATGCATCGGGTGCAAATACTGCATGGCGGCCTGCCCCTACAACGCGCGCGTCCAGCTGCATCCGAGCGGCGTGGTCGAGAAGTGCCGCTTCTGCTGGTACGAGGGCGAGCCGGGAAACCCGCCTGCCTGCGTTGGGACCTGCATCTCCGGTGCTCGCATCTTCGGCGATCTGGATGATCCCGAAAGCGAGATCTGCAAGGAGATAGCACGGACGAACGCTCAGCCTCTCGCTGGCGATCTGACAAGAGCAAAAATCTATTATGTGAGGTGATACGAAGATGGTTTGGGGACCAATGATCGCATGGTATCTGTTCTTAGCAGGTGCCTCAGCGGGAGCTTTCATCACAGCGGCCTTCGTCGCGCGGAAGTACCCCGATAGCGTGAAGATGCGCGTGGCCGGCAGGCTGATCGCGCCCGTATTCATGGCCATAGGCCTTCTACTGCTCATGCTGGACGCCGAGGCAGGGATGCACGACCCGCTCCGGTTCGTCTACCTCGTCTTGAACCCAGGATCGGTCATGACGCTCGGCGTGTACTTCATCTGCATCTACATGCCCGTCTGCCTGATAGCAGCCATTCTCGAGATACGGAAGACGCCGGTACCGGGGTGGCTCGATTGGATCGGCATCATCTCGGCGTTCTGCGTGGCCGCCTACACGGGCTTCCTCCTCGGCGTCGTTCATGCCTATCCGCTCTGGAACAACGCTATCCTGCCCATCCTGTTCGTGATATCGGCGCTGTCCGCAGGCCTTGCGGCCACCAGTCTCATCGGCCTCATCACCGATCGCGAGCGCTTCGAGCAGATGTGGCTCGTCAAGAAGAGCCATGTCATCCTCTCGGCCATCGAGGCCATCGTGCTGTTCACCATGCTCGTCATCGTCAATTCGGGCTCTCCCGAAGGAGCGGCGTCGGTCCATTCGCTCATCGCAGGACAATACGCGCCGCTGTTCTGGGGCGGCCTGGTGATACTGGGCCTGATCGCACCGTTCATGATCGAAGGCTATCCCGTGTTCATCACGAAGAAGCCCGAGACCTCGACCACCTCGCTCGTGGTCAGCATCATCGGCGAGAGCGGCGTGCTGATAGGAGGCTTCGTCCTGCGCCTCCTCATCGTGCTCGCCGCCCTCCCAGTAGCCTTCCTCTAGTCCCGCCCCCCGAGACGCGCTCCCCCATCTCCCGGGAGCGCGTCTGCTCTTGGGCGAGACCAGAAAAACAAAAAGCCCTGGTATCTCTACCAGGGCTGAACGTTTGGTCTCGGGGCGGGATTTGAACCTACGACCTCCGGGTCATGAGGGCTTCCAACCCGGTTTTCAGGTTCTATCCGGTTTCTCGCGTTTTGCAGAATCAACACGTTGAACTGCGGATTCTTTTGTCAGGCTTTGTCACGCATCATCATGTCCTTCAACTTTTTCGATGCCGTTTGGTGGTCATCAGGTGGTCACTAAGGTGGTCATCAGGTGGTCACGATTTTCGCCGCCTTTTCTGTGGAAAACGTCGAAAGGACATGTCATGCAATACAAACCGAAGAGCCTCAGGCGTCGTCGCAATACGAACAAGTGGGAATGCGTGCTGGAGCACACCAACCCAATAACGAATGCGACCGAGACGACCTATCACACTGTCGCGGGCAAAACTCGAAACCAAGCTGAGCAAGCTCGCAATGACCTCATCGTAAAGCTGGAGCTAGAAGGCTTCTGTACATCCAGCTACATGACCGTATCTCAATTCATGCAGGCATTCCTGGAGTACAAGATCAACTCGAAGACCATAGGGTCATCTACCATTCGCGGGTATCGGGGCGAGATCTGCGCTCTCAGGTGGGGTGACTTCGACGAAGAGAGGCGCAAGCTCACCGTCTCGCATGCGCTCGGGAACGGTGAAGGCGGCTTCTACTTGAAGGAGCCGAAGGCAGGAGAAGCACGCACACTTCCGCTGACGGCTCACACCTATCATCTTCTCAGGGACATGAAAGATGATGTGCGATGGATGTGCGAAAAGCTCAAGGTGAAGCTCGCAAACACCTACATCCTCGGCACGCTCGAATCGGAAAGCCGACCCTACAACCCAACGCAACTAAGGAAGGACTTCGCAGCGTTCTGCAAGATGAATGGATTCGATTGCGCGTTGCATGACCTGAGGCATCCATTCGCGACCTTCATGATTGCAGAGGGCGCTGACGTGAGGACTGTATCCGGTTATCTGGGGCACACAAACCCCTCCATGACGCTCGACATCTATGCGGATGTCGATCCCGAGGCAAAGGAACGAGCTGTGAAGCATATCGAAGGCGCGTTCGATGATGCCATGAGCGTGTTCCAACGGGATGCAGAAAAGAGACGCGCTGAGATTGAGAGTCAGTTCGCGGAAGCTGCACCGGACAGACCTGGAACCATCATCCGCGACTCGATTCCATTCACGGTCGATGAGCTCAAAGCTATGTTAGCCGTTCTTGAAAGTAGCAACTGATTCTTCTCGATGACCGCTTGATTAGCTACTGGGACAATTTGTACCAGTAGCTAATCAGCAATAACGGGAATTGATATTTCGGGAAGATCTAGAATCCTATTCCCAAAATCTCAAAATTTATTAAAATTTGGGAATAGAAAAGAAAGGGGCTTTATGAGGTTGATCGAAAGAACCCATTACCTTAATACGCTGAAGAGCGTATTACACACACCGGACATCAAGATTATCACCGGCATTCGCAGAAGCGGAAAGTCGAAGCTTCTTGAGGCTCTTCGATCCTATATAGAAAAAGACATCCCAAACGCCAATGTCATACACATCAACTTCAACCTCGTAGAAGCTGAAGGTCTCATGGAATACCACGCGCTCCATGACTACGTCATGTATAAGCACGAGGCCGGAGTCGACAACTTCGTGATGATAGACGAGGTGCAAATGTGCGATGGATTCGAGCATGCTATCAACAGCCTCCATGCGTCGGAGATGTTCGACATATACATCACTGGCTCCAATGCTTTCCTTCTATCGAGCGACCTTGCAACTTTGTTTACAGGGCGCACATTCAAGATAGAGGTGTTTCCGTTCTCGTTTTCGGAGTTCTGCAAATATTATGAGCGCGAGGATTTGGACGCGGCGTTCCTTGACTTCGCGTCTTTAGGCGGAATGGCGGGATCATATGTTTATGAGGAGACATGGCAAAAATACGCCTATATAGCCGATGTGTTCAATACCCTCATAGTTCGAGATATCAAACAGCGCTACAAAACAAGAAGCGACGTTGCACTGGACCGTGTTGCGGATTTCCTCATGGATAACATTTCTAACATCACCTCCCCAAATGGCGTGGCGAAGGCTTTGGAGTCCAACGGCGACTCGACCGATCAGAAGACCGTTCGCAAATACATCGAGTATTTGACTGACGCGTTCGCTTTTTACAAAGTGCGGCGCTACGACATTCGCGGGAAGAAATACCTAGCCAGTGGTGAGAAATACTACCTCGCCGATCAATCGTTCAGATACGCATTGCTCGGCACGAAGAACATGGATTGGGGTAGGACCTTCGAGAACATCGTTGCGATAGAGTTGCTGCGCAGAGGATATGAAGTGTATGCGGGAATGCTCTATGAGAAAGAGATCGACTTCGTGGCGTTGAGGCGAAATGAGAAGCTATATATTCAAGTGAGCGATGATATTAGCTCAGACGAGACTTTAGAACGAGAACTATCTCCCTTAATGAAGATCCGCGACGCATATCCTAAGTTGATAATCGCACGTACGGGACATCCGGAATATGACCGAGAGGGCATTAGGATCATCGACATTGCTCGATGGCTCTTCAACGACGATGACATGTACTATGCTTGATCCCACCAATAGATCTCTAGACTCACATAAGAGAGTGTTTAGGTCTAGAAATCCAATTAGCAAGTATCCCGTTTCGTAAGACAGCAACAGTGAAAAACTCACCCATGATTCGCATGTCCGCGTGTTGCACAATCCGAATCAGGTGGTCAAATGGTGGTCAGCTAGGTGGTCATTTGGTGGTCACGTCACGAAGCGTTTGTTCGGGCAACCCAAAAGAGGAGAAAGAAAAAGCAGGTCAGATAAGCTTCTCAGATTATCCAACCTGCTGTTCAAGTTGGTCGCGGGGGCAGGATTTGAACCTACGGCCTCCGGGTTATGAGCCCGGCGAGCTACCAGACTGCTCCACCCCGCATCATCGGCGCTCCTCGGGGCAACGGAATCGAATCCGAACGCGCCCGTTGAGCGAACATATATGTTAGCACTTTCCGCGTGTATTGCAAGCCTCTTGAGCGATTTTTCTTCTTGACTTTCGCCCCGATGCGACGCGTTAATTTTCATTGTCAGCCGAACACCTGGGGGCGTGGACGTTTTCTTGGACGATCCTAGGCCGCTAAGCCTAGGC
>CATKXW010000014.1 GCA_949840905.1 uncultured Eggerthellaceae bacterium | reverse complement strand
GGTGTATCCGACCCTCACAGGAGCCGTGGTCGATATGGCCGGCATGTTCGCATCGTATGTGGCGGTGACGCTTCCGGGCTGGCCTCCTGTCCCTCCGTTGGGATCGAAGGAGAGGGCGTAGGTGTTGGGGGTCCATCTGGCCGAAGCGGATAGATTACCAATGGTTCCCTTCTGTACTGTAGCATTGGGTTGCCCTTGATTGGCTATACCGACCCCCGAAGCACCGCTCACCTCCCAACCAGCAAAGGTATATCCTTGGCGAACAGGCTGCGCTAATGTAAAGCTAGGAGACTCGACATTGTAAGTTAACCGATGTCCGGTCAGATAACCTCCATTGTCCCAATACGAAATGTTGTATGTGATGGGCGTGAATTTATGATAGAAAGTAGTCGGAGATGAGATCGTTTGTTTCGATTTGTTCGGATACGGATTGCGATAAGCCGCATCAGAAAATATTCCATCGAAACTGTAACCAGCTGGGGTTTGGGTCACCATGTCGTCCCAATTGTGATTACCGTTTTCGGCACTAATATAAGTATCATACCGTGTAGCCCATGAGACATTAGGGATCATATGACCCGAATGCTGCACGCTCTCTGCTTGAAATTTTCCATCCGCCGTGTAAAAGCGTTTGATAAACCAACAAGGAGCATTCGCGACCCAGGTACAATTACCAGATGAAACCGCATATACCCCACGCTCGGTCATCTTTGTTTGCAAAAGAACATCGTTTCGTACCCCTCGATCGAAATAATCATCTACGATCGAGGACAGTTCGTCATACTTTTCGTTAAGACTCAAGGATCCGTCAATCGAAGCGTCTGCTAAAGATTTCCAAACAAGCTCGTCCGTACTCTTCTCATACAAGCAACCGTCCTCAGAATAGAAAGCTGCGCTGTCCGCATCAGCGACCACGGCGTCCACCAAGGGGCAATGCGAGAACACCTCAGGATCGACATCGGTCGCACTAGGAGCGATGCGGACAGCGCCCACTCGGCCCTCGGGAATGAGCCGCAAAGTGGCAAGGTCAGCGCTATACAGAGCGCCATCATAAGTTGCGTATGTTGGGTTATCGTCGGAGACGACGAGGTATTGCAAGGTATCAGAGCCTGAGAACGCTCCGTCTTCTATGGAGGAGACGGAAGCCGGGATGCCTAGAGCGACGATGCCTATGAAGCTCTCTTGACCTTCTGAGCTCTCGAGCTCTTCCGCATCTTCGGCTCCTTCTCCCTCGACGGACGGATCGAGGCCTGTCGCTTCCTCATCGAAGCTACCGGATGTTCCTTCTCTGGTCGCAGAAGCTCCTGCTGCATCCTTGGTGGGACCGGAGAAGGCCCCATCGGCGATGCGGTTCACGCTATAGCCATCGACCCCATCAGCAGAGACCGCAGAAGGTATGGCGAGGATGTTCTCGCTCGCCTGATCGCTCGGCAGCTTTCCGTAGTCAGCTGCTACCACGGCGACGGACTCTCCGCCAGGCTCTATCGCATAGGTGAGGCCATCGACCGTGAAAGAGCCCACGACGGTGGATTCGCTAGAGACGCCAGAGCCCAGGTCAGGCTCGTCAGAGCCCTCGCCTTCCTCTTCAGCGCCATCTTCATCACCTTGCTCGAGCTCAGCGCCATCGACGCTTCCGCCCTTGTCGATAGGGAGCTTCGCGCTCACCATGGGGATGCCTCGTGCGCTCTCCAAGGTCTGGGCGAGGAAGAATGTACGAGTGGATTCTGCTTGGGCCACTACATTGTCGAGGGGCATCTCTTGGTTGATGATATCTCCTGCAGCAGGACCATTCTCATCTTCATCACCAAGAACATCATCAGTATCGTTCGAGATCAGCTCGGTAGTGTCCATTCCATCTTGAGACTCGGCAGATGCCGCACCATCTTGTACAGGTTCAGCAAAAGCCGAAACGGGTACAAGACCGAAAGCCAGCGTGACCGCGAAGAACGTCGATATGAGCTTTTTGGTAAGAGGGGCAACAGGGACTCGCATAGCGATCCGCTCCTTCCAACACGCACAACTGCATCACACAGTGGAAGAAGCCCTATTCGCAACCGCTATACGATCGATTCGGCGAGAGTGAGGAGGGCATCCACCACGGTCGCCAAACCTGCACGGTTGCACACAGACCTGGAATTCACATTCTCGGCCAAATACAGCCATGAAAGGCAGATGCCCTCATCATTCTGTATTCGACGCGAGAAATGACTTCTACGTGAAAACTGATATTCAACTGTGTACAACTCTCTTTTGAGAGGTGCAGATTTGGCTAGCCGGAATATAGCATGCCCCCGAAGCGACTTCAAACAGAATGTCTGCCCCCCACGGCTCACCTGTAATGACAACGATCAGGAAAGACCAGGCCAAAGCATCTTTCTCTTCCTTTTGTGAATATTCTGCGACCCACCCCAGAAAGCCATCGATAACGAACGACTAGCCGACCAGGGTATTCCCACCTCAATAGAAAAGGCACCCGCTCACAACAGCGAGTGCCCTCAAAGGAACAGATATGCGCCAAGCAGTTACGCGAGCCCGAACTCCGTGAAGAGCCGACCGCTATAGATGTTTTCGATCTCCCTCAGCCCATCAGTCCTTGAGACAACGAATAGGTATCGCATAGATACCCTCCTCACATTCGTGCGCATAGGTTCCAAGGCCAGTCAGAACGGCCATGAAAGCAGGGGGCGTAGAGCGCGTTAGAGGATTCTCGGACACCTTCCCCCTCAAGCGCTTCAAAGATGCGACGGCTTCCGGTACCCGATCTTCACCAAGCTTCACCTCGATCGCGGCCCATCTTCCATCAGCGAGCTCAATGATGATATCGACTTCTAATCCTGCAGTATCGTGATAATAGCGCAACGGATTCATCCGATCTGCGCCAAGAGCCAATGCATATACGGACAAGTCTCTCACACAAAGATTCTCGAAAGCGAGCCCGAGCGTCTGATGATCCTTCAATAACGAGGCTTCGTTCAAATGTAGCATCGCTATCGGAAGGGAGGGATCTGCGAAGTATCGTTTCGGCTTTATGGCGAAGCGTTTCGGAGAACGAGTTTGAGGCACCCAACCACGCACTTCTTCGATGAGGTAGAGCGAACGGAATAGATCGATATAACTAGCGAGCGTCTTATCGGTGATGAACTGATCTGGTTCATCTTCCGATCCGAACATGTCCTTCTTCAATGTTTTATAGGTGGTCGCCTGGCCGAGATTTCGAGCGAGCGACATGATCGTACGGCGCCCGATATTAGGATCCTTCCCGTGTTTCGCTATAGAATCTTCCAGAACCAGATACAGGTATTCTTGAGCGATCCTCAGTGCATCGGAAGAAGCCATGTCGATAGCTTCAGGCCAGCCACCGCGACAGATGAGAGCGACGAGCTCTGCGGCGCTCGTCTCGACCTTGTTCGGCTGAAACTCCCCATCGAACAAGCCTTTCAGAGATATGCTTCCGGTAGAGTCCCCGCTATCTCAACAGCACCGAAGAGTCGCAGATGATCGACCAATTGTGCATCGGCGATCCGCGGAAGATATCCTGCCACCTCCATGGCATTCCTCCTCTGTTCTCTAAAGGCATGGATAAGGAGAGGGCGTCCCGGTCATTCCTCACGACGCTTCACAGTATATCGGGAAAATCGGTAATGGAAAGTTGGGAAAATCGGTAATGGCTCTTATTAGGAGAGGGTAGATAAGTCCGTTTTCCCTTGCAGATCGACTACACGGGCATCCTTGAGCATGGTCGGGTCGAAGTAGGCGAGATTGGCAGTGGTGATGAAGGTCTGTACGTCGCGGGCGATGTAGGTCACCAGGGCTTCGCGGCGGGCACCGTCCAATTCGCTCATGACATCGTCGAGCAGCAGTACCGGCGACTGTTCGAGCATCTCTTCGATGGTGGCCGCTTCGGCCAGCTTCCATGCGAGGACGATGGAACGCTGTTGCCCCTGGCTGCCGAACGCCTCGGCGTCGTGGCCGTCGATGCGAAAACGGATCGCATCTTTCTGAGGACCGACCAGGGCACGGCCGCGCCGCAGTTCTTCGCTGCTGCGCGCCACCAGATCACGTTCGAGAAAAGCGCGGGCCTCTTCACGCGTGAACGGCGCCGCCCCTTCCTCTTCCAAGGCCCACGACGGAAGATAGCTGGCCTGCAATTCTTCACGCCCTTGAGCTATCTCTCCATAGATGCGCTGCAGCGGCGCGGCGAGCTTCTCGAATAATGCCGCACGATAGCAACATAGCTGCGAACCCACTTCTACCACCATCTGGTCGATAGACGCTAACATCAAGGGATCGGGCGCTTCTTTCAGGAGACGGTTCTTGTGACGGACCACCTTCTCATAATCCTTCTGGATCAGATGGTAGTTCTTATGAAGCTGGCTGCCCAGCACGTCCAGCTCGTGACGACGCTTGCTCATAGAGCCTTTCACCAGGTCAAGGTCATCAGGGGTGAAGGTGACCGACGGCATCAACCCCTTCAAATCGGCGGCGCGCTTCGCTTTGCCGTTCAACGTCGCCCGCTTGGCATGTTCAGCCAAGGTCAGCCTCACTTCTAGCTCCCGACCGTCCCCTTCGTAGTCAGCAGCGATCAGCGCATTCTCATTCCCATGATGCACTAGCTCGCGAATGGGCGCATTGCGGAAAGTGGTCAGCGCTGTTAGCAGCTGTATTCCCTCGATGATGTTCGTCTTCCCTACTGCATTCGGACCCGAGAACACGGTGAGCATACCTATATCATCCAACGTGAACCGCTCGTAAGAGCGGAACCGCTGAAGGTCGAGAGAAGTGATGCGCAGCGCCATGATGCGACGGACAGCCGAGCGCTTCTAGGAGATGCGCACCGGCATGACCAGATAGAGGAAGTCGTCGCCGTCGGTCGCGCGGAAGATACCCGGCTTCATGGGATTCAGCAATTCGAGCGCCACGGTGCCGCTACCCATAGAGGACAGACCATCGAGCACATACATATAATTGAACGCTATCTCGATAGGTTCGCCTTCCACCTCGCACTTGATGGTCTCCTGAGCCGAACCCACATCTTGGGACATAGCGGACACATGCGCGGTGTTCGTATCGGCGTTCAGATCGATGCGCACCGGCGAGCTCGCAGAGCCGAGCAGTGCGGCGCGGCGAACGGAAGCCGCCAAGTGATCGGTCTCCACTACTGCGCGTGTGCTGTAGGTATCGGGAAGCAATTGGCGATAGTTCGGATAGGTTCCCTCGATGCGCCGATTGATGAACATGGTGTTATCGCAGGTGACCACGATCTGGTTCTCGGCTAAAGCCAAGGTAACGGGCGACTCGGTCTTCGGCAGCGACGCGATGTCGGTGAGGAAGGTGCCGGAGATGACCGCCTCGAAATCGGCTGCCGCGTTCTCGGGCAGCTCAGCATCCACGATGGCCAAGCGGTAGGAGTCGGTGGCGACCATGCGCAGCTGGCCTTCCGAAGCGGTGATGAGCACACCGGTGAGGATAGCCCGCGACTCGTCCTTCGATACCACGCGCGCTACGCGCTTCACCATGGAAGAGAATTGCACGAACGGTATCTCGATGCGTTCCTCGGTGCTCACCTGAGGGAATCCTGGGAAATCTTCAGCGCTCATCACCTTAATGGAGAACGAAGACGTGTCGCACGTGATGACCGCTTGCTCGTCGGTGGCTTCCACATGCACCGCTGCGTCGGTCAGGCTCTTCACGATGTCAGAGAACAGCTTGCCAGGAACGACGGTCTTGCCGGGCTCTTCCACCAACGCCGCAGCAGAATATTGGATGGACAGTTCCAGATCGGTCGCCTGCAACGTGATGGCATCCTCGTTCGCTTCTATCAAGATGCCCGAAAGGATGGGCAATGTGGAACGAGTGGATATGCCTTTGGATACGATGGCGAGAGCGTTCTGCAATTCGCTTTGATTGATGCTGAATCTCATGGAACGTTCCTCTTTCATATATGAATGAATGGCTGTGAATGTCTTGACGTGTATAGTACCACCGCTCCAAGAGGAACTTCATGGGACTAGTTTTCCCCAAAACTATGCAATGCCTCTGTGGAAAAAGTGGAAAACTTTGCGAAGGGCTTTGAACCGACTCGATATCGCGACTCAACCCCCACTAAAATGAGCATTTTTTTAAAAATGATGGAGGGATCTCTCTGTTGATTACTTTTGAGCGATATTATTCTTCGCTTCTTCTATATGACCTTTGAACTGGTAAAACTTTTATCCTAGAACTGAAACGAACAAACGAGCGCCCTAAACGAACTCTTGTGAGGAGGCTTTGGCTCATCTTTTAACAGTTCCGTAACGTCGAGCAGGAGAAACTTAGAATCCTAAAAAGTCAACAACTTTCTCGAATACTTTTTCACAGCTCTTTCTGGTTTTCCCCTGAACCTGATTCCGAACTTTCAAGGTTTTCCACTTTTAGTGAATTATTTGTTCATAACTTTCTATTTCACCTGATTGAATCCGATTTTATATCTTCATGAATCATGAATCACCCTGAATGAATGATTCATTACCGCACTTCACGTGCCTTCTATCTCATTTCTTCGTTAGAATACTCTTGAATTTCTCTGAATCATTTTGAATGAATATGAAAGACCGATGAACACGACGAACGAGCAGACCATAGAGAAGAGCGGATCCTTCACTGCCCTAGGCGGTAGCATATCTGATTTCTCGCTCGTTACCACTCCGGCTCGCGTTGCTCTCTACGATGACCTGAAGAGCGCCCCCCGCATCACCGAAGTGCCTCCCGCCGAGACCGGTCAATACATCGAATCTCTCACCAATGTCATCTACGAACAAGCAAAGCTCGCCGGTGGCACTCTTCCCTATACCGTCATACGCGAGGTGACCGAGAACTTCATCCATGCCTATTTTCGCGAAGTGACCGTATCTATCCTCGATGGAGGGAACACTATCCGCTTCGCCGATCAAGGGCCAGGCATCGCCGAGGCGGAAAAGGCTCAAAAACCAGGCTTCACTTCCGCTATCGAACCGATGAAGCGCTATATTCGAGGCGTCGGATCCGGGCTTCCTATCGTGAAGGACTACCTCGATGCTTCAGAGGGAACCATCACCATAGAGGACAACATAGGCGACGGTGCAGTGGTCACCATCAGCAAGGTCCATCACCAAGAAGAGCCGCCCACGAGCACCCCTTCTCCCGCAACGGCCATCCGCGAGCGCTATCACGAATACGAATCGGCCCAGGCTTCCCTCGCCGTGGCCCCGCTCTCCCCGCGAGAGCGAGCGCTGCTCGTCCTTCTTTATAGTGATGGCCCTCTCGGTGTGACCGCCCTCGCACAGCTGAGCGAAACGCCGCCATCCTCCACGCACGTCTTGTTGAAGAAGTTAGAGGAAGCCGGGCTCATCGAGACCGTGGCCTCGAAAAAGCGCGCTCTTACCCCGCTCGGCCATGCTGCTGCCGAATCGCTCCTTCCGTAGGCACGACGAGCGCGTTCCATCACCTGTTCCCTTTTACCGTTTTCCACCGCTTTGGTTTACAATCAAGGCACTTTCTCATTTCCGGCATTAAGGCTTGCAGCTATGGACTTCAGTGCGCTCACTGATAACTGGAATCGCGTATGCGAACAGGTCAGCTCCTATGACGACGTGGACGCCTCCCAGGTGAAGGCGTTCTTCTCGCGTTTGCAGCCACAAGCTATGAGCGACGGTTTCCTCATGCTGACCGCCGATAACGACTTCATCAAGAGCTGGGTGAGCACCCATTATCTCGACCTGATAAAGCGCGGGCTGCAAGAGGTCTTCGGAAACCCTTATACGGTCATCATCGAAGTGGACATGACAGGCTCTTCTGCAGCGTCTGCTCAACCGACACCCTCTTCAACGCTGGCTCCCACCACGGAGACCCCTGAACCCGCACCCGCCCAGCCCATACCTGCTACCCGACCTCAAAGCTTCGCACCGGAAACGATAGCCGCAGCTGCGACCGACGCCCCTGCTCCTCTCTCAGGAGCGAGCACCTTCGAACGGCCCACTGTCGTAGAGCCTCACCCTTACGAGAACTACTCCCAGCGTCATGCCACCGACGATGACAACTTGATCTCTTCCCTCACATTCGAGAACTTCGTCATCGGAGACTCGAACCGCATGGCGTATTCCATGGCGGTCGACGTGGCGGAGATGCCAGGCAAGACGCCGCTGAATCCCCTGTTCATCTATGGTAAGAGCGGCTTGGGCAAGACCCATCTCATGCGCGCCATCCAAAACTACATCTATGAGACCCAGCCGCACCTGCGCACGGTCTACGTCGATTCAGCGGAGCTGCTGAGCGATTACATGGATGCCGGTGCAGCCCACGACAAGGACAAGGCCAGCTACAAGAACTTCAAGACCCATTACGAAGAAGCCGATGTGCTGCTCATAGATGATATCCAGTATCTCCAAGGCAAGAAACAGACCCTCGACATCGTGTTCCAGATATTCAACAAGCTCACGAACCAGGGTCGCCAGATCGTCTTCTCTGCTGACCGCGCACCGAAGAACATCGACATCGACGAGCGATATCACTCCCGCTTCAACCGTGGCGGCACCATCGACATCCAGCCGCCCGAGATAGAGACGAAGCTAGGTATCGTCAAGAGCTTCATCAACGAGTACAAGCGCAACGAGGGCCTTGAGAGCTTCTCCATCCCAGAAGATATCCAGATGTACATCGCAGAGAACTCGAGCTCTAACATCCGTGAGCTCAAGAGCGCCATCACCAAAGTGGTCTACCAGATAAAGTTCTTCAATCAATACGACCTATCCATCGACGAGGTGCGCGTGTTGCTGAAGGACCATTTCTCCGGTGGCTCGTCGAAGAACCTCACCGTCGAGGACATCATGCGCGAGGTAGAGAACTTCTACAAGATAAAGCACGCCGACCTGGTTGGTCGTTCTCGTGCCCGCAACATCGTCTATCCGCGACATATCGCCATATATCTGTGCCGCCAGCTGCTCGACCTGCCGTTCAATAACATCGCCAAGAAGTTCAATCGCGATCACACCACCGCCATGCATTCGGTCACCTCGGTAGAAGAGATGGTGCGCAACAACCGCGAAGTGCAAGAAGAAGTGGAAGTGCTCAAGCAGATAATCCGCGAACTGTAAGCGAAGATATAGTGGAAAGGATGCGCCTAACCTTTTGATAACCGCTGTTTCTTTCCACGTTCGTTGTGAATATCCCTTCTCCTCCCTTCAGGCCCATTGGGGACATCTCATGCGGAAACTCACACCCCATGTCTCATTCATTTCCATATCTCACCAGCTGAAACTTAACCTATCAACAAATGAACCGTCGTTATTATTGTCATTACCTCTTATCTTTTTACGCTCTTCTATCTCAAACGAAGAGTCGGTTCTTCCCAACTATGGAAACAGAGGATGTTGTCAGGGACACAACGCAGACGAGGTCAAGCCAAAAAAGATCGACGATATCTTGAATCATCGATCTCGATACGTCGAGGATACGTTATATCCCTGACAACATCCGACTCCAAAGACCAGAACCAAAGCAGAACCCCCCTTTGACAGTGGTCATCGTTGGGATATAATCGTCAGGCTACGCATTTTTTCATGATGAAAGGTTCATTCAGATGAAACGCACTTACCAACCGAACAAGCGCAAGCGCGCTAAGTGCCACGGTTTCCGTAATCGCATGTCCACCAAAGCCGGCCGCGCAGTGCTCTCTGCTCGCCGCGCTAAGGGTCGCAAGCGCCTCAGCGTGTAACTCGCTGCATTGGAGACCATTACCTCAAGTGGTGACATCGCCGCTCTCTTCGATGAGGGTAGTTGGTATAAGACGCCTTCGGTGACGTTGATCGTCGGACACACAGCGAAGAGAACAGCAGATGACAAGGCAGAAGAACACGACCTTCCGGGTCGTGTTGCTTTTATTGCAGGGAAAAAGGGCGGCAATGCGGTGTGGAGGAACGCAGCGAAACGCCGTATGCGCGCCATTTGTCACGACTTAGGAGGGCCATGGCAGGGATATGAGGTAATATTCCTTGCCAAGCGAGGCATTACTGAACGACCGTATCAAGAGGTACTCGACCAGTGTAGGAAGAGGATAACGAGCATCACAAGAGCGAAGAGGGCAGTGAAGAGCGGATCATGAAAGAGACGCTCAAGAACATACCGACCGCCATGGCTATCGGCTTCGTCAAGTTCTATCGTGCTGCCATCTCACCGCTCTTTCCCTCTTGCTGTCGGTATATTCCGACCTGTTCGGAGTACAGTTTGATAGCGTTGCGACGATTCGGGTTCCGACGGGGCATCTCTCTTTCCGTGAGAAGGATACTCCGCTGCCGACCGGGCGGTCCTTATGGGTTCGATCCGGTGCCTGAAGAGTAGCGCGGGACCACAGAGAAGAATAAAAGGGGACTTTCATGTGGGATATATTCAAGGATTGGATATTCAGCGTCATCCAGTTCTTCGATAATCTGTGCGGTGACTGGGGCCTGGCCATCATCATCGTTACCATCATCTTCCGTATCCTCGTCGCACCGCTCATGCATAAGCAGGCGAAGTCGAGCTATCAGATGCAGAAGATACAGCCGAAGCTGCAAGAGATACAGACGCGCTTCGCTGATGATAAGGTGCGTCAGCAGCAAGAGCTTCAGAAGCTTTACGCAGAGGCGAAGTTCAATCCGCTCGCTGGATGTCTTCCTATGTTGCTACAGATGCCCATCTTTATCGCGCTGTTCCAAACGCTCCGTGAGATGGGCGATCGCATCGGAGCAGACCAATTCACGTTCTACAATATCGTGCCGAATCTGGTCATGACCCCTGGTCAGGCTCTTGAACAGGGATTTGGAACATTTGTTCCCTATCTTATCCTTATGATCATCTTCGCTGGCGCTACCTTCATCCCGATGGTACTGCAACAGTTGAAGAGCGAGAATAAACAGCAGAAGAATCAGACGTTGATGATGGCTGGCATCATGACCATCTTCATGCTCTGGATCAGTTGGAGCTCTCCTGCTGGTGTTCTGTTGTTCTGGGGCGTGTCGTCTCTCATCGGCATCGGCCAGAATCAGTTCACCATGTATCGTTGCCGTCTGGCGGATCGTCAGAAGGAAGAGAACGCTCCTATAGAAGTGAAGCCTGTCGAAGTCAATGTCACCCGTAAAGAGAAGAAGAAGCGCCCGACGAAGAAGCGTTGATCTAAGAAGAACGTTAGATGTTTCACGGGAAACATTCTGAAGGGATGATATTCCATGACCGATGAAATTCAGGAAGAGCAGAATAGCGAAGTGGAACAGGTTGTCGAAGAAGATGACCAAGAGATCACTGACGAGCAACTCGACGAGATAGCTGATACTGCCATCTCCGTGCTCCAAGATATATTCAGGAGCTTCGATGTTGGTGAGATAACCATCGACGAGTACGAAGGTGACGAGGGCGAGCTCATCCTTGATATCACTGGTGATGATCTTGCGGTGCTCATCGGTCGTCATGGCCGTACCCTCGAAGCATTGCAGTTCTTGGTGTCGGCTATCACTACACGGAAGATAGGTTTCCGTTATCCGGTGGTAGTAGATGTTGAAGGTTATAAGAGCCGCCAGCGTCAGAAGATAGAGTCCATCGCTCGTTCTTCAGCTAGTAAGGCGGTCAATCAGCAGAGGAACATAAAGCTTCGTCCGATGACACCATATGAACGCCGTATCGTCCATATGGTGTTGCGTGATGATGATAGGGTAGAGACCGAATCCGAGGGTGAAGGCTCGAACCGCTGCGTTGTCATCATGCCTCTCTAGCGCTTCCTATTGAAGGAATGATCAGTGTCATCCTCTGAGGAGCTCATTCAACGCTATCTTGATAAGATACTCGTTGTGAACGAGACTATGAATCTCACGCGCATCACTGGCGGCGAGCGAGCGCGACTTCTTCATATCGAGGACTCCCTCTCCGGCCTTCAGGAGCTACAGGAATCTCCTGAAGGCCTTTATGGTGATCTAGGCTCAGGTGGTGGATTTCCTGGTGTTCCCCTCGCTCTTGCATCGGGAAGAAAGACCGTTCTCGTTGATTCTGTTAAGAAGAAGATGAGCGCAGTACAAGGTATCATCGATTCTATGGGCCTCGATGACCAGATAAGCACCTATGGTGGCCGTATCGAGGAATTGTCTGAGGAACAGAAAGAAATCTTTTCTGCGCTCACTGCTCGTGCATTGACGGCATTACCTTCTCTCCTTGAGCTCGCCTCTCCTCTTTTACAGAAAGGGGGGCATCTTATCTGTTATAAAGCTCCCCTCGATGAAGAGCTCGAACAAGCTCTTCGTATTCAGGATAAGCTGGGTTTCAAGATGAAGAGCAAAAGAGAGTTCATTCTCTCTGATAACGAGACAAAACGGTGTATACTCGTTTTCGAAAAGATTCATAGGCCTTCTTTGAAGCTGCCACGTCGAGTGGGTCTTGCTCAGAAGAAACCTTTGCTCTCATAGAATGTTTCCCGTGAAACATTCTTCTCCCATATTTCAACCATATAGATGAATCCTGCGACCATCTTCAAGATGGTGTATTGGATGTGGTCTGTCGGTATCGAATGTTTCCCGTGAAACATTGATCATAAAGCCATCTAAGAGAGGGGAATCATGCCAAACGGTCAGGATATCGACATAGATTCCGTTGAGGTCATCGTCAGGGATCCGCGTCCTGTTGTGAGCGAGCCAGTAGAGAAGGAGGCTCTGAGGTCTTATAAAGATAAGAAACCTGTCGATCATGTAATAGGGCAAACGAAGATACTCGCCATCATCAATCAAAAAGGCGGCGTCGGTAAGACGACTACTGCCATCGACCTTGCAGCAGCTCTTGGTGAATTGAATAAGGCTGTTCTTCTTGTTGACCTCGACCCCCAAGGTAATGCTTCGAGCGGCCTCGGTATCGAGAAGAATGACTTGGAGCACTGCATCTATGATGTGCTCCTTGATGATGTACCTATCGAAGATATCATCATCCCGGATATATATCCTGGTCTTGATCTTGCGCCTGCGACCATCAACCTTGCTGGTGCGGAGGTCGAGCTCGTATCTGAGATGGCTCGTGAGAATCGTCTTAAAGAAGCTATCGGCTCATTACGTGGTAAGTATGATTTCATCATCATCGACTGCCCACCTTCTTTGGGACTTTTGACGGTCAATGCTTTCGTCGCGGCTGATAAGCTGCTCATTCCTATCCAGTGTGAGTTCTATGCACTGGAAGGTGTGACAAAACTTCTTGATTCGATGAAACGTGTCAAAAGTCGTCTCAATCCGTCTTTGGATATATATGGCGTGCTTCTTACTATGTACGATAACCGAACTACGCTCTCCAAACAGGTAGTTGATGAGGTTCGTGGCTATTTCGGTTCTGTTGTTTTTGATACTATGATTCCTCGAACGGTGAAGTTATCGGAGGCTCCGAGCTTTGGTCAACCTATCACCTATTACGATCCTAAAGGTAAGGGCTCTATCGCTTACCTCGAACTCGCAAAGGAAGTGATAAACCGTGGCTAGGGATAAGCGAAGTGGTTTAGGAAGAGGCCTGAATTCCCTTCTCGGTGATTCCTATGAGGAATCCCGTTCTTCTGCACAAGAGTCAACTGGATCCACGTCTACGTCTACGTCTACGTCCACGTCTACTTCTACGTCTACTTCTAATCCTTCTTCTGTTCCTACTCCAATTCCTGCACCGGTATCGGAACCGGTAGTTCGCGAGAGGGTCGTGGTACAGGCTGACGATGTTCGCCGTCCGGATGTTACAAGTCCTCTGCCCCCCGTGGGTCGTCAGACCTTCACGGTCAAGAATCCTTCTGAGAATGTTTCACGTGAAATCGACATTGAAGATGTGGTGCCAATGGTGCGTGAAGAGCCACTGGCTAAGACCCCTTCCGCTCGACCGATGACGGAGGAAGTAGAGGAAGAGAGCGATAAGGTCATCACGGAATTGTCGGTGGATGTTATCGCTCCTAATCCGGATCAGCCTCGTACCAACTTCAAGGCTGACGAGTTGGATGAGCTGTCTACTTCTATCGAGAGAGATGGTCTTCTTCAACCTATCGTCGTTCGACCGATGGAAGATGGTATGTATCAGATAATCGCGGGCGAGCGTCGTTGGCAGGCTTCAAAAGCTGCGGATATGAAGACAGTGCCTGTACGCGTTATAGATGTGGATGAGGGTAAGGCCCTTGAGCTCGCCCTCGTCGAGAATTTGCAGCGTTCTGATCTGAATCCGATAGAAGAGGCCTATGGTTATAAGCGCTTGATGGAGCGCAATGGTATGACCCAGGCTGATGTTGCCCAAGCGATGGCGAAAGGTCGCTCGACCATCGCTAATGCGCTTCGCTTGCTCGAACTGCCAGAGGAAGCTCAGCAGTTGCTCTTCGAGGATAAGATCACTGCTGGCCATGCCCGTGCGATCCTTTCAGTGCTCTCTCGCGAGGGCCGTCATAAGCTGACACAGAAGATAGTGGATGACAAGCTGAGCGTTCGCGAAGCAGAGAATCTTGCTCGGCTCTATTCGGGCAAGCCTAACAAATCGGCAGCATCTCGTGTGCCGATGCCCGCTGCCTATAAGAGCGTCGCTAAAACGTTGAAGGATGTGCTCAACACTAATGTAAAGGTGAAGAGCTCTGGCGGGAAGAATAAGATAGAGATCGAGTTCAAGGACGAACGCGACCTTGAGAGGATATTCGACGAGCTCGTCAAAGGATAGTGTTCTTCAGTTGACCACAGGCTCCTGCGATATCGGACCCACGAGAATGCCGGACGGTCGTTTCGATACCTGATCCAGAAAGAGCGTTCTGCCAATGAAGCAGGCGCTCTTTTTTCGTAGGGAAGAATCGAGCGCCTTCCACAGCATTGAACGGAAGAAGATTGATGTGGCAGAGCAGACCATCACAGAAGTCCATGAGCGCTTCAAGATCATCATCGGAATCATTGATACCATCGAGAAGAAGATATTCGATGGTCACGCGACGATTGGTATTCTTGATATAGGAGATGAGCGCCTCTTTCAATCCATCGAGCGGCTGATTCTCAAGGCGAGGCATCAACTCGTTCCGTGTTTGCTGACGCGCTGCGTGAAGAGAGATAGCCAAGGTGAATTGCTCGCGAATATTGGACATTTGTTCGATACCTGAGAGGATGCCACATGATGAGACCGTAATATGGCGGGCACCGATGCTCAGATCATTCGGATCGTTCATAATGCGGAGGGCCTTGAGCACTTCATCGGTGTTGAGGAACGGTTCTCCCTGACCCATAGCTACCACATTGCTCACTCGTGCTTGGAAGTCCTCACCGACGAGCACGACTTGGTCGACCATCTCGTCTGAGGATAGATTCCGCGTGAAACCTTCCTGGCCAGTAGCGCAGAAAGCACAGGCCATAGAGCAACCTACTTGCGTTGAGAAGCAAACGGTCAGCTTGTCCACCTCGCCTTCTTCATCGAAGGTAGGGATGCCCACCATCTCGACCAGCTCTCCATCGCTCAGGCGGATCACGTACTTACGGGTTCCATCGGCAGATATCTGCTTTTCCACCACTTCAGCGCTGTAGAGGGGGAAATCCTGTGCCAGCTTATCGCGCAAGGCCTTCGGAACGTTGGTCATGGCGTCGTAGCTCTTCACATGGTGGCTATGGAGCCACTGGTGCACCTGCTTTGCTCGAAACCGTGGGAGACCATAGTCTGCGATGATAGATTCGAGCTCTTGCAGGGAATAGGTCTTGATGCTGACAGCCATCATGCTCCTTAGGGAAAAGGGTCGAGAATAGAGGTGCCGGTGAGGTGACCCCCTATCACGGCTCCGCTTTCGGTGTTGTTATGGTAGCTTATCATCAACGAATTCCATCGCGTGAAAGGTCAGAGGTCCATGGGCGCATATCATGATCCCCGGAATTGCAAGGTCGCGCTGTTATCAGGGGGAAACAGCGGAGAGCGCGAGATATCGCTCGCATCGGGCCAGGGTGCAAAGAAAGCCTTAGAAGAAGCTGGTTATGACGTCACGCTTCTTGATCCTTCTGTAGCCGCTGACCTAGTGAGCTTGGTCGAAGGTTCCTTTGACGTGGCCTTTCTTTGCATGCACGGCCGCGGCGGCGAGGATGGGAGCTTGCAAGGGTTCCTTCAAACGATCGGTCTGCCCTACACAGGTTCTGGCGTGCTCGCCAGTGCGTTAGCGATGAACAAGGGCAAGGCAAAGCTCTGCTACGAGCAGGCAGGATTGCCCACGCCCCCGGCGACGACGGTAAGAAAGGGCGTTCCTTATGATGTTGATGCCATCATCGAACAGCTCGGTTCCCACTGCGTGGTGAAGGCTATCCATGAGGGTTCCACCATCGGCATATACATGGCAGAAGGTAAGGACGCTCTGGAAGATGCCATCCAGTCTGCCTTCGACTATGACGATGAAGTGCTCATCGAGCGCTATGTGAAGGGTCCCGAGTTCACCATCGTGGTACTGGGAGCCTCTGAGCCCGAAGCTATGCCCATCATCCAGATCATACCTGCTAACGAGTTCTATGATTTCGAATCGAAGTACGCCCCTGGTGGTTCCCAGCATATCTGTCCCGCGCCTTTGGATGATGCTATTACCAAGACCATGCAGGATCATGCTGTTGCAGCTCATAAGAGCCTTGGCTGCTCGGGTGTCTCTCGTACGGACTTCATCCTCGATGACGAGGCTCGACCTTGGATATTGGAGACGAATACCTTGCCGGGCATGACGGAGACCTCGCTGCTCCCTGATGCCGCTCGGGCAGCAGGTATCCCGTTCCCCGCCTTATGCGAACGTTTGATCGATTACGCGCTCGAAGCGAAGAACAAGGAATAGACGTATATTATCAGCTGCTCAGCCTACCGTTCAGATCATGCTCCCGAAGCGAAGAACAAAGAGTAGATGCCCCATACGATCAAGACGGCGAGGGCGATGATGAAAAGCCAGCTTGCGACGTAGCAGCCCTTGTTGCGCGCCCGGCCCTGTTCAACGAGCTTATCAGTGAAGGAACGCTTATCCTTCATCACCATCATGCCCTTGCTCTTCTTCGGAAGAGGTACGGTCTGAGAAGGCATCCATTCGCCGCCGCTGTCGATGATGCGATCGACGGCGGTATTATCGAACGCCACGTTGGTGCGCACGCTGTCGGCCATACGGGCACCCACCTGGGCGATGAATCGTTCGAACTCGGTAGCGTAGGCCGGTGCATAGGCGATGACCGCCGCTTCGCCCCAATAATGCCCCGGTTCCGGCTCGGTGCTGAATGCTACGAAGGAGAGCACCGCCTTGATGGTGAGCCCTTCGGCTTGCAAGATGCCCAGCTTCCGCGAGAAAGAGGGAGAGAAGAACCCGACGCGCTTGCCGAAGCGGTTGACGAGCCATGCCGTATGACCCTCCTCTGTCATCTCCATCTGTACGGTGAACTCGTCACCCACCAGGTTGTCGGCGCTCAAGAGCGCGCCACCTTGGTCCTTGCCGGTGGTGTCGAAGGTCTCGTAGCATCCGAAGTATCGCTGGGTCATGTCCGTCCTCCTGCTGCTGGGTTCCCTTGGTACAATAGTCAGACTACAGGAAACATCCGGGCGGAACAGGACGAAAGACATCATATTCATGGCGAAGGATTTCATCGAAGCGTGCGAGAGGATGCGTCGCCACACCACTGACGGCACGCCGCGCACTGTGATCGAGCGTTACGCGCGTCTGCCCGAGATAGCCCACAACACCGATTTCGGTGACCTCGATAGCAACGTGGTGGTCATCGACACCGAGACCACCGGCATCTCCTACCAGCACGACGAGCTCACCCAGATAGCGGCGGCTCGCATCGAGAAAGGGGAGGTCACCGATTGGTTCATCACATTCGTGAACCCGGGTCGTCCCATTCCCGAAGAAGTGGCGCGCCTGACGGCCATAACCGATGCCGATGTGGCTGATGCACCGACGCCTTCAGAAGCGCTAGCTGACCTGGTGGCTTTCGTGGGCGATGCGAAGCTGGTGGCCCATAATGCCGACTTCGACAAGCATTTCACGACCAAGCGCGCGAGCGGTTATCCTCTGCTGGAGAACAAGTGGATAGACTCGCTCGATCTGGCGCGCATCGCGCTCCCGCGTATGCGCTCCCATCGCCTCATCGACCTGGTGCAAGCTTTCGATGCTCCCTTGTCCACCCATCGTGCCGACGCCGATGTGGAAGCAACCTGCGCTCTCTACCGCATACTGCTCGCGGCGGTGCAAGCGATGCCCCCGGCATTGACGCGTCGCATCGCTGAGCTCACCGATCAGGCGCAGTGGAACACCGCAGTGGTGTTCGCCGTCATCGCCGAGAGGCAGGCGTTGGTTGAGGGGGAAGCCGCCGATGAGACCCGTGACCCCGAGCTGTCCTTCAGCCTGCGGAACCTGCGCCGCGAACGCGTAGGAGAGCTGGATCTGCGCGCGAAACCCGATGCCGCTGAAGTGTTGGAGACCCGTCTTCAACAGGCTCCTGAGCAGGGTGCTCTGCTGTTCCCGACGACCGAGGAGATAGATGAGGCGTTCACGGCTGACGGCCTGGTGGGAAGCCTCTATGACGATTACGAGCAGCGTACTGAGCAGCGCTTGATGGCCCAGGCCGTTCGCGATGCCCTCGCCACCTCGACGAACCTGGTGGTAGAAGCGGGTACCGGGGTGGGCAAGTCCATGGCCTATCTGGTGCCGCTCGCTCAGACAGCCAAGCGCAACGGCATCAACGTGGGCATCGCCACGAAGACCAACGCTTTGCTCGACCAACTGGTCTATCACGAACTGCCCGCGCTGGCCTCTCAGATGGCTCGGGCCGCCGAGTCCGTTGACGCTCCCATCGACGAGCTCACCTTCGCCCCGCTGAAGGGTTTCTCGCACTACCTTTGCTTGCGTCGCCTCGAACGCCTAGTGGCCGACGGTCCCGAGGTGCGAACGGTGGGTGTGGTGCAAAGATCCCAAGCCCCCGCGTTCGGTGCGTTGCTGTCGTTCGTCGAGCAGACCGAGTATGACGACATCGACACGCTGAAAGTGGATGGCCGTTTGGTGACGAAGAGCGCCTATACCACTACCAGCCGTCATTGTCTGCGGCGCAAATGCCCGTTCTACGGCAGCCTGTGCTTCGTCCATGGCGCGCGGAAGAAGGCCGAGGCGTCGGATATCGTGGTGACCAACCACAGCCTGTTCTTCTGTGACCTAGCAGCTGAGCGCAGGCTGTTGCCCCCCATCCGATTCTGGGCGGTGGACGAGGCCCATGGCGCGGAAGCCGAGGCACGGCGCGCGTTCTCATTGGAGCTTTCTGCTGACGCTTTGAAGAACCTGGCTGGTCGTATAGGATCGGACGAGTCGACCCGCAACGTGTTCGTTCGCGCTGAACGTCAGGTGGTAGCGCCCGATAACGACAATTCCGGCACTCTGTTCTATGGGCTCACTGCGAAAGCGAAGGCCACCGGGCGCGCTTACGGAGAAGCTGCCGAGGAGTTCTGCGCGCAGATGCGCGAGCTGCTGTTCTTCGATCGAGGTTCGAGCCGCAAGCATAAGAACTACGACGTGGTGGAGATATGGATCAACGACGAGGTGCGCCGCAGCGAACGCTTTGCAGCGCTCGTGGCTCACGGTCGCACGCTGTTGGAAGCTTGTGAGCGCGCGGTGGGTGCCTGTCAGGAGCTGGTAGGATATCTAGAGAACTGCGATGGTGCCGGCATCGTCCAGCGTGAGATAGCCTCGTGTGCCCTCGAATTGAAGGCGGTCATCGAAGCTATCGAGATCATCCTGTTCGATGGCGGCGATGCCTACGTTTATGCCGCCACCCTCAGTCGCAAGCCCGACCGTGGCGTCGATAAGCTGGAAGCGCTGCTGTTCAATGTGGACAACCGCCTCGACGAGGACCTTTATGCCTCCACGTTCTCCGTCGTGTTCACTTCGGCCACCCTTACCGTGGAAGGCTCCTTCTCCTCCTTCGAGGAATCCATGGGCCTGAACACCTCCGAGGATTCCCGTTGCAACGAGCTGTTGTTAGCTTCGGGCTATGACTTCGATCGCAACATGGTGGTCTACGTTCCAAGCGACATGCCCGAACCCAACGAGGGCGGATATCTTGAGCGGCTGCAGGACCTCTTGCGTCGCGTCCATCTCGCCCAAGGCGGCTCTCTGCTCACGCTGTTCACGAACAAGCGCGAGATGGAGCGCAGCTTCGACGCGGTGCGAGAGCCGCTGAAAGAAGCCAACCTCCGACTGCTGTGTCAGAAATGGGGCCTGTCGGTGAAGGGGCTGCGCGACGAGTTCCTTGCCGACGAGCATCTGTCACTGTTCGCCCTGAAGAGCTTCTGGGAGGGCTTCGACGCGCCGGGCACCACGCTGAAAGGCGTCATCATCCCGAAGCTGCCCTTCGCAAAGCCGAGCGATCCGCTGTCGTGTGAGCGCGCTGCCCGTGAGGACCGCGCTTGGAAGCGCTATGCGCTGCCCCAGGCCGTCATCGAGGTGAAGCAGGCCGCGGGTCGTCTCATCCGCAAGGCCGACGACCAGGGTTTCATCATCATCGCTGACAAGCGCTTGCTCACGAAGAGCTACGGCAACGCGTTCCTCTCCTCGCTGCCCAGCAAGAACATCCATGTGTGCTCCACCGATACCATCGTGGAGGCCATCGCTGCTGCCGCTGAGCAGCAGTGAGGGAGCTGGAAGAACGCGAGCGCCCATGGCCCGTCACTCGAAGAACACCTCCACGGCGAAAGCCGTGCGCAAGGCCCAGAAGGAAGCTGCCCGCGCCGCCCGCCGCAGCACTGCTGACCAAGGCTCGCTGAGCGGGGCGCCCTCGACCCACATCAAGCGGCACACCCAAGGGACCTCCAACGAGATATCGTTCAGCGTCCTGCACGCTCTGCGTGCTCGTGCCGACGAGGGGGAGTCGAAACGCAAGCGCGGTGTGGCCCTCACTCCCAAGACCATGGCAGAGGTGGCCGCGGAGGAGGCGCGCAACGAAGCCCATGCCGCTTTGGGCCTGGCAGGCTCTTCCGACGAGGCCGTCTTGCGCAAGAGCAAGCGCACCCGCAAGCGCATCGTCCGCATCGCGGCCGTGGCCGCTGTGGTATGCGCTTCGGTGGCGGTGGTGGCCTTTACCGTGCTCTCCAGCATGTCGATGAGCCAGCAGCGACATGACCAACTGACCGACGCCATCGGCCTGATCGAGGAAGCGGACACCACCCTGTTCTCCTTCGATAGCGTGGTGGTGAGCGCCATGGGCTCTTCGTTAGAGCAGATGGTCACCGACGATATCTCGCTGCGCTACGACACCTGTCTGCCCACCTTGGAGCCTGCCGAGGAGCAGCTGGGGAAGGCTCGCACCATCGTCGAGCAGGCCCAGGGAAACCTCGCATCTGCCGAAGGCCGTGAGGTGGCCAACCAGATCCTGGTCACGCTGAACGCGCGCCAAGAGCTGATCGACAGCGGAACGGCGGCCATGGATGAGACGGTGGTCATCATCGACCTGTACGAGAGCGTTGATAGCGGTTGGAACGGGCTGTTGGATGCTGATGCCCTCGCCCGCGACGCCGCCGCCCTTTCCGCCTACACCACCACCGCCACCTTGGAAGCCGCCCTCGCGAAGACCGACGAGGCCATCGATGCCTTCGCGACGGTTCGCGCAGCCTTCGCTAAAGCGAAGGAGGACGTGGCCGAGCAGACCACCTATCAGGCCGACCTGCACGGTGGCGAAGCGCCTGAAGTGCCGCAAGGGGCTTCTCCCGAAGATGATCCCATGGCCGCGCTGCACGCTCTTGACGAGGCGTTGGGCCTGTATCTCGACTACGTGGAGCTGCGCATCGACGCGCAGTACGAGGCCAAGCGCTCGACCCAGGCCATCATCGATCATGACGCTACGGCGGCGAAGGAAGCCAACGATTCCTACAACTATCTCGACTCCCAGGCCGTGGGCTTGATCCGCGGGGCTGAGGACCAGCCGTTGCAGCATGTGGTGCGCCTGTTCGAGTTGGAACGGCAGCAGCTGTTCGTCGGATACGAGCAAGCTCGCTCCCGTGCTGCTCAGGCCGATGCTCATCTGAGCGATTATTTGACCCGTGTGAGCAGCTAACCAGCCGATTTCGCGTATAATCTAGACGATTGTGTCTGCGCGCAGGTTCATGTTGGTGCGAAGGCAGGATCGACAACTCTCGAAACATGACCCGAAACGAACGATGAGAGGCACCGCTATGTCGGATATGTTCGATCACGCAGCGTATTTGTCCGAGACCATCGGGGCACGCCCCGCCGGTACCGAAGAGGAGCGCCAGGCCGCGCTCTACGTCGCGGAAACGCTCCAGCGCAAGGCTGGCTTGCAGTCGCAGGTGGAGGATTTCACCTGTCCCATCGACTTCGATCTTCCCCGCGCCATCCTCTGCGGCATCTCGGTGATCATCACCATCCTCTCCATCGTGTTCTCCATCCTGGTGGTCCCTGCGTTCATCATCACGCTGGTGTGCGCTGCGCTCTACGGCGTGGAAGTGCTGTTGCGCCCCATCATCGCCCGCGCTATCAGCCACGGTGCCAGCCAGAACGTAGTGGCTCGCTACGAGCCGAACGAGTATGCGGAAAGCTCGCCGGGCCGTCACCGCAAGGTGATCCTTCTGTCTCACTACGATAGCGGAAAGGTGCAGCGCGAGCTGAGCCCGACCCTCATCGGCGTGCTGCCCATCGTGCATTGGGCCGAGCTCGGTGGCATGGTGTTGCTGCCGTTGCTGCTGCTCATCCGCCTCATCTTCATCCCCACCGGGGCCTTTTCGGTGGTCGTCAACGTGCTCAGCATCATCGGCATCGTGCTGGCGCTGCTGCCCATCGTCGCCATTGCCTTGAAGCGCACCGCTCCTTATAACGAGGGTGCGAACTGCAATGCCTCGGGCGTGGCAGTGATGATGGAAGTGGCCCGTCGCGTGCGCAGCGGCCGCACCAAGGCTTTGGCCGAAGAGGCCGCTGGCGGTGCCCGCATCCACGGTGCTGCGGCTGCGAAGGCGAGCGGGCTGGTGCCCGAAGGGGCCGAACTGGTCTATGAAGCCGATGCTAACGAGGACGAGGGGAGCGCGGAAGACAGGCTCATGGCCGCGAAGGCCGCCGTGGCCATGCTCACCGGCAAGCCGGTGAGCGCTTCGGTGAACATCGACCTCGAAGAGGAGGCTGCTGCCGATGAGGCCGCCGACGCTGCCCAGAACGCTGCCTATGTGGCGAACGCGCTCGAAGGGGCGGAGGTGCCCGCTCCCCTAGGCGCCTCTGCTGCAGCCTCGGCTCCGATGCCGATGCAGCCGGTGGCGGAAGAGACCTACGCTGGCGAGAACTCCACTGACGAGCCGCCGGTCACGTTCATGGGCAAGGCCGCCCAGGCCGCTGCCGCGCAAGCCGCCCAGGCTGCAGCCGTTGCTGCTCCCGCCACGGCCACCCTCGCCTTCGAGGAGAAGAAGGAAGAGAGCGCGGTACCCGATTGGTTCACTGCTGCGCGGGCCAAGGCGAAGCAGAACGGTGCCGATCTTGACGACGACGCGCCGATCCAGCGTTCCCGGTATGCCGAGGCCATGGAGATGGCTCAGCGCGAGATAGACGCCCGCATCGAAGCCGAGCGGGCCGAGGCCGAGAGCCAGACCACTCCCACCGATACCGAGGCTCGCCTGCAGGAGATGCGCGCGGCCATCATCGAGAACTATCCCACGTCGAGCGAGGCTGCGGCTGCCGCCGCGAAGAAGGCTGCCGAAGCGGGCACTGCCGATCAGGCCAACATCGAGAACCCCACCACCGCGTTCGCACCGGTGATGATAGATGGCGAGCAGCTAAAGCAAGAAGCTGCTGTGCAGACCGAGGCTCCGGGCACTAAGCGCGTGGTGGTGCAGGGTGCCTCTTCGGAGACCACGGGCGAGCTGCCCGTGGTCGCCACCGCCCAGGCCGCCGCTGCGTCCGCAGCACCCGCCCCAACAGCTCCGGAAGCGGCTGCTCCCAGCCCGCAAGCTGTGAAGCTGCAATCATTGATCCCCCAGCTGAACGTTCCCAAGGAGAAGCCGTCGGAAGAGCAGCAGGCGCGCCAGGCATCGCTGCGCTCGGTACTGCCCTCGCTCTCCGGTTCTATCAAGGCGCCGGATGTGACGAAGGAAGAGGCAGACGAGGCGACCGAGAAGGAGCGCGCCCTCGACTCGCTGTCCGATTCGTTCTCGCCGCTCACGGCCACAGCCGTGTTCTCGGCGGTGGACGAGAGCGACTATGAGGAGCTCGACGAAGAATATGCCGATGACGTGGACGAGACCGGCTTCGATGGCAGTGCTGCTGAGAGCACGGGCCTGGTGGAGATGCCGAAGTCTCGTGCGGGGCGTCTGTTCGGGAAGTTCCGCAAGAACAAGAAGGCTGCCGAGCGCGAGACATCGGCCCACGAATGGCTCGATGTGGACGATGATTTCGATGCCCGCTCGGTGGGCGAGGCGCGCGGCGGATGGGAGTCGTTCCGCCAAGACGACGAGTTCGACGATGGCTACGACGAGTTCGAAGATTCCGGGTTCCGTCCACGCGGCTGGAACGGCGGTGCGTTCTCTCGCGAGTCCTTCAACAAGGTGCGTGGCAAGATAGGCGGCGTGGCTTCGCGCTTCAAGAAGGGCGACAGCGCTGAGGCCGAGGTGGAGGGTGAAGAGGTCTTCTACGAACCCGAGGCCTATGGTGATGATAGCGCCCCGTTGCCCGTCATCGAAGAGGAGCCCAAGGCAGCTTCCGGTCGCGGTGGCCGAGCAAGTCGCTCCTCCCGTCGCAGCGCTGCGGTCGAGCGGGCTGCGACGTTCTCGGCAGAGCTGAGCCAGCCTCTTGATGACCAGCAGGCCATCCATGATTTCCATGAGCCGAACATCGAGATAGAGGTATGGTTCGTTGCTCTGGGTGCCGAGCTGGCCGGCAACGGCGGCATCGATGCGTTCATCGCCGAGCACCGTGACGAGCTGAAGGGCGCCGTCTTCATCGACGTGGAGGCCCTGGGTGCCGGCGAGCTCACCCTGATCGAGGAAGAGGGCATGTACTTCCCCGTGAAGGCGTCGAGCCGCATGGAGCGTTACAGTCGCAAGGCGGCAGCGGGGTGCGGCATGCACGTCGATCGCGCGAAGATGCTGTGGAAGAACAGCGCTGTTGCCACCATCCTGCGCAACGGCAGCCAGGCTATGCACCTGGTGGGCATGGAGAACGGCAAGCCCGCCTACTACGCTGAGCGCAACGACACCATGGCCAACATCAGCGAGGCCACCCTCGAGCGCAACGCGGATTTCCTCGTCGAGCTGCTGAGGAGCATCTAAGCGCCTACGCCTTTCCGCCGCTTCTCATAGCTCACAGCGAACAGGATTCACGAACGCCTAGGTCGAGACGATCGACCTAGGCGTTCGACCTTGATGCACCAGGAGGTCTGACCTTCTGGTGCAGCGAAGTCCCGACATGCTCGGTCGGTCGCCCTGGTACAGGGGTCTTGGAAGGGTCACAAAAAATACAATCAAGGCTTTGAACAGGCATCATTCCGAGATGCAGAAGGGCACGTCTAAACTTCTGTTTGAAGTCGCTCGAGGCGCGTGATATATTCCACGTTGCCAAACTGTAGTCCTCCTGTGAAGGCGGATTGCGATCAAATCGAATATCGTTCACTTGTTGAGTTTCAGCGAGGGGAACACAGAATGAAGAGGGCATCTGCCTTTCTTGTCTGTGTTTGCCTCGTATATTCGAAGCGATCGCGATGACTACAGTTTGGCGACTGTGGTGGATGCCCTCCTCACTTTCGCCGGGAATCGACTGTGAAGAGCTTTATCGGGGCTTCCTCCACGGTGTGACGAGAACACACACCTGGAAGGAGCTGATCGCTATGCGGTCATCTGTTATCGCGCGCTTGCGAAGAGGCGCTCTCCCTCTGCTTGCTCTAGTACTGGCCTTCGTCCTTATCGTGCCATCTGCTTTCGCTGATGAGAGCAAGGAAGCTGTCGTAGCTCCTCTCGCGAGCGAGCTCGCTTCGAGTCGCACCGTCTTGGTGCCAGCTTCCGCTATGAGCGATGCTGCGGTGACTACGATCACATCTGGTACCGTTGCGTTGTCTTCCTCTAAAGGTGGCGCGAAGACCCAGGATGGTTCCGTCGTGCGCACCACCTATGTTGCTCGTGGATGCGTCTATGTCATCGACAGGGGAACCAGATCCTCTACGCTCGTGAATGGCACCAATGCTGAGCTGACCGAGAACGACCACCTCATCATCCCGTCAGCGCTCGTGCTCGATGGCGCTTCCTATCCAGTGAGGAGCATCGCTGCGGGTGCTCTTTCTGGCTCCCATGCTATTCTCGTCGCGCTTTCCTCTGAGGTGGCTTCTATCGACAAGGCCGCCTTCGAAGGCGCAGATGCGCTGCAAGCGTTCTACGTGGCTCCTTCCAATGAGACCTATCTTTCCTCTGACGGCTGTCTCTACGAGAAGGACCCCTTTAGCCTCCGACTCATTCCCGAGGGTCGGCTGGGCACCATCCGCGTCCCTTCCGGCGCGGAAGTGGATCCCGAGGAGTTCTCGCATTGCCTCTCGGTCGAGCCGCTCTCTGCTGGCGTGGATGGTGCAGCCTCTCTCTCTGGACATGATGTGCTCTATATCCAGGATAAAGACGATGCTCCTTATGAAGGGGTGGCGGGCTCTCCCATAGAAGATGAGTCCTTGTCTTTCGACCCCGATGCCATCCACTTCGATGACGATGCTTTCGCGCCCATCACCCTCCCTTCCGATACTGACGAGGCCTTTGCAGGTAGTGAACCTGCGGACGGCGACGATCGCTTGGAAGGCGATGCCGACTCGACCACATCGCCTTCCGCACCCGCCGGCGAGCCCATCGAGGGAATGGAAGAGGCGGGAACTTCTCTCGAAGAAGAGGGCTCTTCTTCGAACGTTGAGGAAGTCTCCAGTTTCATGACCGCTCGACCGAGCTACATGGTCACCTTCGATGCCAACGGCGGCGTGGGGGGCCATATTCCAGATTCTGTGTGGACCACTTCCGAGGGGTCGATGCCCTCTCTTTCCGATCAGCATATCGCTGCTAAGATTCCCGTGCGGGACAAATATGCGTTCATGGGCTTCTACGATGGCAGCGACTACACCAAGGCCAACCGCTACTACAATCCTGACTTCACCCAAGACGGCTGCACCACCGAATATGATCTTGGCACCGATGGCCTGATCCTTTATGCCGGCTGGGCTCCCACCATATCGGTGGACGTTCCGACGAGCGTGTCCGTGGCAGTGGGAAGCGAACCTTCCATCGATGTTCCTTCTTCTACCACGGCCACTATCAAGAACATGTCGCCCTGGGATGTGAAGGCCACTTCTCTCACTTGGGATACCACTAGCTTGCAGGGGTCTACCGCTGACCTTGCTGACATGTTCGGCAACCTTTCGTCGTTGCGCTTCTCCATCTCTCTGGCAGATGATCCGAACTGCGCAGGATCGGTCGCTCCAGGGGCCACTACCACCCAAGCGGAAGACATAGGCTTCATCGCGTTGGCCAAAGGCTCGGTGGCGACACCCACCGAAAGATCATTCCAATACACAGTGCGCATGAACGAGGCGACCGTCGAGAAGACCGACGTGGTCTCCAATACCTCGCTCATCACTGTGTTCGAGGCTACCGATGCTCCTGAGGAAGCGGTGCGCTCCACCATACTGTTCGACGTGAACGACGATGGGACGAGCGATTACTATCTCGACCCGATGCAGGCCACCTATGGTGAGCGTCCGAATGCGCTCGTTATGCCTGATGGCAGCCCCTTCAAGACCCCTGAATATTACGGGCATACTTTCATGGGCTTCTTCGACAAGCCGCTATACACCCAAGAAGGAGCCATCCAGTACTTCGATGCTGATGGGGCAGCCGTAAGGGACTGGGATAAAACGACGGCGACGGTGTTGTATGCGGGTTGGCATACGGAATCCGGCACGGTGGTCTTCGACGGTAACGGCGGCTTCTTCGATGGCGATGCTTCCAAAAAGCAGCTCGTGAAGAGCGTGGAATATGGCCAGAGCGTGGCAGACGTGCTTGGTGAAGGTTTCGTTCCCACTGCCATGTTCCGCTCCGATGGTCGTTATGTCACCTCCAACGAATGGTTCACCGATCCTATCGCGGGCACCCAGGTAAACGATTTCTCGCAGGTGATCGTGGATGATGTGGACGAGCCGATCGTCTTCTATGCTCATTGGAGCGCCTCTGAGGCGAGCGTTCCGGTCACTTTCGTCGCTAATGGCTTGAACGCGAAGGTGGAAGGGGAGGACCGTATCACCAAGAACATCGTGCTCGGCCAGTTCATGGGATCGCTGCCCGAAGCAGTGCGCCCTGGCTTCACGTTCGATGGTTGGTATACGGCGGCTGTGGGCGGCGTCAAGATAGAGGATGTGCCTCCTACGCTGGCCGCGATGACGCTGTATGCCCACTGGATCGGAGACGAGGTCACGGTATCGTGGGACACGGGCGGTTGGAACGTGGCCGATCCCCCTTCGGCTACCTACACTTACACCGATGAGGACACTATCAACGTCGGTTACCCTTCAGGTGGGGCATATGATGCCATGGATAGAGGTGCGGGCTTCGTATGGAACGGTTGGTATGCCAAGGCGGAAGACGGCACGGCATCTGGCGAGAAGGTGACCACGGCGACGCGCCTGCCTGTCGTGGATACCACCTACCATGCGTTTTGGGATGCGGATCTCACTTGGTCGACGAATGATGGGACCGATGCTTTTGAGACCACGAAGGTGACCCTTTCCACCTCCGTCCCCGTGCGACTGCCTGCGAGCGATCCGGTGCGCGATGGCTATGTGTTCGATGGGTACTACACCGCCGCCTCTGGTGGTACGAAAGTGACCGCTGACTCGGTGGTTTCCGAGCCGACCACCTTCTACGCCCATTGGACCGGCGTTGATTACGCGGTCGCTATCGATAAGAACGCCAATGACGCTGTAGCTGGCACTACTGAGGTGCAGGTGAAGCAGGGCGATCCGCTACCTACGCTAGCCAAGCTCCCCGTGCGCGAAGGCTATGAGCTCGTCGGCTTCTTCGATACAGCGGCTGGCCAGGAGGGCACCATGTACTATACAGCCGCCGGTACCTCGGTGCGCGCTTGGGACAAGGCCGGCACAGGCACGCTCTACGCGCGCTGGATCAATGGCTCCACAGGCGGCACGGCTCCTACTGACCCGCCCGTCCCGGTGAGTCCCGGCGGCACCGATCCCACCGACCCGTTCCCGGGCGACTACCCGAAGCCCGGCGAGAAGCCGTCGATCATCGTGATCCCCGATGCGGGATCGAACATCTTTGCGAAGGCGAGCGATGAGGCCGGCGTTGCCAAAACCCTCTTGTCGGGTGCCTATCGGGGTTCGCTCATGTGGAATAGCATAGGAGAGACCCCGGCCGCGTCGGACATGGTGGTGGTGACGCTCTCCGTTTACGAGCCGGATGCTGGTAATGCTCTGGCTGAGGTGAAGGATCGCTTCGCCTCCAACACCGGTAAGCACCTGCTCGGCTTCACTGTTCCTTCTTGCGGTAGCTTCATCTCGTGGGAAGAGCTGAGCAGCGGGACCTTCTTGCTGAAGGTCAAAGGATCCGACCTTGCTGCCACCTCGGGACTGCCGAGCCTTTCGCTTCGCGATGGCGCGCTTGTGGCTGTCTACGGCGATGCCCCTGTCCGGCCGGTCGATCCTTCTGATCCGAATGACGAACTTGAGGAAGGTTCCGGCGTCACCAATTCCTTCGACGGTGCCGGGGGTACCTTCGGGAATGGCGCTGCATCCATCATGGTGTCTTCGGTAGTGGGCGAGAGACTGAACGTGCCGGAAGAAGAGCCGATCCGTTCGGGCTTCGATTTCGACGGTTGGTGGACAGCGCCCGATGGTGGTATCAAGGTGGACGGAGCCACGCTCGTTCCTAACAAGGCCACCACCTACTACGCACACTGGAAGGGTGCTGCCTTCAAGGTGACCCTCGATGCCAATGTTGAGGGGATCGCAGGCTATCCGGTCACGGTAGATGTGCAGTATGGTGTCGCGATGCCTTCCATTTCGGTGGGCATGCCGAGTCGCGAGGGCTATGTGTTCGCAGGCTTCTTCGATGTTTCCGCCGCGGCTGGTGGCAAGCTCTATTACACCGCTTCTGGCTCTTCTGCCCGCGTTTGGGACAAAGCGGAAGGGGCGACGCTCTATGCTCGATGGATAGATGGCTCCACAGGCTCCGCCGGCGAGGGCGAAGAGCTCTTCCCACCAGCTCCTGTGGCGGGACCCACCATCGAGCCGACGCCTCAATCTGGAAGCACCATTCGTGCCGAAGCTCTTGACCATAAGAACACATCGCGCACCCTCCTTGATGGCACCTATCATGGCTCGGTCATTTGGGAAGGGGTGGGCAGTGTGGCCGCCGACTCTGAGCGTGTAGTGGTGCGCGTGGACTCTTACGTGCCGTCCACCGTCGCTCCGCTCCAAGGTGCCCTTTCCGCATTCGAAGGGGAGGGCAGGTATCTGCTCGGTTTCGAAGTGGTCTCAACGGGATCGTTCGTATCCAAGGGCGATCTGGCGTCAGGGGCTGCATTCAAGCTCTTGCTGATGGGGAGCGACCTGTCCTCTTCCGCAGCAGCTCCGTCCGTTGGCCTCAAACAGGGTTCCCTGCGGGCTGTTTATGCAGATTCACCCATCGATCCGGATCCGGGTCCTGATGGGCCGATAGCTGGTAGCTCCATCGCTATCACCTACGATGCCGGGGAGGGATCATTTGATGGAGCTCGCTATAAGACGGTGTTCTCGAAGGTGGGTGAGACCTTATCCAAACCCACCGATCCTGTCCGCGCAGGCTATGTGTTCGAGGGTTGGTTCACGCAGGCGATAGGAGGCATCGGGGCTCCGAACGAGACCCCTTCGGCCAATGCCACCTATCATGCTCATTGGCATGCACGCACCTACACCATCACATTCGATGCGAATGGCGGTGCAGGGGGCACCGAGAGCGTCAACGCCGTGTTCGACTCGCCGCTGCCCTCGGGGGTGGCCATGCCTGCCCGTGCGGATCATCGATTCATCGGCTATTTCGACACTAAAGACGCTACGGGCGGAAAGCTCTATTACAGTGCTTCTGGTGCTGGGGTGGGCATCTACGACAAAGCCGGAGACGCTACGCTCTATGCACGCTGGATAGATGAGTCCACCGGTGGCATTCCGGGCGAGCCGGGCACCGATCCCTTCCCAGGGATCGATCCCGATGACCCGAAGCCCGGTCAAGGGCCTTCTATCGTCGTGACCCCTGATACGGGCAACAGCACCATTTTCTCAACGGCGGTGAACCATAAGGGAACGAGCGAGTCATTACTGGATGGCACTTATCTTGGCGCGCTCATGTGGGCGAGTGACGCAGAAGCACCGAAAGCCGACGATGATGTGGTCGTAGTAGTGGATTCCTATGAGCCTTCTGGGGGCAATGATCTAGCGAGCGTTGCGAAGCGCTTTGAAGGCGATGGCAAGTATCTATTGGGCTTCCAGGTGGCCTCCACCGGCTCTTTCATCGGCTGGGATGAGCTTAGAACAGGAACCTCGTTCTCTTTCGTAGTAAAGGGCACCAACCTCGCTACCGGCGTCACGGCACCTTCGGTGACGCTCAAGGATGGTACGCTTCGGGCGGTGTATACCTCTACGCCTCCTGATAGTGGCGGCAACACCGAGGTGGTCAACACCTTCGATGCGACGCTCGGCGCTTTCGCAGCCGGTAACCGCTTCGAGGTGAAGAGCTCTATCGCCGGCGGCACGCTGTCGTTGCCGAGCAAGAACCCTACGCGGGCGGGCTATGAGTTCGCCGGTTGGTGGACGGCACAGGTAGGGGGTACTCGCGTGGATGTAGCGCCCGCACCATCTGCGCCCACCGCCTCCACTACCTACTACGCTCGCTGGAAGGGCGAGCCGGTATTGGTGACATGGGCTGCTAATACGCCATCCGATGCCGAGCATGCCGTACAGAACGTACCTGGCACCATCGCCATGGAACGCGGACAGCGTCTGATGGTCAAATACGGAGATGCGTTGCCTGAGCCGAGCCTCGTTCATTTCCGCTTCGACGGTTGGTATACCGAGGCATCTGGGGGTGCCAAGGTGAGCCCAGCCACCATCCTCTCGGCCGATTCCACGACGTTCTATGCTCATTGGACTTGGGCCCCGAACCCCTGCACTATCACGTTCGATGTCGCCACTAACGGAGGCGTTGGCGGCCCTGGTACGGCGAGCGCTCTCTATAAGGACGAGCTTCCTGCTGTATCGGGCGTACCTACGAAGACAGGGCATAGCTTTGTGGGCTTCTACGACGCTGCGACAGGTGGGATATGCTATTACGATGAGAGCCTTGCTCCCCAAAAGAGCGCCTGGGACAAGGAAGGGAATGCCGCCACGCTCTATGCGCAGTTCACCGCCAACGTCTACGATGTGTTCATCAGTGCGAATCAGGGCGAAGGCACCATCAGCTCCATCAAGGCGACCTATGGGCAGCCATTGCCTGCCCCGGCGGATTACATGGCGCCCGTTCGCGCGGGCTACACCCTTGTGGGCTTCTATGACACTTCTGCTCCTGACAGTGGCACGCTCTATCTGAATGCCGATGGCAGTTCAGCTCATGTATGGGATAAGGCCAGCTATGGGTATCTTCACGCGCGGTGGCAGGCCAATACCTATGCGGTGACATTCGATGGCCAAGGCGGTACGGGCGGCACGGCGGAAGCATCCGTGACATATCATGCGGCGCTTCCTTCTATCACGCTGCCTGCTCGTCCTGGCTATAGCTTCGGGGGATATTATGCTGAACCGAACGGCGCAGGAACGTGCTATTACGACGGAAGCGGTGCTGCGACCACGTTCTGGGATAAGCCGAGCGATGCTATTCTTTACGCGAAATGGACGGGCAACACTATCACCATCACGTGGGACAGGAATGGCGGTGGAGGCCCAGATATCCCGAGCACCTCTGCTGTGTATTCGGAGAGCGCCAAGCTGCCCATGCCGTCTGCTGATCCTGAGGCGACAGGCTACACGTTCGCCGGTTGGTTTGCCAAAGACCATACGCAGGTAACGGCCGATACTCCGCTTCCCTCTACCGATACCACCTATTGGGCTCATTGGACGGCCAATAAGTATACGGTGAGCTTCGTGCGAGGTACTGGATCGGATACGATAACGGGCGGCCAGACCGCCAATGTGACCGCCACTTACGGAGCCGTTATGCCGCCCATCACCACCACTGCTCCCGTACGTGCTGGTTTCGATTTCATGGGTTGGTACGATGGCGGTGATTATACCAAGGCGACCCAGTACTATACTGCGGCGGGTGCTTCGGCGCGCACTTGGAACAAAGCAAGCGACGCAACGCTCTATGGCGGCTGGAAACCCCATACCTATACCATTGCCTTTAACGGAAATGGTGCTACTTCCGGATCCACTGCGTCTATGGCTATGACCTACGCTGTAGCGAAGAACCTTACCTCTAATGGATTCGTCCGCACAGGCTATACCTTCGCGGGCTGGACAGCGAATTCGGCTGGTACCGGAACCGTGTATTCCGACGGCCAGCGCGTGAACAACTTCACGGCGATAGATAAGAATGTCGTTACCCTCTATGCCAAATGGACTCCCAAGACGAGCGCCCTCACCTTCAACGCCAACGGAGGCTCTGGCACCATGCCCACCGGTAAGAAGGCTACCTATGGAAGTGCCATGCCTTCGATCGGCTCTACCAAGCCTACCAAAACAGGGTGTACCTTCCTGGGCTATTATGATGCAGCCACCGGTGGCACCCAGTATTACACCGCAGCTCTTGCGAGCGCCCGTAACTGGAACAAGGACACAACGAGCGGTGTGACGCTCTATGCTCATTGGGATTGGATCATAAAACCCTCCGCTTCTACAGAGAGTGCTGCTGGGGACTTCTATATCTATAACGGTGATAGCTCTAACGGTGCGGTGGGTTTCTATACTATTTCGAATATCAAGACAGCAGCGAACGATATTGCTGTGAATGGGGTTTCGTCTGACTATTATCCGGTTTATCGAAACTTTATGAATGCCATGGATGATCCCTACTTATCTAAGAGCTCGAGCGTTTATGGCTTCTCTAAAGGGTGGGATACCAGTGGCGGATACTTTCCCGGATACATGTTCATACGAATTGCTGGGTTACGTCACGATGATTTGGCTTCGGGATATCAAGCTAATAACAAGTTCGGTCAATCAACTCAAGTTACGAAAGCAGGCCTGACGTTTGAAACCGTTAGATCCGCCTACATTTTAACCGGGGTCGACATCGCTGAAAGCCCCAATTGGGGATCTTCCAAGATGAGAACCGAATTGAACTCAGGAGACAAATGGGGGTATATACCTTCTGTAATAAAACAGCATGCTCGGCCGGTGCTAAAGAAATACTTCACAACAACCGATGATGCCACGGGAGCTTTAAGGGTATCGACCGACACCGTATTCCTTCCTAGCTACATTGAGGTTGTCGGATCTTGGATGAACTCGCACGGTTCATATCTTAAAAATGAAGGTTTTCAATATGAGTTCTACGCACACCTTGGAAAACTCAATCAGATGTCTGCCAATGACGCTCTCGTTAGACTCGAGTGGAGAACGAACGATAAGGACAGCTGGCTTCTCAGGTCTCTATCCCCGGGCACAACTGAACGATATCTGACTGTCGGGCCTGATGGGGATCCTTTCCTCGGAGGAGGAGGCGGTTGGGGCTATGAGTCCGCCAGCTACTTCTTCTGCTTCTAGTATGAAGTTTTGGTCGCATCGTGATTTTGTTCTGGCGAGCTACGATGCCTAAAAGAACACATCTTATCTATCGGTGTTCGATCTCTCGACCTTTGTCTGTCGTTTCGGCGGACGGAGGTCGGCTGCGACAAGGTTGGCTTCGTGTCGAACAGGCAGATGCGCCTAAGCCTATAGGGTCTGACCGACGATTGATGGAATCCGGCCATGACAGGCTCGCCCCAGGGTCGATGACTTCGTCGCAGTGGTTAAGCGCATGGGACTTATCGTACAGTAGAGCGTGGTATCATCTGCAAGACTAGTGTAACAGGAGGTTTGACCTCCTGTTACACTAGTCGAGGTATCGTTGAAGGTTCTGTTTCAGTTCGGCGAGGTTGATGGGCTTGGTCATGAAGTCGTCCATGCCGGCGGCTAGGGCGCGGGCGCGGTCGTCGTTGAAGGCGTTGGCGGTCATGGCCACGATGGGGGTGTGCATGATACCGCTCTGCTCTTCGTAGTCGAGGATGGCATGGGTGGCATCGATGCCGTTCATGCGGGGCATCTGCCAGTCCATGAATATCAATCGATAGTAGCCCGGCTCCACAGCCTTGATGCGTTCCACCGCCTCGAGGCCATCGCGGGCCACATCCACCGTAGGTCCGAAGGAGGTGATGAGCTCGATGGCGATCTCGCAGTTGATCTCGTTATCCTCTACCAGTAGCACGCGACCTTCCAGTGGCTCGTCTGGGTCTTGGTCGGTAGCGGGCGCAACGGGGCTCTCTTGACCGCGCAGGCGGTCAGCTATGGTGCGCAGCCGGGAGGTGAACAGCGGCTTGGTGACGAAATCGGTCACGCCAGCTCGCCGCGCGTGGGCCTCTACGTTCACCGGGTCGTAGGCCGCTAGATACACGGGTGCGGCATCTTCCTGATCGTCGAGGATGCGTCGAGCGGTTTCCACGCCGTCGGTGCCTACCATCACCCAGTCGACGATGTAGGCATCGAAGGGATGAGCGCTGTCGCGAGCTTCGGCGGCCACGTGTACTGCTTCCTCGCCCGAAGAGACAGCCACCATCTCGATACCAAGAGCTGCAGCTTCCGCCACGGCGTCGATGCGCGCCTGCTCGTCGTCGTCGGCGAGCAGGATGCGCAGCGGCTTCGCCAGGCGTTGCCCTTGCAGCTCATGGGCAGAGGTGGCGTTCGCATCCAGCTTCAGCGGCAGCACCACCTGGAACGTGGACCCTTCGTTCACGGCGCTCTCCACGCTGATGGAGCCACCCATCATATCCACGATGCGCTTGGTGATGGCCATGCCCAGGCCGGTGCCTTGAGTGAAGTTCGTCGTCTCGTTGCGCTCGCGCTCGAAAGCGTCGAAGATGCGTTCGAGGAACTCCTCGTTCATGCCGATGCCGTCATCGCTGACGGTGATGCGCATCGCGGTATACCGGCCGTCTTCAAAGCGGCGGCCCGGTCTGGATCGGTCGATCGCCTCAGCGGCGTCCTCGTCGCCCAAAAGCCCGCTATCGCAGGGTTCGGCCAGTGTGGCGAGAGGCACCTCTTCCACGAAGATGCTCACATGGCCGCCATCGGGGGTGTACTTGATGGCGTTGCTGGTGATGTTGAGCAGCACCTGATTGATGCGCATGGCATCGCCGATGAGCGCTTCGTGGGAGACGCCACGGATGTTCATAGCCATGGTCAGGTGCTTCGCGCGGCGTTGCGGCTCTACGATGGTGTAGAGGTTGGTCAGCATCTCGGGCAGCGAGAACGGGCTTTCGGTCAACTCGATGGTGCCGCTCTCGATCTTGCTCATGTCGAGCACGTCGTTGATGAGGCCGAGCAGATGCTCGGAGGAGATGATGATGCGGTTGAGGCACTCTTCCACGCGCTCGGGCTCGTTGATATGGGCGCGGGTGATGGAGGTGAGCCCGATGATGGCGTTCATGGGCGTGCGGATATCGTGGGACATGTTCGCCAGGAACGCCGTTTTCGCCTCGTTGGCTGTCCGCGCTTGTTCCACGGCCACTTCCAGTTGCTCGCGAAGCGCGGCTTCGTGGCGGTTCTTGCGGTTCAGGATGATGAGATATACGACGATGGAGAAGAGCACCGCGCCCATCAGCGCGCAGGAGACGAAGATATTGGTGCGCGTGGCCTGGCTGACGGTGTCGTAGACGTCGTTCACCGCTTGGGTCGATTCGTCCAAGATAGAGAGGTCGCTAGTGAGGAGCAGTTCTATCTGAGGATTGACGCGGCTATCGATGAAGCGCTCGATCGCTTCCATGTCGACGTTGGGCTGCTGCAGCAGCACGATGAGGTGGGCTTGGTAGGTCATCAGGCGGTGATAGCGCTTCAAGAGGTTCTGTGCTTCGGGGTTGTCAGGCGACAGCTTGGCGATGACCTCGATGCGCTCGTGCATGTCGCGGTTCACTTCAGCGAAGTCGTTCTGAAGGCTTTGGGCCGTTTCGCTAGCGACGAGCGCTTCCGGATACGCGGTGAGGGTATGAAGGCTGACGAGCAAGGTTTCCACGCGGCCCGCCGCCACCGATACGGGGTAGGGGCCTTCTTTGATCGATTGCACCTGTGTGTTGATGAGGGCGAGGTTGGTCGTGGTCAGATAGAAGAACACGACCAGCAGCGCGCACACCACCGCCGCGGTCACCCGTGAGAGGATGGTCGAGTTGCGGCTCTGCTCTTTGGCCAGATCGTTCACTGCTGCTCTTTCACCATGGATACGTCATATAAATGTATAGAAAGGGGACGCTCTTTCGCATCCCCTTTCGGGCGGTGTTGCCAAGTTGTTGCTTAGGGTCGCGCTTTGAGCGCTAGCGCCGATCCTTCTTGCGACGAATGATCAGAAACGCGATCAGCGCCACGAGCGCCACGCATATCACTGCTACCAGCACGCCCATGGTGATCATGAGGATCGAATCGCCGGTGGTGTTCAGCCCAGCGTTCTTCCCGTTGGCGGTGCTCACGCCTGCTTTGGTGGTGTTGTTGCCGGCGCCGGAACCGCTGCCGATCCCGCTTCCGCTTCCGCCGCCATTGCCATTGCCATTGCTATCGCCGTTGGCCGTGGAGGTGGGCGGCGGGGTGTTATCCCATGCCAGTGACACGGGCGAGAAGCCCATGAGCGTGAAGCTGGGGCCGGCTTCGGTGTTCTGCACCTGGGGCGCTTCCACCTCGCCGGGCTTGCGGACCACGCCAGCGCTGGTCACTTCGGTGGTGAACATGTGCGCTGCGTAGAACGAGTTGTTGGTGGCAGAGGTGCCCTCCGGGTAGTCGAGGGTCACGCGTACGCCATCATCGGGGAAGTCCTCGGCCGTGACCGTCTTCCAGGCACCCTTCCCGTCCTTCACGTACAACGTCATGTCGTAGACCGTCACTCGATTGCCATCGAGGCCCTTCGTTTGGGTCGCCAGGCTTTCGATCAGCTTGCTCGTGATGCCCTCCACCGACGAGAAGCCGGAATCGGCTAGCTTCATCAGGGTATCGTCGTTGATGCCGTTCACGCGAGCTTCCACGCGGCAAGGCCGGGAATCGGTCGCGCCGGTGGCTTCTACCACTACGGTGTTTGCGAGGTCGACCACTTCGAGGGTGGCCGGCTCATCGGCTACGCCTTCGGCCAAGGCTATGTCGTAGTTGGCAGCAGCCGGCAGCTTGTTTATGGCCTGCAGCACGTAGTCGTTCGGCTTCGTCCAGGTGACCTTGTAGGTACCGGGAGTCAGCGGGTCGGGCAGCCCTGCGATGCTGATGGCGGTGCCGGTCAGCGTGAGGTCGTCGCCGGCCACCACGCCGCGAGCGGTGGGGGTAGCGGTGGGCTCCTCGTAGCGCACGGTGCCGGTGGGCTTCGCTTCGTTCAGCAACATGCGGCTGCTCGACAGGGCGAAGTAGGCCGTGGCCGGGCGCTTCGTGATGGTGCCCGTGCACTGGTCGGTCTCGTGGCCTTCCAGGGTGTAGAGCTTCATCGTGTCGGCATCGCCAGCGAGTCCGTAGGAGACCGTGGCCTCTTTGTTCGTGCCGGCGTTCTTGTCGGTGAAGGAAGCAGCTTTCGCTCGCAATTCCAGCTTGGTACTGTCGTTCTCCAGCACGCCAGCAGCGGCGTAAGCCTCGGAGCGAGCGGAGACGAGGTGGCCGGTCGTCAGCACGGAGGCGTCGGTGGTGCCGTCGTAGACCTTAGGGGCCAGCTCGGTGCCGGCGACCTTCAAAGGACGTGCGTTGGCTCTCACCGTGATGGTGTCGGTGAGAGCGATGCGGTCGCCCGTTGAGGGAGTCAGCGTCACAGATACGGTGATGCTGCCCAGTCCCGTGATGGTCAGCAGCGGCCCTGAGCCTACGGCTGCAGCTTGGGCCGGTGTGTTCGCGTTCTGCTCGGTGATGGTGGCCGGCCCGCTCTTCACGGTGTACTTCGCGGTGCCCACGGTGGTGGAGTCGTAGGCCAGCGTGAACGAGTCGCCGTAGGCGAAGGAGTCGGCGCTGGTGATGATGCCCGCGAACGATACGCTGTTGGGGTTGTAGGCTTCCTTGCTCAGGTTGGGACCGTTGGTGAACTTCGTGCCGTTGGCGACGAACTGGTTGCTGGCCGGATGGCTCGCGAGGAACGAGCTGCTGCCTACCACGGTATCGCCGCCCACTAAGAAGTACCTCTCGTAGTCGGCTGTGTTGCCCGTGTTGTTCCAGGTGATGTCCACCGCATACCAGCCGCTGCCCATGCGCACGTAGTTCCACATGTGCGGTCCGGCAGAGCTGTTGCCGTCTACCAGCACGCAGCCGATGCCCGCCTCATCGCACAGCAGCTTCATCGCGCGCGAGTACCCCTCGCACACCAGCCCCGTCTCGCCCTTGCGACCCGATAGTGCGCTCATGGCGCTCCACACGTCGGGGTTGGCGGCCTGGAAGGCGGCCAGGGTCTCACTGCTGTTCGCGACGCTGTTGAACTTCGTGTTGTACTGGTTGTTCTCGCATATCCACTGGTTGTAGAACCTCACGCGTGCGTAGTCGGAATCTTTGTTGGGCGCATCGGAGCTGTCGAACGCCGCGTTGATGGCATCCACTCGCGCATCGATGGTGGCGATGCCCGCCTTGATGTCCTTTGCCGAACGATAACCTTCCGCGCGAAGGTCGAACGAACCGCTCTTCAGCGCGAAGAAGCACAGGGTCTTGTTCAGCTCCTTGTCGCGCACGAACACGGTGCCGAACTTCACGTCACGCCAGAACGATGCGGGAAAATCACGATCGAAGGCACCATAGGCCTCGTTGATGTAGCGCTTCACGCGCTGCTCGGTGCTGGTGAGCGTGTTCGTGGCCGTGGCGGCATCGGCATCGTCGACGATGGCGGCCAGGATGCCAGACGTGGTGGAGTTGACCTTGTAGACGTTGCCCACCGTAGCGCGGGAGGCCGGGGACTTCGTGGCCAGAACGGTGCACGCAGCCGGCGAGAAGCCGATGTTCTCGATCAGCCAGTCCTTCGTGCCGTCGTTGTTGCTCGCTTCGTCGAGGATGTTGTAGAAGGTGCGTGCGTAGGGCGCTTCGCTCAGGTCGAGACGGTCGATCCATTCGGTGTAGGTGCCCTCGCGCAGCGGCACGGTGAACGTATCGTTGGCGCCGAACAGCAGGCGGAACGGAGCGAAGATCGACCATGGCTCTTCCACCGTGGTCTCCAGGGATTCGAGCTGGATGTCGGAGATGCTCAGCGCTTCCTCTTGCTCGGCAGCGTTTTCACCGTTAGAGGTCGCGGTCTCGACATTGCCGATGGGACCGCCTGTCGGCGACTCGGCACCTTCGCCGTCAGCTCCAAAGGCGGCGCGTGCTTCGAGGGGCGTGCTCTCGGCGGTGTTCATAGGATCCGCATCGACGCTAAGATCAGTGGCCTCGGAAGCTTCCGCCTGGTAGGTCAGTTGCTCTTCGGCGAGCAGTTCGCTCGTGGCGATGAGCTGGTCTGCTGAGGGATCTTCGGCGAATGCGGGAGCAGCGGAGAGTGCCGCGGCGGGCACCATGGACGCTACCAGCAGAACGGCCAGGCCGATCCTGCAAGCGCGCTCTACGACGAGCTCTTTCAAGGCGGTCATGCTGCACGGCTCCTTCATATGACGTACGTTTTATGGTGTAGCTGACAAAGTCCAATAATTATAGAGGGTTTTCGCGACTTCTACCAGGTAGACACCCATAAACCCCTATTACTCCACAGCGAAGACGGGTGGCGTGGCACCACCTTGCGGCCGCGCTCGCCCAGAAAGGCGACGGCTCGGTCGCTTTGACCGCTATTGATCGAGCAGGGAATCGCTGGGCCGCGTTGCCGGAGCGGCATCGAGCAACATCTCTGAGCGGGGATAATACCGGATGATCAGTTCTTCATGGGATTCCTCGAGCTTTTCGATGATGCTCTTATCGGCGGTTCTGATGGTGATAGGGATGTGCTCGCCAGTGGTGGTGATGAAGTGGAAGACATCCGTGTCCAAATAGCGTCTTACCGAATCCCTTCTCAGCTCGACGCTATCCAGCGTCACGGTCGCTTCCAAAGGACCCGCTTCCAGATCGAGGAAGTATTGTGGCAGCAACCAACCGCTCAGCCATGCGAGCAGAGAGATCCCGAACAAGCCCAGTATTCGAAGGATGATCGCATCCCCCATGACCCGCTCGCGCAGAGCCACTATCATCACGACCAGACCGGCGACCCCCGCTGAAACACCGAGCAGCGTGCCAGCCGAAAAGAAGAGCATCTCTTCGATGAAGCTCATGAAGCCCACCGAGGTGCTGAAGAGGAGATACCAGACCATATAGGCAAGGGCGACCCCGCAGGCCAGCACGAGCGCTATCTTCACAGGCCGAGGAAAGTTGCGCCACACCACCTCCCTCGGATCTTCCAGCCGAGGCAGCGCATCCCATGAGTCGGGCTCATGATATTCGGGAATATGCCAGTTCATCGCACCTCATCTCACGGTCATCGCACAACATAGGATGACATGAGATGTTTCCTCTGTCACTCCTTTGCCATCAGTGAGGCGACTTAAAATCAATCTTTATAGTATAGAAATCAACCTTTAGAATCAAAATATAAAAGGAGAAAGCGATGGTGGATCGTATGGAGCGTTATGCGAGCATCCAGGAAGCTGCTGGTCGGTTAAGCATTTCGGCTCAGGCGGTGCACAAGCGCATAAAGAGCGGCACGTTGGATGCCGTGAAGCTCAACGGCCGCTGGCTAGTGGACGAATCGTCGATCGAGAGGGCGCTCATCGACCCGCCTCGGAAAGGACGCCCGTGGCCAGGTGTTTCATATGTGCTGATGAACGGTCGCTATCCTGTGATGGAGTTCACCTATCGGCTTGAGACGATGACATTCAAAACGGGCGAGGTATTCGATGCTCTGCGGGCTCCTATCGGAACGGTGAGCGGGAGCGGAAGAGGAAAAAACGCTGCTTTGAAGGACTGGTGGGAGCGCCGGAGCATTCCCAAGGGTCGGGAAGGCATGGACCGCAAGCTCCAGCGACTAGGTCTTCGCGACCCGGCGCAGATCCCATTTAGGAACCTGGGACTCTCTCTTACGAACCAATACTGGATATGTCCGGTGAACGAGACCCTGCGTTGGGAAGACATCAACTATTTTCAGAACGATTTTGGGAGCGCGACGGATGGTTGGGACGAAGGGCTGGGCGTTGCGAGCGCCTGCCCTTGTTTCGTCAGCTCATCGGAAGAATACGTGCCCATGAGCCTCGTGCTCGATTCCGAAAGGAAGCGTGCTGGCGAGCCGATATACGATGCAGTGGTGCGCGCCTGCGTCAACCTGGGTATTCAGCGGGAGAAGGTAGAGCGATTCCTTGCGAAGATGATAGTGACCGACAGTATTCTTGCGAATACCGATCGCCATCTGAGGAACTTCGGGCTCATCCGCAACATAGACGACCTGAGTTGGCGGCTCGCGCCTCTCTTCGATACGGGTAACAGTTTGTGGTACGACAAAGACGAGAGCGCTGTTGCCCGCGGCGACCACTCCTTCGTCGCCCGTCCTTTCGAAGGCGTTCCCAACCGGCAGCTATCCTATGCGAGCATTCTCGACTGGCTCGATATATCTCAATTCGATGACTTTCCAGAAAGGGCCTGTGACATTCTCGCCGATGGAGACCTTTCCCGATGGCGGTTGGACTATTTGCGTACTGGCATCCGGCATCGTCTCGATGTCGTCAAGGAGTTCTGCGACCGGTAGTGGAAGAAGCGAGCAGAGAAGTGGCGTGAGCACGAGGGGAAGAACGAGCGCTGCGGAAGGAAGGGCCTTCGGTCAGCGTATCGCCCAAGAAAGGGAGCAACGTTCGACCCGCCTAGCCCTTAAGGAGGGCAACGTTCGACCCAGCTAGCCTTTGAACGGGGCAGGACCTTCGAGGGGGAAGCGCTCTTCGGGGGAGTCGAGCTCGGCGGTCTCGATCGCAGGTTCGATGCCATCGCCGTCTTTGCCGGGCAAGATCATGTTCAGCACCACGCCGACCACCGAGCCCACCGCCAGACCGGAGAGCGAGATGGTGATGCTACCGGCCTCGATGAGGATGGCTCCGGCCGTGGAGTAGGCGATGCCGATGGAGAGCACCATGATGAGCGCGGTTATGAGGATGTTACGGCTCTTCATGAAGTCAACGTGATTCTCTACCAGGTTGCGAATGCCCACCGAGGATATCATGCCGTAGAGCACCAGCGACACACCGCCGATGACGCACGCTGGCATGGCCGACACGATGGCGGCGAACTTCGGGCAGAACGAGAAGATGATGGCGAACAGCGCAGCCAGGCGCACCACGCGCGGATCGAACACGCGAGTGAGCGCAAGCACACCGGTGTTCTCGCCGTAGGTGGTGTTCGCCGGCGCACCGAAGAGCGATGCCATGATGGTGGCCAGGCCATCGCCCAGAAGCGTACGGTGAAGCCCTGGCTTCTCGATGAAGTTGCGGTTGCAGGTGAAGCTGATGGCGGACATGTCGCCGATGTGCTCGATCATGGTGGCGAGGGCGATGGGCATGATGGTGATGATGGCCGTGATGGCCAGGCCGGAATCGAATCCATCACCGAACAGGGAGAACACGGTGTTGTCCCACATGACGGGCAGCCCTATCCAGGCGGCGTCCGCAACACCGCTGAAATCGCACTCGCCGAGCGCGGCGGCGCAAACATAGGAGACCACCACGCCCAGCAGGATGGGGATGATCCTCACCATGCCGCGTCCCCAGATGTTGCACACCACGATGGTGATGATAGCCACGATGGCCACGAGCCAGTTCGTCTGGCAGTTCGCGATGGCCGAGCTCGCCAATATCAGGCCGATGGCTATCACGATGGGGCCGGTGACCACGGGTGGGAAGAAGCGCATGACGCGCGTGGGCCCGAATGCGCGGAAGAGCGCCGAGAGCACGAAGTACAGCAAGCCCGAACAGGCGACGCCCAAGCAGGCATAGGGAAGCAGCTCTGGCTGGCCCGCGGGGGCGATGGCCGCATAGCCGGCGATGAACGCGAACGACGAGCCCAGGAAAGCGGGCACCTTCCCTTTCGTGATGAAATGGAACAGCAGCGTTCCCAACCCGGCGAACAGCAGCGTCGCCGAAACGGAAAGCCCCGTGAGCGCAGGCACCAGGATGGTGGCGCCGAACATGGCGAACATGTGCTGGAAGCCGAACAGCACCATCTTCGGCGCGCCGAGCGCACGGGCGTCATGGATGGCGTCGGCGGCGTCGGCTGTCCCCATGGTCACGATATCTTCCCGGTTCGACACGGGTATCAACTCCTTTTCGAAGATGACCGTTCGTCCCTGCCGCCTGCGAAGGCGGCGGTGTGAGGATGCGGTCAGCTGCTGCTGATGGAAGAGGCGGCCTCCCGGTTGCCCTTACTCGGCCATCTGGCGCTTGAAGGCAACGATCTTCTCGCGCATGACAGAATCGCTCGTGCCCATCATCTGCACGGCGAGGATAGCAGCGTTCTTCGCGCCGTTGATGGCGACGCAGGCCACGGGCACGCCGCTGGGCATCTGCACCATGGACAGCAACGAGTCGAGCCCGCCCAGGTCAGAGGTCTTCATGGGCACCGTGATGACGGGCAGGGGGGTGTAGGCTGCTACCACGCCGCCCAGATGGGCTGCCTTGCCGGCCGCCGCCACGATCACGCGCATGCCGCGCTCCGCAGCATCGCCTGCCCATGCGTGCACTTTATCGGGCGTGCGATGGGCGCTCGCGATGACCACCTCGTAGGGCACGCCGAACTCATCGAGCTGATCCATGCATGGCTGCATGGCCTCCAGATCCGACTTCGATCCCATGATGATGCCAACGAGCGCTTCAGCCATCGCAACAGCCTCTCTCTTCATGCGTCGAGATCGAGGTCTCGAGCGCTATCTTCTTCGGTGGGTCATGGCGAGGAACTTCCGTTCGCTGCAGACGTTCCGCCGGTCTTCCGCGGAACACGAAGCAGGCCATCAAGGGCACAGTATACAGGAGGGGGAGGCAGTAGCGGGCGTCGAAGATAGGGCCGATGATGCAGAATGCGAGGACGATAGCGCCGGGCACGAACAGCAGGCCATCGCCAGGATGATGGCGCCGCGCTACCAGCCAGAGCAGGGCGGGAAGCCAGAACACCCATACCACCGCCTGCACCGGCAGGCATATCACGGGCAGCGAAGCGTAGCTGTCGTAGAGGGCCGCCAGTCCCTCTCGCAGCCAGTTCAGACCTTCGGGATTGTAGAGCACATGCGCATCGCCCTGCCAGGTGTCGCAGGTGGTGGTGCGGATGTTCAGCGACTGGCAGGGTGAGAGGTAGCCGCCGCCGATGGTGAACACGGCTCCTAGGTAGGTGTCGGGGTGTCGCAGTCCCATCTGGGCCCACACCTCCAGATACCGGTGCACGGCTTGGGGGCTGGCGTCGAGGCGGAAGTGGTATTTCGCGCCGTCCTGACAGAGCGGGTCGTAGTCGTCTATCAGGCGGCCGTAAGGGATCACCGCGTCGATGGCGGCCATTTCCTCAGGAGTGACCTCGTCGCGATGCTCGTGCACGAAAGCAGCTGTCTGTTGGAGCGCAACGCCGAGGCTCTCTTGGCGGCCGCCAGGGGCCACATCGAGCGCAGGGAAGACCACCCAAGGCAGAAGGAACGTCATGACCAGCAGGCACGCGACGGCCTGACCGCCGAACGCTGCGAGGAGCCGAGGGGCGTACGATCGGCTGCCAGCCACCTTGTGCGCGTGCCAGATGCGCAGCAAGGTTGCCGCGCAGGCGAACAGGGCGGTGGGGATCACCACGTACATACCGGTCTTCTTCGTCAAGCACAGCAGCACGCCCAGACCGATGAACAATGCGATGGAACGGCCGCGTTCGAGGGAGCGGCCACGGGTGGCCACAGCAGCCACGAGCATCATGAAATAAGGGATGTAAACGAAGCTGAACAGGCTGTCCTTCACCATGGTGAGGGCCCAGGTGGAGATGAACGGCATCACGCAGAAGAAGGCGAAGGCGGCGAAGCAGAGTGCGCTTGGCGCTCCCAGCTTGCGCAGGTAGGCCACGCTGGCTGTGAGGGCGACGATGGTGGCTGCCGCTTGCAAGATGACGAAGGCGAACGAGCCTGCGTTCCAGCCGCCAGTGAGCGCCTGGGACGCCGCTGCGAACCCGCCGTAGAGAAGGGTGTCGAACAGCGGGTGGTGGTCGCAGAAGTAGGCGCTGGTGATGGTGTCCTTCCCGTGGTCGCCGAAGGGGATGATGGAGATGGGGTGGTTCTCGGGGAACACCTGCTGGATCTGATAGTAGGTGTCCCAGTAGGCGCCGCCGGGGTAAAGGGCGATCAGCCAGGGCAGCCAGAAGACGGCCATGACGAGCGAGAAGCGCACCACGCTTCGGCGCTGCCACTGCGGGGCGAAGCGGGAGAGCCGGCCTCGCCGCGGCGGGCGAGTGAGGTATTCGTCGTAGGCTATGTTCGCCAAGATGGCCAAGCAGGCGAAGAACACGGCTCCGACCAGCGTGATGACCCCCACGACGAGGGGGCCGAACGCCGGTGTGCCCTGCCCTAGCCCATAAGAGGCCCCCATCGCTCCGCTCCAAGCAACGATCGTCGCCACCACACCTGTCCGCACCAGAGCGCGCGCTCGAAAGGCGGTCGCCTTGAAGGAGGTTCCATAAGGGATGGAAGGATGATTCGGCTTCTTGATCATAGAGAAGATGATACCCTGTCGAACATCGACCGGATGGGTCGAGGCACGTTTCGATCAGAGGCGTTAAAAGGAGGAGGTCGAATGGCTCCCAAAGAGATGAACGAGAAGATATCGGCGCTAGGGATCGAGATATCCGTTGCTTCGACGGGAGCATCCGACGATCGCATCAGCTTGACCGACATCGCGCGTTACAAGAGCGATGAGACGAAGATGGTGATCCAAAACTGGATGCGCAATAGGAACACCCTCGAATTCCTCGGTGTTTGAGAAACGCTGAACGACCCCGATCTCAAGGGCATCGAAATCGAGGCCTTCAAAGGAGAGGCGGGCTCGAACTCGTTCGCGATGACCCCGACGAAATGGATAACGGCCACCGATGCCATCGGTATCAGGACGAAAAGGGGCAGGTACGGCAGCGGAACGTTCGCTCAATATGCCAGAGCCTTTCAAGAAGAACGCAGGGCACTAGGACACATGGCGCAAGCAACGCTTCGAAAAGATGAGCAAGGCACGACGCTGGCCGTCCTATAGCCAGCAGCGAAGCTTAGAGATGGAAGGGAAGTGCAGCCGAGAGTGTCGGGCAATGTGACAGACGCCGAGAGCGACCAACGTAGATCGGTCGATTTCCTGCTGTCGCTAGAATCTAGGGCAGAGAGCGCTCCTAGGGCCCATTCGATCCCGTCAGCCTCCCGCATTCGCATCGCATTCATATAGTGAGCGGCTCGTAGCTGACGCCGCCGATGATGATGGGCGCTTCGGCACAACAGAACAAATCGAGATACTGGGCTATTATTGGGATAATGGAATAACGCACCATCCGTTAAGCTGCTTCTGGTTTCACGAGTGGCGACGAGAAGCAAAGAGTATTCCATCTAGCATCTAAGGCTCTTTCTGAAAACATGCTTTCTCAGTTCCCATGTCATAATAAAGAGTTAGAAAGAGGATAGTAGGTCTAAGGTGCTGACAGAGAAAGACGATAAGACATACAGGGCATTAGAGTTCTTTGCAGGAATAGGACTTGCTCGAGCCGGCATGAATGAAGCCGGCATTGATGTCGTATGGGCGAATGATATAGACGAAACGAAATGCGCTCTTTATCGTGCGCAGTGGGGCAGCGCAGATATATGCAACTCTGATGTGTTCGACATAGATATCAAGAATGTTCCTGATGCTGATATAGCATGGGCCTCTAGCCCGTGCACAGATGTGTCTTTGGCTGGTAAACGTGGTGGTCTCATAGAAGGGCGACAATCGAGCGCATTTTTCGGCTTTACTGGAGTGCTTGAGAAACTTGGAAAGCGGAAACCGAATGCTGTTGTGCTTGAAAATGTCTGTGGACTTGCCTCTTCGAACTCTGGAAACGATTTCAGGCTTGTCATAGAAAAATTCAATGAGCTTGGATACTCTATAGATGCATTCGAACTGAATGCAAGAAGATGGTTGCCCCAATCAAGACCCAGGATGTTCGTGGTCGGACTAATGGACCCGATTGACGGAGGCAATATCGATACCTCTATTCGACCGGATAGGCTCGCATGGATCCATTCAGACAACTCGCTGAAAACGCATCTAACACCTGTTCGATCGATTCCAAAACTGTTATCTAAGGGATTTACTGACCTTACGGACAGTATTGATCTGCATGATTCTCGTTGGTGGAGTCAAGAGAGGGTCGATTCTTTCGTGGCTTCCTTAAGCCAGGCTCAAGCATTGCGGTTCGAAAGACTGAAAAAGGGAGAAGCCGTGGCGAGAACGGCTTATCGAAGAACGCGCAACGGAAGACCGGTGTGGGAGATTCGCGAAGACGATATTGCAGGCTGCCTCAGAACGGCACGAGGGGGTTCATCGAAACAGGCCGTGCTCTTTTTGGGCGAAGGGAAGGTTCATATTCGGTGGATGACGGGAAACGAGTACGCAAAGCTGCAAGGCGTTGATGATTTTGCATTTGATGGATTTCGGGAATCGCAGGTTCAGTATGCATTTGGTGACGCTGTCGCTGTGCCCGTAGTTGAATGGTTGATGAAAACCGCTGTAATACCAGCCTTAGAGAAGAATGAAGGTTAGATGCTGAAGATCGCAGGATATCAAGCACCGGAAGCGGTTCTGGAAGAAGCCTCGAATTGGTATGAAGGACATAGATCCAAGAACGGCAACATCAACACGAATGTTATGACCGTAGGCATCGCAGTAGCAGAGCTGATGAAGACGAACTTTCCACTCACTGAAGATGTCGTCAAGTCAAAGAACCAAAGCCAGGTTCGTGGGTTGAGCAGAACGCTCATTTCGCGGGTGTTGAAGGAGAATGGAGTCGATCAAGAGTTCACTTCTGAAGGCGGCAGGACCTCAAGGGGTTCTCTGGTTTTAGCGTTGGAACTGGCCGAGAGGCTCAATAAGCTTTTCGATGAAGCAGAGCCTGAAGATCAAGAGCTAATCGCCATTGCGAACACGCTTCAACGGTATTTCGTTGCGCGAATACAAGCAGACTACTTTGCGAAACAAAAAATGCGCGTTGATATAGATATCGCAAAACCTGTACAGAGGATAGTGGAAGATATATTAGCTGAGGCGCGACTAAGGCCGGATCAGCCGACGGGAATAGTTGCTCAGCATCTTGTTGGAGCTAAGCTTGAGATTCGATTTCCAGAACTCGAGGTTGGGCGTGACAAGGCAAATGCAGCCGATATGCAAACGAACCGGCAAGGTGATTTCGAATTAGGCAATACTGCATTCCATGTGACGCTTTCTCCTTCTGTGAAACTCATACCAAGGGCAAGGGAGAACATACGAGAGGGATATCGACCTATCGTATTAGTGCCTTATGAGAAGCTAGAATTCACAAAGGAGCTATTCAACACTGAAGGATTAGACGGTAAGGTGGAAGCTCAAAGCATCGAGGCTTTTGTAGGGTTGAATATCGAAGAACTTGGGCGCTTTTCAGCAGAAGAGATAAAAACGCAAATCGCCGCCTTGATTCGTCGCTACAACGAGCGCATCTTCTCGTGCGAAGTGGATAAATCGTTGATGATAATGGAGCCAACCTGGATAACGGACCTGCTTGGCGAGCCAGGTGCCTCTTATGGATATGCTGTTATGACCGGTTAAAGCGCTTTACATGTATGAAGATATGACATCTGATTCACTACTGGACACAGTCAAAGCGTTTGCGCCGATTATCGGCATTTCGCCAAGCGCTACCGATTCGCGAAGCCGATAGGTGCCGAAAGGCAGGGCGTTCAAGGCGGTGGTGGCTACGGCATTCTCGACGTGCATGGTCTTCATGACGGTATCGAGGCCGTAGCTCACGCCGTCGACGATGACAGGGTTGTGGTTCTTGTTGACGATCTCGGACGCGTTGACCTCGAAATGAAGACACTGGATGCGGAAGGGATTGGCTTGAGGACGCGGTTCCGCATGAGGGATGGCAGCCTTCTCGATGCGATGATCGCGATGCTGAAGAGACGATCGGATTTCTGCCTTGAAGTGAAGCAGTTGATCTCATCGAGCGACGAGCGGTAGGCGTGCGCTCCTCGTATTGTTCTGTGCGTTTCAGGTCGCTTTGATTTGGAGATGTCAGATAGTTTTTAGACGCTTGGCTCTATCAGAAAAAAGACCCCCTGTTCAGGGGGTCTTCCGAAGCTCATGGTGGTCGGAGGGGGACTTGAACCCTCGGCACGCGGATTTTCAGTCCGCTGCTCTACCAACTGAGCTACCCGACCACAAAAGCGCACCTCTGTCAGGTGCGAATCGTTATTCTAGCAAAATCTCCGCCTTCGTTCAAGCAGTTAAGCGGCGTAGACTTCCTCTTCGGTGACCAGTTCGTTCTTGATCTTGCCCACCAGGTCTTGCAGCGCGTCGATGCAGTGCGGGCGGATGTCGGCACCGATGAGCACGTACATGAGCGAATCGCCCACCTCCATGGTGCCCTCGTTCAGCCAGACGCGCACGTAATACACGCCGTCCCAGGTGAGCGCTTCGGCCACGGCGGCCTTCAGTCCCTCCGCATCGTAGGAGAACTTCACGGCCTCCACCGGCGCCAGCCCTTCCGCTCCTTCGCGCACTTGAGCCTTCGCCGTGCAGCGCACCACGCCGTTGTGGGTGAGGAACATGCCGCATTCCCCGGCGTTCTCGCTCGCTTTCGCCTCGGCCAGCCATGCGTCGATGCTCGGCTCTTCGGTGGTGGTCATGCATTCTGTTCCGCAAACCATGATGGGCATATCGCATCCGCCTTCCCGTTGCATGTCGTTGCTCTTATATATTGGTAGTATAGTACGGAACATTCCCTGGACCATCCCACGCGAGAAAGGACGACCCGTGTCGCTTCCTGCTTCTGATACCTCGAAGCGTGCCGATCAGCGCACTACCATGGACTTGGGGGCGGTGCTGCCGAAGACCGCCGCTGTGGAAGATGACCACCTTCATATAGGCGGGGTCGACATGGTGGAGCTCGCGCAGCAACAGGGCACGCCGCTTTACGTGTTCGATGAGGCTGACCTCACGTTCCGCATGCAGGAGTATCGCCGCGCCTTCCGCGAGCGCTATCCCGACTCCGACATCATCTATGCGAGCAAGTCGTTCCTCAACAAGGAAGTGGTGCGCCTGGCCGAGCGCGAGGGGCTGTGCCTGGACGTGTCGGGCGGCGGCGAGCTGGCGTGCGCGCGCATGGTCGATTTTCCTATGCAGCGCGTGTTCGTTCACGGGAACAACAAGACGTTCGACGAGCTGAACGAGGCCATCTCGGCCGGGGTGGGCCGCATCGTGGTGGACAGTCGCACCGAGCTGCGCCGGGTGGCTGCTATCGCGAAGGAGCACGGCACTACGCAGAACATCTACCTGCGCATCACGCCCGGCGTAGAGGCTGATACCCACGAATACATCCGCACTGGATGCGAAGACTCCAAGTTCGGGTTCACCATGCGCGAGGATTTCGCGTTCACGTGCCTGGAAGAGGCCATCAACACGGACAACGTGCGCCTGGTCGGGCTGCACTGCCATATCGGCAGCCAGATATTCGCCTTGCATTCCTTTGCAGAGGCGGTCGAGGTGATGGTGGCGTTCATGGCGCGCGTGCGCGACGAGTACGGCTACGCCATCGAGGAGCTCGACATGGGCGGTGGCCTGGGCATCGCCTACACTGCTGAGGACGAGCCCTCTTCCGTCGACGATTTCGCGGAAACGATCACCGCGGCCGTGAAGAGGTGCTGCGCTGAGCACGACCTTCCGCTGCCGCGGCTTCTGGTGGAGCCGGGCCGCAGCCTGACCGCCAATGCCGGCGTGACGCTGTACCGGGTGGGCAACATGAAGACACTGCCGGGCATCCGCAAGTACGTCGCCATCGACGGCGGCATGTCCGACAACATCCGTACGGCGCTCTACCATGCGGAATACGAGCCCACCATCGCGAACAAGGCGGGACAGCCTCGCACCGAGATCGTCACGCTGTGCGGCAAGCACTGTGAGAGCGGCGACGCGGTGGTGATCGACATGCCACTGCAGGTGGCCGCCGTGGACGACATCGTGTGCGTGTTCGCCACCGGCGCGTACAACGCCACCATGGCGAGCAACTACAACGGCCAGCCGCGGCCGGCCGTGGTGTTCGTGAAGGACGGCGAGGCTCGCGTGACCACGCGTCGCGAGACCTACGAAGACCTGTACAGCCGCGATATGTGAGCTTCGACGGCGCGGGGCCTTGGCTGCTCGGCAGTAAGTCTCCGTGGCGATCTTGGGCATCAGGCCAGGAGGAGAGGGTTCTATGGACATAGGGTTGCGCTTCCATAAGGATATGCTGGTGCTCAGCTCGCCGGTGCAGGCGGTGCTCGAACGATTCGGGGTGGACACCCAGCGCGACATGGAGTTCACCATGCTGTTCGAACCGGACACCCTTGAGAAGGCTTACGAGCTGGAGGCTTTGGCCGGGGCGCAGTGCATCGTGACCGGTACCGCGGCGCTCACCCCTGCGCGGCTGGCCCATGGGCGCATGGAGGATCGCGCCGAGGAGCTGGCTCAGGTGGCGCTGGCCACGGTGGCGGCGTTGAGGCCGCAACATATATTAGTAGAGGTGGGGCCGTGCGGACTGCCGCTCGATCCCTCCTCTAAGGCGTCGCTGGTGGAGCATCGCGACCAGTATGCGCGCGCAGCCCAGCTGTTCGCCCGCAGCGAGCTCGACGCATTCTTCCTCAACGAGTTCACTACCTGTACCGACCTGAAATGCGCCCTCATGGGCGTGCGGAAGGTGAGCGATGTGCCGGTGTTCGCGAGCGTGGCAGTGCGCGATGACGGCACGCTGGCCGGTGCTGGCAACGGACCAGTGGAGACGCTGGAAGAGGCGGCGGCCGTGATGGAGGAGTACGGTGCCCAGGTGGTGGGCTTTTCCACCACGGCGCCCATCGAGGCCGCGTGCGATCTGGTCGCGCGGCTGCGGGCGGCCGGGGAAGGCCCTACGCCGCTGCCGGTGCTCGCCCAGTTGGTGGTAGACGAGGATGCTGGCTGCTATGGGAACCCCGATGCCATGGTGGACTGCGCTGCCGCCTTGCGTGCTGCCGGTGCCCAGTTCTTGCGCGCTGCTGGCGATGCCACGCCTGCCTACGCTGGTGCGCTGGTGGCTGCCACCCTTGGCACCGACGTGGTCGCGTGAGGCGCGTGGCTGTTTCTAAAGGGAAGGTGCGCTATGAGCAACCGTGAGCGGAGCGAGCATTACGGAGCGCTGCAAGATGTGGTGGACGGCCTGTTCGGCCCCGCAGAGGAAGCGTTAACGCCCGGCATGCTGGAAGCTCTGGTGCTAGCAGGCAAGCTAGAGGAGATACCCACCGTGCGCCGCCTCGATGCCGTGATCGCCGCCGAAGCCGCCGACCTTCCCGAGGACCTGCTTCGCATCGTGAGCCTTCTGCCGCCCGGCACCTACACGCGCGCAGCTCTCTGCGACCAGCTCAACTCCGCTATCACCGGTCACGCCTGGGGACAGGTCTACGGCACTGTGCTGTGATCGAACCGGCTTTCTGCTCTCCGGTCTTGATGATGAGAGCTATCCCGTTCGTGCACACCGGCTTCGTGAGCATCCAGCGGTTCGCGATCGCTCGAAGGCGAGCTTTCGGCTTGCTGAGCGATCCTTCTGCCGTCGTTTGTGCGGGCGTGGGCGGGGGGTGGTCGGCCGGTGAATCGAATCTACACAACTTCATTTAATATTTCTGAACAGGTATTTCTTGAGATGAGAGCAAGCAACTTCATCGGTTCGGTTTGAAGGCTGGTCGGGCGTCTGCTATATTCCAGTCAGCCAAATTGGGAAATCTCTTGTAAAGAGGTTTGCATAGAATCGAATATGCGCGGTCGAATCTGCTTCGTAATGCCGTAAACCAGAGATGAAGAGGGCATCTGCCTTTCGAGATATCTGGTTCGCGGTATATCGAATCTATGTGATCTCCCAGTTTGGCGACTGTGGTGGATGCCCTCCTCACGCAAGTCGTCGGGAAACGATCGTGAATAGATAGCAGGGCTTCCTCCATGGTGTGACGAGAACACACACCGGAAGGAGCTGATCGCTATGCGGTCATCTGTTGCTGCGCGCATGCGCACGCCTTTGTTGTTGCTGGCCTTTTTGCTGATCGCCTGCGCTCTTGTACTGCCTAGCTCCGCCTTCGCCTTCGCCGATGAAGGGGAAGGAGCGAGCTTTGTCGCGTCGGATGCGACGGAAGGTGGCCTTGGGGGCGAAGCGAACCCTCCTGCCGAAGGCGGATCTGAAGCGACCGCTCCTTTGACGAGCGTGCTCGCCAAAAACCGCACCTATATTCTTCCTGCTGATGCCCTGGCGAACTTCTCGGTGACCACTATCGCAACGGCTACTATGGAGTTGGTGGGAAAGGAAGAAGAGGCTGTTCCTACCCTTCGCACCACCTTCGTGGCGGATGGCTGCGTTTACGGCTTCGATGAGGATGCGGGAGCATTCTCCCTTCTGAACGCCGCTAACGCTGAGCTGACCGAGGAAGGCTTCCTTCTTGTGCCGAGCGCTCTTGAGCGCGAGGGTGCCGTCTACCCTGTGACCTCGATCGCCGCAGGTGCGCTTTCGGGCGTCAAGGCGCGTCTTGTTGCCTTTTCCTCTCATGTGGATACGATCGACCCCGAAGCGTTGTTCGGAGCCGAGAAGATCGAAGCGGTCTTCGTATCGCCTGAGAGCGATATCTACTCCTCTTTTGACGGCTGCCTCTATGGGGCCGATCCATTCAGCCTTCTGCTCATTCCCGAGGGCAGAACGGGCACCGTCCGTATCGCTTCCGGCGCGGAAGTGGATCCTGGGGTTCTCTCGCATTGCTCCTCAGTGGATTCGCTCTCCGTCGATGCGGACGGTGCAGCCTTTCTTTTCTCTAGGGATGCTGAGATACGAAATGCCCAGGACGAGCCCATCGCGGTCGTCGTGGAAGATGCCGAGATGACCCGGGCCATCGATGCTCCTCTGAGCTCGTCTGTTGATTGGAGTGGCCTCGATGAGGCCGTTGCTGGTGAGAACGGGGTCACCGAGGATACTGAGCTTGCGCCCGACGAGGCCTCTGCTGCACCCTTGAGAGCTCTGTTCGCGCTCTTCTCGGCTCGCTATTCCGAACAAGTCGACGATAATGTGGCGGCTGTGCGCGAGAGCGAGCCTGCTGCGGCATCCTCCGACCAGACCCCCGTTATCCTCTCGTCGGTCATGCCTTTGACGGGTGGTTCCACCATCGCCTTCTCCGGTGACCTCCCGACGCTGGATGGAGACGAAGCCTCCGCTCGCTGGGAACTGGTGGGATCGACCCTTCACATCCGCTGCAAAGAGGGCAGCATCATCTCGGGTGCCTATGCTGATGAGGCCCATGTTCCCTGGTATGGCGTGAGGAATCTCGTGACCGCCGTCGCGATGGAAGATACGGTCAGAACCGATTCGATGGCGTATTGGTTCTGTTCGATGACCCAGCTCACCGACCTCTCGGCCGCCTTCATCCCCGATGGTTGCACCGATGTGCGGCATCTGCTCAGAAGCTCCGCTATAACGTCCGTTCCTGAGAGCTTCGTGCTTCCTGCATCCGTGAAGAACGCTTCCGGCATGTTCGAATCCTGCGTGAACCTGACCTCGCTTCCCAACGGCTTCACGCTCGCCGGGGCTGATGGGTCGGGCGTCGCAGGTGCCGATTGCGAGAGCGTCTTCGAAGGATGCGTGAAGCTCGAGTCGCTGCCGGAAGGTTTCGCGCTGCCGGGCGGGGTGTCGCTCGCCTCGGCTTTCGAGCGTTGCTGGGCGCTGACCTCTCTTCCCGCATCCATCAGTCCCATCCCCGCATCCGCGACGAACGTCAGCCACATGTTCTACGACCTATCCGCTCTGCGCATCCTGCCCGCAGGATTCGATTTCCCGAGCGCGGCTGTGGGTGCGAACTCCCCTGAGTTCCTTGGGCTGCCGGCAGAGCGCGATGTCATAGCCACGTACTGCACTGGTCCTTCGGCGAACCTCCAGAATTGGTTCGCCGCCAACAGCGCTTCTGCGAGGCGCACCCTGACCGACTCCGCCACAGGGGCTGCCTACATGCAGTTCATGGTGCCCGACACCTCCAAGGACCCGAGCGATCCAAGCTACTGGCGCGTGTGGAAGACGTT
>CATKXW010000013.1 GCA_949840905.1 uncultured Eggerthellaceae bacterium | reverse complement strand
TCGACCATGTCCTGCTCAGGATCCAGGGTGCGAGCGAGCTCGTCTGCATCGATGCCAGCTTCAGCGAGCAGCTCTTCATCTGCGAGGAGAGCTTCACATCCCGCATAGGAGCCATCGGCTGATCCTTTAGTGAGGGATGCAAGAGCGCCCGTGGCTATGCGGGTGACGCTATAGGATTCGACGCCATCAGGGCTGACGGCATCGGGGATGGCGAGGATCTGCCTTCGGATGGCATCTTCGGGCAGCTTGCTGTAGTCGACAGCCACCAAAGCGACCGATTCCCCGCCAGGCTCGATGGCATATGTCATGCCATCTTGGACGAAAGAACCCACGACGACCGACTCTCCCAACGGCTCATCACCTATGGACAGCTTGGCGTTCACCACAGAAACGGCATGGGCCCCCTCGACAGCGTTCGCCAGAAGGTATTTCCGCGTCGATTCGACCTGCGCGACCGGCTCGAGCGCTATCTCTTGGTTGATGATGGGAGCGCGAGAGGGGTCCGCTTCTGCATCTGCGCTCGGCTCTGCAGAGGAGACAGCTTCGATATCCTCTTCAGCCCAGGCGATGTCCGGGACCATGAGGGCAACGAGAGAGAATGCTAATAGCAGAGCTATGCTGCTCGAGATAAGAGAAGCGACAGGGACTCGCATGGCGATCCGCTCCTTCCGACAGTTGCATGGCCACAACACTGCGGAAGGAATCTCTCTTCGCCATCGATAGGCTGCTCTAGCTCGACGACATGTGAGGAGGGCACCCGCCACAGTCGTCGAACTGTATACACACAATCCCGGATTGACCCAAAGAACCACATGTAAAGCTGACGAGTGCCCTCTTCACATACGGTTCCATACAGGTCAAGACGATGAATGGAAATCCGATATTCGATTGTGTGTGAACTCGATACATCGAAGCATCGAGCTACAGTTCGACAATCCGGAATATAGCATGCCCTCGAATCGACTTCAAACACATTCTTCGATCGTCTTCCGCGGATCGTGACCGCACGAAAAGAGAACGTCCAGCGCAAGACGCTCGTTCCCGTCGATTATGAAGTTCCTGAGGAGCCTTACCGTAAGCGACAGATGACGTTCAAAGAATTCACTGTCGAGTTCTCTAGACGAATCCTCGACGATCGCCCCACCAGAGAGCATCACTTTGGCCGAGGGGATCTTGAGTTGCTTGACGTAGCGCTTCCTTCTTTAGGTCGTTTTGAGCGCCTCTCACCCTCAACTTGGTGCTCGATTCATCCTGCCCGCTCCATATGGTCTTCCGGAAATCGCCAAGATCGGTCGGCCCCATGAGCGAAGACGATGCGCGTCGTCAAGGAAGCCTAACGACGCGATACTGATCAGGCCCAAAGGGCCGAGAGCCCTTCATCCACAAAGAGAGCATCGAGCGAACAGCAGAATGGAACGTCCGGCAGAAACGCTCTTCGATGTCATCGATACGAGAGCGCACGTTCACCATGAGCGCGCACAACAAGAAGCGCTCAGCGCAGGGCGACGTCGGTGAGGTAGGCGCCTTCGTCATCCAGCTCGTAGACGAAGAGGCAGCGATGCACCGTCACCTCATCGCCGCATGCGGCCTCCACTTGAGAAGCCAATGCGAGCGGAAACGTGAGCGACCCCTCTTTCTCGTCTTCGAGGGCGCAGTCGCAGCCGAGCTCGTCGAGAGCAGCGCGCACCGGCGCCACATCCGCACCGAATACCTTGGCCGCCTTCAAGAAGAAGTCCTCCTCGTCGAAGGACAGCGCCGGATGAGCGCCGCGCGCCCGCTCGTTCTTTTGGCGTATCTCGCTACGATGCTTGTTCTCCAACGAGCAGTAGTGCATGCCGAAGTTGATGCCCGCATCGATCGCCCACGCCATGAGCTTCAAGATGAGCTCTTCGCTGCCCGCCACGGCCAAGCCGCCGGAATACCCGTAATCGTACATCACCTCGAAAGGTGGGTTGCGCAGGGTGAAGCCGCGCTTCTCGAACTCCTCCCAATGACAGAACGGAAAGCAGAACTCCAACAAGTTCATGCCATCGATGCCGATGGCTTGAAACCGCTCCATGAGAGCCTTCATGGCGTCTTCGGAGCCGGGTATCACCGGCATCTCTACCATGACGTGGGGGATGTAGCGCTTCGCGAGCGCCATGGCGTCGAGCACACGCTGCTGTTGCACCTCGGTGTCATCGTCTTTCACGCTGAAGCGCATCTCATCAAGGCCCGCGTCCCGCAGCCGCTCAGCAGCTTCTTCAGTGAGCAGATCTCCCGAGGTGTACATGCGCTTGCGCGCATTCGGGAACAGCTCGGTCGCACGCGCGAGGAACGCAAGAGAATCCTCCAAGTTCAGCAGCGGCTCCCCACCCGTCAGACCGATGCAAGCCAGGTCGTCATAGGTCTGCGCAGCCCGCTGCAGCCCCTCTTCCCAAGGACAGCCTTGCTCGAAGAACAGCTCGTAGTCGGCCTGATTACGATTGAAGCAGAAGTAGCAGTCGCGATGACAGCGGAAGGTGGTGGAGAACGTCTCGCTGCCGCGAGCGCCCGTGCACTCCACGCATGCCGGCGACAGCCAACCCACCGACAGCGACGCTCCGCCGTTACGGAACGTCACGCCCCGCTCGCGCAGCTGCCGACGCAGCTCGGCACGACGGTGCTCCCCCTCGCCCCGCGGAGCGAACTTCAGGCCCTTCTCTTCCAGGGCGCGCACATAGCGTTCCTCAACTGCCGCGTATTCCGCTCGCGCCCGGGCGAGCGCTTCGTTCTCAGCGATCATTCATACCCTTCCAGAATGCTCCTCAGATGATCCCGATAGGCCGTGCGCAAACGCTCAGGGCCCTCGATGCTCACCGTGGAATCGAACTGCGCGAGCCACCCGAAGAACGTGGGAGCTTCCATCACGTGAACATACACCCGAGCCCAGCCATCGCCCAAGGCCATGACCTCCACGTCGCGACCGAACTTGTCGATGACGGCTCCCATAGCGTCACAATGCACACGCAACGCAGCTTTCACCGGACGCCCGGCGAACATACCGAACACCCGCGCCTCATAGGTGGAGATGTCGAAGGAGGCGATGGCTTCGTTGCGGGTGGCCGGCTCGTCGCTGACCATGAGCGATTGCATGCGATCGACGCGATAGGTGGCGAAGCCTGCGTGCTTGTCATTGTAGACCACCAGATAATAGCAGCCATCTACATAGGTGAGCACCACCGGCGTCTCCAGATAACGCTCGCCAGCACGTTGGAGCTGCTGCTCTTTGCGCTCGTCGTACTTGAAGTAGCGAAACGACACCTTCCGCTTCTTCGCCAAAGCCTCTTGGATGACGTCAACATTGTAGAACACCGACTCGTTCTGCATTTTTATGCGGCCCTCGACGTGCACATGACGCGCCAGGGTGCGACCGTGTTGTTTGGAGGCCAGGGTACGCAAGGAGCGCACGAGGCTATCAGATTTCGTCTTCGTGAGAAAGCGAGATGACTGCACCGCATCCACCAGCAGCAATAGTTCCGCCTGGCTGAATATGCGGCCACGCAGCGCATACTGGACCGGACGACGCGGCAACGTGGCGACATCGAAGCCGTAGGCGCGCAGTGCCTCTAGGTCGCGATAGACCGCCTTGCGCTCAGCCGACACGCCATGGTCCGCCAAACGCTCGATCAGCTGCGGCATGGTGAGCCCGCTCTCCTCGTCGCTCTCTTCATAGAGGATGCGCAGCAAGTAGAGCAGCTTCAATCGTTGTTTGGAATCGCTCTTATCCATGATCGTTGACACCGCCAACTACTCGAGGTTCGCAAAAGCGGTGGCGATCGGCACGGTCTGGCACCGAAACGCTCCCGTTCGCGGAAGTCGTGCCGTCTTCTAGGAGCGCATCTGCGCCCGCAGGTCCTTGATCTTGCGGTTCGAGACCGCCCATGCACGCGAGCCCATGCCAGCTACACCGGCGAACACCAAGGCCAACGCGAAGAGAACTCCGCTCGCGAACGTGCTATCGGCCCATTCCACGCCCGCAGCCACCAAGTTCGTCTTCACCACGATCAGCGCGATGAAGAGCACGATGGCGAACACCATGCGAACCAAGCCGCTGCGCTTCTTCATCTCGAGCTCTGCGATCTGCTGCTCGATGCGGCGTTGACCCTTGCTCTTCCCGTGCCCCATGCTGCACCTTTCCGTAGGTGTTCCTCGCGCGAAACGCATTCCCGTAAGTATAGCAAAGGACGGGGCCGAAACCCCGTCCTTCCTTGCGTCTCTTGAGGTCGATGCTCGACCATGCTAGGCGCGCGCCACATCCACTTCCACGATGACGGTCTGGGACGCATGGGCCTTCTTCACAGCCTCGATGTACTCCGGATCGATGTCGTAGTCGAAGCCCTCCAGGTTGTCAGCCGGCGGCAGCTCTTTGGTGAGCTCGTCCACCGCACGCTGAGCCTGAGCCACATGCACCACATGGATGGGGGTGCGACCGAAGTTCCAGTTGTAGATGATCCACGTGAACAGCGCCGTGATCATGAGGCCGAACACAGCCAGAGCGAAGGAGCCGAGGTGCAGAAGCGCTGCGTCGAAATGACCGAGGGCCAGGTCGAAGCCTACGTTGTACATGTTGTAGCCACCTACGGTGATCATGACCGAGAAGCCCTCACCAGAGAAGTTGGCCAACGCGCCGGAAACGCCGAGCGGGGCGAAGATGGCCCCGCACATCCAGGCGGTCATCAGGATGTGCAGCGGCGTGACCTTCTTCGTGACGGAACGCAGGGCCACGAACAGGATCTGGAACAGAGCAGCGAGCACGCCACCGATCAGGAACGCATAGGCGAACAGGATGGGGCCGGTGGTCTTCTCCACGGTGAACGCCGGCTCGATGCCGGCCATGCCGAACGCGAAGCCCAAAGCGATGCAGATGGCCGCGAACACCACGTTGAACCACAGCACGAACCACACCACGTTCCACACGCACTTGCCGACCTTCTCGTTGTTCTTCGTCCACGGGCCGACGGCCTTCATGCCCACAGCCATAGCGAAGCCAGAGAACGGCAGCAGCGCACCGAATGTGGCCCACTCCTCTACATGCTGATAGTTCGCCATGCCGCCGAGGATGCAGCCGATGACGCCCATGGACACCAGCGTGGCACCACCGATGAAGAACGCCATAGGGGTGTCGGTCAACGCCACCTGCCACACGGCGAGGATAGCCTGAGCGATCAGAGCGAACAAGCCGCCTACCAGGAAGCTATAGATGACTGTCTTATATGGTTTCATACGTCTCCCTCCAAGACTTAGACCGGCCGACGCCCTTCCAAGAACGTGCCGGCTCCTCTGACCCGCGCGTCCCATAGCAAGACGACGCGGCATCGTTCAACGGGCTCCCTCTCAGCCCTCCGATCGGACAATCATATATGAAAGGGACGGATACGGCCACGAACAGGGCTTTGTGCCGCCAGCTTTTTCGGAAAGCGGAGAGAGGGGAGAGCAGCAGCCCATGACGGATCCCTTACAAAAGCCCTGCGCCGAGGGCGAGGTGGCACCAGCGCACTACGATAGGAGATGACGAATGCAATGCGATCCGAAGAAGGTGCATCATGGGATATGTGGGTTGCCATCTTTCGACCCATGGCGGATTCATGACGATGGGCGAAGAAGCGCTCGGTCTGGGCGCGAACACGTTTCAGTTCTTCACGCGGAACCCCCGCGGCGCTCACGCGAAGCAGTGGGCCGCTGCCGACCTGACCGATTTCCGAACGTTCGTGAAGGAGCGCGGCTTCGGGCCGCTGGTGGCCTATGCGCCCTACAGCGCCAACCCTGCCTCTGGCACCATGGAAGAGGCCGACCTCGCTCGGGTGATCTACAGCGAGGATCTGGCTCGGCTCGAATCGCTGCCTGGCCAGTTCTACGCCGCCCACCCCGGCAGCGCGGTGGGCGCGAAGAGCAAGAGCGCAGCCGTAGCGCAGGTGGCCTCCATCCTGAACGAGGTGTTGCAGCCCACGCAACATTCCACGATGCTGCTGGTCACTCCTGCCGGAGAAGGCAACGAGATAGCAGCCACCTTCGAAGAGATGGCAGCTTTGCTCGACCAGATAGACAAAGCCCATGACGTGGGCGTATGTTTCGATACCGCCTGCGTGTGGGGCGCCGGCTACGATGTTGCCGACGACCTCGACGGCGTTCTGCAGCGCTTCGATGACGCCATCGGGCTCGATCGGCTGCGCGCCGTGCACCTGGCCGACCCGAAGTACGACCGTGGCACCCACCACAACCACCATGCTCCGCTCGGCGAGGGCGAGCTGGGTTGGGACCGGCTGGTGGCCATCGCGAAGCACGAGGCCATCGCCGATACGGTGCGCATCTGGGAGACGCCCCACGATGACATCGCCCTTTATGCCGAAGCCATCAAGAAGGTGAAGCGCGCCTAGCCATCACCGACGACCGACGAGAAAGAAGGCCCGTCGCCTCCTGCGATCCGGGCGACGAGCCTTCTTGTCGCATGTCATGAAGCCTCCCTACTGCCAGGACCGCCTTCGCAGGCGCACCCGCAGCAGCTCCGCTAGTTGCGAGACGCTTCGTAGGCAGCGATCAGCTTCTTCGTAACATCAGCCGGTGCTTCCTCATAGCCTTCCAGCACGAGACTGTACGATCCTGAACCGCGCGTGAGCGAGCGCAGGTCCTTCGTGTAGTCGATCACTTCCGCATAGGGCACGCGCACCATGATGATGGTCTCGCCCGCATCTCCGGCATCGGTGCCGATGATGCGTCCGCGGCGGGTGGTGATGTCGCCCATGATGGTTCCGGCGTATTCCTCGGCCACGGCGATATCCATAGTGGCCATGGGCTCTAAAATGATGGGGTCGGCTTTCTCGCAGGCCGCGCGGAAGCCGATGCGAGCTGCCGTTTTGAACGCCATCTCGTTACTGTCGACCGAATGATAGGAACCGTCATAGCACGCGCACCGTATATCCACCATGGGATAGCCGGCCAAGAAACCCTCAGCCATGGCATCCTGCACGCCCTTGTCCACCGCCGGGATCAGACCGCCCGGGATAGCGCCTCCACGGATCTCGTCCACGAACTCATATCCCGCTCCTGGGTTCGGGCTGATGCGCAGCCAGCAATCGCCGAACTGGCCCGCACCGCCGGTCTGCTTCTTGTGGCGACCCTGCGCCTCGGCCGTCTTGCGGATGGTCTCGCGATAGGGCACGCGCACCGGCACCAAGCTCGCCTCCACCCCAGCCTGCTCCTTCAGGCGCGACAGCAGCATATCCACCTGAGTGTCGCCCATGGTGTAGAGCACCGTCTGGTGAGTATCGTCATCGTGGACGATGCGGATGGAGGGATCCATCTCCGCCATGCGGGCCAGGAAAGAGCCCAGCTTGTCCTCGTCCTTCTTGTTGACTGCCTCGATGGCCACCGGATACAGCGGCTCGGGCATGGGCAGCGGCTGGATGGCGATATCGCCTTCCACCGACAGCGTGTCGCCGGAACGGGCCTCGCTCAGCTTCGGCACCACGATGATGTCACCGGCCTTGGCGCTCTTCACCTCGATCGGCTCTTTGCCCATCATCACCTGCAGCTTGCCCAAGCGCTCCTTCTTCCCCGTGCGGGCGTTGATGAGCTCAAGGCCCGGCTCCAGGAAGCCGGAGAGCACCTTCAAGAAGCTCAATCGGCCCACGAACGGATCGCTGATGGTCTTGAACACGAAGGCGCTCGGGCGCTTCGTCTCGTCGATGGGGATGGCGACGCCATCGGACATCTGGCGGAAGCGACCGTGGCTACGCGGATGCGGGAAATAGGTGCAGATATCCTCCATCAGGCCCACGATGCCCTGCATGATGATGGTGGAGCCCACGAACACCGGCACGATGAGCTCTTGGGCGATGGCCTGGTCCAACAGATTCTCCAACTCCTCTTGGGTGAGCTGCTCCTCGCCATCGAGATACTTCATCATCAGCTCGTCGTCGGCCTCGGCCACAAGGTCGCACAGCTTGTCGCGAGCAGCCTCAGCAGCGTCGGCGTACTCGGCGGGTATCGCCTCCACTCGCTCGCCGGTTCCGTCGGCGTCGAAGTAGCGCGCCTTCATGCGGATGACGTCGATGACGCCCTTGAAATCCTCGGCCACGCCGATGGGGATGGTCACCGCGCCCAGACGCGCGCCGAAACGGGCATGGAGCATCGCCATAGCGGCGTCGAAGTTCGCGTTCTCGCGGTCGATATGGTTGATGTACACCGCACGGGACAGGCGCATGGTCTCGGCCTCCTGCCACAGCTTCGTGGTCATCACGCCCGGGCCCGCCACGGCGTCCACCACGAACATGGCCATCTCCGCCGCCTGCATGGTAGCCAGCGTATCCACGATGAAATCGGGATGGCCCGAAGTGTCCAGCACGTTGATCTTGTAATCTTTATAGGGAACGGGCGCGATGGAAGTGCCGATGGTGAACTTGCGCTTGATCTCTTCAGCGTCGTAGTCGAGATAGGACTTGCCGTCGTGGGTCGTGCCCATGCGCGGCGTCTTGCCCGACACGTAGAGCATAGCCTCGGCCAGCGAGGTCTTCCCCGCGCCGTCCTGCCCGACCAAGACGATGTTGCGCACATGCTCCGTTGCTGGTGCTGCCATAACGACCACCGAACCCTTCCGTCCGCCCAGGCGGACCGTGCGGCCCAGCACCGCTCGCGCGTTTCCCCGAAAGTCGGTGGGGCCAATGGATGATATGCGAGCCGCGAATCGCGACCCAGCAGGCGCTTCTCGCTGGTTTCAGTGTAGCGCATCTTCCCCTTCCCATGCAGTGTCAGATGAGAGCTCGACCTTGGTGAGGATCATCCGATCGCGCCTGCTGCCGACGACCATGATGCGCTCGCGCATGGCGGTGCGATCAGCACGTTACGGCTATCACCAACTGGAAGAGATGGCCCTGCGCGCGTTCGAGCTCGACCGCCTCGAACGGCACATCGCTCGCTGCCTGCTCGCGGGGATGACCTACGATGAGGCCGCCGAGGCGATGCACCTGTCGAAGAGCACCATCAAGGGGAATGCGCGCATCATCTTCGAGAAGACGTCCGCGACGGACCGCGCCCAGTTCGAGCGCCGCATACACCACATGATCGAACGCCTGTGACACCCTTGGGCAACGGGATGCGAACGGACCGGGAACGGGCAGTCTACGAACCATCATCACGGCCGCTCTCTCAGCTGTGACCGGAGTATAGTAAGAGCCATCGAAACGCCTTTTGACGCGCCATCCGCGCAGCGACCGAGGGGCCGCCAACGAGCGATCCGAAAACGTTGCGCGAGATGACATGACATAGGGACCCGCGAAGAGAGCCGTCCTTCGCGGGTCCCATTGATGTTCTGCAGTCGTTTCGGGCATAATGGAGCGAATCATATAGTTGAGATACGCAAACATGTCGCTCCTCTTCCGCTCGAAAGGAACCGTGCCTCCCATGCTGTTCAAGAACATCGCCATCATCGACGAGGACTTCTCCTACCGACCCGACCAGTTCGTCGCCGTGAAGGACGGTCGTATCACCTATATCGGCGATACGGCACCGGCCGACGCCGCCACCGAGCCCGCCTACGCAGACACCTTCGACGGCACCGGCAAGCTATTGATGCCAGCGCTCTACAACGCCCACGCCCACGCACCCATGACGCTTCTGCGAGGCTTCGCCGAGAACCTGCCGTTGCAACGTTGGCTGAACGAGAAGTGCTGGCCCTTCGAGGCGAAGATGACGCCGGAGGATAACTACTGGGCCACGCTGCTGGCCTGCGCCGAGATGGCCCGATACGGCGTGGTCAGCTTCTCCGACATGTACTACGCCACGCCCGAACGCGCCCGAGCCGTCACCGAAGCCGGCCTGAAGGCGAACTTGTGCGAGGGGCTGATCGCCTTCGAGCCGAAGCCCTACGCGGAGTACCCCATCTGCGCCCAGAACGAGGAGTACGTGCGCACGCTGCACGGCTCTGCGAACGGGCGCATCCTCATCGATTACAACATCCATGCGGAATACACCTCCAACGAGCAGGTATGCCGCGATATCGCCGCCATCGTGAAGGAGAAGGGGCTGCGACTGCACCTGCATCTGAGCGAGACGGAGAAGGAAGTGGCCGAATGCCGCGAGCGTCACGATGGCATGTCGCCGGTACAGTACTTCGACGCCATCGGCGTGTTCGAGGGGCCCGTAACGGCGGCCCACTGCGTCTGGCTCGACGAGGCCGATCTCGCCATCATGGAGCGCAGGGATATCTTCGTCGCGAACTGCCCGGTGTCGAACATGAAGCTGGGCAGCGGCTTCGCTCCCATCCCCGAGATGCTGCGCCGCGGCATGAACGTGTGCCTCGGTGGCGATGGCATGGCCTCGAACAACAACCACAACCTGTTCAGCGACCTTTACGTGATGGCGCTCATCTACAAAGGCTCGACCCTCGATCCCACGGCCGTCACCCCCGAGCAAGCCTTGCGCGCCGCCACCCGCAACGGCGCCCTCTCCCAGGGACGCGAAGATTGCGGCCTTCTGAAAGAAGGCTTCAAGGCTGACCTGTGCGTACTGGATGTGAGCGGCCCCGAGTGGTGTCCCATGATCCAGCCGCTCTATAACGCCGTGTACGCCGGGGACGGCAGCAACGTGGTGCTCACCCTGTGCGACGGCGAGGTGGTTTATCGCGCCGACTCCTCCGCCGAAGCCGACGCCACCTGGCCCGGCATCGACCTGGAAAAGGTAAAGGCAGAAGCGAGCGCACGAACCCAGAGGATCATCGGAGAGTTGTAGACGACCGCCCTATGTCATCACTATCGGAGCACCCTATCGACGACTCCTCCATTCTTGCTGCGCAGCGAAGAGAGTGCGCGGCCGAGACCATCGTGCCACGGTGCTGCTCATCCATGGCATAGGCACGCAGGGCGACTCCCGGCGCTCGAAGCGATGGGGCCGAAGCATCCACCACAGACCGCCCCGGCTTGATGCGGCAAGACGATGACGCCCCTTTTTAGCTCCATCCTTCTACCGCCACCATAGCGACCACATGGAAGGGGACCAGGAGAATCCTCAGAAACAAAGTGCTTGATAGATCCCCTCAGCGTCAAGACCCAAAGCGTGGAGCAGGACCTCAGTATCTCCCTGCAGCACCAACTGATCCGGAATGGCGAGGACGCGGGTGGGAGTCGAAGCGTTTAGTTCGCTCAGCACTTCCAGCACGGCTTCGCCTGCGCCGCCGGCTCTGATGCCCTCTTCTATGGTGAGGATGCACTGCGAGCGGGCTGCTTCGGCGATGGCTTCGCGGTCGAGGGGCTTCACCCAGCGCATGTCCACCACGCGCACGGTCTTGCCGTCGGCCTCTGCTCGCTGCGCCGCCTCCACCGCAGAAGACACCATGCGCCCGAACGCGAGCAGCGTGATATCCGGCGCGACGCCTTCGATGAGCGATCCGCTCTCATAGGCGACGCGCGACCTCCCCTCTTCCAGCAGCTCGAGCTGCTCGGGCAGCGGCACGCCTTCGCCCTTGCCGCGAGGATAACGCACAGCTACCGGACCCTCCAACGCAAGGGCCGTATGTAGAGCGTTCACGAGCTCGGCTTCGTCACTGGGAGCGAGCATGCGAATATGAGGGATCATGCGCAGATAGGCGATGTCGTATATGCCATGGTGGGTGGGCCCATCCCCGCCGACGACGCCGGCTCGGTCGAGAGCGAACACCACGTTCATGTTGGCCAGCGCGCAATCGACCACCACCTGGTCGAAGGCTCGCTGCAGGAAGGTGGAATAGATGGCCACCACGGGCTTCTTGCCTCCGATAGCAAGACCGCTGGCCATGCCCACGGCTTGGGTCTCGGCTATGCCCACATCAACGAAACGATCGGGATAGGCCGCAGCGAACCGCTTCAACCCCGTGCCGCTGGCCATGGCTGCCGTGATGGCGACCACGTCATCGTCGGCTGCCGCCTCGCGCATCAGCGCCTCGCCGAACACCTCGGTGTAGGTCGGCACAGCGCCTACGCTCTGTGCCGCAGCCGGAGCCGTACTGCTCGCCGCCTTCCCCTTATCCTCCCCGGTCACCGGGTCATAAGGTCCCACACCATGGAAGCGCTCGGGGTCGGCCATGGCAGGCCCGAAGCCCTCGCCCTTCCGCGTGACCACATGCATGAGCGCCGGAGCGTCCATGGCGAGCAGCATCGACAGCGTCTCTTTCAGCGCACCGATGTCATGGCCATCGATGGGAGCGGTGCACACTATGCCCAGCTGCTCGAACAGCATCGACTGAGGGATGACGAACTGCTTCATCGACTCTTTGACGTTCTTGCCGAAGTTCAGCACAGCAGACGCGAGAGCGCCGCCCGACTCCATGCGCTCCTGCAGCGCCTCGCGAGCATCGCGATAATGGCTAGTAGCACGGATATCTCCTAGATGCCGCATGAGCGCGCCCACGTTGCGCGAGATGGACATCTCGTTATCGTTCAAGATGATGACCAGGGGAAGCTGCTCGGTACCCATGTAGTTCAAAGCTTCGAAGGCCATGCCGCCCGCCATGGCGGCATCGCCGATGAGGGCCACCACCTTCTCGTCGGTCCCCTTCAACAGACGCGCCTTCGCCAGGCCCGTAGCCACGGACAGCGAATCCGACGCGTGGCCGGAGGGATGCACATCATAGGCGCTCTCGCTCGGTCGCGGGAAACCGGATATGCCGCCGTAGCTGCGCAGCGTATCGAACTGCGCCGCACGACCGGTCACCAGCTTGTGAGCATAAGCCTGATGGCCCACGTCGAAGATGAGCTTATCCTTCGGGGCGTTCAGCACGCTGTGAGCCGCCAGGACTATCTCTACCGCGCCCAGCGATGACGCCACGTGACCGCCGGTGCGAGACGTGGTATCGATGATCTGATCGCGTATCTCCTGGGCGAGGATGCCCAGTTCCTCGTTGGTAAGGACCTTCAGATCGGCCGGTGAGGTTATGCTATCGAGAATACGGGGTTCTTCCATCGTTCTCGGCCTCCGATGACGAAGCGGGCTCGAACGTTCAGATGGTCTGCACCGAGGCAGCATCGCCCACCTGCTCGATGAGCGCGGCCTCGGCCACATCAGGCTCCTCGGCAGGAGCGTCCTGCACCTGCACCGGTGCCGGTGCCTGCACATCGCCTGAGGCCTCGCCTTCCGCTTCCGGCTGCAGCTCTTCGGGCAACAGGTCGCTCTCGCTCAGCTCACAAGCGGAAAGCCCCAGCTTCACGGCTTCTTCGTAGAGCTTGAGCGCATCGTCGAGCGAGATGTTCTCGGCGCTCACTTCATCCACGATCCGTTCAAGACGGCCGCGCACGTCTGCGAAGCTCTGGGTATCTCGCTCCATCACGCCTCCGTCCTCTCGGACATCGCAACCTCAGGCTCGCCGGCCTCCGCTTCGGTGCTGACCGCTCCCCCTTCGAGACGACGTGCGATGTGACCGAGCACGCCGTTCACGAACCGCGGCGAGTCATCCTCGCCACCGAAGTCCTTGGCCAGCTCGACTGCCTCGTTGATGGTGACCGAGATGGGCACGTCCTCTTCGTGGAGCATCTCGTACACCGCCAACCGGAGGATGGCGCGGTCCACGATGGGCATGCGCTCTACCTTCCAGTTCTCCGATACCGCGCGCAGCTGCTCGTCTATCACGACGCGGTTCTCTTCCACGCCGTTCACCAGCTGCAGCACGTAATCGCTCAACGGGTCGCTATCGACCAGGCACAGGCCCTCCTCCAGCACGGCTTCGGGCGTCTTGCCCTGAAGCTCGCTCGTATAGAGGAGCTGCACGGCACAGCGGCGGGCGGTGGTGCGTTCGTGGCGTTTGCTCGTCATAGGTGTTCGTCGCCTTTCGCGCTACTCGAACGAGATGCTGTCGACGAAGATGTTGATGCGCTTCGCCGCGACGCCCACCTGAGTGGCGAGCGCTTCGCCCACGGCCTGGCGAACCGCAGAGGCCACCTCAGGGAGCACCTGACCGTAGCGGACGGTGAGGTGCAGATCCACGATGGCGCCGTCCTCTTCCATGGTCACCTCGATAGCAGAGGGCTGCCTTCTGCTGCCGAACCGCTTGCGGCGCCCTTTGACGACGCCTAAGCCCGCGACGCCTTCCACGTCCTTCAAGGCCAGCTGCACGATGGTCTCCATCACGCCTGCAGCCAGGGCCATGGCCTCCGCATCGGATGCTCCCATCACCACGGCGGCCGAGGCATCGGCTCCATTCTTCGCAGCAGCATCGTTGTGGGCAGCGTCGCTCATAACACGTCTCCCATCTGCGTTTCTATGAAGTCAGTGGTGGCTTCGCCAGCCAGGAACACCTCGTTGTCCAACACGCGCTTATGGAACGGGATAGTGGTAGCGATGCCGTCGATGACGAACTCGTCGAGGGCGCGCTTAGCGCGGGCCACAGCCTCGTCACGGTCTTGGCCGTGAACGATCAGCTTGGCCACCAGTGAATCGTAGTAGGGAGAGATGCGCGAACCGGTGCGGATGTAGCTCTCCACGCGCACTCCCGGGCCCGCCGGCGGCTCGAACCTCGTGATGGTGCCCGGGCAGGGACGGAAGCCGTGAGCCGGATCCTCGGCGTTGATGCGCAGCTCGATCGCGTGGCCGTTCGGAGTGAACGGCGCGCGCTCGGCGCAGCTCATGGGCTCGCCGGAGGCGATGCGCAACTGCTCTTTGATGATGTCGGTGCCGGTGATCTCCTCGGAGACAGGATGCTCCACCTGCACGCGAGTGTTCATCTCCATGAAGTAGAAGTGGCCGCGCTCGTCCAGCAGGAATTCGATGGTACCGGCGTTGCGGTAGTCCACCGCGCGCACGGCTTTCAAAGCCGCCACGCCCATGGCGCGACGCAGGTCCTCATCGAGAGCCGGGGACGGCGCCTCTTCCAGCAGCTTCTGATGACGGCGCTGGATGGAGCAATCACGCTCGCACAGCGCGACGGAATTGCCGAAGTCGTCAGCGAGTATCTGCACCTCCACGTGGCGCGGGCGCAGCACCAGCTTCTCCAAGTACACGCCATCGTTGCCGAAGGCGGCGCCCGCCTCAGTACGGGCAGCCTTGTACTGGGCCTCCAGGTCTTCGGGCGCATGGACCTCGCGCATGCCCTTGCCGCCACCGCCGGCTGTCGCCTTGATCAGCACCGGATAGCCCACCGCATCGGCGAAGGCTTGGGCCTCTTCCACCGTGTCAAGGCAACCGTCGCTGCCCGGCACCGTAGGAACGCCGCAGCCTTTCATGGTCTCGCGTGCGGAAGACTTGTCGCCCATGCGCTCGATGCACTCAGCGGAAGGACCGATGAACACGAGGTCTTCCTCGGCGCACTTGCGAGCGAAATCGGCGTTCTCAGCCAAGAATCCATAGCCGGGATGGATGGCCTGAGCGCCGGTGTTCTTCGCTGCCGCGATGATGTTGCTCATTATCAGGTAGCTCTGGTTCGCCGGAGCCGGGCCGATGCACACGGCCTCGTCGGCGTATTGCACCGGATAGGTATCGGCGTCCTCGGTGGAGTACACGGCCACCGTCTTCACGCCCAGCTCCTTCGCGGCGCGCATGACGCGCAGAGCCACCTCGCCGCGGTTCGCGATCAGTATCTTCTCGAACATCACGCCGTCTCCGGAGCGAGGTTCGACGTCTCATGGGGCTCGATGTAGAACAGCACCGTGCCGTACTCAACGGGCGTGGCGTCTTCGAGGCACACCTCGCGCACCGTGCCCATCTCTTCGGCGGTGATCTCGTTCATCAGCTTCATGGCCTCCACGATGCACAGCGTCTCGTTGGCGGCCACTTCATCGCCCACCTTCACGAAGGGCGGCTCGCCCGGAGCCGGTGCCTCGTAATACGTGCCCACCATAGGAGCGATCACCGGCACCCAGGTCTTGGGGCGCTCAGCCTCGGGAGCAGCAGCCGCCTCGGGCGCAGCGGCCGGAGCCGCGGCCTCCATCGCAGCGGCCGGAACAGCCTGGGCCATCGGCACCGCTGCGACCGGCATAGAGCCCGGCATGCGCACAGCGACTCGCATGCCCTCTTCCTCGACGACGATCTCGCCCACGCCGCTCTCTTCAGCCACGCGAACCAGCTCGCGGATCTGATTGATGTCCACGTAATCCTCCTCTTTGGTGTTGCTGGATTCCTGCTCCAGCATGAAATCCACTTTCTCCGACACGCGATGCTTGCTCAGGTAGGTGCGTGCCTCGTTCGGGAAGAGCGCGTACATGAGCACGTCTTCCTCGGAATGGGCCAGATCGCCGATCTCGGCGGCCACCTCGTCGTAGGTGGTGGTCACCAAAGACCCCGGTGCCACGGACTGGTCGAGTATCTCGTCCTGGCCGCACACCTTCTTCACGATCTCTTTGTCCATGGGGCCCGGCGCCTTGCCGTAGTAGCCGCAGATATAGTCCTTCATCTCCTTGGAGATGACGCTCCAGCGCTTGCCGGTGAGCACGTTGAACACCGCTTGGGTGCCCACGATCTGAGACAGGGGGGTCACCAGCGGCGGATAGCCCACCTCGGCGCGCACCTTCGGGATCTCGGCCATCACCTCGGGCAGGCGATCGCCCGCCTTCTGCACCTCCAGCTGGCTGACCAGGTTGCTCATCATGCCGCCGGGGATCTGATGGGAGTACACCTTCATGTGGGCCAGAGAACTGACGCCGCGCTTGTAGTGGCGACGCTTGCGCAGCTGCTCCCAGTATTCGGATATCTCGAACAGCAGGTCCACATCGAGGCCGGTGTCGTAGCGGCTCTCCTGGAACGCGGCAGCGATCATCTCGACGGCCGGATGGGAGTTGCCGAACGCCAGCGGCGCATGGGCCGTGTCAGCGATGGCAGCCCCGGCTTCGGCGGCCTTGATGATGTTGGCCGGTGCCATGCCGCCCACGTAATGGCAGTGGATATGCACCGGCAGGCCGATCTCGGCGTTGAACGCCTTGACCATGCGCTCGGTGCGATACGGAGTGAGCATGCCGGCCATGTCCTTGATGGCGATGGAGTCGGCGCCCAGGTCCTTCAGCTTCTGACCGTATTCGAGGAAGCTATCGAGGGTGTGCACCGGGCTGATGGTGTAGCTGATGGCCCCTTCGAAGTGAGCGCCCACGGCCTTGATGGCCTCAGCGTTGTCGACCACGTTGCGAATGTCGTTCAGCGCGTCGAACACGCGGAACACTTCGATGCCGTTACGATGAGCCGCTGCGATGAAATGATCGACGATGTCTTTGGAATAATGCTTGTAGCCCACGAGGTTCTGCCCGCGGGACAGCATGGCCAGCGGGGTGTTCGGGGTGTTCGCCTTTATCGAGCGCAAGCGCTCCCACGGGTTCTCGTCGAGGAATCGCAAGCATGAGTCGAACGTGGCACCGCCCCATGCCTCGATAGCCCAATAGCCCACCTTGTCCATGGTCGGCAGGATCGGCAGCATCTCACCGATCTGCATGCGAGTGGCCCACAGGCTCTGCTGGCCGTCGCGGATGGTGGTGTCCATGATATGGAGCTTCGGCATGTACGCGCACCTCCTTTTTACGTGAAAGTCAAAGTTCGAAGCTACCATTATATAAGAAAAAGGGACGCTTCTCGGAACGTCCCTGTGTGTGACCTTTATGAAGCCGGCCGATGGCCGGCTTGAGGGGATCAGACGATGCGGTCGCCCACTGCGTCGCCCACAGCATCGCCGCCCTCAAGGGGACCCGTTGGCTCGCCCTCGGCGTTCCCATCTTCCGCGGGGCTCTCAGGCTCAGCGCTCTTGTTCCCCATGGCCTCCTCTTTACTGCCGCCATCGAGGGGCAGGTAGTCCGCGATGTTCGCGTAGATGAAGAAGCGATAGGTATCGTTGTTGTTATCGCAGGTGTAGAAGGCGAACGCCTTGTTGATGGTGCGCACCAGCGGAGGCGGCGGGTCGGGCTGTACCAGGGAATCATCGATGCACTTCTGCAGGTATTCTTTGAACTCCGCGCGCGTGGCGAAGTTGATGGGCACGGTGCTCGACCCCAGCACGTAGTCGATGGCGAAGGTGTTGAGGCGGAAGTTACCCTTCGGCGTGAGCAGGAAGATGGTGCGATGGCTATTGAATATGGCGGCGTCGTTGAAGGTGGAGAACGACTGGAACATGGAGCCATCGAGCATGTTATGGCCGCTGATGATGTTTATCTGATCGGAGAAGTCGGGCTGGTTGGCACCGGACAGCGAGATGCAGCCGAACTCGGCCGCGAACTGCGGCGAGCTGTAGCCGTTGAAGTTATGGTAGAGATAGTAGTTGTCGTCGTTCTGACGCCACACCACCGGATAGTTAATGTTGCTCTCAGGCACGTATATCCAAGCGATGATGTCGGAGTTCACGGCGCGCAGGGCGTCCCAATCGACCTTGAACGATGCGAGGTCGTAAGGATCGGCCTGCTCCAACTGCACGTTCTCGGTGGCGATGGTGTTATAGGTGTTCTGGCCGTTCCAATAGGAGAAACCGATGTAGCCGAGAGCCGCCAGAGCCAGCACCAGCACGACGCTCAGTACGAGGAGCGCGATACGACGCCCGCGCCCCTTGGGGCGACCGCCAGAGGGCTCTACCGGAGGCCAGTTCTGCGGCTGCTGATAGAACTGCTGCGATGGCTGATAGGGTGATGGCTGATAGGGTTGCTGATAGCCCTGCTGGTAAGGGTTCTGTTGCTGATATGCGGAAGGATACGGCGGCTGCGCAGGAGCGTAAGGCTGCTGGGCGAACTGCGGGTTCGACTGACCGTAGGATCCCGGACCGTTCACCATGACGTGCTATTTCTTCTTCATCTCGTCGATGAAGCCTTTGGCGACGAAGCCGACGATGATGAGCACGATGATGGCGATGATGATCCAGATCGCGGCCGGGGGGATGGTCATGCCGAACAGGTCCATGGAAAACACCTCGTAACGTCGAATGACAGCTGGTAGACGATGGAACCTAAAGCGCCTCGTCCATGGCTTCCATACTACCGCGAACCCCAAGCGCTTTCAAGGCGAGGCAGGTGCTAGAATGGGGCGAAAGCGCAGGCACGAAGGCAAGGGAGCAAGGACCATCATGAGCAACAAGAGCTTGGCGAGACCCCATGAAGAGACCACCATCCTGGTGACCGGCGGTGCCGGCTTCATCGGCAGCCACACCGTGGTCGAGCTGCTGGAGAACGGCTACAACGTCGTGGTGGTGGACGACCTGAGCAACTCCCACGCCGAGGCCCTCGAGCGCGTGCGCGCCATCACGAACACCGCTGAGGGGGCTGCTCGCGACCGCCTCGTCTTCCATGAAGAGAACATCCTCGACCGCGAGGCGATGCAGCGCATCTTCGCCGCGCACCCCATCGACGCCATCATCCATTTCGCCGGCTTCAAGGCCGTGGGCGAGAGCGTGCAGAAGCCGCTGGAATATTACTGGAACAACATCGCCGGCACCCTGGTGCTGTGCGAGGTGGCGCGGGAGCACGGGTGCAAGAACATCGTGTTCTCGTCGAGCGCCACCGTCTATGGCGAGCCGGAGTTCATCCCCATCACCGAAGATTGCCCGAAGCACGAGGCCACGAACCCTTACGGCCAGACCAAGAGCATGCTAGAGCGCATCTTATCCGACCTCTACATCGGCGATGACGAGTGGAACGTGGTGCTGTTGCGCTACTTCAACCCCATCGGCGCCCACGCGAGCGGCACCATCGGGGAAGACCCCGAGGGCATCCCCAACAACCTGCTGCCCTACGTGGCCCAGGTAGCCGTTGGAAAGCTGGCCGAAGTGGGCGTGTTCGGCGACGACTACCCCACCCCCGACGGCACCGGTGTGCGCGACTACATCCACGTGGTCGACCTAGCTCGCGGCCATGTGGCGGCCCTCGATTGGATGGGCGGCAAGCGAGGCAGCGGTGAGCCCCGCGGTCTCGGGTCGATGGCGGGTCGCCCTGCCGAGGACGGCACGCGTCGCGGCGTGGGCATCTTCAACCTGGGCACCGGCAAGGGCTCCAGCGTGCTAGAGGTCATCCGCGCCTTCGAGGCCGCCTGCGGCCATCCCATCCCCTATGCGGTGAAGCCGCGCCGTGCGGGCGATATCGCCGAGAACTACGCCGCCTGCGACAAGGCCCGCGAAGAGTTGGGCTGGCAAGCCGAATACGACCTGGCACGCATGTGCGAGGACGCGTGGCGGTGGCAATCCTCCAATCCGAACGGCTACAAGGGCGCCTGACCGCCCTGACCGCCCCCAGCGACCGAACATCACCTCAAGATCATGCTGCGACGGCGAGAGTGCCGCCGCATCCCTTCGGGTCAGCGGCATGCTGATGCCACTGACAGCCCCTATCCGACTTCGCGACACTTGGCCTGGAACAGGTATGTTTAAAGGCTGCCGAAAAATCGTAAACGACGGATTACAGTTCAGCGTCAACGGTTGTTTACGATTCTCCTATGTCGCACTCGACGTCAACATACGCTGCGTCCGAACGGGAAGCACCGCTCGAAGAACACGCGCCGCTGGCATTAGAAGAAGCGGTCATCCTGGGCGCGAACGTCGAGCGGCTGCGCATGCGAGCGGGCATGGGCGTCAGCCGGTTCGCCGCCATGGCGGACATCTCGCGACCGTTCATCTACAAGGTGGAGCGAGGCGAATCGAACCCCAAGCTGACCGACTTGAAGAAGCTGGCGAATGCGCTGGGCGTCTCCATCGCCGAGCTGCTCACTCCGCCGCCGGAGCCAAAGCGAGCAGGTCGCCCGGCGAGTCGATGATGAGGTCAGGAGCCACATCAAGGCTTTGCAATGCTTCCACAGCAGAATAGCCCCAACTGACGGCCACAGTGAACGTACCTGCAGCCTTGCCGCCCTTCACATCGCCCGCCGAATCGCCCACATACACGGTCTCCTCAGGGACGCTGTCCAGCTCTTCGATAGTGAGCAGGATGCCCGTAGGATCAGGCTTGCGCGGGATGGCGTCGGTCTCGCCGTGAGCCACGTCCACCGCCCCGGGCAAGCACAGATCGAGTATCTGATGGACGCCATGCTCGAACTTATTGGACATCACGCCGATGCGGCACCCGCGGGCCCGCAGCTCTTCCAGCAGCGCCACGATGCCGTCATAGGGACGCGTCAAGCCGTTCGAGTAGCTCTCGTACTTCTGGCACCACAGCCCATAGGCCCGCTCCACGTCCTCCTGAGGCACACCTTCGGGCACCGCTTGCACGATGAGCGCCTTCACGCCGTTGCCGACGAAGCTCAGTATCTCCTCTTCGCTATGCTCGGGATACCCAAGGTCGCGCAAGGTATCGTTGGTGAGCACCACCAGGTCGGGCAGGGTGTTCAGCAGCGTGCCATCGAGGTCGAACACGAAGGTGCGAAACGGTTTCTGCGTCATGGGCGATGCCAGCCTTCCTCTTGAGGATGATGTGGCATTATAGAGCAACGAGAGAAGGGGCGCTCATGGCTTCGCGAGACGACATGAATTGGCAGATCATCGGGAACGTGCTGGCCGCAGGGGCTCAAGGGAAGGATCCGAAGCTGTTCTCGTCGCGCAAGACGCTGTTCGGCATCCCCTCCGCGCTCGACCGCGAGCTGGCCCATGCTGCCGATCTTCCCGCAGAAGCGACGATGACGGCCAGTCCGCAGGGGTCCCACAAGGTGGAACATCCGCTGCAGCCGGTGTTCGACGACCGCTGCCGCGTGCTCGTGCTGGGCACCATACCCTCACCTAAATCCCGCGAGACCGGCTTTTATTACAACCACCCGCAAAATCGCTTCTGGCGCGTGATGGCCCGGCTGTTCGAAGAAGCGGTGCCCGCCACCAACGACGAGAAGCGCGAACTGGTGCTGCGCCACGGCATAGCCCTCTGGGACGTGCTGGCGTCATGCACCATCGAAGGGGCCAAAGACGCCTCCATCGCCGAGTGCGTGCCCAACGACATCGGCTATCTGCTGGCCCGAGCGCCCATCGAGGCTGTGTTCTGCACTGGAGCGAAGGCGAGCGAGCTCTACGCCAAGCACTGCGAACGGGACACGAGCCTGGTCGCTACCCGCCTGCCCTCCACCAGTCCCGCCAATGCCGCAGCCAGCCTGGAAGACCTGGTGAACGCCTACCGCGCGCTGCTGCCCTACTGCCGGGCCTAGCGCTCTGCGTCTTCGAGGAAGGCCATGAGCTTCGGCCCCTCGCGCGTTATCTGAGCATAGCCGCGCTCGAAGTTGCGCCGCAGCTCGTCTTTATCGCGCTCGGTGCCGCTGAGGGTGAGCTCATCGCAATAGAACACGTAGGCGTCCCCCTGGCGCTCCCACTCATCGAGCAGGTCGCAGGCCGCGTTGTAGCGCACAGCACGGCTGAGCACGGCCTCGCGCATGAACGGCCGTCGCCAGAACAGCCCCTTCGCCCAGCTGCCGCTCGGCTCGCGGCGAAAGCCCCGCTTCCGCGTGCGCACCACCACCAGCTTCTGGAAGCCGTCTTGGCGGATGCGCCACAGCGGCAGACCGCCCCCTTCCGCAAAGCCGCCGTCATAGCACACCATGCCGTCTACCACCGGCGGCGGCATGAACACCGGCAGCGTCGAGGAGGCTCGCACGCGCACCATCAGGTCGGAAAGGGTGCTCATATCGGACTTACGGAAGAACAGGTCGCGCCCGGTGTCGCGCTCATAGGCCACCACGGTCACCTTCGCTGGATTCGCAAGGAACGTGTCCATGGCGAAGGGCATGGCTCCTTGCGGACGCCCCATCTCCTCATATATATAGTGAGCGTTGAAGAATCCCTTGCCGGCCAAAAACGTCTTCCAGTCGCCGAAGTCGGGCAGCTCGACGATGTCGGTGAACGAGCTGATGGCCCGCTCGACATCGCGCGACACGTAGTTGACCGCGTTCGAGCTACCGGCGCTCACACCGTACACGTTGTCGAAGTGGATGCCCTGCTCCAGCAGATACGCCACCACCGCGCATGTGTAGGCCGCCCGCAGACTGCCGCCCTCGAACAGCAGCGCCGTCTTGAACACGTTGTTCTTCAAAGATCTTTCCATGACCGGATTATAGAGCGAATGGCCGTGCGCAAGGACGCGATGGTTGCGAAAATGCCTTCCGTGCGGTCATAATGCAGGGAAACGACGGAAAGGAGCAGGCTGCCCATGACCTCGCAGAAGCCCATATCGTTGCTGTTCGTCTGCCATGGCAACATCTGCCGATCGACCATGGCCGAGTTCGTGATGAAGGACCTGGTAGCGAAGCGCGGGCTGGCCGATCGCTTCCACATCGAGTCGGCGGCAACCAGCGCTGAAGAGCTCGGCAACCCGGTGCATCCCGGCACGCGCCGCATCCTCGAAGGACTGGGCATCGACTGTTCCGCCAAGCGGGCGCGTCGGCTGCGCAAGGCCGACTACGACGAGTTCGACCTGATCATAGCCATGGATAGCCAGAACATGCGCAACATGGACCGCATGCTGGGAGACGACCCGGATCACAAGCTGCACAAGCTGTTGGAATATGCCGGCAGCGACGGGGACATCGCCGACCCCTGGTACACCGGGGACTTCGAGACCACCTACGATGATGTGAACGCCGGCTGCCATGGACTGCTCGCGTTCCTCGACTACTGAGGCGGCTCCTTCGCAGGGGCGGCTTCCTCGTCGCCGGATACGCACGCCACCATCACGCACATCAGCACCAGACCGGCCACGTCATAGCCAGTGAAGGGCGTGCCCAACCATAGCGCGGCGATGATCATGGCGCTCACCGGCTCGATGGCGCCGAGCAAGCTGCCCTTCACCGGACCCACCAGCGACACGCCCTTCAGGTAGAAGCCGTAGCCGCCAAGGGTGCCGGCCAGCACCACCCCGCCAAAGAAGACGAGCCACGCAGCGCCATCGAAGGCTCCCAGCACGCCGCCCACGCCGAGGGCCCCTCCCTCTTGCACCATATAGCCCGGTATGGCGAACAGGATGCCGAAGAACGTGCCGATACCGGTGACGGCCACAGCGCCGAAGCGGTCGAACAGGCCGAACTTCTTCGGCAGCACGACGTACACCGCGACGGTAAGACCGTTCACCACGCCCCACACCAGACCGTCCATCGGCATGGCGAGGGTGCGGACATCTCCTTGGCAAGCGATCAGCAACGTAGCGAAGATGGCCACCAAAAGGCCGATGAGCTCGCGCTCGCGCGGCAGCTTGCGCGTCGAGAGGCACACATAGGCCATGACGAACACGCTACCCAGCATCTGCAGCACGGTGGCGGTGCCCGCATTGGTGATCTTCACCGTTTGGGCGTAGCAGATCTGGTTGGCATAGAGCGCCAGGCCGAACAGCAACAGCGGCAGCACCGTGCGCCGATCGCCGAGCATCTCGCGCACCACCGCCGGCTTTCGCAGAAGGAGGAGGGCCATGAACGCCATGCCGCCCACGATGGCCCGCATCAGCGTGATCAAGGCGGGGCTTGCGCCCACCACCGTGGTGAGGTACTGCACGCTGGTGCCCGACGCGCCCCATAGCGCGCCGCCGAGCAGCGTGAACGCCACGCCCAGCCACAGCGTCTTCCCCATCGTTCCCATGGGTCCCATGATATATCAGATTCCGCAGGCGTCGCGCATGGGGTCAGCGCACGTTCCGCTTGAGCAGGGGCAGCGCCAACAGGGCGACCACGGCCACCATGGCGGCCAGAGCCCCGCTCGCCACGAAGCTCGTCTGGGTGCCGAAAGCGTCGATGAGGGTACCAGCGAGGGTGGGGCCTACGGTCATGCCGCCGGTGACGCCGGCGTTTATCCAGGTGATGGCCTCGGTCAGCTGGCTGCCCGGCACCGCTCGCTCGCAGGTGGCGTTCGCCGTTATGAGGAACGGCGCATAGAACAACGATGCTGGCACGGTGATGGCGAACAGCAAGAACGCCGAGTCGATGAAGGCCGACATCGCGAAGGCCGTGCCGAACAGCACCGCCGTTATGACCAGCTGCGCGTACTGCGCCACCCGCAGTCGCACCATGCCGAACAGAAAACCCACTACGATGGAGGTGAACGCCTGGGCCATGAGCACCATCGAAGCGATGGTGGGCTGTTCGAGCTCTTCGGCCAGCGAGATGACGGTGGAGTCGAGGGAGCCGAAGAACGCGCCCAAGAAGAACAGCATGAGGAAGATGACGCGCACGACCGCCGAGGTGCGGAACACGCTCTTAGGGCGCGCTGCCGAAGGGAGAGCGAGGCCTTCCTGGGCCTCCTCCCCTTCAGGAAGGGAAGGCTCTTCTGCCGCCGCTTCAGCAGCCTTCGTCGTCTCCTCGCCATGGGCCCGGGCCCAACCGGGCGCCGGCTCGGTGGAGCGCGAGACGGTGAGCAGCGCCGCTCCGGCCGCATAGGCGCAAACGCCCACTGCCAAACCCGCCACCGGCATGATGGCCGAAGCGAGGAAGATGGACAGCGCCGGTGAGATCATGAACGCGATATCGTCGAGCACCGCTTCGTAGGAGAACGCCACGCGCAGCTCAGGCGGGTCCTGCAGGCGCCCGGTGCGCAGCAGGTAGGTCCAGCGGGCGCGCACGAGGGCTTGAGGGCCGGCGATGCCGCCCATGAGCACCGCGCAGGGGAACAGCATCCACAGCGGGGCCTGGGCCAGTACGGCCACGATCATGGCGATGGTGCCCGCCACGGGCAGACATGCCACCTTCGGGATGATGCGCCCTTGGCCGCGCTCGTCGATCAGCTTGGCGATGCGCGGCGAGATGAGGAAGACGGCCAAGGCGATGACCGATGCCACCAGCCCCGCCTCGAAGAACGAGTACCCCGCCAAGGTGAGCATCGACACCACGCCGATGTTGGTCATATAGCAGTACAGGCGCATGAGGAAGCCGCCTATGTCGAAGGCATAGGCGCTCTTCACGCGGAATATGGCCTTGTAAACGCGGGGGTCGACGGCTGCCACGACGCTGCTCTTCCGATCGGCTTCACCGAAGCGCGCTCAGGCGCGCTTCGCTTCGTTCCACATCGCTTCGAGCTGCGCCTGGTCAAGGGCCTCCAGATCGACGCCCCGGGCAGCAGCCTGTTGCTCCATGAACGCCCAACGATCGCGGAACTTCACGCAGGTGGCCCGCAGGGCGGCTTCAGCATCGAGGCCCATCTTGCGGCCCACGTTCACTAGGCTGAACAGCACATCGCCCAGTTCGAGCTCCACCTCGCGCACAGCGGCGCCCTCGTGATCCTTGCTCACCTTGCCGTTAGGCGATTTCGGAGCAGCTGCATAAGCCTCCTTCAGTTCGGCTATCTCCTCGCCGACCTTGGCCCACACATCATCCACGCTCTCCCACTCGAAGCCCACCGCTGCCGCTTTGCGCGATATCTTCTGGGCCTGCATGAGCGCAGGGAAGCTGCGCGGCACGCCATCGAGCAACCCCTGTTGGGCCGGTGCGGCAGCCTTCTCTTGCAGCTTCACCTGATCCCACATGTCGAGCACTTCGTTGGCATCGCCCGCTGCGACATCGCCGAACACATGGGGGTGACGGCGGACTATCTTCGCGTTCACCTCTTCGCACACATCATCGATGGTGAACTCGCCTTCATCGGCTGCTATCTGACTTTGTAGCACCACCTGCAACAGCACATCGCCCAGCTCCTCGCGCATGTGAGCCACATCAGCCGCCTCGATGGCATCCACCGCCTCGTAAGCTTCCTCGATCATGTTCGACGCGATGGAACCATGGGTCTGCTCTTTGTCCCACGGACACCCATCGGGCGCACGCAGGGCCGCGATGGTATCGACGAACTCGTCGAATGCAGGGTGGTTCTTCGTCATGAGAGCAAGGCCTCCTCGTATGGAGCGATTCGGACGTTTTCAGTCATTGTATCAATCCGTACAAGTTGACGAGCGCGGCTGTGCGCTATACTCCAGACCCATGGATAGGGTCGATCGCGACAGACGAACGCTGGAAGCCATCGGGCGCATCTACTGCTCGGCTCACCACGAGCCCGCGCCTTCCGACGAAACAGAGCTTTGCCCCGCCTGTCGCGAAGCTATCGAGAGCACGTTGGCGCGCACGCTCGCTTGCCCGAACGGTCACGACGGCAACTGCCAAGACTGCTCCATCAAGTGCCAACGCGGCGAGGCGCAAGACCGCATCCGCACCATCATGGCCTATGCTGCCCCGCGCATGGCGGTGCGCCACCCGCTGATGACCTTCGAATACCTCCACAAGAAGCTACGGGGTCTTCGATCGGACGGGTGATCGATCGGCCCGCTCAGACCCCCCCCTGAGACATCCTCTCTCTCCTCCCCAAGTCGATACTCACAGAAAGCCCCAGCCGCATATCCCCCATCGGCGCTCCCCCTAGGAAAGAAGGAGCTTGATTATCCTTTTTGAGGATATATAATCGAAGCACGCCGAGAGTGGTTACCCGGATTTCGTCGTGCAGCGGGATGCGGGTCATTATGGTTGCACCGGGTGCATCGAGAGTGGCGTACGATGCATCGCTTTTCCGTGAAGGAGGGTGCACCATGGGCACCGTCAAAGCCGTTTGCACCAGCACCGTCAAAGGCATCCAGAAATCAGAACAGGACTTCATCGAACTGCTCGCCGACCAAGGCATCGAAGGTGATGCCCATGCAGGGCCTTGGCATCGACAGGTGAGCCTGCTCAGCCACGAGCGCATCGAAGAGTTCAAAGCCCGCGGAGCCTCAGTGGGAAACGGAGCGTTCGGCGAGAACATCGTCGTGGAGGGCTTCGACTTGAAGAGCCTGCCTTTGGGCACGCGCTTCCGTGCCGGGAACGCGCTGCTAGAGCTCACCCAGATCGGCAAGGAATGCCATGCCCATTGCGCCATCTATCACAAGATGGGCGACTGCATCATGCCGCGAGAGGGCGTGTTCTGCCGCGTGCTCGAAGGCGGCCGCATCGCAGCAGGCGATGCTGTGAGCATCGTGGAGCCCACCGCTGCCTGACCGCTGCCTGCCTCCTCCCAAGACCAGCGACCGACCCCCGTCCGTCCAGCCATGCGAACATGAAAAGAGGGGCGCGGCCCGCATGCCCGATGCGGAGCCGTGCCCCTCGCGCGAACGGAGAAGCCCGCCTCGGCTTCAATCCTCGCTCATGGGGCGACGGTCGTGCCACCGCGCCGCAATACCGAAAGCGAGGATCGCGATGAGGCCTGCGATGCCCAAAGGCAGCAGCGCGCTCAACCATTCCACTGGCGAGGGAAGATACGCTTGGGTGAGGGCCCAGGTCTCCCGGGCACCGGCGAAGAAGCCGGTCGAGACCGGGTAGGCCCATTCCGCAGAAGGCTGGTTCGACAAGCCCGTGAACAGCGTCGCACCGCCGAGGGCCGGATACAGCAGCATCAGCCGATGGGCGAACATGCCCACTATCACCAGCACGCTGCTCCACGCATATTCCCTCTTCGACGGACCGATCAGATGGTCGTGAGCTGCGCGGTCGCCTTGGACCTCCTTCACCTTCAGGAAGAGGACCGCGGCCAGAGGCAGCGCGAGCTCGATCAGGTACAGCACGATATAGCGCCCGATGAGCGAGAGGGCCATGGCGGCCCCGCCAGTGCTCTCGAACGCCAGGCCGATCACCTCGATCAGCGACAGCACCACATGCAGGATGACGAAGGCCAACAGCAGGTTCGCGAAGGAGCGTGCCGCGCCCAGGGCATCTTGCCGCTTCGAGGCTGCGCTGACGATGACCGCCAGCGCCAGTCCGCACACGAAGGCGACCACGATGAAATCGACGGGCATGATGAAGCTATGCCACCACGCGCGGGCAGATTGCAGGGCGAACAGACACCCTTCCACCACTTGCAACGCAAGGGCCGCCACAAGGCCGATCGCCATCCAAACGCGCTTGCTCTTCCAATCGCGCGCCAGGGCGAGCCACCCTATCACGGCCACCACGATGAACACCGTAAGGGCGATCATATCCCAAGTGAGGGGCGATGCCGGATTCGGATGCATCAGCAACGCCAACATATGTAGCGGATGACCCAGGTCGGCCAATATCGCCACGCCCGCGCCCGCAGCCCCGGCAACAGCAACGCCCTGCATGACCGTCGCATAGGGCATGAGCCTCTCGCGCCGCCCTAATACGACATAGGAAGCCACGAACTGACCGCCCGCACCAAAGCCCACCAGGAAGGCGAACACGGCTATGAGAAGGCCCCAGTTGAAGATATTGCTCATGGAGGTGGTGGCCAGAAGACCACCGTTCATCATGGCGATCCAAGCACCGAGCCCGACCGCCGCAGCGATAGCGCACGCCAGCAACGCCTTGCCGCTCCGACCCAACAACGTCTCTTTCATCGCTCGGTCACCTCGCCTTCGCTTCCCACGCGAGCGTCCGCCTTGCGCGACGACCGCATATAGACCACCTTCGGATCGGTATGGTATTCATCCCCCAGCGTATAGGGCTCTTTCGGAGAGACGAGGCCCTTCATATACTGGCTGTACGCCGAATCGGGATCGTCGATGTCCCCGAAGATGCGCGCATTGGCCGGACAGGCCACGCAGCAAGCAGGGTCCCCTCCTTCGGAGGTGTACTGCACGCAGAAGGTGCACTTCTCCACCACGCCCTCGGGCCGATCCGGGGTATATACCAGCTTGCCGTCTTGACGCACCTCGAAGGGGTACCCGTAACTATAGGTGCCCTCGGTAGCGGGAATGCCCTGCGGCTTCTGCCAGTTGAACTGGCGAACGTTGTAGGGGCATGCCACCATGCAATAGCGACACCCGATGCAGCTGTCGTAATCGACCAGCACCACGCCGTTCTCGTCGGTGTAGGTGGCTCCGGTGGGACACGCCGTCTCGCAAGGAGCGTTCTCGCACTGCTGGCAGCTCACCGGTAGAAACTCGCTGCGCATCCCGCCGTCCACAGCCACGGCCGTCGCGTAGTTCGGCGCACCGCTGGCGAACACGCGGTTCCACCAGATGCCCTCCGGCTCGGCGTTGTGGTTCTTGCACACCACCGCGCAGGTGCGGCAGCCGATGCAACGGTCCAGATCTATGATCATCCCGTACTTCATGACATGACCTCCCTCAGCGCTCCGCCCTTCTGCAGCAGACGAACGTTGCACGCCGTCTCGTTCCAGGCCATGTTCGGCGACCATACGCTCGATACGTAATACACCTCGTTAGTGGGGTTTATCCACGGATAGATGAGCGAGTTGTAGCTATCGCCGTCGGTATACTCGCTCCACCAGCCCTGGTCGAATATCACTTGACCGGTATGCATCCCAGGGTCGCAGACGAGCGCCGCTGTCACCTGACCGCGGCTGTTGTACACCTCCACCAGATCGCCCGATGCCAGACCGAGCCGTTCGGCGTCTGCCGGGTTCATCCAGCACTTGGGCGTCTCGTCCTGCATCTCCAGCATGAGCGGGTCGTTCACGTAGGTGGAATGGATGCGGAACACGCTGTTGCGCGTGATGTAAGCGAAGGGATACTTCTGGGGACCGTCGGGGTCGTCCTTCCACTCAGTGTCGACGAAAGCTGGCTTGTAGCAAGGCAGCTGCTCGTCGAGACTGAGGAAGATGTCCTCGTCACGATAGAACTCGATGCGCCCGCTTCGCACGAACTTCGCTGTGACGTCGTAGGCGTTCGGACGCGAGACGGTCGGGAACGGGTCGCCGTTGTGGACCTGCTCCCAGAAGGGGATGCGCTTCTCGCCCGGGTTCGCGTGGGCCAGCTTGCCGGGACCCTCGCGCAGCTGCTCCAAGGTGAGATGGTCGATGGTGGGGCCGCCCTTTTCCAGCAGCAGACGGCATACCTGCTCGGACACCTCTTGGCTCTGGTCGCGATCGAACTCGGGCCACTGGTCGGCCAGATCCGGGTTCAGGTGACACGCCAGCTCCTTGCATATCCATATCTCATCGGCCGCCTCTCCTGGTGGCTCGACCATGCGCTGTTGCAGCTGCACCCATGGGTGCAAAGGCGTGGTGGTCAGCTCCAGCTTCTCATACCACGACGAGCAGGGGAACACCACATCGGAGTAGTCTACCGTCTTGGTGTGCTGGAACTCGAAGGTGATGACGGTCTCTATCTCGCCCGATTCGCGCGCCTGCCGCAGCCAATCGGCCACGTCGTGCTGCTCGAAGGGGTTGCCCCAGCCGATGACCAGCCCGCGGATGCCCTCTTTGGGGAACGGGGCGGTCATCTCAGGGGTGCGTCCGGTGATCGCGTATTGGAAAGCGCAGCTCTTCTTGTTCAGCTTCGGCGGCAGGAACCAGCTGGCTGTGTTGAAGCGCGTCTTGTACTGTCCAACATAGGTGGAGATGCCGCCACCTAGCTGGCCGATGTTGCCGGTAAGGCATGCCAGAAGGGCCAAGGCGCGGCCCTTCAGATCACCGTGATACCACTGCTCACCTGCGCCGCCGAATATGATGTGCATGGGCTTGATGGTGGCGCATTCCCGAGCGATGCGCGCGATGGTGTCGGCCGGGATGCCCGTGACCTCTTCGGCGTATTCCAGCGTGTAGGGTTCCAAGCTCTCGCGCAAGAGCGAGAAGCCGGTGCGAGCGTGTGCCGTGGTGCCATCCTTCAGCGGGAGGTCGACTTCCGCTTCCAGGTCGGCATCGGCGGTGATGCCCACATGCTCCGGATCCACCGCGAAGGGCGTGCCACCATGCAGCATGACGTAGCTGGTGCGATAATCCGGTGCGGGCACTGCCGAAAGGCCCACCACCGCGTCAGCCAGGATGCGCTTGCCCGTGGCGGTGTCGATGAGGATGGGCTGGTCGGTGAAGTTGGCCATGAATTCGCGGTCGTACAGATCGTTGTCGATGATGTGCTTCGCTGCGGCCAAGGCGAACGCGCCGTCGGTGTCGGGTGCCAGCTGCACCCATTCGTCGGACTTCTCAGCGGTGGGACAGTAGTTCGGGTCGAAGGTCACCACCTTGCCGCCGGCCTCCCGCGAATAGTTCAGGAAGTGGGCATCGGGCAGACGGGTGACCATCACGTTGCTGCCGAATATCATGGTATAGCGGGAATCTTCCCAACAATAGCTCTCTAGCTCTTCGCTCTGACAACCGAAGGTCTCGGGCCAGAACATGGGAAGGTCGCCGTTGAGCTCGTAGCAGCCGATGGCCGACCAGCCCATCATATTGGTCAGACGTATCAGCGAACCTTTCTGGATATGGCCGGTACCCTGCACTTGCCATTCGACGGCGATGGAGTCGGCCCCGTAGCGCTCGGCTGTAGCGTTCAGCTTCTGGGCGGCCACGGTGAGAGCCTCGTCCCAACTGGCTTCCCGCATCTCGCCGGAAGCCTCATCGCGCACCAGGCATTTGGTCAAGCGATCAGGGCCGTGCACCAGCGTGTTGATGGAAAGGCCCTTCAAACAACCACGAGGGTTGTAGTGCGTATAGGGGTAGTCGGCGGCGGGGTCGATCATCTTGATCTGACCATCGTGCACGAAGGCCTTGGTACCGCACGCACCGGTGCAGTTGGGCGAACAGGTGGTGCGCACCCAGGCGCCTTCGCTCCCCGCCTCTTCCGCGAGCGCCTTAGCCGCAGGCACGCTGCCAAGAGCCGCGCTACCGAGGCAGCCGGCCCCCAGAGCGCCGAGCGAGGCGACGGATGCAGCCTGCACGAAGCTGCGTCGGGTGATCTGCTGAGCCATGACGATCCCTCCTGAGCATCTCTTGGCGCGCATGGAGCGCGCGGACTTTCGTCATGCTCCTTATTGAAGCGCAACGAAGGAGGGTTCCGCCCCGAACGGGAAGAACTGTAAACAAGCTGTTCTCGAAGAAGGAGAGCGCGAGCGCTTCCGCGCCGATCAGTTGCCGGCGCGGAAGGTGCCGTCGGAGAAGAGGCGCACCACGCGCTCATCGGCGGCACGCTCCAAGGCAGCGCCTATCACCTCGCGCACGCGGGTGGTCTTGCGCTTGTAGCCCAAGCTGCGCATGGTGGCCTCGATCAGCTCGTCGCGCGAGAGCGCCTTGCCACCGGCCAGGGCTGCGGCCATGGCGCATGCCAGCTCCTCGTAGGGTACCTCGGTGATCTGTCGGCCCGAGTCCTCGCTGACCACGCGGAACAGGCCGTAAGTGGCCGGGTCTTGGTCGGGCAGCCATACGAAGGTAGAGCCGTTGAACTCGGTGGTGCGATGTTCGATGGAGCGGTTGAACAGCCATTCGTTATGGGATTGGATATCGCGGCCGCTGCGCTTGATGCCGAAGCTAGCGCGCACGGTGTTGAACAGTCGCTGACGCTCGATGGGCGCTTCAGCGGCCATCACCTTGCGCATGCGATCGAGGATGGCGTCATGCCACATGCTGCGCTGATAGTCGTCGGAGTCGATAGGGGTGTTCGGCAGCACGGCCACTTCATAGGGCACCGAGCCCACAGCGCCCCCGACTGCAGCGGCCGAGGCGGCGCTAGGAGCATCATCTTGCGAAGGCGGCTCGCCCACCGCGCCCGAAGCCCGCTTCTCCTCTGATAGCTCTGCGATGTTGCCGAGCGTCCCGACCTCGCTGCTCGCCATGGTTCGGAAGCCCTTCGCATCATGGGCGGCTTCTTCGGCCGCAACGAGCGCCCGCTGCAACTGCCGCTCGGCCTCGACAGCGCGCTGCTCGGCCTGGGCCGCACGCTCCTGCGCCTCCGCGAGCTCTCGTTCCGCCCGCATCGCTCCTGCCTGCACCGCTGCATACTTGTCCACGGGCACCACCGCGAAACGATCACGACCGCCGATGGTTATGAACGCGGTCGTCCCGCCGTCCTCTATGAGCTCCAGAAACGTCGCAACATCGCCGAGCTCGCTCAACTCGAATCGCTCCGCCATGACGGTCGCCTTCCTCCCGTCCTCATCTTGTCCTGTGGAGAACAGCATGAAACGCTCTGCCCCATAAGCCCTGCACGATGTCGCGTTTCCATCCATTCTCCGTATTTCGGGAAATGGAGCGGAACGGGAAGATGCCGCACGATCCCGCATGGCATCCGCTCCCTCCCTTTTCGGATCCGCGAAGCGAACGACCCCTTCCTCGATACCGGAAAGGGGTCGTTCAGCGTTTAGCGCTCGCTACGAGAAAGGAGCGCCTAGACGTCCTTGGTCTTTTCAGGGATCGGAGCCGGCGTGAGCTGGCGACGCCTCAGCAGGATGCCGATGGCGATGCCCGCCCCTACGATCACCACCGCCAGCGCTACCACCAGCCACACGATGCCATCCCCGGTCTGGGAAAGCCCAGCGCCCTGCTGCAGGCCGGTCTGATAGGCCTTCACCGTCTGGATGGCCTGCTCTTTGTTCACAGGATTCTCCAGCATCGCATCGGTGATGGTCACCTCCTCACCACCCGTGCCGATAAGATCGCCGACGACCTCGGGATCGTCAGGGAGGATGGCCTCTATCTCGTCCTTGTCGAGAGTGGTGTCGTTGGGGGGCAGGGTCACGTTAGCGTCGCCGCCCGCACCGTCGCCTCCGTCAGGGACGACCCCATCGGGAACGGGCAGGTCGCTCGGGCCGTAGGCCACCGCGTTGGTGTAGAGCACGTTGATGACGTTATCATCGGGCTGCTCGTCGACGAGTATCTCGGACGGATAGGTGTCTATCACATAGAGACCATCGACCTGATACTCGTAGGCATCGCCCTGCACCAGGCTATTCAGCTGCGCGTCATCGAACTGCTCGGAGCCGATCTTAGAGAAGGTCACCTTGTCGGTATCGAGGGCGTCGCCCCAGTTATCGGCCGTCAGATCGGCACCGGTCATCAGGTAGTAGTTCACCGTGTACTCGCCGGTGCGGATCTTCATGTAGATGAGCTTCAGGACGTTCTGGGACGGATCGGCCGACACGGTCATGTTCAGCGGCCAGCCATCGAAGAAGAAGTACCCGGGAATGTCGACCACGTAGTCCCATGCATGGATCTGATCGCCCTCGTTCAGGCCGGTCAGCTCGCGCGTGCCGAGGATAACGCGGCCGCCCTCGTCCACAGGCTTGCCCTCGATGTCCTCGGTATACTCGAGGTATTGGATGGTGACGACGCAGTCACCGGCCGGCGCGGTCACGACCTCATCGACGGTGGCATCCCCGGTGGCGTTCTCGTCCACCACGGCCTCGACGGGCTCTTCGACCGTGGCGCCATCAGGCTCTTCGACAGGTATCTCGGTCGCCTCTTCGCTGATCGCAGGCACATCGCTCGTCGCAGCGTCTTCCACCGCTTCCGCCGCGACAGCACCGCTCGTAGCCGCGTCGATGGCCGCTTGTTCGTTCGCACCGGCCATGCCGGTCATGGTCGGCCGTCCGCCAGGCTCGGCGAACGAGAGCGCCGGCACCGTCAGACCCAGCGCGAACACGATCGCGAGCAGCGCGATGCCGATCTTCTTCATCGTTGTGCTCATGATGGTCTCCTTCGTTCTCTCAGGACCGGTGCAGCCCGCACGGCCGCACCGAGGGATATCAGTGGATGCCCGGCCAGACCGCGCCGGTAGCAGGCACCGGCACATCCGCGTTCTCCTCAGTGGTGGGGATGACGCCGAAGCCCTTGAGCAGGCCGTAGATGTCGGTATCCTCTATCTCCTTCAACCCACGGCTCACCAAGAGCTTCTCGATCAGGCTCATGTTCATGTCGGTGGCGGGCTTGCCGTCGCGCACCATCACCGCCGCGTTCAGCAGCACGCGCAGGTCGAAGCAGCTCCCCCACACCTCCGGCACGCCCCGATCGATGTCGAGCAGCGTGTAGACCGCCTCCATGCCGGTGCGCATGGAGTATTCCGTGGTGAAGATGGTGTCGCGCGGCGTCTCGGCGAACTGGCCGATGAAGGCGAAGTTCACCGCGCCGGCCGGTACCACGTCGGGTCGGTCGCCGATCGCGCGCGGCATGAAGAACGCTGTGATGTAGGGCATCATGCAGGGCACGGTGTTGGCGCTGTTCGCTGCCAGATCGGCTATCTGCTCCTCGGGCACGCCCAGATGGTAGAGCCATTCCTCGCATATCTCGCGGCCAGTGCAATCGCGCATGGGCTTCTTCACGTAGTCGCCCGGCACGTCGGTGAACAGGCCGTAGAGCCACACGCACACCTGACCTTCGGGCTGAGCGCGGAACTGAGGCTGGCGGTTGATGGTCCAGCTGAGCAGCCAGCTGGAATCCTTCACCGACACGATGCCGCCCGTCACCACACCGCCCGAGAGCGGATCGCGCTTGCAGATGGCCTTGATGTAGGGCAGGATGCGCTCATCGAGCGTAGTCACCGTGGCGCTCTCCCAGTTGCTCTTCGACGGGTCGCCGCAGAACTTCTCCGGATGCCCGAACGAGGGGTCTTGCGCAGCGATGCGCTTCCACAGGTCCCAACCGTCGCCAGGGGTAAGCTCGGGCGCATAGCGCGCCGGCTCGTCTTGGCTACCGAAGGAGGAATGGGCTACCAGGCTTCCGGGCGTGATGAACACTAGGTCGTTCTCGGTCAGCTGGATGGTCTGCTCCTCCGGCGCCGGCATGGTGGCCGCGTCAGCTGTCTGCACGCCCACAGCAGCGTCGATGGCCGCAGGACCGTCCTCCAACGTGTAGCGGATCTCGGTAGCCAGCTTGCGATCGTCGTCTTTGGCGCTGTCGCAGGAGAAGCGCACATCGGTCACATGGGTGTTGAACTGGAAGTCGACACCGTGGTCCTTCAAGTAGTTCACCAAAGGCAGGATCATCGACTCGTACTGGTTATAGCGGGTGAAGCGCAGGGCGCTGAAGTCCGGTAGGCCGCCCACGTGGTGGATGAAGCGGGTGATATAGCGCTTCATCTCAAGAGCCGAATGCCAGTTCTCGAACGCGAACATGGTGCGCCAGTACAGCCAGAAGTTGGAATCGAGCACCTCGTCGGAGAAGTAGTCGGTGATCAACTTGTCCTGCAGCTCCTCTTCCGGCGTGAAGAACAGGCTCATGAGCTCAAGGCAGCCCTTGTCGGACAGGTCGAAGCGATCGTCGGTATGGGCGTCCTTGCCGCGGTCGACCGTGACGCGGCACAGCGAGTAGTTGGGGTCGCGCTTGTTGAGCCAATAGTAGTGGTCGAGCACGCTGACGCTGGGGTCTTCGATAGAGGGGATGTCACGATAAAGGTCCCACATCACCTCGAAATGGTCGTCCATCTCGCGGCCACCGCGCATGGTGTAGCCGAGGGCGGCATAGTGCCAGCCATCGCAACCGCCGCCAGCGCGAGGGTCGCGCTCCAGGATGTGAATGCGCTCGCCGGGCATGCGCCCGTCGCGCACCAGATAGCAGGCAGCCGTAAGACCGGCCAGACCTGCCCCTATGATGTAAGCCGACTTGTTCTCGACACCCTCCGGTTTCAGAGGATGGGCGAACGCTTCGTAATTGCCGCTGGAATAATACATGGAGCTCTTCCTTTCAACGAGAACAAGACCTTCCCTTTCGTAGCTTCGATGATGCCACCGCGCCCCCGGCACCGAACGCCCTGCCTGCCCACCGTCATCTCCCCGTAAAGGAAGCGTTACGCGGCTGCCATGGAGGCGCACCCCTCATTTTTCTCTCTCCGTAGAGCGCGCTTTCTCGACCCGCCCCGTAACGGACGCGCAACGCTCTGGGCCACACGGCCATTCCTCGCCTACCATGAGAGCAGACGAAACGACCGAAGGAGGTGCACCGTGCCCCTCAACAAGGCCGCGCTGGCCGCCGTGAAGACCATCACGCGGCTGCGCTCCGACAACATCGAGAAGACCTACCAAGCACAGCGCATAGCCGAAGACGCCAGCGCCAAGCTCACCTTGGCCAGTCCTCGCTGCCGCATCGACGATATGAAGGCCACAGCGCCGGATGGCTACGAGATACCGCTGCGGGTGTTCACGCCCCTCGACATCGAGTTCTCGTTCAAGACAGGACTGCATGTGGACGAGGATTTCCGCGGTACCATCCTGTTCTTCCATGGCGGCGGCTGGGCCAATGGCGATGTGGACTTCTACACCGATGCCTGCATGCGCACCGCCTTGAAGCTGGAACGACGCGTGGTGTCGGTGGACTATCGGCGCTCGCCGGAGCATCCGTTCCCGGCCGCGGCCGAAGATTGCTACGAGGTGGCCCGTCAGCTGTTCGCCGGCGAGCTGCTGGCCGATGTCGATCCTGAGCATATCGTGCTGTTCGGCGACTCGGCCGGCGGCAACCTAGCGGCCGTGGTATCGCTTCTGGCCCGCGACCGCGGCGAGTTCCTTCCGCGCACCCAGATGCTGCTATACCCGCTCACCTACAACGACCATAGCGAGATGACCATCTTCGATTCGGTGCGCGAGAACGGCGAGGACTACATCCTCACCCGCCGCGAGATCGAGGGCTACATCAACCTGTACTTGCGCGATCTGGCCGACTACACGAATCCGCGCTTCGCCCCGCTGCTAGAGCCCGACCTGAGCGATCAGCCGCGCACGCTGGTGATGAGCGCCGAGTACTGCCCCTTGCGCGACGAGGGCGAGACCTATGCCGCGCGCCTGGAGGCCGACGGCAACGAGGTGGCATGTTACCGCGTGCTCGACGGGGTGCACGGCTACTTCCTCTATCCTTCCATCATGGGACTGGTGCGCGACACCTACCGCATCATGAAGCACTTTCTCGACGGAGACGAGCTGAAGCAAGGTGGGAAGCCGGCATGGCTCACGCTGATTGGTACCGACTAGACAACATCGGGAAGTTCTATTCCGCCGAAGCCGCCAGTTCGCGACAGACGGTGTTCCGGTTCTCGGCCATCATGACCGACGCCGTGGACGAAAACGCCCTGCAGCGGGCCCTCGAGCGCACCATCGAGCGGTACCCGAGCTTCAACGTATGCCTGCGCAGCGGCTTGTTCTGGCATTATCTGGAACCAGCCAAGACCGCTGTGCGGGTGCAGCCCGAAACGCTGCCCGTGTGCTTCGGGCTGCATACCGGGCCTCACAGCGTGCTGTTCCGCGTGGTGTGGTTCGCTGAGCGCATCAGCCTGGAAGTGTCTCACATGATCTCGGACGGGCGCGGGTCGCTGCGCTTCTTCCGCACGCTGATGGGCTTCTACGGCGAGGAGCGCTACGCGACGCCGTTCGAGGAGGCAGACCACGGCTTCGACGAAGAGCGCGAACGCCAGGCAGAGGACAGCTTCGGGCAGCACTACGACCCCAGCAAGAGCGCAGCCACGCCCTCCGAGCGGCCCTATCGGCTCAGCGGCCCGCGCGATGCGGCGCTGCCCACCTTCCTCGAATACCACCTGCCCGCCAACGAAGTGCATGCTTGGGCGAAGAGCCTAGGGGTCAGCGTCACCTCGCTCATCATCGCGGCGGTCATCTGCGCCATCCGTGCGGGCATGAACCCTGCCGACCGCACGCGGCCCATCCGTCTGGACGTGCCGGTGGACCTGCGACAGTTCTTCGATTCCGCCACCTTGCGCAACTTCTTCGGACTGGCTTTCGTCAGCTATCTGCCAGGCTCTGTTGACGAGCCGTTGGAGGCCATCGCCGCCAACGTGCAGCAGCAGATCGCCAGCAAGTGCACGGCCAGCGCCATGGAAGGCCGCATGAACCGCATGATAGGCCTGGAGAAGAACGTGGGGCTGCGACTGGCTCCGTTGTTCTTGAAGGACCTCGCGCTAGACGCGGCCGCGCGCATCGCCGAGCGGGATGTGACCACCACCGTCTCTAGCCTGGGGCGCATCGACCTGCCTGCATCGGTGGCATCTCATGTGTCGGGCGTGAGCGTGCTGACGGCCACCACCGGATTGAACTTCATCGCATGCACCTTCGGCAACGACCTGTGCGTGGGCATATCCACGGTGTTCAAGCGCCTCGATGTGGTGCGCGAACTGTGCCGCCTGTTCAGCGCCCAGGGCATCGCCGGGCGCATCGACCTGAACCACGATGCGACCGAGGTGGACCGACGGCTCCGCGAAGCGGAGTTCGACGAGCGCCTCAAGCAGCTAGGTGCGAAAGGGCGGAAGGAGGAGGATCATGCGACACTGTGACCCCTGCAGCATCGACCTTTCGGGCGACCTCGACCGCTGTCCGCTGTGCGGGTCGGTCCTTGAGGGCGAGGCGACGCCGGCAGCCTTCCCCGTCAGCACCGCCGAGGCCCCGGCCATGGCAGCGAGGCGCGTGCTGGCCGCCGTCACGGGAGCTGCGGCGGTAGCCCTGCTGATAGCGGCGTGGCTCGTGCCGCTGCGACCATGGCCGGTTGCGCTCATGATGGTGGCCCTGGTGGTAGGCTACGGCTTTCTGCGCAACGTGATGGCCCACTCGCCCGACTTCGTGCGCATCGCCGAGCGCTACTTCCTCGTGCTGTTGGCCATGGCGGTGCTGTGGTGGCTCGCCGCCGGCAGCGGCCTGGTGGCATCCCTGGTCATTCCCGGCATCTGCCTGGGCGGCCTGCTCACGAACACCGCTCTGGTGGTGGCCTTCCGCGAGGCGTTCGTGCGCGATTACGCGAAGTACCTGCTCTACAGTCTGCTCCTGGGCCTGGCGCCCCTTCTGCTGCTGCCGCTGAACGCAGCGCCGTGGCCCTGGCTCATCTACGCCAGCACCGCCGCCGCCGCGCTGCTCGCCCTCACCCTGCTCCTGCTCGCCCGTAAACAGCTCAAGGCTGAACTGCGCAAGCTCTTCTCCGCTTAACGCGACAGAACGCCACAAAGGGGGCGTCGATGCGACAGAAGGTCGGCTCTTCCGCCGCACTCCTGTTGCACGCTCTCCTGCCGCATTCATAGCTTTCGCATGGTCTTCGTGAAGAGGGCCCAGATGGTGATGAGGATCCAGCAAACAGCGAGGATGAGGGCACCGATCGCGACGCCGCCCGCTTCCACGACAGCAGAGGTGAGGAACACCGCCACTGGGGCAGCCACCAGCACCAGCGCATTCTGAGTGCCAAGGGCGCTACCGCGGTGGGCAGCGGGAATGCGATCGAACGCGAAGAAACCGAGCAAGGCCGAGGCGGGACCGGCGCTGAAGCCGAGGAGCAGCGCAACGGCCAGCATGACAGGGTACGGCGGCAACAGCCCCATGACCACCACAGCAGCGGTCATGCCCAGAAGCGACAGCACGTACCAGGTGCGCTTCGTCAGCCGCGGGGCGAGCGCGGTGTAGACGAGCGAGCCCGCGAGCAGACCGGCCGACATGAACGAGAGCACATAGCCCAGGCCCGCTGGGTCTCCCTGCTGAGTGAAATGGAACGGCAGCACGAGACCTTGGAAGCTGCCCATCACCATGATGATGCCGAACGAGAGCAGCATGGCGGTGCGCAACAGCGCGTCGTCTTTGAACAGCACGCGCACCCCATCGGCGAGCGAGGCCCGCGCCGCCGCGACGACCCCCTTCGACGTGCTCGCCCCGCTCGACCTCTCTTCGGTCGCAGCCTGTCCCACCTTCCCGATGGAGCGCGGCAAGGTGAGCGTGACGATGGCCGCAGCGCACGAGAGAGCCGCGGTCGCCCACAGCGCCATGCTATCGGTGCCGAAGCCGATGAGCACCGCCGCCAAGGCAGGGCCGACGATGGTGATGAGGGATTCGAGCGACTGATTGACGCCCAAGAAGCGCTGCAGGTCGATACCGTCGCGCTCCACCACCGCAGGCAGCAGCGTATCGCGCGCGGTCATGCCTGGGATGTCGCCGATGGCTCCCAGAAGTCCCAGCACCACGAACCACCCGAAGTCGAGCCCCCACAGGATGTCCACCACAGGCAAGAGCGCCACGCTGGCCGCCGAGATGAGGTCGGAGACGATGGAGACGTTGCGGCGGTTCGCTACATCGAGCAGCGCGCCGCCCAAAAGCCCCACCAGCATCTGCGGCACCGCGCACACCAGCGCTAAGGTGCCGGCTGCCAGCGCGTCGCCAGTGCGGGCCAACAGGATCAACGGTATCACCACGGCCGCCATGGAGTTTCCCAGCAGCGATAGCGCACTGGACGCGACGAAGCGGATGGTGGTCGTAGGCAGCTTCTTCGGACTGGTCGTCATAGGATGGTTCCTTCCGTCTGCGAAGGTCTTGCGGAACCCATTAGAAACTATGACGTTACGTCGGGGTCAACGGGCGTCTTCGGAACAGCCATGAGGCTCCACGGCTCCTTCACGGATGCGCTCGACGATGACCTTCTCGATCCGCTCTTCCACATCGCGTTGAGCAGCGTTGAGCGAACCGTCGAGCAGCGACTCGAGGACGCGAGCAGCAGAACCGTCTCCCTCCTCCGACCAGTTCCGAATATCGAAGCATTCGACGGTGGGAAGGAGCAGCTCCAGCACATCGGCGGTCAGCGCCGCCCGCTCCTCCTCGGAAGCGTCTGCGGCCAGGTCGTCGATGCGGCGCTCCACCGTCCTCAGCTCTTCCACGATACCCAGTTCCTCGGCCTTGTCGGCGAAGCGCTCCAACTCGGCGAGAGCCTCTTCATCGTAGAAGCGAGCAGCCACCATCAGAGCTGCGCGATCGTAGTCGAGGGCGGCTCCGGAGGCTGCCTCGACGGTCGCCTCCTCGCCATAGAAGCGCTTTATCACCCGAGCGAACCGAGGAGGGAGCGCAGGGTCGAGGCGTTCCTCGCGCAGCTGAGCGATCGTCCGTCGTTGTTCTTGAAGGCGCGCTATCTGGCTTTCCAGCTCCTCGTCGAGCTGCCGCAGCGCATCTTCCTCGGTGGTGGATCCCTTTCCCCCTTCGTCAGCGGCCATCATGACGCCTATCTCGCTCAGCGGAAAGCCCAGCGAGGTCAGCTGCCGTATGTGCAGCACCGTGGCCAGATCGCCAACGGAATAGTCGCGATAGCCGTTCGAGTGACGAGGCGGCTCGGGCAGCAGGCCGAGGGCATGATAATGGCGCAACGTGCGCACGCTCACTCCTGCGATGGCCGCCAGCTCGCTGCTCTTCATGGGGCGAGGGTCCCCTCCGTCAGCTCACGAGCGAGCTCCAGAAGCGACGAGCGCATCATGGTGGGATGCTCGGCCGCCAACACCGCCTTGGGGAACATCCCCCACAGCGCAGCCACGGTGGCACAGCCGGCGGCGTTGCCCGCCTGGATGTCGTAGGGGCTGTCGCCCACGTACATGCTGGCCTGCGGATCGACCCCCATCAGCTCGCATGCATAGCGGATGGGTCCCGGTGCCGGCTTGTGCTCCGGCCAATCATCAGGAGCCACCAGCACCTCGAAGAACTCGTCGATACCGGACAGCTCCAGCCCCCGTGCGGCCATCTCATGGCGCTTCGAGGTCACGACCCCCATGCGATAACCGGCATCGCGCAATAGCTCCAACGCCTCGCGCGTGTCGACGAAAGCGCCTATCGCCTCATCGTGGATGCGGTCGTTGTGGGCACGATACTCATCTACCAGCTGCTCGGCCAGCGCCTCATCGCCCCCGGCGAAATGGAGCATCTGCGCGGGCAGCGGCGTGCCCACCCCCGCCATCAGCTCCTCGTCGCTCGCCTCCATGCCATGCAGCTCGTTCACCGTGTAGCGCATGGAGGTCAAGATGATGCCCTCCGTATCGATGAGCGTGCCATCGCCATCGAACAGCACCGCTTGCAATGCAGCCATAGGCTCGTCGATCCCCTCCCTGTCGCGGTTCGCCCTCATCGCTCCTATGGTAGCAGCCCACGCCCTCACCATCGGCGACAACGCCCGACGAACCATCCCTAGCACGCAGCGGACGCAGACGATCCGGCAACACCGTCAAACGAGCGCATGCTTTCCACGCATCTGCGTTAACATAGCTCTGAGCTGGGATCAGCACCTCACAGGTGCCTGAGAATACCCCAAAAGGATCCCGTTGGTTGATGGCCGCGCACCCCCGCTCGGCGTAAAGTATGTTCCCGGCGGCGCCCCCTGACCCCCTTCATCACACGACCCGAGAAAGGCACGACATGAGCTTCCGCGACAACCTCTTGCACCTGCGAGCCTCTGCCAACATGACCCAAGAGCAGCTGGCCATGCTGCTCGGCGTCAGCCGCCAGTCGGTCACCAAATGGGAATCGGAGCGCACCTATCCGGAAATGGACAAGCTGTTGAAGATGTGCCGGATATTCGACTGCTCCCTCGACGATCTGGTACAGGGCGACCTCACCGGCACCGAGGCGCGAACGAGCACGAGCGCCGCGCCCAGCGCGCCCCCGGCCGACCTGTTCGACTACGATGCCACCATGCGTCGCTTCGCCCAGCGCATCTCCAACGGCGTGATGGCCATCATCATGGGCGTCGGACTGGGCACGTTGTTCCTCAACGAAGAGGCCGACTTCCGTCTTTGGGCGACCTTGACGGAGAACACGGTCATGGCCTTGGGACTGCTGTGCATCTTCCTTGGCGTGATCGCAGGGCTCGCGCTGATAGTGCCCACCACCATGGAGCACTCCGCCTTCGTGAAGGCCCATCCATTCATAGAGGACTTCTACACCGCTGAAGAGAAGAGCCGTGCCCGTGCCACGTTCACCTACGAGCTGATCGGCGGCATCGGAGCCATCTGCATCGGTGCGTGCTTGGCCGTCCTCTTCGACAGCACCCCTTACGAAGAGACCTTGGCCGTTCCGCTGCTGCTGCTCTTCGTCGCCGTGGGCGTGCGGTTCATCGTACACGGCGGCATAACGCTGGGCCGCACGAACCTGGACGAGTACAACCACGAGGCAGGCGAGGTGCTGAGCTCCGAGGAGATAGAGAGCGCCGACGTTTCCGACGAGCAGCGGCAGAAGATGCTGGCCGACCGCCGCGTCCATCAGCGCGTGAGCACCCTATGCGGCATCATCATGATCGCAGCCACCATCGTGGCGTTCCTGATGCTGTTCCTCTCTTTAGCCTCCACCGGCCCCGACCAGGCTCCTCGGCCCAACATCCTGTTCTGGCTGCCATGGCCCATCGGTGGCATGCTCTGCCTCTTCGCTTCCCTGATAGTGAAGGCCCGCGCCGAGCGCTAAGGAGCGCCCTGCGCTGCGAGAGCCGCAGTGCAGGGCGACCGCCGAACAGGATCGCCCTCACAGCTCCTCGGCGAGCACCTCTCCGAGGCGGCGGATGCCATCGCGGATGGTATCGGCATCGGCGTTGGTGAAGTTCAACCGCAACGTGTTGCGAGCCCCCGGCTCAGCGTAGAACGGGTCGCCTGGAACGAACGCCACGCCGCGCTGTAGCACCTTCGGGAACAGCTCCATGGTGCTGACGCCCTCGGGCAGCGTCACCCACAGGAACATGCCGCCTTGGGGCTTGGTGAAGCTGACGCCTTCAGGGAAGAACTCCTCCATGGCGTCGGTCATCGCCTGGGCCTGAGCATGATAGAGGTCACGTATCTTCACCAGATGCTCGTCCAGGTCGTTGTGGCGCAGATAATCCACGATAACGTACTGCGAGAACACGTTGGTATGCAGGTCGCTGGCCTCCTTCGCCACCGAGAGGCTCCGCAGCAGATCGTGGTCCTTCGTCAGCAGAAAGCCCACGCGCATCCCCGGCGTCACCGTCTTGGAGAACGACCCCATCACCACGCCATGGGGATGGGCCGCACCCCCGATATAGGGCAGCGAGGAACCCTCGAAGCGCAGCTCGCCGTAAGGATCGTCTTCCACCACCACGATGTTGCGACCGGCCAGCGCCTCGCGCACCTGACGGCGTCCCTCCTCGGTATAGGTGAGGCCCGTGGGATTCTGGAAGTTGGGGATGAGGTAGATCATCTTCGCACCAGCATCCAAAGCGGCGTTCAGCTCGACGATGTCCAGACCGTCCTCGGTCAGCTCCACCTCGCGGAAGACGGGCTGCTGCATCGCGAAGGCCTGGATGGCGGCCAGGTAGGTGGGCTTTTCCACGATCACGCCGTCGCCCTCGTTCAGCAGCACCTTGCCCAGCAGGTCGAGGGCCTGTTGCGAACCGGTGGTCACCAGCACGTCATCTTCGGCATAATCGGTGCCGAACCGGCTGTTGTAACGCTCGGCGATCCACTGGCGCAGCTCAGGGATGCCCGCGGTCACCGAATACTGGAACGCCTCAGCGCCCCGCTCGGCCACCACGCGCTCCATCGACTCGACGAGCTTCTGCTGCGGAAACGAGATGGGGTTCGGCAGACCGCCAGCGAACGAAGTGATGTTAGGGTCGGAGGCCGCCTTCAAGATGCTGCGCACGAACGACGGCGGCGTGGCCTTGATGCCGTCCGATAGAAGTTCCTCGATGCCGTTCGTGCTGCTCATGGTGCTCCTCCTCCGTTGGTCGGTGCGTTTTCCGCACTTATTGTTCCACCAACGGAAAGGAGCGTCCTGCGCTTTCAGCGCCCGAGGCGCTCTGGGCCGTGCGAGCGGCAGGCACGACCAGCCGAAGCCTAGCCGCGACAGAACGGCGAGCTGGCATACCAAGCTTGCCGCTCGTCGATGATGCGCAGCAGCGTCTCTTTCTGCTCATCGGTGTAACGGGGGTGCTGGCGCACCTCGTCGCGACGCTTGTCCAAGCTCTTCGCAGCATCCTCCTTGCCCGGCGGCGGGCAGCACGGCCTTACGAAGAAGTTGATCCAATACTTGTCGGTCTGCATCGCTTCGTACACATCCTCGAACGCCTCATCCCCCAGGCCCGCAGGCACAGCGCATCCGCTCACGACTCTCCCCCTCCTCTTCGGCCAAAGGCCCCGAGGCCCCAGCCATCCTTAGAAGAACCATAGCACGAAAAACGCCTCCTGCGCTCCTTCCGAAGCCGCGAGCCCCGCAAGGGGCCACATGTGTTGTCTTCGAGCCGCGACCACGCTCTTGGACAGGTTGCCTATAATGAGAGAGAAACGAGACTGACGCGAAGAAAGGCGGATCCCATGAAGATAGCGATCCCGAGCGAGACCGGAGCTGGCCTGGACAGCACCCGCAGCGGACATTTCGGCCACGCGGCCTATTTCACCCTGGTCACCTTCGACGATGCCATGAACGTGACGGACGTTGAATCGGTACAGAACGTCGACCATGATGCCGTGGGCTGCGGTGGCGTCATCGACTTCGTGAGCGGCCTTTCCGTCGATGGCATCCTGGCCGCGGGCATGGGCATGCCGCCCTACACCCGCTTCACCAACAGCGGCGTCACGGTGTATTCCGATACTACCGAGCCCAACGTGGGCAAGGTGGTGGAGCTGTTCGCCGCCGGCAAGGTAGCTCCCATGGACCCCAACGCCGCCTGCCGCCACTAGCGCACAGCGCGCGATCACAGAATGCTCGATGATGATCGACTTCGACGACAGGAGCGACCATGACCGTCTATGAGAATGTGAGCGACCTGGTGGGCAACACGCCGCTGATCGAGCTGACCCATTACCAACGAGACCACGGCTTGAAGGCCCGGCTGATCGGCAAGGTGGAGAGCTTCAACCCAGCCGGCTCCATAAAGGACCGGGTCGCCAAGGCCATGATCGACGACGCCGTGGAGCGGGGCGTGCTGGGAGAGCATACCGTCATCATCGAGCCCACCTCGGGCAACACCGGCATCGCGCTTTGCGCCATCGCTGCCTCCCGCGGCAACCGCATCATCATCACCATGCCCGAGACCATGTCGGCAGAACGGCGCAACCTCATGAGGGCCTACGGTGCCGAACTGGTGCTGACAGAAGGAGCGCTCGGCATGCAAGGCGCCATCGCGAAGGCCGAGGAGCTAGCGTCCGCGCTGCCCGACGCCTTCATCCCCTCCCAGTTCACCAACCCCGTGAACCCTGCCGTGCACGAGCGCACCACCGGACCTGAGATATGGCAGGCTAGCGGAGGCGCTGTGGACATCCTGGTGGCTGGCGTGGGTACCGGTGGCACCATCAGTGGCACCGGCCGCTACCTGAAAGCGCAAGACCCCACTATAAAGGTGGTAGCCGTGGAGCCGGCCGACTCGCCCGTGCTGTCCGAAGGCCGCGCCGGTGCCCATGGCATCCAGGGGATCGGCGCAGGCTTCATCCCAGAAACGCTCGATCTGAGCGTGATGGACGAGGTGGTGCCCGTCCGGACCGAGGATGCCTTCGCTGCCAGCCGCGAGCTGGCCGCTCGTGATGGGCTATTGGTGGGCATATCCTCAGGCGCCGCCGTTGCCGCCGCCTCCCAACTGGCCGCTCGCCCCGAGAACGCGGGCAGGAACATCGTGGTCATCCTCCCCGACACCGGCGAGCGCTACCTCACCACCCCCTTGTTCGACTTCGCCGACTAAAGGGAGGGCCCTCCGTGGAGGTCAGGGATGCTTCTCAAAAGGATCGAGAAGCGATGGGATGAGAACATCGCGAAAGGAAGGAAGTCGGTGACACAGGAGCGCGTCTCTCACGGACAGCCCGCGCGCAATGCTCACGGTGCGCTCGCCGTCATCACGGTATGCGCCATCGTGTTGACGGCAGCCGTGCTGCGCGCGCCCCTCACCTCCCTCGGCGTTCTCAGCATGACGGTGCAGCAAGACCTGGCCCTGTCGGCGGCCACCATGGGACTGCTCACCACGTTGCCGTTGCTGGCCTTCGCCGCCTCCGCCACGTTCATGAGCGCCATCGGCAACCGCTTCGGCAAAGAGCTCGTGCTGGCCGTCGGAGGCGCCCTCATCGCCAGCGGCATCCTCATGCGCTCTTCCCTCGGTGGCTTCGGCCTGTTCGCCGGCACTACCCTCATGGGCCTGGGCATCTCGGCCGGCAACGTGCTGCTGCCGGCCATCGTGAAGGACCGCTTCCCTCTGGCCCTGGGTACCATGACGGCCCTCTATACCACCACCATGAGCGTGTTCGCCGGCAGCGCCGCCGGCCTGAGCGCTACCATGACCGACGGCGGCCTCCCCTGGCAGGCGACCCTCGCCCTGCTCGCGCCCGTCGCAGCGGTGGGAGCTTTGCTATGGGCCCTCCTCCATCGACAGAACCACCGTCATGACGAGCCGAAGAGAACGGCTGCGGAAGACCAGCTGGCCACGAAGCCGTCGCTGCGCCTTTCCCGCTTGCTACACCCCGGCATGCTGAGAAGCCCGCTCACCTGGTGGATAACCGGCCTGTTCGCTCTGCAATCCATCCTTTTCTACTGCATGGTGGCATGGATGCCCTCCATCTTGGCTGCTCAGGGCATCAGCGGCAGCACCATCGCCCTGTGCGCCGCCTTGTTCCCCATCATGGGGATCCCCTGCACCATCTTCGTGCCCCCGCTCGCCCAGAAGCTGAAACGACAACGGCTGCTGGGTGCGCTGATAGGGGCGTTCTGCGCAGTTGGCACCGTGCTGCTCGGGTTCGCGACCACCGATTGGATGGCCGTGCTCGCCGTGGCCATCTTCGGCTTCGCCCTCGGAGCCCCGTTCTGCCTGTGCATGTTCTACTTCAGCGCCCGCACCGCCAACGCCACCGACGCCGCCCGCCTTTCGAGCATCGCCCAGACCTTCGGCTATCTGCTCGCCGCCATCGGCCCCGCCTGCATGGGCACCATATTCGACCTCACCGGCACCTGGATCGCCTCGCTCACGCTCACGGCCCTCATCGCTGCTGGCCTCGCCCTCTGCGGCTGGAGATCCGGCACCGGCACCCTCCCGCCCCAAGAGGACTAGCAGCAAGCCTATCTAGCAAAAGGATCTGACTGATATCTTTCGTTAGATAGGCCACAACAAGAGGTAGTGAAAACTTCTTTCGTTAATCGGTACCGACCTCAAGGATGTCCATATATTCTTTGAACGTATACGACTTCCCGCGCTGCACCTCCGGCGTAACATCCACGAGAATACCTAGTTCTTCTTCGAATCTTCGAATGAGAGCACCAGCGGTCGGAGCAGACACGCCGAGCACTTCCGCCACCTTCACTCGCATCATGGTCGGAGTCATGAAGAGTTGGTCGAGAAGCTTTCGCGCATTCGACACCGCAATGCCATCAAGCGAATCGATGGCCGCGGTCTTATCGACACGAAGCGCATCGATGCTCCTAGCCGACTCGGTAGATTCTTGCGAGACCTCTATGATGCCACGTAAGAAGAGCTTCACCCAACCTTCCCGATCGCCAGCAAAGCGAACCGCCATCAGACGATCATGATATTCCGCTCGATAGCGACCGGGAAAGGGCGTTAGCTCTGTCAACTCGTAGGATAGCTTTCTTCGAGATATGGCCTGGTAGGAAGGTATCTCGGTGCTAAACTGGGCGGAAGTAGCCTCCTGAGGTCTTCGACGAAGGGCTCATGAGGCTGTCATCGGCGTGAAAGGAGCGGCCATGAAGCGCGATCTTCCGAACCTCTGCAAACCTCTCACCTTGGGCAACATCACCTTCCGCAATCGCATGACCTCAGCGCCCATGGGCGCCACTGACATCTTGGGCGATGGCACGCCAGGGCCGCGCACGCTCGGGTTCTACGAGGCGCGGGCCAAGGGCGGCGCTGCGGCGGTCACGGTGAGCGAGCTGGTGGTGCACCCCGAGACCGACGGCTCGCAGATGCTCCATCTCTCCTTGGCCACGCCAGGACAGCTGGGAGCGTTCGCCTATGTGGCCGACGCCATCAAGCGCCACGGGGCCGTGGCCTCGGTGGAACTCTCCCATTCCGGCCAGTACGCAGGCACCTATATGGCGGACAAGGCGAAGAAAGAGGGGCTATGCCAGTGGGGCCCGAGCGATAACGTACGGCCTGATGGCATGCCGGTGAAGGCGCTCAGCGAGGAGCAGATCGCCTCCATCGTGGCCTCCTACGGCGAGGCAGCGACGCTGGCGAAGCGCGCTGGCTTCGAGATGGTCATGGTGCACGCTGGCCATGGCTGGCTCATCAACCAGTTCCTCTCGCCGTTCTTCAACAAGCGCACCGACGGCTACGGGGGCTCTTTGGAAGGTCGCGTTCGCCTGGCTCGCGAAGTGCTGAGCGCGGTGCGCGAGGCTGTGGGACCCGGCTTCCCCATCGAGCTGCGCATGAGCGGCGCCGAGCTGTTCGACGGCGGCTACGACGTGGAAGAGGGATGCCGCATCGCCCAGGCCCTGGAAGACCTGGTGGACCTCATCCATGTTTCCGCCGGTTCCTATCAGTTCGGCTTCTCTATAACGCATCCGTCCATGTTCCGCGAGCACGGATGCAACGTGCACCTGGCGGTGCGCATCAAGCAATGCGTGCAGGTGCCGGTGGCCACCATCGGCGGCCTTTCCGATCCGGCTCAGATGGAGCGCATCATCGCGGAGGGCCAGGCCGACGTGGTGGCCATGGCTCGTGCGTTGTTGGCCGACCCGCAGCTGCCGAACAAGGTGATGGCGAACCGCAGCGCCGACGTCATCCGCTGTTTGCGCTGCTTCGCCTGCATGGCCGAGCGACCGGTCACCCAAACGCGCCGTTGCACGGTGAACGTGCAGATAGGACGCGAGCTGGAAGGGCTCGATATCGTGCCCGCGGCGAGGTCCCGTCGCGTACTGGTGGTGGGCGGCGGCATCGCCGGCATGACGGCAGCGCGCACCGCGGCGCTGCGCGGCCACGACGTGACGCTGTGCGAGGCGACCTCTCAGCTGGGCGGCATCCTGAACACCGAGCGAGCGCTGCCGTTCAAACGCGACATGTACGAGTTGGCGCGCACCTACGAGCATCTGTGCGCAGAAGCGGGCGTGAAGCGCTGCCTGAACACGCGGGTGAACAGCGCCTTCTGCGACGCCTTCGCCGCGGATGCCCTCATCGTGGCCGTGGGATCGGAGGCTCTGGAGCTGCCGATGCCCGTGGCAGAAGGGGCCGATGTGGTGTCCATCGACGATCTATATCTGGAAGATGCACCTTTAGGGTCGCGCGTGACGATCGTTGGCGGCGGTCAGACCGGTTGCGAATGCGCGCTGCAGCTAGCCCGCAAAGGTCACGAGGTAACGCTGTTGCAGCGCGGACCTGAGCTGGCGCCCGACGCCAATCTGCGCCATCGCCCCATCCTGCTGAGCGAGCTGGAAGATGCCGCCGTGAAAGCGCTCGTGAACGCCTCGGCCGTGGAAGTGACCGGCGAAGGCGTGATGATAGCCGACGAGAAGGGTGCCCGTTCGCTGGTGGCAGCCGATTCGGTAGTGTGCGCCATCGGTCGTCGCGCACGTCGCGAAGCCGTCGATGACCTGCGCGATGGGGCACCGTTCGTTCGCATCGTCGGCGATGCGAAACGTCCGGCCAACATCGGTACGGCCATGTACGAGGCCTATCACGCTGCGCTCGACATCGCCTAGGCAGTCTCATCACCCCCACAACTCGACGAAGGAGGAGCGAGGAACCGCTAGTCCTCGTCCTCCTCGAACCCATGACCGTGGCTATGATCGTGCTCGCCGATGTCGGTGACCGGCTTCTCCAAACCCTCGATCACCAGGTCATGCTTCTCGGCGTAATCCCACAGCGCGGCATGGATCGCCTCTTCGGCCAGAAGCGAGCAGTGCACCTTCACCTGCGGCAAGCCATTGAGGGCTTCCATGACGGCCTTGTTCGTGACCTCCAGCGCTTCCTGGACCGTCTTGCCCTTCACCAGCACCGTCGCCATGGAACTGGTGGCGATGGCCGCACCGCAGCCGAAGGTCTTGAACTTCGCGTCCTGGATGACCCCATCATCGTCGATATCGAGGTAGACCCGCATGATATCGCCGCATACCGCGTTACCCACGGTACCGCAACCGCTCGCATCCTCTATCTCGCCCACGTTGCGCGGATTGGTGAAGTGATCCATCACCTTCTCGGAATAGTTCATAGCCATAAGGACAGCTCTCTTTCTCTTCGGATCATCTTGCAGCAGAAGATCTGTTCTCCTGGTGCATCAGCTGGTGTAGGGAAAGCCGTCAGCAGCGAGGCGCTCGATGACCGACTCCACTTTCCCCTGCTTGAAGTCTTCGTACAAAGGACTCATCATGCGCAGGTTCTCAAGGGTCGCCTTCAGGGAATCGATGGCGAAGTCCACGTCTTGTTGGGTGGTGCTGCGGCCAAGGGTGAGGCGCAGCGATCCATGAGCGATCTCGTGCGGCAGCCCGATAGCCAGCAGCACATGGCTCGGATCGAGGGAGCCAGAAGTGCAAGCGCTACCCGACGACACGCAGATGCCGCGCGCCGCCAGCTGCAGCAACATGCCTTCGCCCTCGATGAACTCGAAGGAGAAGTTCACGTTGTTGGCCAGGCGTTCCTTCCAGCTGCCGTTCAGCTTCGCATGAGGGATCTCAGCCAGGATGCGTCGGATGGCGTGATCGCGCAGGGCCAGCTGCCGGTCATGCTCGGGCACCATCTCGGCACAAGCCAGTTCCGCCGCCCTCGCGAATCCCACGATGCCGGCTACGTTCTCCGTGGTGGCACGCTTGCCTCGCTCTTGCTGACCGCCGTCGATGAGGTTCTCCAACTTGATGCCCTTGCGTACGTAGAGCATCCCCACGCCCTTAGGGCCATAGAGCTTGTGAGCCGACGCCGACAACATGTCGATGCCCAGCTCGTTCACGTCGATCGGCTCGTGCCCGAACGCCTGCACGGCATCGGTATGAAAGCTAACGCCATGCTCGTGAGCGATGGCCGCCAGCGCGCCGATAGGCTCGATGGTGCCGATCTCGTTGTTGGCGAACATGATGGTGGCCAGGATGGTGTCAGGCCGAATGGCTGCCTCGAAGTCTTCAGGGCGCACCAGACCGTGCTCGTCCACCGGCAGATATGTCACTTCGAAGCCATCGCGCTCCAGAGCCTTGCACGTATGAAACACCGCATGGTGCTCGATGGCGCTCGTGATGATATGGTGCCCCTTCGAGGCGTGGGCACGCGCGAAACCTTTGATGGCCCAATTATCCGACTCGGTACCGCCACTGGTGAAGAACACCTCGCGCGGAGAAGCGCCGATGATGCTGGCGAGCGTCTTGCGCGCCGCCGCAACCGCATCGGAGGCTTCCTGCCCCAGCGGATAGATCGACGACGGATTGCCGAACTCCTCGCTGAAATACGGCAGCATGGCTTCCAACACCTCTGTGCGCACTGGCGTGGTAGAGGCATGATCAAGATAGATCTGCTTCATGTGCTCCTGCTCTCTCGATGGTCGCGAAGGCGCTTCGCTTCTAACGCCTTCGATAATGTCTAGTAATGTGGTAGACTTTATCAAGAGGCTGCGGAGGATGTCAAGGTTCTTCCGCGAACGTTTCATCGCATCGTGAACTTTCAGAAAGCGAGCTGCCGTGAAGATATCGACGAAGACCCGCTACGGCATGCGGCTCATGATCGACATAGCCCAGCATGAAGATGACAGCTGCGTGGCGCTGAAGGACGTGGCCGAGCGCCAGGGCATATCGAAGAAGTACCTAGAACAAGTGGTAGCGCCCCTTGTGAGCGCCGGCCTTTTGAGCGTGACGCGCGGCAATCAGGGCGGCTACCGTCTGACCCGGCCGCCCGAGGAAGTGACGCTGGCCGACATCGTGGCCGCTTCAGAAGATGGGTTGGACCTGCTCGTATGCACCCTCGATGCCAGCGAATGCGACCGTTCCCCCGACTGTGCCTCGCGCCGCATCTGGGGCGGTCTCCAAAACGCGATCCGCGTCTACTTGGAAGGCCGCTCCTTGGCCGATGTCGCCTTCAACACCGCCTGCGGTTGATACGACACAAGAGAGGTTGCGCATCGGCAGACTCTTGCTGCTAGTCGCGGTCGAACGGGAGGCTCGAAGGTGGCTCGACACCGTCGGATGCGTGCTCAGGGCGAGGACTCTCCGACGTACGGGCACGATGCGGTTCGGTCGCCACGATGATGTCGGCTCTCCCCCGCAGAATCGCTACGCACGAGCACTAAAGACCTTCTCCGGATCATCGCATCAAGTGGAGGACGGGGTCGGAGTTATCGGCTCGTTCGAGCAACGAAGAGACAAGAGCAGCCCCCTTTCGTGATATGCTCGATATGAAAGCAGAAGGAAAAGGAGGCTCGGAATGGTCGGTGCGCGCATCGCAGAGCGCTACACAGCGGATGACTTCGACGCTGATTCCCATGTGAGCGCGCTGGAGGCTCTGCACCGCCTCGAAGAGGGCAACCGCATCTATGTGAAAGCGCTCGACCATGAGCGCGACCTCTCACCCGAGCGTATTCGTGATCTGTTCGAGAACGGCCAGCGACCGTTCGCTGCGGTTTTGACCTGCGCCGATTCTCGCGTGGTTCCCGAGCATATCTTCATGACGGGCCTCGGCGAACTGTTCGTCATTCGCGTCGCGGGCAATGTGGCAGGCCCTTCGGAGACCGCGAGCGCATTGTACGCATGCCGGCATCTGCACGCGCGTCTGCTGCTGGTGCTCGGCCACACCCATTGCGGGGCCATTCGCGCTGCCCTCGACGGCGAAACTGGACCGATGGCGCCCATCACCGACCGCATCGTCGATGCCATCGGGTCTGAAGAAGACCCTTATACTGCCAGCGTGCTGAATGTTTCTGCCGCCATGGGCGACCTGCGCTCCCAGCCCGAATTGGCCACACTGGAGCGCGACGGCGCTCTGCTGATAGCCGGTGCCATCTATCATACCCACTGCGGCGTGGTCGACTTCCTATAATGCGAGAAGCGAGCGTAGCGCGCTCGCGGAGCCGCCCCTCGGCCCGCTGAACGACCCCGCATGAATGACCGCCGGTGAGAGGGTTCGATCGCCTTGTAGGAGGCAACGCTCAGCGACGCCTGCGACGACCGACACCGAAGCAGATCAGGCCGCCAGCAAGAGCCACCATCGCAACCAGGACGAGCGTGCCCACGATCAGCGTACGCGGCTCGATGAACACGGTCGGACGTGCGTCGCGAGCGGTTCCGCTCGTGCCAGGATCGGGCGCACTGGTACGTTGGCCGGTATTCGAGAGACCCCCAGAAGAGGCTACCTTGTTGATCTTTACCGCAAACGGAGACAGATCGCTGACGCTCGTGAGCGTCACATGAGCGCCTACGACAGCGATGGGACCATGAGTGCTCAGGCGCTCCGCATCGCCCGCGTGAGCATGGTAGACCATCGCGCTTCGACCAGCGAAAGCGCTCGGTACCGGGAAGCTTATATCGAGCGAGCCGAACTCGTCATGGCGCTCCTCGCCATCGATCGTCAAAACAACATCGAATACGCCGATGAACGTCCCGTCTGGGTCTTCAGCCGCTTTCTGGAAGAGCGCATCATAAGCAGCCCCTTCCTTCACCGGGGCGACCTCGACAGCCTGCGTGGTACCGGGCGCGTTGCGCAGCGTGACCCTGAAACCGTCGGAACGCAGCTCGCCATTCACTAGGCTCGCGTCGCCCGACGCCTTTTGCTCGGGAGCATCCGCCGCAGCAGCGCTCCCCGCATCACCGGCGGATGCAGAAGAAGACGCGTTGCTGACAGCACCGCTGCGAGAGGAGCCTCCGACGCTCCCCCTAGATGCGTTTCCGCTGCCGGTGTTGCCGGAAGCACCGCTGCTGCCAACGCTTCCGCTTCCAGTGCCGCTATCGGCTCCGATACCGTTTCCTCCCTCGATAGCGCTGCCGAGACCGATGCTGTTGCCACCTATCGGAACACCGATGTCGATACCGCTATCGGTGCGGTCATCTCCAGGCACGGACGTGGTCGGGTCATCGTCGACGACCGTCTTGGGGATGGAGATCGTATCCGTGTACGACCTCCCCTCATCTTCGACGGTGGCCGTGTACTCGGTCTTCTCATCCGAATCCATGACGGTCACCTTCGCCTTCAGAATGCGCTTATGATCGGGGGTGCGCTCGCACACGAATGCAGCCGTAGCTCCTCTGAGATCGTCCGCCCATTGCCAGAGCGGCCCGGTCCAGGCGTGGCCGAGCGCCTCTTGCCCTTGATCGGTGCGCATGTCGGCGCACCGCTTGCATGTACGCACGATCGCGCCTGCTTCAGTGCAGGTGGCCGGTGTTTCCTGGGTGCGGTAGTCGTGGCCTAAGGGCGCTGCGCCCTCTTCCGAATAGGAAGCGTCGCAGCGTTTGCAGGCATGATCGATGCGGCCGGATTGCGTGCAGGTGGCAGGCGTCTCATGCGTCTCGTAGTCGTGACCGAGCGCCGGTGCTCCCTCCTCGATGCGCACATCGTCGCATCGTTTGCAAGCGCGGACGAGCGTGCCGGCTTCGGTGCAAGTGGCCGAGGTCGCCTTCTCCTCGTAGTCGTGACCGAGCGCGGGCACGGTCTTGT
>CATKXW010000012.1 GCA_949840905.1 uncultured Eggerthellaceae bacterium | reverse complement strand
GCTTTCATAGACGGGCTTCCTCCACGGTGTGACGAGAACCACACCACCGGAAGGAGCTGGTCGCCATGCGATCATCTATCGACGCACATATTCTGAGGACAAGGTCGGTCTCTAAGGCTGCTCGTTCTTCGAAAACAAGATCGACCCCCAAGTTTTTGATCGTACTTCTTACAGCATCGCTCGTCTGCGGGCTCTTGCCCGTCCAAGCGCTCGCTACGCCATCTCGCCAGCCGCTCATTCCCGAGGGCGGTTCGGGCGCTGTCCGTATCGCGTCTAGCGCGGAAGGAGCGTCGGAAGGATTCTCGCATCATCTTTCCGGTGACGCCTCTTCTGCCGATGCGGACAGCGCAGCCGTTTCCTCGGAGGATGTGTCAGATACCATGGAGGGCGGCTCGGATGCTGCCCCTCCGATGGAGAGCATCATCGATCAGCAGTTACCTTTAGAGCCTATCGCCCAGAAGGGGTCGGTGCGCAGCTTCTTCCTAGCCCGGTCCTTGGAATCCGCCAAGGCCGTGCCCATGGTGTCGGCGGAGCTTTCGTTCGACGAGGATCCCGTTGTGGGCTCTTTCGAGCACGAGGGCATGACCTTCGCCATCGAGTCGGGAGGAGAGAGCGCATCTCTCGTTGCGGTTGACTACGCGAAGTTGCCTCGGCAGCTCGTCGAAAAGCAGGTGCTCGTCATCCCGAGCGTGGTGACCCCCGATGGACGGACTTCTTACGGTGTGACCCGTATCGCCGAGAGCGCCTTTGCTTCCCTCACGAACGAGATCGCTGATCCGGCCTATATGGGTGCCGAAGGGCTCTTCTCCGACGAGGGGCCCTTCGCCTCTATGAAGGATGTTCTTTCCGAAGCGGATGGCTTTCCGAAGTTTGAGGGGAAGGAGGTCGGCAACGACGACGAAGGATCCGGCGTGGCGGCGGATCCACTCGAAGGTCGTATCGGCATCCTTGTTCTCAGTATTCCAGCTTCGGTGATGTCTATCGAGGAAGGAGCCTTCTCGGGATCTGACACCTTGCAGTACTTGATGGTCTCTGAGGATAGCTTCGAGTACGCATCATATGATGGTGCCCTGTATGACAAGGACTTGTCGGAACTGCTCTTCGTGCCTGAAGGTCGGATCGGCTCTGTGCGCATCGCTTCTAGCGCGACGACCGTCGACCCCGAGGTGCTCGCGCGTTGTCCTTTGATGGATGGGGTCGTCGCAGACGAGGTCAGCGGAGCCTTCCGCTCAGAAGACGGTCGTCTATATGGTAAGGATTCAGGCGAGCTCGTTTATGATCCGTTGAACAGGGAGAACAGCTCTGCGGTGTCAACGGCGGATGTTGAAAATCGCTTGGCCACATTGAACCAGAAGAGCGCGGCAAGTTCCGTCACCGTTTATGGTAATGGAGGCACACTGACCAAGTGGACATCTCCAGTGAGTGGTAGTGCGGTTATGAACGGTACCGAATTTGCTACCGTAACAGAGCCTTTAAATGGTTACACTGCTTATTATGATGATGATAGAGGCTGTTATATAGATTGGTTTGCCGGACCCGAGGTGATGTATAGGGTGCAGCCCACTCCTCGTCCAGGATTCGTGTGCATCGGCTTTTCCAAAACTCCCTCAGGAGCTATTCTCTCTCATCTAGATCCACAAGCTTTTGTTGCACCGGCAACGTTTTATGCGCGTTGGCAGAAGGCCGTTTCCGTTATTGCAAATGGTGGACAGTTACACGTGTATAAGTTCAGTGCTAGCGGAGAGATTCTTTCTAGTCATGTAGAAACCGGAATCTTTTCGATGCCTCGTGGAGGAGGCGGCGCGTATAGTGTCTTTAGCCATGGCGGCAAGCAGGTTGCTTGGTGGTACGACTCGAATGTGAAATACATTGTGGATGCGGGACGGCCTCCTGGTTATGCGTGTCTCGGTTTCTCGAAAACACCTACAGGCGCACTTTTGGCACATAATGACCCTCAAGCATTCGTGGAGCCAGAGACGTTTTATGCTCGATGGACTCCTATCACATATTCGCTCTCCTATAACGACAATGGTGGGAGCTTCTCGGGTAAGACCGGGAGCTACAATATCGAATCGAGCGACTTCAAGCTGCCTACGAGCGGCACACGGCCCGGCTACACCTTCGCAGGATGGGACGTGACGGGTGCATCCGGTGCCGGAGTGGCGGGCAACGGCACTGCGAACGTGACCGTGAAGAGGGGCACTTACGGCAACCTCACGGCCACCGCGAAATGGACTCCTGTGAGCTATTCCTTCTCGTGGGACCCGTCAGGAGGCGTCCTTTCTGGACAGAAGACGAACTATGACATAGAGACCGGCGACTATGTCCTGCCTGCTCCTACGAGGACAGGCTACACCTTCGTAGGATGGGACGTGACAGGAGCGCAAGGTGCGGGCGTGGTCGGCAACGGCACCGTGAGCGCGACCGTCAAGAAGGGAACCTACGGTAACCTCTCCGCTCGAGCGAAGTGGGTCATCAACACCTATCATCTCTCCTGGAACGTGCCGCATGGAACGCATGGCAACAGGACCGAGGATTTCACGGTCGAGGACTGTCCGATCACCATGGGTGCGGCTGTAGCGGATGACGGCTATGCTTTCACCGGCTGGTCAGGAGAAGGACTCGCGGGAAATCCCGCTTCGTTCGTTCTGGACTCGTCTTTCCTAGCAGGGAAAGGGGATGGTGCTACCCTCTCGCTCGTAGCCGGCTTCTCGCCGAACCCCTACACCGTGCGGCTCCACGCCAACGACGGCACGGGCGATGTCGTCGAACATGCGGTGACCTACGATGCGGCGGTGGATGCAGCCGCTGTCCCCAAGCGCTATGGCTACGCTTTCTCGGGATATCGCACGAAAGAGGACGACGGCTCGAAAGGAGAGCTCTACTTCGGTAATGACGGAGTTTATGTCAGGGATTCGGGGGCATGGAAGGGTCTTTCCGATATCGACCTGTATGCCTGCTGGACGCTCATAGGGGACTTAGAGGTTCCCGTGATGGCTCCTTCTGCTATCTCTTTCTCGGTGGATAGGGCGACGGGCCAAGCTTCTGTAACGGATGGGTCATCCGCTCTCTCGGGCCTCATCCGCTCGTCGATGCCTGAAGAGGTTCCCGTGGCATCCCTCGCCCTCGAGGGGTTGAAGGGAAGCGATGGTGTCTCCCTTGCAGAGAGGCTCCTAGGGGAAGGGAATCCCGAGAAGTGCGTCATGGAGGTCGTGTTCTCCCCAGGAGATCCTTCGTCTCGTACAGCGCTCCTCAAGCTCGCTTCTTCCGCAGGATCCGCGAAGGACGAGACCGTCTGGGAATTCTCCACGACCGAACGCCCGCTCATCCCTTCCGCTTCATCGGTCGCTTCTGGCACCACAGGAGATGACATCGTCTCAGACGGTCTCGGTAACCTCGCCCGGGCCGGAGAGCTGCCCCTGTCCTATGCTCTGAAGACCCTCCCAGGCTTCGATGTTCACAAGGTTCCTCTAGCCGACGCCACCGATGCCGTTGCACGCATCATCTTCACGGTGGACCTCACGGGGGTGGAACGAGAGCTCTTCTAAAGGAGGCAGAAGTTGGGATCCTGATGTCATCGTGAGCGCCAACGATGCGAGCTCCCTTGCCAGCCTCACCAGCGAGGAGCTGGCCGATCTGCTGCTCTGCTAAGGCGGTGCCGTTCGGGGGCATTCACGGGAGCGCGGCTCAGGGCCGCAAGAGAACGAAGGTGCCGTCCTCGCGCAGGAAGCGAGCTTGCAGTATCTCGGGATGGCGGAGGGCCAGAGCGCGGCTGCGCTCGAGCCCGAGGGCGAGCAGGGTGGTGGAGAAGCCCTCGGCGTCGATGGCGCGGGCAGCCGTCACGGCGACGGCAGGGAACTCCGCATCGATCGGCAAGCCCGTTTTCGGGTCGAGGATGTGGTAGTAGCTCCCACCGTCCTGCTCGAAGCAGCGCTCCGTGATGCCGCTGGTCGCCACGGCGCCGGCGGCCAGCTCCACGATGGTCGCGTAGGGAACGCTCCCATCGCTCGCTCCTTGTGGAGCGATGCCCACGCGCCAGGGGTCGCCATCGGGACGCTCGCCGCTCACCGCAACATCGCCGCCAAGGCTCACCACCGCCCCGGTCATGCCCTCTTGTTTCAGCGAGCGCACCAGTTCATCGGCCATCCATCCTTTGGCGATGCCGCCGAGGTCGAGCCGTGCTCGCGGATCGCTCAAGCGAGCGAACCAGTTGCCGCCGCAGCGGGCGTGCACTTCCACGCCGTGGTGGTCCACAGTGGCGAGCGCTTCGCGAAGGGCCTCTTCGGTGGGCACGCGTCCTTCCTTGAAGTCCCACAGCTCCGTCAGCGCACCGATGGTGATGTCGAAGGCCCCCTCGCTCGCCTCGCAGTAGCGCTTCGCCGCCCGCAGCACGCCGGCCGTGCGTGGGTCTATCTCCACCCAAGCGCTCTCGGCGTTGTTGAGCCGTCCCACATCCGATGATGCTCTGGTGCGCGAGAAGAGCCCTTCGAGCCCATGACAGCTCTGTTCTGCTCTTCCCAAAGCTGCCGCCACGATGCCTTTCGGCCCGAAGGCCCGCAGCGCGACGACGGTATCGAACGCGCGGAAGCTCGTGTTGCCCTCTTCGAGCTCGGGGCGCCCATCGCAGGGATGTATGACAGGATCCATCTTCACGCCTTCCCTCGACCATATCCATCGCGAGCCTTGCTTGCCGATGGGGGTCTTATGAGGTCGACAGGGAAGGATTCCCTGTCACGAGCTTTGCTGCTCAAGAGAAGAGCGACCTCAGAAGTTCCAGGAGGCCATGTAGCGCTTCTGTTCCTCGGTGAGCTCGTCGATCTGGATGCCGAGGGTCTGCAGCTTCACGCGGGCCACGTCCTCGTCGATGGCGGCGGGCACGTCGTAGACCTTGTTCTCCAGCTCTTCAGCGTGCTGCAGCAGGTATTCGGCGGCGAGGGCTTGGTTGGCGAAGCTCATATCCATGACCGATGCCGGATGGCCCTCGGCGCAGGCGAGGTTGACCAGGCGTCCCTGGGCCAGCAGCACGATCTTGCGGCCGTCTTCCAAGGCGTATTCCTCCACGAGCGGCTTCAGCTCTATCTTGGAGGTGGAATGGGCGTCCAGCCAGCCGATGTTGATCTCGGAGTCGAAGTGGCCCGAGTTGCAGATGATCGCACCGTCCTTCATGTTCTCGAAAGCCGCGGCGTCGATCACCTTGCAGTTGCCGGTCACGGTCACCCATACATCGGCTTCCCGTGCCGCATCAGCGGCCTTCATGACGCGATAGCCCTCCATATGAGCTTCCAGCGCCTTCAGCGGATCGACCTCGCACACGATTACGTTCATGCCCATGCCGCTGGCACGCTGAGCCAGGCCGCTGCCGCAGTATCCGAAGCCTGAGACCACCATGGTGCGCCCGGCCAACAGTCGGTTGGTGGCTCGCACGATGCCATCGAGGGTGGATTGGCCGGTGCCGAAATGGTTGTCGAAGCAGTGCTTGGTGTTCGCGTCGTTCACGTTGAACACCGGATAGCCCAGCGCGCCTTCGGCGGCCATGGAGTACAGGCGCACCACGCCGGTGGTGGTCTCCTCGGTGCCGCCGATCACCTCCGCCAGCTTGTCGGTGTACTTGGTGTGAAGGGCGGTGTCGAGGTCGGCACCGTCGTCCATGATGATCTGGGGGTTGGTGGCCACCACGGCTTCGATATGGGCGTTGTAGCTGTCCATGTCCTCCCCGGCGATGGCATAGACGTCGATGCCGTAGTCGCGCACCAGCGCCGCGGCCGTATCGTCTTGGGTGGACAGCGGGTTCGACGCGCACAGCGTTACCTTCGCACCGCCGGCCACCAGCGCTCGCATGAGGTTAGCCGTCTCGGTGGTCACATGCATGCAAGCGCCGATGCGGATACCGTCGAGGGGCTTCTCCTTCGCGAATCGCTCGCGGATGGCGGCCAGAACCGGCATGTCGCGGTCGGCCCACTCGATGCGGGCTTTGCCCTGGTCAGCTAGTTCGATGTCGAGGATGTCGCAGTTGGTGGTCACGGTAGCCGTTCCTTTCCGAGAGCCTTCCCTCGCCCTCGAAAGATGAGGGAGGGAAGGCGTCGATGTTCTCTTCCTTCTATATAGCGACCACCTTAGCATAAGGTGTTCGGAGGCGCTCTAGGCGGTAACGGTCGAGAGCGCTTCTCGGCGGCCGCCATTACAAAAATGACATTCAACTGGCTATTCGGTTCCCATAAGGGGTATAATCTGTTGGCTTTATCAGAAGAGAGAAGGAGCACGAGAACTCGTGTTTGATCAGATAAGCGATGTTTTGGCGAACCTCTCGTTCGTCGATATCTTCAACCTCTGCGTATTCCTCACGTTCACCATCTGCTATACCTACCAGCTGTTCTACGTGTTCGTGGTGTTGACGCGTCGTGCACCGCGCAAGGTGGCGGCGAAGAACCACCGCTATGCGGTGTTGGTGGCCGCCCGTAACGAATCGGCGGTCATCGCCGACCTCATCCATTCCATCCAGGTGCAGAACTATCCCACCGAGCTCATCGACGTGTTCGTCATCGCCGATAACTGCACCGACGATACGGCCGATGTTGCCCGCGATGCCGGTGCCATCGTGTTCCCGCGCCACAACGAGAACGAGATCGGCAAGGGCTATGCTCTCGACTATGGCTTGCAGGCCATCTGGCAGCAGTACGCTGATCGCGATTACGAGGCGTACTTCGTCTTCGATGCCGACAACGTGCTGGATGTCAATTACTTCCGCGAGATGAACGCCACCTTCGACGGCGGTGCTGAGGCCTCCACCTCTTATCGTAACTCCAAGAACTTCGCGTCCAACTGGATATCGGCCGGCTATGGCGTGTGGTTCCTGCGCGAAGCGAAGTTCCTGAACCAGGCGCGCCTCACGCTGAACACCTCGTGCGCGGTCTCGGGAACGGGCTTCTTCATCGCTGCCGATGTGCTGAAGCGCGCGGGCGGCTGGAAGTGGCATCTGCTCACCGAGGACATCGAGTTCTCCACCTCCTCCATCATCGATGGCATGCGCATCGCCTACTGTCCCACTGCGGTGCTCTATGACGAGCAGCCCACCACGTTCAAAGACTCGTGGAACCAGCGCTATCGTTGGGCCAAGGGCTTCTATCAGGTGTTCGCCCACTATGCGGGCGGTCTGGTGAAGGGCGCGGTCACCAACGAGCGTGGCCATCGATTCGCGTGCTTCGACATGCTGATGACCATCTCGCCGGGCATGCTGCTCTCCATCGTCTCCATCGTGTTCAACGCTATCATCGTGGCGCTGGCGCTGGCAGGGGTGATGTCGACGGGCTTCGCCATCACCAGCTCGCTGTCATCCATCTTCTTCTGCCTATGCAATTACGTGATGGTCATGTTCGTGTTCGGCGTGCTCACCACGTTCGTGGAGTGGGATTCCATCCGGGCCACCACTGCTCAGAAGGTGCGCTCGATGTTCACGTTCCCGGTGTTCATGCTCACCTACATCCCCATCGCGCTGGTGGCGCTGGTGGGCAAGGCGAGCTGGAAGCCCATCAAGCATTCCATCTCGGTGGACGTGGCCGAATACGCGACCAGTGCCAACAAAGGGGCGCTCATCGACGAGTGAGCGCGCTCTTCTTCAGTTCGGCTTCTGCGGCCGGTATCGCTCCTTTACGGACGATGCCGGCCGTTTCGTCTTTCAGGCGCGAGCGAAGGTGAGGGCATAGCGGCGCGTCACCCCGGCCTGAGCTAGGGCGTCGGCAGCTCCGTAGAGCGTCGCTCCGGTGGTGCACACGTCGTCCACTACCAGGCAGGCGGACGGGAGCGGACCGGCGATCCCAAGGGAGAGGGCGGCGCCCATGTTCGCAGCGCGATCGTGGCGGGAGAGCTTGCGCTGGTCGGTGCTGTGAGGCATGGCGAACAGGCTCGCGTGAGGCAAGCCGAGCGAAGCGGCCACCGTACGCGAGGTAAGCTCCCCATGATCGAAGCCGCGCCGAAGTCGGGCGGTCCGGGTGGAAGGGATGAACGTGACCGTCGGTCGTTCGCGCAGCCAATGCGGTGGCACGTAGGGGGCCATGAGCTCTCCGATGAGCGGAGCGAGCCGGTGCTCGCCGCCGTCCTTGTAGGCGAGCACGAGCCGTCGTGCACCGTCGTCGAGCGTCACGGCGCTGGCCATGGCGTCGAAGGGGAACACGTCACGGTGGCTGCCTGCGAGCATGACCGGGTTGCACTCGGTGCATTGCACCGCGCCATGAGGCGCTCCGCAGAGCGGGCATGCGCGCAGGGCGTCGACGAAGCGCAGCGCCCTGCGGCAGTCTTCGCACAGAAGGTCGCCGGGTCGGTCGCAGACGGCGCAGCGGGTGGGCCACAGCGTCTCTTCGACGACCTGTCGGATGCTATGGGCTATGGCGCGATGGCCGTGCGGGCCATCGCTGGAAAGGGAGCGGGCGCTCAAGGAAGGGTCGCTCAGCGCGAACCAGCGAGAGGAGCGCTTTCGGGGGCGCGGGGCGGCGCTGGTGGCCGCGGTGCGCCGTGGCGCATCAGGTAGTCCTCGCCTACGGTGCGAGTGCGGGCCTCATCGACGGCGTGGGCCTGCGGTGACCTTCCCTCGAGGGCCGAGGCGAGCACCTGCATGCGCTCTTCCACCTGCTCGATGATGCGGGAGCATTCCTTCAGCTCGGCCGGGGCGTCCACCCCTTCGATCATGCGCAGCGCCTTGTACTTCAAGTCGTGCTCGAGGCTGGCCCAGAAGTCCATGGCGATGGTGCGTATCTGTATCTCGACCGGGATGTCCTCTTTCTTATCGAGGAAGTATACCGGTATGCGCACGATCAGATGGAGGCTGCGATAGCCGTTGGGCTTGGGAGAGGTGATGTAGTCCTTCACGGTGACCACGGTGAGGTCATCTTGGTGTTTCAAGTAATGGAGGATGTCGTAGGCGTCTTGGATGTAGGACACGATGACGCGTAGCCCTGCGATGTCCATGATGTGCTCTTCCATGGCTTCGAGGGTGGAGCTCTTCCCGTAGCGCTCCAGCTTCTCGAAGATGGAGGGGATGGACTTCATGCGCGATTCCACATGATGGATGGGGTTGCGGCGCTGGCGCAGCTTGAGGTCCTGATCGAGGGTCTCTAGGCGCACTTCCATCTGGCGCATGGCCGCATGGTACTTCATGAGGATGTCTTGGGCGGCATATTCGAGCACCGCGAGCGCGTCGATGTCGTTCTCGGTGAGCATGCGGCTCTGAGTGAGCTTGCGCGAGCGCTCCTGGCTCACGTCGTCGACGTTCTTGTTGTAGGCCCGGGCGGCGCTCAGCCGGATGTCCTCTAGTGAATCGGCACTGCTCATGGTCAGCCTTCCTGATCGGACCTTCCGTATTCGCCGCTTACCTCCCGAAAATGAATAACCACGATTATAAATGATGTTTTTTTCGATTCAACTCTTGATTGACCTTAGCTTATGGCGGAACATTGAGAAGATTATGTACTCACGACGGCTGCGCATCGAGCGCACCTCATGGAAGGCTTGCTCTTGACGGCTATGACGGGTTCGCACAGAAGGGTCATCGCGGGCGCATTGGCGCTTTTGCTCGGCCTCTTCGGCTTCACCGGCCTGATGGCGCTCGACCCTCCTGCGGCCTGTGCTGATGAGGTGGGAGAGGCCAAGGGCGCTTTGGCCGACGCCCAGGCCAAGCTCGACGAGATCGCAGCGGAATGCGACGAGCTGGCAGCGAAGGCCGATCGTCTGCAAGAAGAGATCAACACCAACACCCAGACCATCCTGGAATTGCAGCAGTCGGTCTATGAGGGCCGTGATTCTTTGGGGCGCATCGCCGTCTACGAATACCGCGTCAACTCCTTCGACGCCATCCTAGACGTGTTCTTCGGTTCCAGCAGCTTGCAGGACTTCATCCGCAATATGGATTACGTGAACATGATGATGCAGAGCCAGACCGAAGAGCTGGCCCTGCAAACGGCCCGCAAGGAGCATTTCGAGTCGATGGCCTCCCTGCTGGATGTGCAGAAGACCGAGCAGGACGCCGCCATGGCGGATCTGCAGGCGAAGCGCGACGAGGCGGAGAAGCTGGTGGCGGATGCCACGGCCGACCTCGCCAATGCTGAGCAGGCGGCCAAGCTGAAGCAGCAGGCGGCGTCTTTGGCTCAGACCCAAGAGGAGAAGGCGGCGAACACTCCGGCGGAGCCCTTCGTGAACGAGGGCAACACCAGCCCGGGCGGCTCGGGGTCGAGCAGCGATGTCTCTTCGGTGGACAGCTCCGATCGCGGCTGGCAGACCGGTCTGGCTTCGGCCTACGGCGGCGTGAGCGACCCCACTACGCCCAACCCCGGCAAGACGGCCAACGGCTCTCTGTGCAACGATTCTTCCATGGGCGTGGCGATCCCCATTTCGACACCGAACGTGCGGTCGTTCTTCGGCCGCGGCGTTGAGATAAGCTACGGCGGTCAGACGGTGTATGCCACCATCAACGACTGCGGCGGCATGGCCAACGGCTCGCGTGCGCTCGACCTGCAGCCCGGCGTGTTCAAGGCGTTCGGCTTCAACACCTGCCGCGCTTGGGGCGTGCGCACGGTGTCCTACCGCATCCTGTAGCGGCAAGAAGAGGGGGGCTCTCGCATCGAGGGGATGTGGGCGCTCAGTGACGGCGTTTCGAGGAGGCTCGGTTCCCATGAGGGAGAGATCGCAGCGGCCAAGCGCCGCCATCGTGCTGGCGGCGGGCAAGGGCACGCGCATGAAGTCGAAGAAGCCCAAGGTGGCCCACGATATCCTGGGCAAGCCTTTGGTGCGATGGGTGGTGGATGCTGCTGCTGAGGCCGGTGTCGATCCTATCGTGTGTGTGGTGGGGCATCAGCGCGAACAGGTGGAAGCTCTGTTGCCTGCGAGCGTGACGGCTGTCGAGCAGAAGGCATTGGCGGGCACTGCCGATGCGGTGGCGAGCGCGAAAGAGGCCCTTGGGGGCTTCGAAGGGTCGGTCGTGGTGCTGTCGGGGGACTGTCCGCTCATCCATCCTGAGACCATCGCCGAGCTCATCGCCGTGCGCGAGCGGGCGCAGGCGGCTTGTACGGTGCTCACCATGGAGCCGCCCGATCCGTTCGGCTACGGTCGCATCGTGCGCGCTGCCGACGGGCAAGTGGAGCGCATCGTGGAGCAGAAGGACGCTACCTTGGAAGAAGCGGCTCTCACCGAGTGCAACGCCGGGTTCTATTGCTTCGACGCTCAGGCGCTGTTCGCGGCGTTGGACCAGGTGGATGCGAACAACGCTCAAGGCGAGCTCTATCTCACCGACACCATCGGCATATTCCGCGCTCAAGGGGCTCGGGTGGAGGCAGTGGTCGCCGATGCGGCCCTCGAATGCCTCGGCGTGAACTCGCGCGTGCAGCTGGCCGAGGCCACGGCTGCCATGGCCGCGCGCATCGCCCGACGTCATATGGATAACGGCGTGAGCATGATGGATCCCACCAGCGTCTGGATCGGCCCCGATGTGCGCATCGAGCGTGACGTGGAGCTGCTGCCCAACGTCATGCTGCTGGGCGAGACGGTCGTGGGCGAGGATAGCGTCATCGGCCCGAATACGCGCTTGATCGACACTCAGGTGGGTCGCGGCTGCACCGTGGAGGAGACGGTGGCCCGAGAAGCGGTGCTCGAAGATGGTGCCACGGCTGGTCCGCGGGCCTATCTGCGACCGGGAGCCCATCTGTGCGAGGGCGCGAAGGCGGGCACCCATGTGGAGATAAAGAAGTCCACAGTGGGGCCGCGCAGCAAGGTGCCGCACCTTTCCTATATCGGCGACGCCACCATCGGCGCGGATGTGAACGTGGGCGCGGGCTCCATCACCTGCAACTACGACGGGCAGAAGAAGCATCCTACCGTCATCGGGGATGGGGCCTTCATCGGCAGCGACACGATGATGGTGGCACCGGTCACCATCGGCGAGAACGCCGTCATCGCCGCTGGCTCCTGCATCACCCGCGACGTCGCGGCCGATGCGTTGGGCGTGGCGCGAGCACGGCAGACCGAGATCGACGATTGGGCGCGAAAACATCGGGCGACAACGCGCGACTGAACCTTTACTATAGTGACCATCGACAACCAAGGGGGATGCGGACGCATCCGCGACCAAAAGGGGAGCAAGACGATGACGGAGATGCAGAAGAGCATGGCGGTGTTCTCGGGTTCGGTCAACCCTGAGCTCGCCCACAAGATCGCTTCGGCGCTCGACACCGACCTGGGCAACGTGCGCCTGGAGAAGTTCGCCAACGGAGAGATATACGCCCGCTACCTCGAGAGCGTGCGCGGGGCCGATGTGTTCCTCATCCAGTCGGTGGCCGGCGAGCACGTCAATGACGCGCTGATGGAGCTGCTGATCATGGCCGATGCCGCCAAGCGTGCCTCTGCTCGCACCATCACCGCCGTGGTCACCCACTACGGCTATTCCCGTCAGGATCGCAAAGCGGCTGCTCGCGAGCCCATCACCGCCAAGCTGGTGGCGAACCTCATCACCACCGCCGGTGTGAACCGTGTGATGTCCATCGACCTGCATCAGGGTCAGATACAGGGCTTCTTCGACATGCCCGTGGATCACCTGACGGCGCTGCCCATCCTGGCCGACTACTTCAAGTCGAAGGGCTTGGAAGGCGAGGGCGTGTGCGTGGTCTCGCCCGATGTGGGTCGTGCCAAGGCGGCCAAGAAGCTCTCGGATATGCTCGATGCCGACCTGGCTATCATGCACAAGGGGCGCCCTGGCCACAACAAGGCCGAGATCACGGCCCTCATCGGTGACGTGGACGGCAAGATCTGCATCCTCAACGACGACATGATCGACACTGGTGGCTCGGTGGTGGCCGCGGTGGAGACCTTGAAGAACAAAGGCGCGAAGGCGATCTATGTGTGCGCCACCCATCCGGTGTTCTCGGGGCCTGGGCTGGAGCGCATGGCGAACCTGCCGGTGGAAGAGGTGGTGGTGTGCGACACCATCCCCGTGCCGCTGGAGTATCAGACGGGCAAGATAAAGGTGGTCTCGGTCGCGCCCCTGTTCGCCCGCGCCATCGCCAACGTCTACAACAACGGCTCCGTCAGCGACCTGTTCGACCCCGATTTCGCGCTGTGATGCATCCTATATCGTTCATTTCATCTCTATAAGAGCGAAATGCCGAATACGGCATACATCTTCGCACTGATTATCCGGTCACTTCGTTCTAGCGCCCCTATTGTCAGGGGCGCTTCGGAGAGGTGCGCCTCGCCATTGGTCGTGGCCCCCCGATTCCGGGACTGCGCCCGATCGATGAGCAGAAGCAGCTCGACGATCTGCTCAAGACCGTCCTCATCTCCCCAAAGGGAACCGATGTCTCCGCCCGCTCTCCCAAGACAGGTGAGAGCTCGATGGGGCTTTTGGTCGCGTATCTCTTGTCGAATTCAGGTGGAAGCTCAGAGCTGCATGACTTGGCTATAATGTATGGCGCATCTTAGAGGGTTCGGTTCTCGGAAGGAGGTGCGCCATGCTGTATCAGTTGATGAACAAGGATGAAGCGGTCGCCACCTATCGGGAGGTGCCGTCCCTTGATGACTTCATATATGAAGAGGTCGAGAAGGAGGGCTCCTATTTCCCTTATGGGTTCGCGAACATCAATGATTGGATCGATGGGCGGCAGATAGCGAAGCATCGGGTCTCCGTCGAGAAGCTCATGCGCGAACTGGGGCTCAATACGCGTCACGACTTCATCGGGATGGCCCGTTGTCTCTCGCTGACGGATACCTTCTGGATGAAGCCGGCTGATGAGCCCATAACATGGGACGAAACATCGCTCTATCGCAATCCGTTCGACGACGTCATCGCACAGATCGCCTTCGATGGTACCGGTATGTACGGGCGGCAGAATTCGCCGACCTCTCCAGAATACGCCACTTCGGGATCGTTCGCGAAGTGCTGGGTGCGCGAGGGCGATAGCATATCCCTTTTGAAGCGCGGCTCGACCGGCTATGCGAATGCGGGCTTCGAGCCCTACTCCGAAAAGCTCGCTTCTGACCTCCTAGAAGCGGCCAAGATCGATCGCGTTCCCTACGAGATCGTGCGATTCCACGGCAAATTGGCGAGCAAATGCCCTATCTTCACGTCTGAAGAGCTCGGATTCGTTTCGGCTCATCGCTTCTTCGACGGGCCGTTCACGACCGAAGACATGTTGGCTTTCTGTGCTGAACATGGCGTCGAGGAGAGTTTTCGCGAGATGATCGTCATGGATGCCGTTATGGCTAACGTCGACAGGCATGCGGGCAACTATGGTTTCCTCGTCGACAACGATACGGGAGAGGTGCTCCGCATGGCACCGCTATTCGATCACAACATGGCTTGTCTTCCTAGGATGATGGAGGGCGATGACCTCGATGAATACGTGAGCATGATCGGTCCGAAGATAGGCACTGATTTCACGGCCATCGCCCGTGCGCTCGTCACGCCGGATATTCGACGCAAGCTCGTCGCATTGAAGGACTTCCGCTATGAGGATCCGGGGCTCGGTTATCCGGCGTGGAAGCTGGGGGCGGCGAATAGGCTGAAGGATAGGATGATCGATGCCATCTTGGCCGCTTAGGACGCGGGCGATCGGAAAGGGGGTCGGCAGCGACGTGACAGACGCTTATCTCATCGCGGGACTGGGAAATCCGGGGGAGGAGTATGCCCACACGCGGCATAACGCCGGGTTCGATACGGTGGATCGCATCGCGGAGGAGCTGGGCATCAATTATTGGAAGAACGAGGGCGGGGCGCTGGTGGCTACCAAGGAATGGCGCGGGCGCACCCTCGTGCTGGCGAAGCCGCAGAGCTTCATGAACGTCTCGGGCGGCCCGGTGAAGAAGGTGATGGCCGCCCATGGGGTGGCACCGGACCATCTCATCGTCATCCATGACGAGCTCGACATCCCCTCCGGCACCATCCGCGTGAAGTTCGGGGGAGGTCATGCTGGCCATAACGGGCTGCGCTCCATCTGCGACAAGACCACCACGCGCGATTGGTATCGCGTTCGCATCGGCATCGGACGGCCGCCGGGGCGCATGAGCGTGAGCGATTGGGTGCTGTCGCGTCCGCGCAAGGAGGCGGAAGAAGAGTTCGAAGCGGCTACCGCTCGCGGAGCCGAGGCAGCGCTGCATCTCATCGAGAACGGCTTGGAGGCCACTCAGCAGCGCTATAATTGAGCCGCGACCGCAGCGCATCCGGAAGACGGCCGGGTCCGATGCGGTCGCGACCTTGGCAAGGGAGGGCCTTTGCTCAGGTCGTTCTGTTCGCTCCGAAGAAGCTCGGCGGCCCTCACCGATGAAGGGGTCGCACCGATGAAGCTCTCCGATAAAGCCCATGTCTACATCCTGTTCGCCATCGTCGTGCTGGCCACGGCCTTGGGGTCGATGACCCAGACGGTCATGAACTCCATGCTGAGCGCGGTGGATGCTGAGTTCGCCATCGACGCTGCCACCGGCCAGTGGCTCACTACCATATATATGTTGGTGTTGGGCGTCACGGTGCCAGTGGTGACGTTCCTCTCTCATAAGCTGTCGATCAAGAACCTCACCTATCTGGCCTTGGTCATCTTCTTGGCAGGCGCGGCAGTGTCGTGGGCGGCTCCCACCTTCAGTGTGCTGGTAGCGGGCCGCGTGCTGCAGGCCATAGGCTCTGGCATCACGCTGCCTTTGCTGCAAGCCATCGCCATGACCCGCTTTCCGCCTGGTCAGAACGCCACGGCCATGGGCATCGCCGGCATCGCCATGGGCTTCGCGCCCAACATCGGGCCGCTCATCGGGGGCGCTCTGGTGGACACCACCGGCTGGCGCAGCTTCTTCGTCATGCTGGCTGTAGCCTTGGCGGCGCTCGTAGTGGCCACGGCTCTCTTCGTGCGTACCGAGAAGAACCCCGCACGTCCGGCCACCCTTGATGTTCTATCGCTGTTGCTGTCCACCGCTGGGTTCGGTGGCTTGCTGCTCGGCTTCTCCAACGCCGCGTCGCTGCCTTTGACGAGCCCTCTCGTGTGGGGCAGCGTCATCGTTGGCGGTGCGCTGCTGTTCGCGTTCGTGATGCGGCAGAAGAGAGTGGCAGATCCGCTCATCTCCATGGATATCTTCGCGTCGAAGCGCTATCGTGCCAGCTTCGTGGCCCAGAACGTGCTGTTCGCCTCCTTCATGGGCATCACCTTGGTGGCGCCTTTGTTCGTGCAGGTGGTGCAGGGCGGCTCGCCTCTCGATGCGGGCATCGTGTTCATCCCGGCCACCATCTTCGCCCTTATCGTGAACCCGTTGGCGGGCTTGCTGGCCGACCGCATCGGTGTGCGACCAGTGGTGGTGTGTGCGAGCCTGTTTCTTACGACGGGAGCTCTGATGATGGCATTTCTCGACGAGAGCAGCCCGTTGTGGCTGGTCACGCTCATGCAGACCGTGCGTGGCATCGGGGTGAGCGCGCTGATCGGGCCGCTCAATTCCTGGGGCATGTCCCAGCTGCCCCAGCGGATCGTGATGGACGGCAGCGCGTCCTTCGCCGCTGTGCGCCAGGCGTGCGCTTCTCTGGGAACCGCTGTCATGATGCTGATAATCGCGCTGCTCTCCGTGGAGGCGATGGCGACGGGCGCCTCGGTCGCCTTCGCCTATCAGATGGCGTTCGCGTTCTCGGCGGTGTGCTCGCTGGTGGTGCTGGTGGTGGCTCTTTGGAAGGTGCGTGCTTGATGGCTTTTCTGCTCGGTTGCGAGAAGGCGTCGGTGGAGTTCCCGACGAAGCGGGTGTTGGAGGATGTGTCCCTTGGCGTGGACACCGGAGACCGCATCGGCATCGTCGGGCGCAACGGGGACGGGAAGTCCACGCTGTTGAAGCTGCTGGCGGGATGCATAGAGGCCGATGCTGGCCGCGTCATCCGCACCCGCGGCGTGCGGGTGGGCATGTTGGGCCAGGTGGATGCGTTGGATGACGATCATAGCATCGAGCGCGCGGTGGTGGGGGATGTGCCCGAGCACGAATGGGCCGCATCATCCCGCATACGCGACATCATCGCTGGTCTTTTGGGCGACATCGACTGGCATGGGACGGTGGGGACGCTGTCGGGAGGTCAGCGCCGACGGGTCGACCTAGCGCGGTTGCTCATCGGCGATGATGATGTGCTCATGCTCGATGAGCCTACCAACCATCTCGATATTCGCGCCATCACCTGGCTCGCCGCCCACTTGAAGAAGCGGTGGCGGGAAGGGGAGGGCGCGCTTCTGGTAGTGACCCACGACCGTTGGTTCCTTGACGAGGTGTGCACCACCATGTGGGAGGTGCACGACGGTCGCGTCGATGGCTTCGAGGGCGGTTTTTCCGCCTATGTCATGCAGCGGGTCGAGCGCGACCGGCAGGCGCAGGTGGCCGAGGCGAAGCGCCAGAACCAGCTGCGGCGCGAGCTGGCATGGTTGTCGCGGGGCGCACGGGCGCGGGCGACCAAGCCGAAGTTCCACGTGGCCTTGGCGCGGGAGCTCATCGCGGACGTGCCGGAGCTGCGCGATACCATCGAGCTGAAGCGCATGGCCATGGCCCGCTTGGGCAAACAGGTGGTGGACGTTGAAGGCGTCACCGTGCGCTACGGAGGCGATGCCGCAGGCGAGGGCCTGGCCGTGCTCGATGATGTGACCTGGCTCATAGGGCCGGGCGATCGCTATGGTCTGGTAGGCGGCAACGGAGCAGGCAAGACGACCTTGCTAAAGGTGGTAGAAGGTTTGATAAAGCCCGATGCGGGCCGTGTGAAGACGGGATCGACGGTACGCTTCGCCGTGCTGTCGCAACATCTCGACAGCCTGAAGGAGGTGGAGGGCGACCGGGTGCGCGAGGTGGCGTCCCGCTATTCGCGGCGCACCATGCTCGATGGCAAGGAGACCACGCCTGGACAGCTGCTCGAACAGCTGGGCTTCACCTCCGCTGACCTGAACGAGCCGGTGCGCGACCTCTCGGGCGGCCAGAAGAGACGCTTGGCGCTCATGCTCATCCTGTTGGAAGAGCCCAATGTGCTGATACTGGACGAGCCAGGCAACGATCTGGACATCGATATGCTGGCGGCCGTGGAGGACCTGCTCGATGGCTGGCCGGGCACGCTGCTTTTGGTCACGCATGATCGCTACCTGATGGAGCGCGTCACCGACGATCAGTTCGCGCTGATAGACGGCAAGCTGCGCCATCTGCCTCGCGGCATCGACGAGTATCTGGAGCTGGTGGCAGGCCGCACGACCGACCGCGCATCATCGTCTAGCGCAGGGTCGGCATCGGCTGGCAACGGCCAGAGCGAAGGCGATGTTCCTTCGACGGATGCGGCCCCTAAGCTCTCGGGCGGCCAGCTTCGCGAACTGCGCAAGACCATGGGCTCGTTGGAGAAGAAGACCGCCACTTTGCGAGAGCGGATCGCGGCCACGCGCGAGAAGATGGCCCAGGTCGACCCGTCCGACTATGAAGCGCTGGTGGCGCTGCAAGAGGAGATAGCCGCCTATGAGGCCACCATCGAAGAGCACGAGATGGCATGGCTCGAAGCGGCCGAGGCGCTGGGGGAGTGACGACCGATGGCGACGGGATCCTATCGGACCATCGAGGGCGAGGCGTGCGGGGAAGTGGTGGAGAAGAGGTCGCGCTTCATCGCGCGGTTGCGCCACGTTGAGAGCGAGGAGGAAGCGCTCGCCTTCATCGCTGAGGTGAAGGCCGAGAACCGCACGGCGCGCCATAACGTCTACGCCTATGTTCTGCGTAACGGGCGCGTGCGCTACACCGATGACGGCGAGCCGAGCGGCACGGCGGGCATGCCCGTGCTGGAGACGCTGCAGCACAGCGACCTGCAGGACGTGGCTTGCGTGGTCACGCGCTATTTCGGCGGCGTGCTGCTGGGGACCGGTGGTCTCGTGCGCGCCTACACCCAAGCCGCGCAGGCGGCGGTGGCCGAAGCTGTGGTGATGGACATCGCGACGTGCGTGGATGTTGCCCTCACGGTCCCCTATAGCGTCTATGAGCAGGTCATGCGGCTGGTGGCGGCTCAGGACGCTCAAGTGCTCTCCGCTGATTTCGCGGACGTGGTGCGCATAGGGGTTCGTCTGCTCGCCGGTACGGAAGGACCTTTGGTGGAAGCTCTCACCGAGCTTCTCCGCTCTGCCGATGGCATCGTCATCGGCGAGCCTCATCTGGCCCCGTTCGCCATAGCTGCAGGTTGCGACGGTGCCGTATAATAGAGGAGACCATTTCATCTGCGAGAAAGCGTGCGGATCATCATGTACGGCTTGAAGACCGAGAGCAGCTTCGACGCTGCCCATTTTCTCACCGATTATCACGGAAAATGCGAGAACCTCCATGGCCATCGCTGGCGCGTCGTGGCCTATCTTGAGGTACCCGATACGCAGAAGGAGGGCACCTGCAAGGATATGGTGATCGACTTCGCTGAGTTCAAACGCGCCTTGCGGGAGCTGACCGAAGAGCTCGACCATACCTTCATCGTGGAGGACGGCTCGCTGGCCCCCCTCACGCTCGAATGCCTTCAAAAGGAGGGGTTCGCGCTCTCCCTCATGCCGTTCCGCACCACGGCGGAGAACCTGGCTGCCTACTTCTTCGGTCGCTTGGAGGCCGAAGGGTTGCCCGTGGCCCAGGTGGACGTGTACGAATCGCCGAACAACTGCGCGATCTATCGGGGGTAGGGCACCATCGTGGTCTCGTCAGAACAGAGGATGCCCATCGCTGAGCGCTTCGTGAGCATCAACGGCGAAGGGCTGCGCGCCGGGCAACTGAGCGCGTTCATCCGCTTCGCCGGATGCTCCCTCGCTTGTTCCTATTGCGATACGGCCTGGGCCCGCGATCCTTTCGCCGGGTCGGAGCAGTTGAGCGTGGAAGAGCTGGTGGACTGGGCGTTCTCGCGACCGGTGCGCAACATCACGCTCACCGGTGGCGAACCTTTGGAGCAGCCGCTTCTGCCGCAACTGGTAGAGCGGCTGGTCGCGTGCCCCGAACGCGCGCTCGCCATCGAGATAGAGACCAACGGAGCCTGCGACATCTCCGCCCTGGCGGCTCTGCGCCAACAGCTCCATGACAGGGTGGACGGCCAGAGCTCTGTGGGCTTCACGCTCGATTGGAAGATGCCATCGAGCGGGATGGCAGATGCGATGCTGCCGAGCAACATCGAGGCGCTGCGTCGGTGGCCGTCTGCTGCGGATTCGTTGAAGCTCGTATGCGGCACCGAGGAGGACCTCCTCTTCGCGATGGACCTGCTCGATGAGGCGGGGCCCTTGCCTTGTGCGGTGCTGTTGAGCCCGGTGGCCGGCGCGCTCGATCCCGCGGCCATCGCCGCGTTCATGGCCGAGCATGCGGCGCACAGCGAAACGCTCCGGGGTGCTCGATTGCAGTTGCAGCTGCACAAGATCCTGTGGCCCGGTCAGGAGAAGGGGGTATGACGATGGCATCTGACGGAGCGGACAAGGCGCTCGTGCTGTGCTCGGGCGGCCTCGATTCCACCACGCTGCTCGCGCGCATGGTGGCCCGCTACGGTCGGGAAGCCGTGGTGGCCTTGCGCATCTCCTACGGGCAGAGGCACAGCCGCGAGCTCGCGGCTGCTGAGGCGGTGGCGGCCCATTATGGCGTGCCGCTGCATACGCTCGACCTCGCATCCGCGTTCGCTCAGAGCGATTGCTCCCTGCTCGCTCACGGTCAGGACCCCATCCCTCACGGCACCTATGCCGAACAGGGCGCTGAAGAGGGAAGCGCTCCGGTGAGCACCTATGTTCCGTTCCGAAACGGCCTGTTCCTCTCGGCGGCTGCTTCGATGGCTCTGTCCTTGGACTGTACGGTGCTGTGCTACGGTGCTCATAGCGATGATGTGGCAGGCAGCGCCTATCCCGATTGCTCGCTGGCGTTCGTGGAGGCTATGGGCCGTGCCATCGAACTTGGATCTGGCGGTGCGCTTCGTCTGGAAGCACCCTTCGTCGCTCTCACCAAGGCCGATATCGTGGCCGAGGGGTCGAGGTCGGGCGTGCCCTTCGAGCTCACCTGGTCGTGCTATGAGGGCGCAGACGAGCCCTGCGGGGCGTGCGCCACTTGCCTCGACCGACAGCGGGCCTTCGCGGCCAACGGCATGGAGGACCCGGCGCAGAAAGGGAGGGACTGAATGGAAGACATCACCTTGCTCGGCAGCGGGCATACTGAATACCCATCCGATTATGACCCCAGCGTGCTCGAGACCTTCGACAACGCCCATCAGGGGCGCGAATACTTCGTGAAGTTCAACGTTCCGGAGTTCACCAGCCTCTGCCCCATAACGGGCCAGCCCGACTTCGCCACGCTCTATATCTCCTATGTGCCCAACGTGCGCATGGTGGAGAGCAAGAGCCTGAAGCTGTATCTGTTCTCGTTCCGAAACCATGGGGCGTTCCATGAGGATTGCGTGAATACCATCATGAACGACCTCATCGCTCTCATGGATCCCTATTACATCGAGGTGCTCGGCCGCTTTCTGCCGCGGGGGGGCATCTCCATCGATCCGTACTGCAATCACGGCAAACCGAACACCCGCTGGGAAGAGGTGGCCTGGCAGCGTCTGAGCCAGCACGACCTCACGCCGGAGACCGTCGATAATCGCTGATGGCCATCGAGAGGAAAGAGCACGGGCCCGAGGAGATGAACCGGAAGCGCTACATCCTCATCTTCCTCGTCTCCTTCGCCCTCGTGATCGTGGCGGTGTGCGTCTATCTCGGACAGCTCTCCGCTACCGTGGCGGGCAATCTCATGGATACGGTGCACGAGATATCCCGCCATGACGTGGAGGCCATCGAAGGCGCTCTCGACAACTCCTATGCACGGCTCGGCTCCATCGCCAAGCGTATGGAGGTCTACGACGTGCAGACCATGGAAGAGGCTCAAGAGCAGCTGAACTTGGAGGCGGCGTCCTCGGCGCTGTTCAACGCCGTCTATCTGCTCGCCGATGATGGCACGCTCTATAGCAGCACCTATGTGCGTCTCGCCCCCGACTCCCATGCCTACGATGAGATGTTCGCCGATGGGCGCGAGCATTTCGTCATGCTCTACGACGATGCGAACGGGCGGCTGGAGACCACACGGGAGTCGATCATCTACGGCATGCGCCTCGATGACATGAAGATAGGCGACCATACCTTCGTGGGCATGATCGGGCGCGGGGACCTCACCAACATCCGCGACCAGCTGCTCATCGAGAGCTTCGAGGGCGAAGGCGTCTCCAGCGTCATCAACTCCTATGGCTACTATATCGTGAGCGATGCGCCCGTCACCGACCTTGCGGGCCGTGACAACTTCTATGCGACCTTGGAGATGGGTCGATTGGAAGATGGCATGACCTTGGAGCAAGTGCGCGAGAACGTTGCTGAGGGCAAGAGCTTCATCATGAGCTACATCACCCCTTCCGGCGAACCCACGGTGTTGAGCTTTGCGCCGGTGGAGGATACCGCCTGGTCCTACATCATGACCGTGCCGACCCATGTGTTCGAGCAGCGTTTCGCGCCGTTCATGGCCCTGACGGTGGGCATGCTCATCGCGGTGATCCTCGTGCTCATCGTCATGACCGCCATCATCTATGGCTTCATGAAGAGCACCGTCTCGGCCAATGCGAAGGCCACCGCTCGTGCGGAGTTCCTATCGAACATGAGCCACGAGATACGCACGCCGCTCAACGGCATCATCGGGCTGAACCATCTCATGGAGCGCCACCTCGATGATGAGAAGGCCATGAAGACCTATGTGCGCAAGCTAGGGCAGACCGCCCAATACCTGCTGTCGTTGGTCAACGACATCCTCGACGTATCGAAGCTGCAAGCGGGCAAGGTGGAGCTGGATGAAGGTCCTTTCGACCTGAGGACCGTTATCGAGAGCGTGTGCGAGATGCAGCGCGAGCCCATGGAGGCGGGCGGCATCCGCTTCGTGATGGAGGCCGAAGGGCTGGAGTATCCTTATCTGCTCGGCGACGATACGCGCATCAGCCAGGTGCTCATGAACATCCTCTCCAACGCGGTGAAGTTCACACCGCCCGAGGGCACCATCACGTTTCGCGTGACGCAAGCGGCCTCGTCGATCCCGAACTGGGTCATCACCACCATCTCCATCGCCGATACCGGCATCGGCATGACGCCGGAGTTCCGTCAGCGCATCTTCGATAACTTCAGCCAAGAGCGCAACTCCAATCGCAACAGTCAGAAGGGCACCGGGCTCGGCATGTCCATCAGCAACCTGTTGGTGAAGCAGATGAACGGAGAGCTGAGCGTCGAGAGCGAGCTGGGATTGGGATCGTGCTTCACGGTGATGCTCTCGCTCCTGATGGATCCCGATCGCCGCTGCGAGATGCCCATCGATGCGGTGGCGGCGAATACGCTCTTCGCTTCCGTTTCGGGCGAGGAGCGGGAAGGCGCGGCAACCGCTACGGTGCTGCTGTCAGAGGAGGCTTCGGCGAGCGATCAGCTTCCTTTGAAAGTGCTCATCGCTGAGGACAACGAGCTGAACGCCGACATCCTCTCGAGCATCCTCACCGAGGAAGGCTACGACGTCACCGTGGTGACCGACGGGCAGCAAGCCGTGAACGCGTTCGCGATGTCGGATCTTCATGAATTCGCGGCTATCCTCATGGATGCTCAGATGCCCGTGCTCGATGGCTACGATGCTGCGCGAGAGATACGTCGCTTGGGCAGGGAGGACGCTGAGACCGTGAAGATATTCGCATGTACAGCCTCGACGTTCGCTGAGGATCGCAACCGCGCCCTCGAGAGCGGCATGGATGACTTCCTCTCCAAGCCACTGAACGTCCCTGCGATGCTCGAGAAGCTGGAGCAGGTGAGAAAGGAAGGGGGTCGCTGATGGTTCGCGATGCCCACAGGGAAAGAGGTCGCAGACGATGGGGCGGCCGGTCGTTGACAGCAGCGGTCTTGGCGATCGCTCTGGTGGTTCCGCTCGGTTGCAGCGCCATGCCTTCCGAAGAGCCGGTGCATCTGCTCATCAAGGTGCCCCGCACGAGCCATGATGCCATCTTCGACGACTCCATCACCGAGGTGGACCAGGTGGTGTCCCGCATGGCGGAAGCCTTCGAGCGGGACTACGAAGGTGCCGAGGTCAATATCGAAGTGGAAGTGTTCGAGCAGAACCAGTACGATGCAGCTGTGGTGGATGCGTTCGACACCGAAGAGGCCCCCGATGTGCTCTACGGTGATTACTTCAACATGTCCACCTATATCCACACCGGGCGCGTGGTTCCCCTTGACGATGCTATCGACGAGGAATGGCGCGAGGACGTGTTCGATTATCTATGGGCCATGAGCACGGTGGACGATCGCGTGTACATGATGCCCTATCTGGCGCGGCAGAACGTGCTCGCCTATAAGAAGGACCTGTTCGTTCAGGCAGGCCTTGAGCGTTACATCCAAGATGGGGTCATAGGCTCCTGGACGCTGGAGGAGTGGACCTTCATCCTCGATGCGCTGACGACGAATCTGCCGGAGAACGTCTATCCCATGATGATGTACGCCGCGAGCTCTCAAGGCGATACCCATATCATGACGCTGTTGCGGTCGGCTGGATCATCCTTCTTCGACGAGGATGGGCATTTCGCGCTCTCCACGCCGGAGGGCATAGCGGCGCTGCGCTGGATACAGGATGGGGTCGATCGCGGGTGGTTCCCGCCTCATAGCGAGAACCTCGAGATAGAAGCCTGTTCGAGCCTGTTCCGCCAGGACCAGCTTGCCATCTACATGGTCAATAACGCCTCCATCGGACGCTATGGCGATACCATCGGTCTCGTCAATTTCCCGGGACCCGATGAGGAGGGATGCGCGACCACGTTCGTCTCAGGTTTCGAGGTGTTCGATAACGGCGATCCGCGAAAGGTGCAGGTAGCGAAGGACTTTCTCGCGTATGTGTATGACGATGAGGAGCTTTTGGGCTATGCGGCCGGAGCGTTGCCGGCCTCGCGCTCGGTAGCTGAGCGTTCCGCTGATCGCATCCCTCTGTTCGACCAGTTCATGGAGAACCGACGTCATGTGGTGGACTTCACGGGCAGCAATCCCGATACACGGGCTGTACGCGAGATATTCCACGGTGTCATCCACGACCTGTTGATGGATTTCGTGACGCCTGAGGAGGCGGCCGCCGCTCTTGATGAGAGATGCAGCCGAGCGATCGACGAGGGTGTCGCGTCGAGCACGTTGCACCTCTGATGATGTCGAGCACGATGCAGAGGCCGAGAAAGACCCTTGCTCGGCCCGAGGGGCCATGCTGGGCGAAAGGACGCGGACGATCATGGTAGAGAGCGAAGCGCGCAGAGCTTCGTTCAAAAAGCCCCTGCTGTTCGTCGTAGGGGTGGGAACGGGCGCGGTCCTTGTGTGGGGCGGCCAAGCTATCGGCCTCTTTGAGCCACTGGGGTCGCAGGCGGTGAGCGCTCTGGCGGTGCTGGCGTGCTGTATCGTCTGGTGGATAGGCGGGGTCTTTCCCGAGTTCGTGACAGCCCTCATCATGGCGGTGTTGTTCGTCGCCGTATGCGCGGTGCCCACAGAAACAGCGTTCGGCGCGTTCTCCTCGTCGGTGTGGTGGCTTTTAGTGGCGGCCTATGCGCTCGGCTATGGCATGCAGCGCACAGGTCTCATGGCTCGCATGGCGCGAGCCATCCTCCGGGTGTTCCCGCGCACCTTCAAGATGCAAGCGGCCGGGCTCATCGCGGCGGGCACGGTGGTGGGGCCGTTCATCCCGTCGCTGTCGGCCAAGGCATCCATTCTCGCTCCTCTGTCCCTCAGCATATCCGATTCCCTTGGCTATGAACGGAAGGGGAGGCAGGCCGAAGGCATGTTCCTCGCCATGTTCACGGGGCTGCGCACCGTGGGCCCGGCGGTGGTGAGCGCGTCGATCCTCGGCTATGGTCTGCTCGCGGTGCTGCCGGCCGATGTGGCCGCGCGCGCCGACATGCTCCACTGGTTCTTGGCCATGGTGCCCTGGTTCGTCATCGTCACGGTGCTGGACTATCTTGCTATCGTGTGGCTGTATGCCCCGCGCTGCGAGAAGGGGGCAAAGGGCGCTGTTGGCGAAGAGAGGGATGCGGGGAGGGTCTCTGCCTGTGCCGCGCCTGCGCTGCCGGATGAACGGGCCCCGTTCTGCGCCGCCGAGAAGCGCATGGCGCTCATCATCGCGCTTTGCATCGTCTGTTGGGTGGGAGAGCCATTCTTAGGACTGCCTTCTCATATCGTGGCCATCGGCGCCATGGTGGCCATGCTGGTGTGCCAGGTGGTGGATGCCAAGGAGCTGTTCAGTAAGCTGGCGTGGGGCTCTCTCATCTTCATGGGCTGTGTGCTCAGCCTTGCCAATGTGTTCGCCTACCTGGGCATCGATCAGTGGATCGTAACCTCTTGCGAGCCGTTCATCGCCTCGCTCGCCGGTAACCCTTACGTCTTCATCTTGGGCATATGCTTCATCACCATAAGCCTGCGCTTCGTCATCGTCTCGGAGATGGCGTTCCTCAACATATTCATGGCGTTCATGGTGCCGCTCTCGCTGTCGCTGGGCATCGACCCGTGGGTGGTGGGCATCAGCGTCTACGCCGTCGTGAACCCGTGGTTCGCGCCATATCAGAACATCATCTACCTCACCGCGTTCTACGCCACCGAAGGTGCGATGGTGCGGCAATCCACCATGGCCAAGTACTGCGCTATCTACCTGGCCATCTGCATCATCGCCCTCATGGCCTCCATTTCCTACTGGCAGACCATCGGCCTCCTCTGAACCCCCCGATTCGCATCCTTGCTAGCGAGCCCGGGTCGAAAAGGAGCCCGGTCTGCGCCAGCTGCTACAATATGCTTTCGAAGAGATTGGCGATCAGCGAGTTGAAGGATGCTCTTCGATGAGCTTTCGGCAACGCGAAAGGGGCCCTCTCTGGATCCGCTAGCGGGGAGCGTTCGACAGGTCCGTCATCATAGGTGAAAGAGGGCGATGAGATGGGGTCGGAAAGCGAAGGGCGAGGATTGCCGACGATCCATGTGATATCCGATTCAGTGGGCGTTACGGCGCAAGCGGTGGCGCGCGCGGCGGCGTCGCAGTTCGGAGTGGTCGATCCGGTCATCGAAGTGCTCTCCAAGGTCACGAGCTTCGAAGAGGTGCGCGCCTTTTTGGAGGAGCACCAGCGTCTGCATGAAGAGCTCTACGACGATCCAACGCTGCTCGTGTTCTATACGCTCGTGGAAGGGGAAGTGCGCGATGGGCTCGTGGAGTTCGTCGAGCGCAACGGCCATATCGTAGCGGTCGATCTGATGACCGAACCGGTGCGGGCCATCGCTTTGGTGAGCGGCCAGCGGCCGACCCATGAACCGGGCACCCAGCGAGCCGTGAACGCTGCTTACTTCCGCCGCATCGAAGCGCTGGAGTTCGCTATCGGCCATGATGACGGCCGCAACGCCGAGGAGCTCACGGCTGCCGATATCGTTTTGGTGGGGGTGTCGCGATCGTCGAAGACGCCTATCTCGATCTATCTGGCGCAGATGGGGTTGAAGGTGGCCAACGTCCCCCTCGATCCCGATACCGCGCCGCCCAAGCAGTTGTTCGACGTGGATCGCACGCGACTGTTCGGCTTGATGACGAGCCCGGAGCTGCTCGCATCGGTGCGCAAGCGGCGTCTGGGCAAGATGGCTGTGGCGGCTGAGCGCTATGCGGATATGGAGTACATCTACGAAGACCTCGACGCCGCCCGCGCTCTCATGCGCCGTCTTGGGTGCGTCGTGGTCCATACCGAGGGTCGAGGCCTCGAAGAGGTGGCCCAAGAGATACTGCGCCACTATGAGCGCAATCACCCGATGCCCATCGTCTCTGTGTGAAGACCGCCGCCCGCTGCGGTGATCGCTAGCTCTGATCTCGCTCGGCTCGTTTCAGGCAGCAGCGGAGCCAGAGGAGGGAAAGGGCGCTCCAAACTATGAGGTTCGCGGCCATGGCGAGGGGCGGAAAGCCGAGGGCATCGGGGTCGCCCGTTACCGTCCAGGTGCAGGCGGCCGCGAGGAAGCCGACGGGGCTGAGGGCACCGATGAAGCCCCAGGCGGGCACGACGGTACCGACGAGGGACATCAGTCCGAGGATCGCTTGGGGCCACGCCCACAGGTTCGTGCGCATCTGATCGTGGGAGAGCAGACCGCAGCCGCTGGACAGCACGAGGAAGGGGAGACTGCCCACCAACGCGATGCCCGCCAGAAGGGGCAGTCGTTCTGGGGCTGCGCCTGCCACGGCGAAGCAGAGCACGGTGAGCGCGGTGCCGATCAGGACGCTGGTCGCCACCTTCGCTTCGACGATGGTGCGCAAGCGCACGCCGCCGCGCTCCATCACCTCGTAGGTGCCGTGGGCTCGCTCTTCTCCCATGGCGAACAGCGTGATGATGCTGCCTGCTTCCAGGGTGGGGAAGAACGCGATGAACGCCATGATGAACGCGGCGAACAAGGGGTCGACGGCTATGAACTCGCCGAGGGTCGAGCTGAAGAACCAGCATGCCGCCACTGCGAAGACCATGGAGGCGAGGCAGGTGGCGTTGCGCAGCGTGCAGCCGATGTCGCGTCGGAGCAGGGCTCCGAACGCCCGTCTGCCATCGACCTTCGCCACCCTCACCGCTCCCTTCGCTCGCCCAGCGCCTGTCAGCCTGTCATTATAATGGAGGGAAAGATAGCGCAACGTTCGAAGGGAGGGGCGATGGCGGAGCACGGCTCCATCGAAGAGCTCGTGAGCGAAGAGGTGGGCAAGGGGCGTCGCAGCGTCCATGTGGAATGCTCGCGCGAGATGGGCCGTCGCGCGCTGGATGCGGTGCGCGAGGTGCAGGGTGCGCGTCGTGGCGCTTACTTCCTCGAAGAGGACGGTGGCTTCGACCGCGATACCGTCCGCTCATACTTGCGTTTCTTCGCGCGGCTGGCGGCCGCTCCCTCCTCCGCTGTGGCAAAGGCTCTCGCTCATTTCGGGCTGGAAGGGGCGGCTCGCACGATGGTGGCGAAGCTGGATCCTGAGCAACGGGCGCTCCTCGGATTCGCGCGCATGAGCCTCTTCGAGCCGGAAGTGTGCTTCTGCGAGCGTCCGCTGCTCGACCTGGGACCGGATGCCCGCGCTCTCGTGCTGGCGTGGATCGGCGAGCGCTCAGAGGCGGGCACGCTGTTCGTCACCGTGGGCCAGCCTCTGCGCGAGGCGCTGCTGATGCCGGGTGAGGCGTTCTGGGAAGAGGAGGGGCTGCTGCGCCCTGCTGTGCTCGACGAGGACGGCGAGACCGCAGCTGGCGATGGTGCCGATGACCTCGCCGACGAGGTGCGCGTCTGCAAGATAGCGGCGAAGGCCGGCGAGGCCACGCTGTTGCTCGACCCTCGTGAGATCGACTTCATCGAGAGCGCCGATCGGGTGAACTACGCCAGCGTCCGCGGTGAGCTGTACCCTACCACCTTCACCATGGACGAGCTCGAAGAGCGGCTGGTGCGCTTCGGCTTCTTTCGCTGCCATCGCTCCTATATCGTGAACGTGCAGAAGGTCTCCCGCGTCGAACGCTACACGCGCAACACCTTCGATCTGGTGCTCTCCGATGCTTCGCGCACCTCCATCCCGCTATCGAAGGGCCGCGCCGAAGAGATGCGCGACCGTTTCGGTTGGTGAGGCGACACTACCTTCTTGCCGCTGCGTTCCCCCTGATCATCGGTCATATGCTCCACTCGTGCGCCTCTGAGCTCCTCTCGTGCACGAAGCGCTCGCGTCGTGCACATTCCGTTGCGCGGCCTCGTTAGGCTCCTCCATCATGGGCTCCGTCATATCCCTTGGGCGCCTCTCCGAAGACGGTGCCCTCTCAAGAGAAGGAGCATCTTCCCATGATCTCGATCCACGCTCTTAGCATCCTCGTTCTGCTGCTGGCCGTCGGCCTCGTGCTGCTCTGTTCTGGGGTCGTGTACTTGCAGGTCTGTCATAGCCGTGAGCTCGCGAAGGTGAACGAGCGCCTCGATCGTCTCGAGTCGCGCCGCACCTCCGATGTCGCGGTCGCCGACTAGAAGGAGAGCCAGATGACCGCGACCATCCTCTCCATGGAGGTAGTGAGCCTCTCGTTCGGTGCGAAGCGGGTGTTGGACGATCTTACGTTCTCGGTAGCGCGGGGCGAGACCTTCGGCTTCCTCGGCCCATCAGGGGCGGGAAAGACCTCCACCATCAAGCTGCTCACTCGCCAGCTGGTCCGTGACGGCGGCCGTATAATGCTGTTCGGTCGCTCTATCGACCATGTCACGGCCGATGACTACGAGCGCATCGGCATCCTGTCGGACACGAGCGCCCTCTACGAGCGGCTGTCCATCCGCGACAACCTCGCGCTCTACGGTCGTCTGCGCGGCACGAGCCCACGTCGGGTGGGACATCTGCTGGAGCGGCTGGGTCTGGCGGCCGATGGGGGCACCCTCGTGAAGGATTGCTCCAAGGGCATGCGCCAGCGGGCGGCTTTGGCTGCGGCTCTGGTGCACGAACCAGAGCTGCTGTTCCTCGATGAGCCCACGAGCGGGTTGGACCCTGCCGCCCGCAGCGAGGTGCATCGGCTGTTGGGAAAGCTGCAGGCCCGGGGTACCACCGTGTTCCTCACCACCCATGACATGGCCGAGGCCGAAACCCTGTGCCAGCGGGTGGCGATCCTCGACGACGGTGCTATCGTGGCGTGCGATGCTCCTGCAGAGCTGCGGCTGCGGCACGGCCGCGACCGCATCGTGGTGCGCACTCGAACCCGCGGTACGGTCGAGCTCACCAAAGGTGCGAAGGATGCCGAGGCCCTCGCTGGGCTGATGGCCGCAGAAGAGGTGCTGTCGGTGCATTCCGATGAGCCGAACCTCGAAGAAGTGTTCCTGGAGCTGACGGGAAGGGAGTTCTGAATGGGAGCGACCATGCGAAAGCTGGGGGTCCTCGTTGAGAAGGACGTCAAGGACCTCGTGAAGAACCCTACCATGTTGTTGAGCATCATCATGCCCGTGGGCTTCACGTTCTTCTACCGGATGTTCTTCGGTGAGGATGCGCTGTCCGGAGGCGACGCGGAGGTAGGGGCGGCCCTGCGCTATGTGCTGCTGTCCTTGGGGATGGGCATGTCGGTGGGCATGGGCGCATCCATGGTGCTCATCTACGGCATCGCTGAAGAGAAGGAGAAGCACACCCTGCGCACGCTCATGCTCGCTAACGTCAGCGCCGAGCAGATCATCGCGGCGAAGGGACTGGTGGCCCTCGCTCTCACGGTGCTGGCCGAGCTGGCATGCTTCGGGGTGGCTGGAGCGCCCTGGAGCCTGTGCGCTCCGTACCTCGCTTGCGGCATCGCGGCAGCGGTGCCCATGATACTGCTGTCGCTGGTGGCAGGCCTTGCCTCGCGCGACCAGATGACCGCCGGGCTGTATAGCGTCCCCATCCTGTTGCTGGCCTTAGCTCCCATGTTCGGCTATGACGAGAGCATCCGCTCGGTGGTGCGATTCGGTCCCACCGGCGGTGCTGACGAGCTCCTGCGTTTGATGTTGAACGGCGATCTGAGCCTTGCGAGCGCAGCGGTGCCCTTGGCGGTCATCGTTGCGTGGGTGCTGGTCTCCGCCATCGCCTTCAAGCTGCTCTATAAGAGGCTCATTCGCGACAATTGACGCATCTGCATGCGACCGTGGCCCTGACGATGCCCTTCGAAGGGAGGGCATCGCTTCCGGCGGCGGTCCGTTCACGGAGCTTCCATGGTGGGACGCGAAGCTGGGGAGGACGCTGCGGCCGTGAGGGATATGTGATGGCGGTGTGACAGAGGGGTCCATATATGCGAGAATGGGACCTGAGAAAACGGCGTTCTTCAGCATATTCGCAAAGGTAGAGAATCCATGACGGCTCAGTTCCGCGTAGCCTCCGTTCAAGGCGAGGCGGTAGCGCGTCTTCAACAACATCTCGGGTTCCCGCGCTTCTTAGCCACCACGTTGGCGGGGCGCGGCATCGTCACGGCGCAGCAGGCCGATGAGTTCTTGCACCCCTCGCTCGATCGCGACTGGCTCGATCCTTACAGCATCCCGGGCCTGGGGGCGGTGGTGGACGCTTTGGAGAGCTCGGTGCGCGCCAAGGAGCGTATCGTGGTGTTCGGCGACTTCGACCTCGATGGCATCTCGGCCACCGCGGTGCTCACGCGCGGGCTGCGGGCCCTTGGCGCCCATGCCGACCCGTTCATCCCACGGCGCTTCGAGGAGGGTTATGGCCTCACCATGGCCGCCTATGAGCGAGCCCGTGCGCTGCGGCCCGACTGCATCGTCACCGTGGACTGCGGTATCGTCTGCCGTGATGAAGCGGCTGCTATCGAGGCCGAGGGCGTGAAGGTGATCGTGACCGATCACCATGAGGCCACCGACAACGTGCCGCTGGACATCCCGGTGTGCGACCCTAAGCTCGACCCCGACTGTCAAAGCTCGATCCTGGCCGGGGTGGGCGTGGCGTTGAAGGTAGTGCAAGCCTTGGGCGCACGGTTCGGCTATCCGCACCTGTGGCGCTCCTATACCGACCTGGCCACGTTGGGCACGGTGGCCGACCTCATGCCCATGCGGGAAGAGAACCGTGCGCTGGTGGCCGATGGCCTGGAGCGCATGAACACCGCGCCGCGTCCCTGCTTGGCGGCCCTCATCGGCGCTGCCGGGGCGGGCGACAAGCCGCTCAGCTCCACCTCGCTCAGCTTCTCCTTGGCTCCGCGGCTGAACGCCGCTGGGCGCATGGGGGATGCCACCTTAGCCCTCGATCTGCTGCTCAGTGACAGCTTCGACGAGGCGAGCGCGTTGGCTGAGCAGTTGGAGGCCGTGAACGACCAGCGGCGCGCCATCGAGGCCGAGCTGGCCGAGGCGGCCATCGCTCAGGCCGAGGAGATATACGACGGTCAGCGCGTGTTAGTGGTGGGCGGCACCGACTGGCACGAGGGCGTGAAGGGTATCGTGGCGAGCCGCCTGGTGAGCTCCTACGGTGTGCCCACCTTGTTGTTCACCATCGACGGCGAGGAGGCCCGCGGCTCGGGCCGCAGCGTGGGGTCGGTGAACCTGTTCCGCGCCGTCGAATCGTGCAGCGACCTGCTCACCCGGTTCGGCGGCCACGAAGCGGCCGTGGGCGTGACGCTGCCCACGGCGAACCTAGCTGCCTTCACCGAGCGCATGGCCGCGTTCATGGCCGAGCTCCCCGAGGACGACTTTCATCCTTCGCTGGCCGTCGATACGGTGGTGAGCCTCGATGAGCTCACGTTGAAGGCGGTGCGCCAGCTCGATGAGCTGGCCCCCTTCGGTCAGGAGAACCCCACCCCTCTGTTCTTGGCGCGCAACGTCATGATCGAGGGCGGCCGGGCCGTGGGCGCAGGGAAGAACCACTTCTCTTGCAAGCTGACCGATGGCGTGACCAGCGTGTCGGCCATCATGTTCCATTGCTCGCGCATCGAGGAGTACCTGAGCACCGATGCTGTGGTGGACGTGGCGTTCTCCGTGCAGATAGACGAGTGGCGCGGCCGTTTCAGCGTCAAGGCCATAGTGGAGGCCATCGAGCCCACCCGTTGTTGCGATGCGCTGAAGGCCTGCCTCGACCCAGAGGCCGTCTCCTTCGCATCCGCGCTCTTCCAGCAGAGCGAGCAGAGCGAGGAGGGTGCGGCCGCCGAGCAAGCTTTAGCGGACGAGGGTGACGAAGGGGAGAAGGAGCGCACGGCGCGCCGACGCGAGGCGCGAGCGGAATGGGAGCGCATCGCCTCTCAAGATCCTCTCGCCCTCGAAGATGCCATCATCGGTGCGCTCATCGGGCCGAATCGGCTCCATGAGGCCCAGCGGCGCATCTTGGACGATCTGGAGCGAGGCGCCTCGGTGCTGGCCGTGATGGCCACCGGTCGCGGCAAGTCGCTGCTGTTCCAAGCCCATGCCGCCAAGATGGCCCTGCGACAGCGCAAGGCGAGCCTGTTCGTGTACCCGCTGCGCGCCCTCATCGCCGATCAGGCGTTCCATTTGTTCCAGGCGTTCGATCGCTTCGGTCTGAACACCGCGATGCTCACCGGCGAGAGCACCGCCGAGCAGCGCGCTGAGGTATACAGCGGGCTCGTCCAAGGGGCGGTGGACATCGTGCTGACCACGCCGGAGTATCTGGCCTATCACGCCGAAGAGATCGCTCATGGCGGCCGCATCGGCTTTCTGGTGGTGGACGAGGCCCACCATATCGGCCTGGCGAAGGCCGGCCAGCGTCTGGCCTATCGTGCGTTGGGCGATATAGCGCGACGACTGGGCGATCCGGTGGTGCTGGCCGTCACCGCGACAGCTGATGACGAGGTGGCAGCCGACATCGAAGAGCAGTTCCCCCTCGACGATAGCGTCATCGATGAGACGGCGCGGGAGAACCTGCAGGTGGTGGATAGGCGTAACATCAAGAACCGCGACCTGTACCTGGCGAACCTGGTAGCCTCGGGGCAGAAGACGGTCATATACGTGAACTCCCGGGAGCAATCGGTGGCCCTGGCCCGCATGCTGCGGCGCATGGTGCCCGCTCTCGCCCTCATGATCGGCTTCTACAACGCAGGCCTGAGCCGAGAGGAGCGTCTGCGCATCGAGGCGCTGTTCCGTCGCGACGACCTGAAGGTGCTCGTGGCCACCTCCGCATTCGGCGAGGGCATCAACATAGCGAACATCCGGCACGTGGTGCTGTACCACATGCCGTTCAACGAGATAGAGTTCAACCAGATGGCGGGCCGTGCTGGTCGCGACGGGGCCGATGCCTGGATACATCTGCTCTACGGCCGCGATGATGTGCGCATCAACGAGGATATCCTCGCCAACATGACGCCCGACCACGACGTGATGGCCCAGGTCTATCGCTGCTTGCGCACCATGGGCCGCGAGCAGGCCGACGGCATGTTCATGATCGACCCCTCCACGCTCGCCTCCGTGGCGTCCACAGCGTTGCGCGGGGTGAGCCCTGGTGCGGCCGCCTGCGGCCTGGCGGTGTTCCACGAGCTCGGGCTGATCGAGACGGAAGCGGTGAGGGAGGGGGCCCGCCAATGCTTCCGCGTGCGCGTGCGGGAGGACGCAGCGAAGGTCGAGCTGACCGACTCGGTGCGCTACCGGGAAGGGCTCGACGAGCGCGACGGCTTCGCGGCGTTCTGCCGCTGGGCCTTCGCCAGCGACGCCGGCGTGCTGCATGGGCGGGTGATCCGCCCCATCATGCCGCAGCTGTGGCAACAGAAGAGAAGAGGGAACGGCCTATCATGATGACCAACGACGCAAAGGGACCCGCGAAGAAGCTGCGATCCACCGGTGCTGGTTCGACGGTGCTGGAGGTGCATCCGAACAAGACCGTAGCGGCCCAGTCGCCCTCTGCGGCAGACGTGGTGCCCGAGGAGCGCTTCGCCGAGCTGCAGGCGCTCACGGCGAACTACATGTCGGAGGAGGACGAGGCCATGCTGGCCCGCGCCTTCGCCTTCGCCAACGAGCAGCATGCAGGTCAGTGCCGCAAGTCCGGCGAGCCGTTCATCATCCATCCCATCGAGGTGGGCATCATCCTGGCCGATCTGCGCATGGACGCCGAGACCATCGCTGCTGCTCTGCTCCACGATACGGTGGAAGACACCGATGCTACCGGAGAGGATGTGGAGCAGCTGTTCAACCCACAAGTGCGCACTTTGGTGGAAGGCGTGACCAAGATCACTCGCATCGAGGTGGAGAGCCTGTCAGATGAGCAGGCCGCCACCATCCGCAAGATGCTGGTGGCCATGAGCAAGGACATCCGCGTCATCGTCATCAAGCTTGCCGATCGCCTGCACAACATGCGCACCCTCGGTGCCTTGAAGGAGGATCGCCGCATCTTCAAGTCGCGCGAGACCTTGGAGATATACGCTCCCATCGCGCACCGCCTGGGCATCAACTCCATCAAATGGGAGCTGGAAGACCTCGCCTTCTACTACCTTGAGCCGAACAAGTACAAGCAGGTCAGTCGCATGGTCACCGAGTCGCGGGCCGACCGGGAGAACTACTTGGAGAACGTGATCGACATCATCGCCGAGGAGATGGACAAGGTAGGGGTGGACGCCCAGATCATGGGGCGGCCGAAGCATCTGTACTCCATCTATCAGAAGATGACCAAGAAGGGCAAGGGCTTCTCCGAGATCTACGACCTGATCGCTGTGCGCGTGATCGTGAAGTCCATCAAGGACTGCTATTCAGCCTTGGGGGCGGTGCACACCCTGTGGCATCCCATGCCCGGCCGCTTCAAAGACTACATCGCCATGCCGAAGTTCAACATGTACCAGAGCCTTCACACCACCGTCATGGGACCGGCCGGCCGGCCTTTGGAGGTGCAGATCCGCACCGAGGAGATGCACCGCATGAGCGAATACGGCGTGGCGGCCCATTGGCGCTACAAGGAGAGCGGCGGCAGCAACTCCCGCGGGGGAGGGGATGTGCTCGACCAGCAGCTGGCGTGGCTGCGCGAGATGGTGGACTGGCAAGATGAGACCGAGGACTCGCGCGAGTTCCTCAAGTCGCTGAAGATGGACCTCGACGATTCGGAAGTGTTCGTGTTCACCCCGCAAGGGGAGGTCATGAGCTTGCGCGCGGGCTCCACTCCGGTGGACTTCGCCTATGCCATCCACACCGAGGTGGGCAACCACTGCGTGGGCGCGAAGGTGAACGGCTCCATCGTGCCTCTGACCTACCAGCTGCAGGTGGGCGATCGCGTGGAGATACTCACCCAGAAGAGCGCGAGCCCTTCCCGCGACTGGCTGAACGTGGTGCGCACCCCTTCCGCCCGCTCGAAGATACGCTCCTACTTCTCGAAGGCGAGCCGATCCGACGACCTGCAAGTGGGTCGCGACCGGTTGATGCAGGAGATGCGCAAGCATGGCTTGGGCATCTCGAGCGCCCAGTCGATGCGGGCCATCAAGTCGGTGGCCGAGGCTATGGGCTTCAACGACCCCGACGACATGTTCGTACAGCTGGGCACCGGGCGCGAGAGCGCTCAGAACGTGGGCAACCGACTGCTGAAGATATTGGTGGACAAGGGCAACGAGGACGATGCGAAGCCCAAGATAGGGGCGTCGGAGTCCTCCACCGGCCTCATGCCGCCCATGATCACGTCGGTGAAGCGCCCCAAGAAGCACGAGACCCATTCCAGCAACGGCATCGTGGTGAAGGGCGTCGACGATGTGCTGGTGCGTCTGTCGCGCTGCTGCAATCCGGTGCCGGGGGACGAGATACTCGGCTTCGTCACCCGCGGCCGTGGGGTGTCGGTGCACCGCGCCGATTGCCCCAACGCCCTCGACCTGAAGAAGGAGCCGGGCCGCATCATCGACGTGGAATGGGAGGGCACGCCCAGCGGCGAGCAATCCTATAAGATAGAGGTCTACATCGAGGCCATCGACCGCCTGAATCTGCTGTTAGACGTTACCCGCGTCATCTCGGAGATGGGGGCTAACGTGCTGTCCTCGGCCAGCAACACCCATCGCGACGGCGTGGTGGACATGCGCTTTCTGTTCCAAGTGTCCGACCTGTCGCTGATGGAGCGTACGTTGCAGAGCCTGAATGCGGTGGAAGGCGTGTTCGAAGCCCGGCGCATGGTGTCGCGCGATGCGGGCAAGAAGAAGTGAGAGCATCCTTTCGGCGAGCGAGCGCTCGTGAAAGAGGGAGCAAGGAGCGTTCCTATGACGGAGCTATATGAAGTGCAGGGCCTGTGCGCCGACTGCGAGTATCTGGTGCTGGGCGATCTGCGCAACAACGTCTACCTCATCTCGGACGGCAAGGGCACCATGGTGGTGGATCCTTCCTGCGACGCTGAGCGCATCTTAGAGGCGCTGGGCGAGCGTGACCTCGATGTCATCGTCATCACTCATGGCCATAACGACCATACCGGCGCGGCCCGGGCTCTCAAGGAGGCCACGGGCGCTGTGGTGGTGGCATCTGCTCTGGATGCGGGCTTCGTGGAGGAGCCCCATCGGGTGGGCATGACCGAGCTGTCCGAGCCGTGTGCGGTGGATGAGCGCGTGAGCCATGGCGATGTGGTGAAGGTGGGGGATATGGAGTGGAAGGTGATGGGAACGCCCGGCCATACGCCTGGTTCCATCTGCCTGTTCCTGGTGCCGCAGTTCGGTAACCACGAGCATGGCCTGCCCATGCTGTTGTCGGGCGATACGCTGTTCGCCGGCACCGTGGGCCGCACCGACTTCCCGGGAGGCTCGATGGAGGAGATGAAGCGCTCGTTGAAGCGCTTGGCCGCCCTGCCCGATGACACGGCGGTGCTGCCCGGCCATGAGGCGCTCACCACCATCGGTGCCGAGCGCCGCCGCGTGTTCGCCGCCCTCGCATGAGCAAGAGGACGGATATCGGCACCATACGGCGCACGCTGCACTTCTACTGGCAGGTGACCAAGCGCAAGCCCGCGCCGTTCTTCATCGGCGTGGTGTCCACCATCGGGTTCGTGGCGCTGCTCACCTATGCGAACACCTACGTGATGGGGCTCATCATCGACCGCATCCAGTTGGGGGCGGTAGCACCTGATGAGGTGTTCTCGGTGTTCGGCGGCTATATCGTGGCGCTGGTGCTGGTGAACCTGGTGGGGCAGGTGTGCAGCAAGCTGCAAGATTACGCGTCCTACAAGCTGCAGATAAACGGCAACTACGATCTGGCGCGGCTGTGCTTCGACACGCTGTCGAACCAATCCATGACCTTCCATGCCAACCGCTTCGGTGGCTCGCTGGTCAGCCAGACGACGAAGTTCATGGGGGCCTACAGCCTGCTCATGGACACGCTGCTGTTCAGCCTGTTGCCCCTTCTCATCGCTATCCTGTGCACCGTCGGGCTTCTGGTGCCCGTGGTGCCGAGCTATGTGGCCATCTTGTCGGTCATCCTCGTGCTGTACGTGATCGTGGTGGTGGTGCTGTTCAAGCGCATCATGCCGCTGTCCGCCGCGGCCGCCTCCGCGCAGAACAAGCTCTCCGGCGTGCTCTCCGATGCCGTGACCAACATCCTCGCCGTGAAGACCTACGGTCGGGAGGACTACGAGCGCGCTCTGTTCGACGACGCCGATGCCGCCGCTATGCAGGCAGATTCCCGTTCCATGCGGGCATCGCTGAAGCGCGGCTTCACCACCTCGGGCATGTTGGTGGTGATCATGTCGGTGGTGTCGGTGTTCACGGCCGGGGGCAACGCCTGGTTCGGCATCACCGCGGGCACGCTGGTGATGATGTTCACCTACACCTACAACCTCACCATGCGCTTCAACATGATAAACGCCATCCTCATGCGGCTGAACCGGGTGTTCGGCGATGCTTCGGAGATGACGCGCATCCTCGACGAGCCCACGCTGGTGGCCGACCGTCCGGGCGCGCCTGCGTTGGAAGTGAGCGCGGGCCGTATCGACTTCGAGCACATCGGCTTCGCCTACGATGACGATCGCACCCCGCTCGGCGACGAGCTGCGCGCCGCTCAGCGAGAACGGGACGCGGGCGATCCTGCCGCAGACGGGTCGTGCGCGGTGTTCATCACCGAGGTGTTCCGCGACCTGAACCTGCATATCGCGCCCGGGCAGCGCGTGGGGCTGGTGGGCCAGTCGGGCAGCGGCAAGACCACCCTCACCAAGCTCTTGCTGCGCCTGTCGGATGTGCAGGAGGGGCGTATCCTCATCGACGGCCAGGATATATCTCTGTGCACCCAGAAGAGCTTGCGGTGCTCGGTGGCCTACGTGCCCCAAGAGCCGCTGCTGTTCCATCGCAGCATCCGTGAGAACATCGCTTATGGCAAGCCCGATGCCACCGATGAAGAGGTGGCGGAGGCGGCGCGGCTGGCCAACGCCCTCGACTTCATCGAGGCCCAGCCGGCCGGCATGGACACGCTCATCGGCGAGCGCGGCATCAAGCTGTCCGGCGGCCAGCGCCAGCGCATCGCCATCGCCCGTGCCATCTTGGCTGATGCGCCCATCTTGGTGCTGGATGAGGCCACCAGCGCCCTCGATTCTGAGAGCGAGGCGCTGGTGCAGGATGCCCTGCAGAACCTGATGGCGAACCGCACCTCCATCGTGGTGGCCCATCGGCTCTCCACCGTAGCCTCCCTCGATCGCATCGTGGTGCTCGATCACGGCAATATCGTGGAGGATGGCACTCATGAGCAGCTGGTGGCTTATGGGGGAGAGTACGCGCGGCTCTGGCAGCGCCAGACTGGCGGCATGCTCCGATGAGCAGCGGGCCGCATGGGCGCGCGCGAAGGCGCGTTCCTGCGCTCCTTCGTCCCTCTCATCGCGAAGCGACTTCGGCGCTCAGCTCGGTCGCGGCCTCGCGATTCCGATAGAATAGAACCCCTCATGATGTATTCCCTGTTGCGTCGGTACGAAAGGTTCGTCCCCCTATGGCCTTCAAGAAGCTCTACATCCCCCAAGACGCCATCGAGCGTCACGAAGATTTCTGCGCCTACTACGAGGACGGCGATGTGTGCCTCACGTTCCGCGGTCCGTGGGAGTCGGAGAAGGATAAGGTGACCATTTACACCCGATTGGGGGGAGAGGGCGGATCCATCAGGCCGGACGTCCATACGATCAATTATTACCTGAAGCTGGAGCGGTGGGAGTACACGTTGCAGACCATCGCCTTGTTCAAGCATTACTTCGTGGTGGGCATGCTGTGGGACGTCTATGGCAGCCCGAGCCAGTGCCCCTTCGACTTCGTTCGCGAGGCGAACGCCGAAGGCGATCTGGTTAAGGATGTGCGCGTGCGCCTCGTCGACTCGTTCCTGGATAAGGGCCCGTGCTTCGAGGTGCGCGTGGCTGCGGTGGAGAAGCTGCGCATCGCTGCCATCGCGGTAGTGGCCATGCTCATCAAGGAGCACTATAAGGGCCTGAGCGAGGGCGAGGAAGAGCCGAACATGCCGTTTTGGCGCAAGGTGCATAAGAACGTGTTCGGCAAGAAAGGTCTCACCTACGAGGAGCTGCTCGTCGATGAAGAGCGCCAGCGCGTGCGCCGCTCGCTCATCGAGATGAAGGAAGAGGAAGAGAGCTAAGGAGGGCGCCCACCTATGGCCTTCATAGAGTTCCGTGACGTTTCCAAGACCTATTCCATGGGAGAAGTGCAGGTCTGCGCGGTGCAGGACATGTCCTTCGACATCGAAGAGGGCGAGTTCGTCGTGGTAGTGGGACCCTCTGGTGCGGGTAAGACCACGCTGCTGAACATGCTCGGCGGCATGGATACGGCCACTTCTGGCTCCATCATGCTCGATGGCGAAGAGGTGAGCTCCTATGATCGCAAGCAGCTCACCTTGTATCGGCGCTACGACATCGGCTTCGTGTTCCAGTTCTACAACCTGGTGCAGAACCTGACGGCGCGGGAGAACGTGGAGCTAGCCTCCCAGATATGCCGCGACCCGCTCGATCCTGCGGAGGTGCTGAAGGCCGTGGGCCTCAGCGAGCGCATGAACAACTTTCCTGGTCAGCTCTCTGGCGGCGAGCAGCAGCGCGTGGCCATCGCTCGCGCTCTGGCGAAGAACCCGAAGGTGCTGCTATGCGACGAGCCCACCGGTGCCCTCGACTACCGCACGGGCAAGGCGATCTTGGGCCTTCTGCAGGACACCTGCCGCACCACGGGCAAGACCGTGGTCATCATCACCCATAACTCCGCCTTCGCCTCCATCGCCGATCGCATCATCCATGTGCGGGAAGGTTCGGTGGCCTCGGTGGAGCTGAACGAAGATCCGCTCGCAGCCGATACGCTGCAGTGGTAGGGAAGGCATAGGGCAGCTCTATCATGAGAAGCGCCTACGGCAAAGAGGTGCTGCGCTCCATCACCGGCTCATTGGGTCGGTTCATCGCCATCGCTGCCATCGTGGCCCTCGGCTGCGGCTTCTACGGCGGTCTGCGCATGGTCTATCCCGACATGAACCTGGCCGCCGACCGCTTCTACGACGGAACGCACCTGATGGACGTGCGCGTGGTGTCCACCATGGGCCTCACCGATGAGGATCTGGCGGCGCTGGGTGCGGTGGAGGGCGTCGCGAACGTCATGGGGGCCTACGAGACCGACGTGGTGGGCGACCTGGGCGAGGATCGCTACACCTTCCGCGTCCATTCGCTGCCGCCAGCGGCAGCTCAGAGCCGTACCGTGGATGCGGCTACGGTGGCGTCCGATGACGACGATTTCCTCAACCGTCCCGTGCTCGCCGAGGGGCGCTGGCCCGAAGCGCCGGATGAATGCGTGATCTCTGCTGACAGCGTCATGGTCGAGCCGGTGGCGATGGGCGATGCCATCCAGGTGGTGGAGGGCATAGGCACCCTCGACGAGGTGCTCGTGCCGCGCACGTTCAAGGTGGTGGGCTTGGTCCATTCCTCCTATTACGTGGCGTTCAGCAGCTTGGGAACGAGCTCTTTGGGCTCGGGCTTCCTCGATCAGTTCATGTACGTGCCGCCTACGGCGTTCGCGGCCGATTATCCCTATACCGAAGCGTTCCTCACCGTGGAGGGCGCATCCGATCTGCTCTCTTCGGATGCGGCTTACGATCAGCGGGTGGAGGAGGTCATGGCCTCCATCGAGGCCATCGCTGCTGAGCGGGAAGAGGCTCGGTTGGCTGGCATTCGCAGTGAGGCCCAAGAAGAGCTCGACGCGGCGCGGGGCGAGTATCAGGACGAGAAGGCGCGGGCCGAGACGGAGCTGGCCGATGCCCAGCGGAAGCTGAACGGAGCCGCTGGCGACATCGCCCGTGGCGAGCGCGAGCTGGCCGATGCCGAGCAGACCGTGAGAGACAACGAGCAGAAGCTCGCCGATGGGAAGACCGCTTTGGAAGAGGGTCGCCAAGAGCTCGCCTGTGGCCGCATGAGGCTCGAGCGCGAGACGGCTCGAGCCGAGCAGCGCTTCGCGGAGGCCCAGGGGCAGATAGACGCTGCCACCCAGCAGGTGCAGGGGCTTCAGGGGCAGCTGGCCGGCGTGCAACAACAGCTGGCGCGCCCCGACCTTTCCGCGGAGGAGCGCACGCAGCTAGAAAGCACTGCGTTGGCGCTGCAGCAGGGCATCGCAGCTGGTCAGAAGGGCATCGATGATGGAAAGGCTGCGCTCGCGGCGGGTCGTGAGCAGCTCGCAGCCGAGACGGCCCAGGCCGAAGCGGAGCTGGCCGCGGCCGAGCAGCGCCTCGCCGAGGCGGCACGAGAGATAGCCGATGGGGAAGCGCAGCTGGCCGATGGGCGCGAGAGCCTGGAGGCAGGGCGCAACGACCTGGCTCAGGGCCGTGCCGACTACGCCCAAGGTCTTGCCGACTACTCTCAAGGTCGCGCCGAGGCCGACGCGGAGTTCGCTGACGCCGAGAGCGAGCTTGCGCGAGCGCAGGCCGACATCGACGGTATCGAGCGCCCTGAGTGGCTCATCATGGGGCGTGACAAGAACTACGGAGCGGTCAGCTTCGCGGCCGATGCCGAGCGCGTCGATCATATCGCCTCGGTATTCCCCTTCATCTTCTTCCTGGTGGCGGCTCTGGTGGCCCTCACCACCATGACGCGCATGGTGGAAGAGGAGCGCGGGCTGATCGGCACGTTCAAGGCCCTCGGCTATTCCCGCTATGCCATCATCGCGAAGTACCTGGTCTATGCGGGCGTGGCTTCGCTGGTGGGCGCCATCGTGGGAATAGGGGCGCTCTCCTTCGTGCTGCCGGCCATCGTCATGGAGGCCTACTCCATCATGTACTACGTGCCCAGCGGAGCGTTCCCTCTCCATTGGCCCATCACTCTGACCGCGGCCGCCCTCGGGGTGGGCATCACGCTGATCGCCACCTATGCTGCCGCGGGCGCCACCCTGCGCGAGACCCCGGCCCAGCTCATGCTGCCGCGGGCCCCGAAGGCGGGCAAGCGCATCTTGATGGAGCGCATCCGGCCGTTGTGGAGCCGCTTGTCCTTCTCGTGGAAGGTCACGTTCCGCAACCTGTTCCGCTATAAGAAGCGCCTTGTCATGACGCTCATCGGCATCGCCGGCTGCACCGCTCTGCTGCTCACCGGCTTCGGGCTCTCCGATGCCATCAACGGCATCATCGACAAGCAGTACGGCCAGATCATACGCTATGACGCCACGGTCGTGGTGGAAGACGACCTTGGCGAGGATGAGCGGGCCGCCATCGACCGCTCGCTCGCCTCCTCCTCTGAGGTGGCCGGCTCTGCGACCGTCTTGGAGACGGCTATGCTCGCTCTTGCGCCTGATGGGATGGAGAAGAGCGTCACGGTGGTGGTGCCCGAGGATGAAGCGGCCCTGACCGAGCAGCTCGTCATGCGCGAGCGGGTCGGGAGCGCTCCCATCGCGCTCGGCGAAGGGGGCATCGCCATCACCGAGAAGCTCGCCGATTTGCTGGGCGTTTCAGTGGGCGATACGGTCACCTTCGCCGAGCAGGACGCCATGGGCAACGCCACCAGCGCCGTCTACGACTTCTCCGTAGGTTCCATCATGGAGAACTACGTGGGCAACTACGCGTTCCTCACCGCCGAGCAGTACGAGGCTGCGTTCGGCGAGGCCGCCGGCACCAACACGGTCTATCTGACCTTCGCTACCGACGAGGTGGATCGCGATGGTTTCCGCGAGACGGTGCGCGCGCTCGATGGGGTGAAGACCCTCTCCTACACCGATGAGGCGCTCGACACCTACCGCACCATGCTCAAGAGCGTGAACATGATCGTGGTGGTGCTGGTCATCGCTGCAGCAGCCTTGGCGTTCATCGTGCTGTACAATCTCACGAACATCAACATCACCGAGCGGGTGCGCGAGATAGCCACGCTGAAAGTGCTCGGCTTCACCTCGCGTGAGGTGGACCTCTACATCTATCGGGAGACCATGCTGCTCTCCGTCCTCGGGTGCGTGGTCGGGCTTCTGCTGGGCGTGTTCCTCGAGAGCTTCGTCATCCTGTCCGCTGAGGTGGATCAGGTCATGTTCAGCCGCGACATCTTCCCGATCAGCTTCGTCTACGCATTCCTGCTCACGTTGCTGTTCACCGTCTTCGTCATGGTGGTCATGCGCAGAAAGCTCGCTTCGGTCGACATGGTGGAGAGCCTGAAATCCAACGAGTAGGGCGCCTTGCGCCATCAGGGGACATGACGTAGATATTCGCTGACGGCGAGGAAAAAAGAATATGACCCGTAAGGTGCGGGTTGCTTGATACAATGAACGGCAAAACGAGTGCGGGTGAGAGGCCCGAGGCGCGAGATGACGAGGGGATGCATCGCATCATGAAGGTGAAAGAGAAGAAGCAAGCTGACGGCAAGCTGCTGTTGGAGGTCGAGGCGAACGAGAAGGACGTGAACAACGCCCTTCAACTGGCCGCTGTGGCCTTCGCGAACTCCATGGGGCTGCAGCCCCAGGCCGACAAGACCGTGGCCGAGGTGGCCGAGGAGCGCATGGGCATCAAGGACCTCGATTCGGTGGTGGAGCAGGGCGCTATCGAGGCACTGGTGCCCTTCGCCCTCGATAAGAAGAACATAGTGGCGCTGTTCCCGCCGAAGCCGAAGTCGGCCGGGGCGCTGCGCCGCGACAAGCCCTTCGCGTTCACCTTGGAAGTGACGTTGAAGCCCGAATACGAGCTGACCTCCTACGATCCAGTTGAGATCACCGTACCGAAGTTCGAGGTGCCCGCAGAGGCGGTGGACGCGCAACTGGAGCAGATGGCCAGCGGCTATACCGCGTACGTGAGCGCCGAGCCCAAGCCGGTGGAGAAGGGCGATTGCTGCCTGATCGCCATGGAATGCTCCGAGAACGGGGAGGTGCTACGGGGCCTGACCACTGAAGGCCGTACCTACGTGGCCGGAGAGGGCTATATGCCAAAAGGGTTCGACGAGCAGGTCATCGGCATGAGCCCGGGGGAGACCAAGACGTTCACCTTCGAAGGCCCGAGCGTGGATGAGAACCTCAACGAGGTGAAGCAGGTGGTGGACTGCACCGTCACGGTGAAGGAGATACAGAAGGCCGTGCGCCCTACCATCGACGATGAGTGGGTAGCATCGAACATGCCCTTCTATAAGAGCGCACAAGATCTGCGGGATTCCATCGCCACCTCGATGGAGCGCGCCCAGCGCGAGGAATACGACGAGTTCTTGCGCCAGAGCGCATCGGCCCAAGCCGCGCTGCGCTTCGAAGGCTCCATCCCGGACGAGGCCTATGAGGCCATGCGCGACACGCTGGTGGAGAACATCCGCGCAGGGTTGCAGCAGCAGGGCAAGACCTGGGAGCAGTTCGTGGAGGAGAACGGCGGCGAGCAGCAGTTCGGCATGATGCTGATGCTGCAGGTGCGCCAGTTCCTCACCCAGCGTTTCGCTCTGGATGCGGTGTATCGCCACGCGAAGCTGACGCTCACCGACGAGGACATCGACGCCGCCGTCCATGCCATGAACCCTTCTGCGAACTCGAAGGCCATGCGCGAGCAGATGGAGCAAGCCGGCCACGGCACCGAGATCCGCGAGGCTGCCGAGCGCATGAAGGCGGCCCAGTGGCTGGTCGATCACGCGAAGATCACCGAGGTAGAGAACTAGATGACAAAAGCGGGCTTTCTTCCCACCACGCGCGCTGAGATGGAGGCGCGTGGGTGGGACGAGGTCGACTTCGCCTATGTGAGCGGGGATGCCTATGTGGACCATCCCTCGTTCGGCACGGCCATCATCAGTCGCGTGCTCGAGGCCCAGGGCTATCGCGTGGGCATCATCGCTCAGCCCGATTGGCGCGATGACGGCTCCATCGCCGTGTTCGGAAAGCCACGGTTGGGATTCTTGGTGTCGGCGGGCAACATGGACTCGCTGGTGAACCACCTCACCGTGGCAAAGAAGCGGCGACGCACCGACGCCTATTCGCCCGGCGGAGAGATGGGCCTGCGTCCCGACCGTGCGGCGGTGGTCTATGGCAACCTGATCCGCCGCACCTACAAGGATTCGCCCATCATACTGGGCGGCATCGAGGCGAGCTTGCGGCGACTGGCCCACTACGACTACTGGGATGACCGCATGCGCCGCTCCATCCTCCTCGACGCTCAGGCCGACCTCATCTCCTACGGCATGGGGGAGCGCTCCATCGTCGAGATAGCCGATGCTCTGGCCTCTGGGCTCTCCATCGCCGACCTCACCTTCATCGACGGCACGGTGTTCCGCGCCCGCTCCCTCGAACATGTCTACGACTACGAGCTCCTCCCTTCCTGGGAAGAGGTGGCATCAGGCGGTCGCGCCTATGCGGAGAGCTTCGCGACTCAGTATCGCAATGCCGATCCGGTGCGTGGAAAGCGCCTGGTGGAGCCTTATGGCGCCCAAGGGTTCATCGTACAGAACCCGCCCAGCGCTCCTTTGAGCGAGAGCGAGCTCGATGCGGTCTATCGGCTGCCCTATGCGCGCACATGGCATCCGCGCTATGACGCAGCAGGTGGGGTGCCGGCCCTTTCTGAGGTGAAGTTCAGCCTGGCGAGCAGCCGCGGGTGCTTCGGCGAATGCTCGTTCTGCGCGCTCACGTTCCATCAAGGGCGCATCGTCACGGCGCGAAGCCACGGATCGCTTCTGGAAGAGGCGGCTCTGCTCGTTCGCGATCCGGATTTCAAAGGATACATTCATGACGTGGGCGGCCCGACGGCGAACTTCCGCGCACCGGCGTGCGACAAGCAGCTGCGCCATGGTGCTTGCACCCATAAGCGCTGTTTGTCCCCGCAGCCCTGCAAGCAGCTGCGCGCCGACCATGGCGACTACATCGAGCTCCTACGGAAGCTGCGCGAGCTGCCGAAGGTGAAGAAGGTGTTCGTGCGCAGCGGCATTCGCTTCGATTACGTGCTTGCCGATCGCATCCATGGCGAGGAGTTCTTGCGGGAGCTTACGACCCATCATGTGTCAGGACAGCTGCGCGTGGCGCCCGAGCATGTGAGCGATCGGGTGCTGGGCGTCATGGGCAAGCCGTCGCGGAGCGCTTATGAGCGCTTCGTCGAGGCGTTCGCGAAGGAGAACGAGCGAGCGGGCAAAGAGCAGTACGTGGTGCCCTATCTCATGTCATCGCATCCTGGTTCGACCCTCGCCGATGCGGTCGAGCTGGCGGAGTTCTGCCGTGACCTTGGCTACAACCCCGAACAGGTGCAGGATTTCTATCCCACGCCCTCTACGCTGTCGACGGTCATGTACTGTACCGGGCTCGACCCGCTCACCATGAAGCCTGTGACGGTGGTGCGCGATCCTCATGAGAAGGCTCTGCAACGGGCGCTCATGCAGTACCGCGATCCGAAGAAGCAGGGACTGGTGCGCGAGGCGTTGCGCAAGGCGGGACGTGACGATCTCATCGGGTTCGGCCCGCGATGCTTGGTGCGGCCTGCGAAGAGCGCTCAGGGTTCGCGGTCCTCGCGAAAGAAGAAGAAGGACGGTAAGCGCTGAGGGAGCGCGTCGCCGTCCTTCTCGATCATCGGATGCCTTGAGCGCTTCAGCGCGGTAAGGCGCTCCTAAATGGTGTAGAACTGATAGGTCGCGTTGCCGTGTTCGAAGAATCCGTACACGGTATAGAGCTGAGCGGGCTCGATGGTGAGCTTGAACTCGCCGCTATCGGTGCGGCTCGTCTCGCAAGGGGAGGCCGCGGCCGTGGGGTCGGCCAGAACGAAGGCACCGTTCATGCTCGCCACTACGGCCTGAGCGGTCACCTGGATGTCGGTGGGCTTCGCGGCGAAGCCGAGCACGGCTTCGGTAGCGCTGCCGATACGGGCATCGGGCATATCGGCGATCAGAGTGCCGTCAGCGTTGAAGGGGCTGCCATCTTTGATGGAGCGGAAGTCATCGGCGGTGTCCCACTCCCAGCTTGAAGCCGGCAGCATCACCGATACGCTCGCCTGGTCGTTGGTGTAGTCCACGTGCCCGCTGGGCACCTCATAGGGGTCCTGCTCGGCGAACACCTGGTCGATCACCGCACGATAGGGCTCGATGCTGTCGATCGACCCTTTCTCCACCACGGCGATGCGGGTGATGCCGGGGTATTGGCCCGGATAGCTTTCTAGCATGATGCCGTTGCCATCCACCTCTACGATGTTGCCGGGCTGAAGCTCGCTCGCCGCGATGGTGTCGCCGTCAAGGCCGTAGATAGCGCCCTCGGGCAGCCCTGGAACATAGACGTTCTGGGTGCTCTCGTCCGCGAACAGCGCCGTGCCATCCTGTATGCGCAGCACGATGGCGCGCTGAGATACGCTCTGATCGCTGTCTTCGCTGGCCGAATGCTTCTCCGAGGAAGGGGTGGGAGCGCATCCTGCGATGCCGCAAACGAGCAACGCCGAAGCGACGCCGATCAGCAAGGTCTTACCGATGTTCATGTCGATCCTCCGCTTTCTATCATGAAGGGTGGGCATTGGCTCCCATGATAAGGGTATCGTTCCGCGCAGCTCTTCTTCGTTCGAGGCTGTTGCGAAGCTGTAAGGCTGACGATCCCCTTCGGCGGTTCCTCATCGTCCATGGCTAGATAGTAGACATATACAATTATAATATTGTTGCAATCAACTATTAGACATATACTAATAACGTTTCGTCCAGAGAAGATCAGAAGGAGAAGAGATGAAGAAGGGAAGATCGACAAGGGTCCTCATCAGCTCGCTGTTGGCGACCGTGCTCATGGCGAGCATGGTGGGCATGGTCGGATGTGGCGGGGATGCTCCAGGCACAGCGACCGGCGGCGATGCTCGAACGGCCCCGGAGAAGATCGTCTTCGCTTGGGAACCGTCGAACTCCGGCAACGACTACGAGGCTATGCGCGACTCGATGGCGGCCGCCATCACCGAGGCGACCGGCATCCCTTGCGAGGTCATGACGACCACCGATTACAACGTGACCATCGAGGCTCTCTCTTCGGGCCAAGCTCAGATCGCATCTCTCGGTGCCGATGAGTACGTCGAGATCCACGAGCGCAACCCAGCGATCGAAGTAGGTTTCGTGCTCTCCGATAAGAACGGCGAGCTCGATCCGGTGTCCTACTATTCCCAGATCCTCTGCCGCGATGGCGAGCAGGAGCAGTTCATGGGCTCTGACGGCACGTTCGATTTCGAGAAGCTGCGCGGTCAGGACTACTCGTTCGTCTCGTTGAGCTCTACTTCGGGCTATGTCATCCCGGCGACCATCTTCGCTGAGGAGCTCGGCTACGATAACATCGATGTCTTCGCCGAATCCGGCGAGCTCTTCAACAAGGTGGTCATGGCATCGAGCCAGCCGTTGAGCGTCTACGAGGTGGCGAGCGGCAACGTCAACCTCGCATCGTGCGACAACACGAGCGCGAGCGCCGCCTATGACGTGGTCTCCGGTACCAACGGCGAGGTCGGCTGTATCTACGAGGTTCGCGATGGTCTGGAAGGCGAGCTGGCGAACTGGGCCGGTACGCGGCTGGCGTGCATCGAGTCGTTCCCGGTGCCGGCCGTGCCCTTCTGCATCAACACCGATGCGCTTCCCGCCGATGTGGTGGATGCCATCATCGACTACATGACCTCCGAAGAGGTCGCGAGCAACAGCGATATCTTCGTCGATCCGAACAACCCGTCCCATAACAGCAAGTACAAGAAGAGCAGCGACAAGATCCGCTTCGTCGCTGCCGACGATTCCTATTACGACGCCTATCGTGAGCTGATCGGCAAATAGGAGCCTCGACTTTGATGAAGTTCGAACATGGTCCTATCGAGACGGTGCCCCTCTCGGTGCCGTCTCTTGCATTGCGGAAAGAGGGGGCTTTGAGAAGAAGCGAACCGCTGCTGCGCGTTGACGGGCTCTCGAAGAGCTACGATGGGAGGACGTTCGCGCTGTGCGACATCTCGTTCGAGGTGGAGCGCGGCGAGTTCGTCGCGGTCATCGGAAGCTCCGGCGCGGGCAAATCGACGCTTCTGCGCTGCATCGATCGTTTGATAGACCCCACGTCGGGCATCGTGGAGTTCGAAGGCGTCGACCTGACGCGGTTGCGCGGTCGGAGGCTGCGCACGAGCAGGCGGCGCATCTCGATGGTGTTCCAGAGCTACAATCTCGTGTTGCGCTCCTCGGTCATCCAGAACGTGCTGCAAGGACGGCTGGGCTACAAAAGCACCGTCGCCGGTGCGCTCGGCTGCTTCAGCGAGGAGGACAAGGAGCTCGCGTTGGAGATGCTCGATCGGGTCGGCATGGCCGATCATGCCTATGTGCGGGCCGATCGGCTCTCGGGCGGCCAGAAGCAACGCGTCGGCATCGCGCGGGCGCTAGTGCAGCAGCCTGCGCTCATCCTCGCCGACGAACCGATCGCTAGCCTCGACCCGCGATCCTCGCGCACCATCATGGAGCTTCTGCGCTCGGCCGCCGACGAGCTCGGCATCGCGTGTCTGGTCAGTCTCCATCAGGTCGAGTACGCTCGCGAGTTCTCCGACCGCATCTTCGGCATCTCTCAAGGACGGGAATGCTGCCAAGGGACCCCCGAGCGGTTCACCGACGAGGTCCTCGTCGAGGTCTACGAGAAAGGGCTGCTCGGGTGAGCGATGCTCTCGAAAGAGCGAAGACGCGCTACTTCCGTTCACGCAGGGTCAAGGCGGCAGCATGCATCATCGTGCTGCTCGCAGTGGTCGTGCTGTGCGATCTGCGTTGCGGGTTCGACCCGATCGAGACCTTGCTCGATCTGCCTGGTAGCGTGGTCTGGAGCGTCGAGCATTTCACCCCGACGCTCTCCTCGCTCGATAAGCTGCCGAAGATCCTGCTCGCGCTCTGGAAGACCTTCCTGGGCGCAGCTGCAGCGGCGCTGGTCTCCGCCGTGCTCGCCTACATGCTCGCGCTCGCAGGCTGCCGCGCGGTCGGTCTGGGCGGGGCGGTGCGGCTGCTGGTGCGGGGCATCGCGTCGATCTCGCGCAACATCCCCAACGTCGCATGGGCCTTCATGCTCATGTTCTCGTTCGGGCAAAGCGAGTTCACGGGCTTCCTCGTGCTGTTCATGAAGAGCTTCGGCTTCCTTGCGCGCATGTTCCTCGAGACGATGGACGAGGTCCCGCAAGGGGCGATCGATGCGCTCAGGTCCGTGGGCGCCACAAGAGCGCAGATCGTCTTCCATGCTCTGATCCCGCTCACCTCCACCCAGGTCATCAGCTGGTTGCTCTACATGGTGGAGACCAATGCGCGCGATGCCACCCTCGTCGGCATGCTGACCGGTTCGGGCATCGGCTTCGTCTTCGAGCTGTACTACCGCACGTTCCGCTACGACATCGCTGGTCTGGTCATCGTGTGCATCGCTCTCATGGCGCTTCTGTGCGAGGCTGTCTCCAACTATGTCCGCCGTCGCATCATCGCTGCCGATGCGCAGCCGAGCGGAGCGATACGTCGCCGCCGGGGTCGAGCGGTGACGCGGGTATGGACGCGCTCGAGGGTCGTCACTGCGCTCACGGTGAGCGTCCTCGCGGGGTTGACCGTGTGCGGTTTCTCGCAGATGAGCTACGGCGACGTCGATCTGCTGCGAGCGACCTTCGGCGCGCTCAACAACTTCGCAGCGATGGCGCTTCATCCGGGGACCGACGGCTACTGGACCATGGGCGAGCTGCTGAGCGATCTGGGCCTCACGCTGGCTCTCGCCATGCTCACCACCGTCATAGGCGCATCGCTCGCGCTGCTCGTCGCCCTGCCTGCGGCATGCAACCTCACGAACAGAGCGGTGAGCAACGCGATCAAGCTGGTCTTGTCGGTCATCCGCGCGGTCCCGACCATCATCTGGGTGCTGGTGTTCGTGGTCTCCATCAGCCTCGGTGCCGAGGCGTGCATCGTCGGCATGATGTTCCACACGGTGGCTTTTCTGGCCAAGGCGTATTCCGAGGCGTTCGAAGAGGTCGATCCGGGCGTTCTCGAAGCGTTGCGCTCGACGGGCGCCACCTGGTGGCAGACGGTGATCCATTGCATCCTCCCCGAGAAGGCCAACGACATCCTCTCATGGACGTTCTTGCGGCTCGAGAACAACTTCGTGAACACGGTCGTCATCGCTGCGCTGTGCGGTTCGGGAGGCATCGGCTACGAGCTGTATCTGGCGGCGAACTTCTATTTCAGCATGCATGCGGTCGGGCTCATCACCTATCTGTGCTTGGCCGTATCGATGGCGCTGGAAGCGATCGCGGCGCGTCTGCATGCGCGCTTCGAGGTCGATCGCGCCAGCTGGTGAGAAAGGACCTTGCGCCCTGTTCGCTGGACGAGAAGCGTATACTTCGACAGTATCGAGAAGGAAGAGAGAAGGAGAGCATCCGCTATGACGAAGAAGAAGCAGCAGGTCGAAAAGAAGAAGGCGAAGAAGATGAAGAAGACCGCTCGTCCCTTCGTGGAGATGGAGACGGACCTGTCCTCCTACGATGACGATGCCGTCTATCCGGTCGACGATGACCCGTATCGCGGGCGCCGCAGACCGGTGCTCGTGGAGTTCATGGCGCTCGATCTGGTGGTGTGCGATCGCTGCCAGGGGACCGATGCGCGCGTGGAGGCGGCCGTGGAGAAGTGCCGACCGGTTCTCGAGGCGTGCGGCTACGACGTGGTGCTGAAGAGCATCGTCGTCGAGAACGAGTGGATGGCCGAGCAGTTCCGCTTCTACAGCTCGCCCACCATCCGCGTCAACGGCGTGGATATCTGTCCCTCGATCGAGGAGAACACCTGCACCTGCTGCAGCGACATGAGCGACAGCCCCATCAAGTGCCGTATGTATCCTTTCAATGGCACGTTCTATGAGGTGCCGCCGGTGGATCTGGTGGTGCAGGGCATCATGAACGCGGTGGTCTCCGGCGAGGTCGTCGATCCATTGGAAGAGCCCTACGAGCTGCCTGAGAACTTCGCGGTGTTCTTCGAGGGCGTGCGCAAGAAGGCTCTCGAGAAGGCGGAAGGGGGGCCTTGCTGCTGCGGGGAGGTAGATCGCTGTTAGGAGCGGCCTGACGCTGGATGCGAGGTCGGGGAGGGGGGGGCGCTTGCAAGCGCCCCCGACCTTTTGCTATCATGGCCCATGCCGACAAGGCGGCAGCAGCTGACAATGCTGCGAATACCTGGCGATCCCATGAAGCGCCTCCTTCGCGTAGAGGAGGGGCCTCGCGTCCGAGAGAGGGCGCGCGATGTCATGAGGTTCGCGCGACACTCACCAGTCGCGGGCCTGACAAGCAGGTCGTTTCGAGATCAGGAAGGCTGATTCCTGACTTTCTATGCCTCTGCGCCATTTTCTTCTTCCCAAACCGTTGACGTTTTGTTAGCATGTACTATCGCTGTGCACTATGCAGCGGATCGAAGTTCAGCGAATGGGGAAGGTTCATTTTGGCTAAGGAAGACGTCATCGAGCTCGAAGGCACCGTCGTCGAAGCTCTCCCGAACGCTATGTTCAAAGTCGAGCTGGAGAACGGGCATACCATCCTGGCTCATATCTCTGGCAAGATGCGCATGCATTACATCAAGATCCTGCCGGGCGATAAGGTGACCGTCGAGCTTTCCGTCTACGACCTCAATCGCGGACGCATCACCTATCGCTTCAAGTAAAGAGCTGCTGTTCCATCGAAAATCATCGCTTGCGGCTGGGCGTGACGATAGAGAAAGTACGCATTACCGAAAGGAAGAAGAAATGAAGGTACGTCCTTCGGTCAAGAAAATGTGCGACAAGTGCAAAGTCATCAGACGCCATGGCAAGGTGCTCGTGATCTGCGAGAACCCGCGCCATAAGCAGCGTCAGGGCTAGGAAGAAAGGAAACGGAAACTCATGGCACGTCTTGTTGGTGTCGATCTTCCTCGCGACAAGCGCATAGAGATCGCCTTGACCTACATCTACGGCATCGGCCTCACCACTTCGAAGAAGATCCTGGCGGACACGGGCGTTGACCCCGACGTTCGCGTGAAGGACCTCACCGAAGATGATCTGTCGAAGCTGCGCGACTATATCCAGGAGCACCTGAAGGTGGAGGGCGACCTGCACCGCGAGGTGACCCAGAACGTCAAGCGCCTCATGGAGATCGGTTGCTACCGTGGCCTGCGCCATCGTCGCGGACTTCCCGTTCGTGGCCAGCGCACCCACACCAATGCGCGCACCCGCAAAGGCCCGCGCAAGCAAATCGGCGGCAAGAAGAAGTAAGTGAGGAAGCGTAATGGCTAAGAAGCAAGTGCATACGCGCATCAAGCGCTCTGAACGTAAGAACATCGCCGTTGGCGCTGCTCACATCAAGTCCACGTTCAACAACACCATCATCAGCATCACCGATCCGCAGGGGAACGTCATCTCTTGGCAGTCCGCCGGTACGGTCGGCTTCAAGGGTTCGCGCAAGTCGACCCCCTTCGCCGCCCAGATGGCCGCTGAGGCTGCTGCGAAGATCGCCATGGAGCATGGGCTTCGCAAGGTGGCCGTGTTCGTGAAGGGCCCGGGCTCGGGCCGCGAGACGGCTATCCGCTCGCTGCAGGCCGCCGGTCTCGAGATCGCGAGCATCCAAGATTGCACTCCCATCCCGCACAACGGTTGTCGTCCGCGCAAGCGTCGTCGCGTGTAACTGAAAGGATCGAACACTATGGCTCGTTATACCGGAGCTGATTGCCGCCTTTGCCGCCGCGAGGGCAGCAAGCTCTTTCTGAAAGGCGACCGCTGCTATTCCGAGAAGTGCGCGATGGAGCGCCGCGCTTACGCCCCTGGCGAGGCTGGCAAGAAGCGCGTGAAGGAGAGCGAGTACCGCACCCAGCTGCGCGAGAAGCAGAAGACCAAGCGCATCTACGGCGTGCTCGAGAAGCAGTTCCGCAACTACTACGACATCGCCAACCGCCAGCAGGGCATCACCGGTGAGAACCTGCTGCGCGTGCTGGAGAGCCGTCTGGACAACGTGGTGTACCGTCTCGGCTTCGCGAAGTCTCGCGCCGAGGCTCGCCAGCAGGTCCGTCATGGTCACATCATGGTGAACGGCCGCCGCGTGGACATCCCGTCGTTCCGCGTGCGTCCGGGCGACCTGGTGGCCGTGGCCCCGAAGGCCCGCGACATGCTCGTCATCAAGAGCGCGCTCATCTCCAACGAGCGCGTGAGCGTGCCCGCATGGCTCGAGGTCGACATCGAGAAGCTCCAGGGCAGCGTCCTTTCGCTTCCTTCCCGCGACCAGATCGATTCCGACATTCGCGAGCAGCTCATCGTCGAGCTCTACTCCAAATAATCGTATCGATCGCGGCATAGTAAGGAGGCTCATACAGCATGACCGAATTCATGAGGCCTACTGTTACAACCGAAGAAGTCAACGACACGGTTGCGCGCTATGTCGTCGAGCCGCTGGAACGCGGCTACGGCAACACGCTCGGCAACTCCATGCGCCGTGTGCTGCTGTCCTCTCTCGACGGGGCAAAGGCTACCGCCATCCAGATCGAAGGGGTCAGCCACGAGTTCACCACGGCCGAGGGCGTGATCGAGGACATCACAGACATCGTGCTCAATGTGAAGGGTCTCGTCTTCTCCGCGCTCAACGATGAGGTGGAGGAAGCGACCGCTCATGTGTCGGCCGAGGGCCCGTGCACGGTGACCGGTGCCGACCTTCAGGTGCCTGCCGAGTTCAGCTTGGTGAACCCCGATCATGTGATCGCGACGGTGGTGGACGGCTACACGTTGGACATGTCCATCCGCATCGGCGTGGGCCGCGGCTACGTGCCCGCTGAGCGCAACAAGCGCACCGAAGACCCGATCGGCATCATCCATGTGGACTCGTTGTTCTCCCCGGTGCGTCGCTGCACCATGAACGTGGAGGACACCCGCGTGGGCCAGCGCACCGACTACGATAAGCTGACGTTGGAGGTGGAGACCGACGGCTCGCTGTCGCCCACCGACGCCATCTGCAGCGCCGCCAACATCATCAACCAGTACATGGGCGCGTTCTTGAGCCTGTCGGATGCCGCTGAGGAAGAGGAGGTGGAGGTCGTCTCCATCTTCGCTCCCGAGGGGCAGGAGACCAACGCCGAGCTCGACAAGCAGATCGAGGATCTGGACCTGTCGGTCCGCTCTTACAACTGCTTGAAGCGCGCCGGCATCCATTCGGTGCGACAGCTCATCGAGTTCTCCGAGAACGACCTGATGAACATCCGCAACTTCGGTGCTAAGTCCATCGAAGAAGTGAAGGATAAGCTCATCTCCATGGATCTGAACCTGAAGCAGTAGAAAGACGAAAGAGATACCACTATGAGACACAACAAGAAGGGGCGCAAGCTGGGCACCGACACCAGCCACACCAAGGCCATGAAGCGCAGCCTGGTGAGCGCACTGTTTTTGAACGACCGCATCAAGACCCTCGAGCCTCGCGCCAAGGAGATCCGCGGCGATGTGGACAAGGTGATCACCTGGGCCAAGCGCGGGGACCTGCACTCCCGCCGCCTGGCCATCGCTTACCTGAACGATAAGGAGCTCGTGCGCGAGATCTTCGAGAAGGTGAGCCAGGGCATGTTCGCCGATCGTCAGGGCGGCTACACCCGCATCCTGAAGCTGGGCAACCGCAAGGGCGACAATGCTCCTATGGTCATCATGGAGCTGGTCACCGAGCCGGTGGCTTCCAAGAAGAAGGCTGCTCCGAAGGCTGCCGCCAAGAAGAAGGCCGCTCCGAAGAAGGTGGCCAAGGAGGAGAAGGCCGCATCCAAGAGCGAGGAGCTCGCCGAGGATCTGGGCTTCGCCGAGGACGGCACCGTCGAGCAGCTGGAGGCCGTGGACGCGGCTGACAAGCTGGAGAAGGAAGAGGCTGCACCGAAGAAAGCCGCCGAGAAGGCCGAGAAGGCGGAAGAGGCTGAGAAGGCCGAGGCTGTCGAGGAGGCCAAGGAAGAAGCCGAGAAGGCCGAGGCCGAAGCTGCCGAGGAATCTGAGGCTCCCGTCAAGGTGGAGGAGATGGAGGAGCAGAAATAAGCTCTTCTTCTCGAACTCTGTTGCATCTTCAGAAGGCTGCCCCTGCAGGGGCAGCCTTCTTGCTATGTTGACCATTTCCTTACGGGGTGCCAACGCTCTGGTTCCAGCTAGGGACTGCTCGCGAGAACGGAGGGATGGGGCGCATACCATGATCATCGAAGGCGGATGATGACGCCTTCGCATAGTGAAGTCGGGATCTCCTGAGCAGGTGGCCGGAAAGCCAACAAAGGTGTGAGAAGAGGCCTGAAGCGGCGGATGGATCGCCTTTTCGGTATGAGCGGCTGGCAGCGATGAAGGGGATGCGAAAAGAAGGGAGCGGATCATCATGACTGCATACGATATGGCTATGGACGCGAAGACCCAGGATGCGCTGAAGGACCTGGAGCGCATCGAGCAAGAGGCTGTGGGCGAGGCTACGGCATCGGTGGAGGACTATGACGCCATGGGTGACGCTGGCGCTGCCGCCGAGGCTGCCGAGACCGCCCAGATGTTCGAGGATGCGCAGGTTGCGACCGCTGCGCTGTGATCGTAGCGAACATCCTGTGGGTCGGAAGGGCGTTATGGCATACTGAATAGGTATGCAGAGGGATCCTTCCATTCATATTCCCGGTTATTCTATCCTGCACCGCCTGGATCCGCGAGCGAAGATCGCGATCTTGGCGGTGTATTCGTTCGCGCTGCTCTTCGTCAGCAGTTGGTGGGGAATGGGCCTGATGGCAGCTCTGTTCGCAGCGGCGTTGCTCTCATCGCGCATCCCGGCAGGCAAGGTGTTCGGCTGCGGGGCGGTCATCTATGTGCTGGCGACTTTCGCCGTGCTGTTCAATACGGTGCGCTTCGGGGAAGGTGGGCCTGCGGTCTCGCTCGCAGGGCTCGAAACCGGTTGCTTCTACGGTGCGCGCATCCTGCTGCTGTTCTGGATGAGCCTGCTGCTGTGCTTCACGTCAACATCCACCAGTCTTACCAGCGGCCTCGCCAGTCTCATGCGCCCGCTGCGCGCTCTTCGGGTGCCCGTCGACGACGTGGCTCTCGTGCTGTCCTTGGCGCTGCGGTTCATCCCGCTCACCTCGGTGGAGTACTCCGCGATCAAACAAGCCCAGCGAGCGCGCTGCGCTCATTTCGAGGACGGCTCCCTCTGGCAGCGTCTGCGTGCCGAGACCACTGTTTTCATCCCGCTGTTCGTGGGGCTGTTCCGTCGCGCCGACCGTCTGGCGCTCGCCATGGATGCCCGTTGCTACGGCATCGCCCACCGTGATGGAGAACCGCTGCGCAGAACGTCATTGACCTTGCTGCGGTTCGGTCTCGGCGACGGATGCGCGCTCGTCGTCACCGTCGCATATTGCTCTCTCGTCGCCGTGCTCTCTTGAGAAGGCCGCTGGCTCAGCGGAGCAGCTCGCTCAGGTCGACGTCGAAGCCCTCGGCGATCTTGTAAAGGGTCCTCAGCGAGGGATTCGTCTTGCCTCTCTCTATCAGCAGAAGCTGGTTGTAATGGATCCCGACGAGGTTTCCGAACGTTCGAAGGCTCATCCCGCTCTCGGCGCGCTTGCCGTGGATGCGTGCGCCTATCGTTTCGGTATATTCGCTGAAAGGGACCATGTTCCCAAGCCTAGAGCTTGTTGAGAGGCGACTGTCAGCGCACAGTATGACGTGTCACATTCTACGCTGACAGGAAGGTTCGATCCGTTGCTAAGATGATCGACGCGATGGGATGATCCTAGGAGGATCGTTGGTCAGCGGCAGACTCGTCAAGGAAAAGGAGATAGGTTTCGACGCCGAGCGCATCCGCGATCTTCTGGATGTTACCGAGCGAGATACTGCGCCGTTCGCGCTCGACCGCGCTTATATAGGTACGGTGAAGGCCGCATTTGTCCGCGAAGGCTTCTTGTGACAGTCCGAGCTGCTCGCGATAATGCTTCACGTTCCGCCCGAATACCCGCAGAATATCCATGCTCACCTCCGAAACCCAGGGGAGACTAGATATTCCGTTCTTGTGACCTTTTCGTCTACAGACAATAGTTCAACAGACAATAAGTAACATTTATGCTACGATAGCCTGCGCTGTAGTCTTTCAGGTTTCTTTAAGCCATATTTGGAAGAAGAGAAGGTGCATCATGGATAAACCGGGAAGGAAGCTCGTTGCTATTCTTGCGGGCATAGCGCTCATGATAGGAGGTATTCCTTCTGCGTGGGCATCGGAAGAGCAGGATGCTATCGTTGCCGAACGTTCTTTCCAGCAGATATCGCGGACAGCGCCGCTCGTGACGTTGGACGCTTCTCATGGTTCGGACAAGGTCATTCCGAATGTGCAGATCGTGAGTTCGGCGGACGAACAATGTGCAGCTATGGGAATAGGCGATGGTCTGCCGCTCGATTTCGAGGTCGATTCTGCGGATGTTGAGCATGCACTGAAACGATCGCTGAGCGCTGATATGGAAATGCGAGAGCCGATGAACGCTTCGAGCGTTGCATCGAACTCGATTTTCGCTCTACCGGATGTCGATTACGGACCATTCTCTATCTCAGCTTCGAGAGACCAGAGCTTTATCGTAGAGGTGACCGAGCCATCCTTGTTCGCTTTCGTTCTTGGAAAGAGAGCGTCTTCGAGTCAAGAGGATTCGGTCCATGTCGTGCTTTCGAGAGAAGATGGTGTCGTGAATAGCGAGTGGGATGTCGATCATGCGGTCGAGGCTCACGACTATGGTGGTTTCTTCCTAGATAGTGGCGCGTGGACCATTCGTTTGTCGACTCCAGGGAACGTGGATCATGTGCAGTTCTACTATCTCCTCAAAGATGTCTCTCAAGAAGGCTTTTACGAGAGCGAGCCGAATTCGACTGTTGAAACGGCGGATGATGTTCCGCTCAATCGGGTCTTTTCTGGCATAACCTATGATCCGGCGGGAGAAACGTATCTACTTGGGTCTTTCATGCCGATCATCGATGTAGACATGCTTCGGTTCACGTTGCCTGAGTCTTCTCGCGTAGAGATCGATCTTGCTACTTCAGGAAAGCTGTCATATCAGGTTTATGATGGAGATGGTATGCCTTTGCGTCAGAATGCGTCGAAGGACGAATCTGATCCCTATATCTCTGGTGTGACACCGTCGAATAAGGAGAATGGGCGTCAAATAGCGTGTGGAGTTCTGCCAGCTGGTACATATTCTATGCACGTTACCGGGATGGATTCCGATGTCTGGAAAAAGCCTTACGCTCTCGCAGTGCACGCAGTGGCAGCTGAGACGCCAGATCCTGCTCCAATCGTTCCCCCAGAGAAAGAAACTAGAAACGTAACTTTGAGCGTCCGCGGCGGCCATGGCACGCTTGACCCGGCACCGGGAACTTACGCAGTTGGGAAAAGCGAACCATATGAGATCGAGCTCATTCCCGAAGCCGGTTATGTTCCGGGTGAGATTTGGGTCGATGGCGTTTCGAGGGTGGTGGATAAGAGCTGTACTGCTTGGGTGTTACCAGTGTCTGATGATGATCAGACCTTCGAGGTAAAGTATGATCTTCAAAAGAGCGGTACGAATGATGCGTATAGAGATATCTCTAAGGTCACGATTTATGTGGACGGTGTTCCCGCTTCGAGCGCACCACGCATTATCTATGACGAACAATCAGGAGTGAGCTCCCACATCGTGGCTGTACACCATATGGGCGCTGGTGTTTTCAAGCGATTATATCCTGAAAACTTTAGGTTGGGGGACATAGCGACCTATCACTTTAACAGTGATGGGATTGACTATACGAGGATCGTTGCTTTCCCAGTTGATGGAACAAGCTGCATCGTTTCAGATGAATGTAGGTTCGATACTGTGGAGGCAGCGAGATATTTTGTTGATAATATCCAAACCACGCTTCCTGACGTGTACCTAGATAGTTGGTATTTCGGCAATATAGCTTATGTTCAATTACGAATCGACTCTGGTTCTGGAGGTCGAGAAGCTTTCGATTCCGTGATGAAGGCGCAGTATAGTGAGTCCGATAATCATCTTGTTCTAGGGCCTAACATCGAGACGGATTATACGGTCTCCTTTGCTGCTGACAAAATGGCGGGTAATTGCACAGTGTTAGCGCCAGGCATAATTAGCCACTAACGGTCGGATTAAAATCGCCGATTCTCGGTCAACTTAAAACGACCACCGCGCCGTCATCGGCCCTACACTGGTATACGCCAATACGCCAGTGGAAAGGAGGGCCATGAATGACAACGAAC
>CATKXW010000011.1 GCA_949840905.1 uncultured Eggerthellaceae bacterium | reverse complement strand
AGCAAGACCTTCTATCTCGGGATGGGGCTTTCCTCTCTCAGAGCATCCGATGTCACCACCAACAGATCAGGAGACATCGCCAAGCTGTTCTACACCGTGGCCCTCCTCGATGAAGACGACATCGCAACCGATCCTTCCAGGCTCGAAGGCTATGACGGGGAGGGGATCGTCTGGTAGGAGAAGAGGCGGCAGGAATCGATCAGCCATGTTGTCATGCGCTTTAGCAAAGCGCATGATCGGTTCACATCTTACTTGGACCTGGCGCTTTGCTCTTGCGTGAGATCCCTGAATGCGTCTTGCGAGCGCTCGAGTCGCAGTGTATTCATGAGGACCTTCCTTCCCAGGAGCGAACGGATAACGAAGGGGCCGCTCTTGCGGCCCCTTCAGGCTCGCGCAACAGGAGAAACGACCTCCTGTTGCATCAGGGGAGCAGTGCGCCTAGGTGGAGGACTCGGTCGCGGGGGGCGAGCTCGGGGTCGTGGTAGTGGTAGCCGAGGCGGTCGTCTTGCAAGACGGCGTCGGGCAGCACGTAGAGCAGCTGGATGGTCTGCTTCTCGCCTGGTGGGAGCACCTGGAACATGAAATGGGCGTCCCAGCCGGGGCCGTCGTGAGAGCTACGCCAGAGCGGGGTCTCTGTGGTGTCGAGCATCTTGGTACGGAGCATGGTCGGATCGGCCGGGTCCTCTTCCACGGCATGGAACATCCCGCTGCAAAGCGATATCTCGGCCGGATGGAAGCCCGTGTTCTCAAGGGTCTGGGTGAGCAGCACGTAGGAGAAGCCGGGCGTGAGGGTGCCGTCGTTGGCGATGGTGTAGCCAGCTCGCTCATCGGTGATATGGTCGAGGGTCGTATCGTAGGTGCCGCCGTTGGCGTAGTAGGCGAACATGTCGCTAAGGCTCGCTATCTCCTCGGGCAGCGCCGAGAGCACCTGGGCGCCTTCTATGGTCACCCGCCCGTATTCGCTGGTCGCATTGTTGTCGGTATGACGCGTGGTCGCTCGATAGCTCGCGGAGCCTTGCAGCAGGTCTTCGCGGGCGAGCGGTGACCAAGGGGCATTCTGGAGCCGCTGCTCGTCCGCGCGTTCGTGCGCCTCGGAAGAGCTGTCTTCGGCGTTCTCGTAGATGAGCTCCACTGGGGTGCGCGGGCCATCGAGGTCGCTGCGGGTAGCATCGCCGAACGCGAAGGGCTCGGCGGTCTCTTCTACGATGAGCCCGTAGATGGTGCGCACCGAGGCCTCATCGCCCACCTTGCTGTTGCCATCAGCGCGCGGAAGCTCCTTGGCGGTACCTTCGAGCATGGTGGAGGTGGCCTCCACTACCGCAGCGCCGTTCACTCGAGCGATCACGTTGGCCTTGAAGTCAGCCGTGTGCAGGTCGATCGTTTGGGTGGCGAGCGAGCCGTCGGTGAAGGTGACGGTGACGGTGAGACGCGCGCCATCGAGGGTCTCTAGCGCCGCTTCTCGGTTGCGTTCGTCCAGAGTGGCTGCATCGCCGCCTTGGGCGAGGACCTCTTCATGGGAGAGCACATCGAAGGGGAGGTTCGTCCAAAGGCCGAACGTGCGCTCGGTCAGGGGCAGCGGGGAGCCATCGGCGCGAGGCCGCTCTTCGGCGCTCTCGGCATCGAAGTCGATGGTAGGGCCTAGGCGTTGGTAGAGGTTCTGCTTCACCAGGGTATCGGGGTCTCCCTTGATGCGCCCTTCGTTGGCTTCGCCGAGGGTCTTGTCATACATCACGTCCTCTACCAGGTCGTATTTGGCGGTCAGGTCGTCATAGAAGCGCAAGCCCGGCTTCCAGCTCGCCAGGGCCTTGGCGAGATCGGGATCGCTGGCGGGCGTGTAGCTGACGGTTTCCACCTGGTATATCTCGCCACGATCGAGGTGGGCCTGCACTCGAGCGATGTCGTCACCTTCCACGTGGAACTCGCACCCGGTGTAGAGGCCGTAGGTGGCGTGGCTCTCCTCATCGACGGCGCGGTAAGAGGGAACCTTGGTGGCGCTGTCGAGCACCACGAGCCCCTGGGCGCCCTTCGGTATGACGGCCTTCTCGTCGCTACCATAAGCTCTTACGACGAAGGAGAGCGGTTGGGCGTCGGAAGGGGCGGAGCTGAGAGCAGCCAACGCCCCGATGCCAGCCAACATCGTGAGGCACGCGGCGATGGCGAAGCGGAGCGGCCGTCGGAGGCGCCCTTCGTGGGCGGCGTTCGCGGGCGCGCTCTGGGCGCGGGCTCGTTGCAAGACGCGCTCCCGAAGCTCATCAGTGGCCTGTATGGCGCGCATCTTCTCGCCATAGCGAGCTGCCAGCGCTTCGACAGCGGCAGGGGACGGCGTTTCGGGGGAGAATGGGGTCACAGGCTCCATGGTTCCATGCCTCCTTCGGGGGAGAGCGCCGGGGTCGGCTGCGGGGTCATGAGGGGAGAGGAGGCGGATGGCCTCCCTTGGGCCTCTTCGGCCTCGATCATGGTCTTGAGGGCGTGTCGCGCCCGGTACAGCCGCGTGCGCACCGTGGTGTCAGAGCAGCCGACGATGCGAGCGATCTCGGGGGTGCGGTAGCCTTCTGCATAGTAGAGATGCACGATGGCGGAAAGGTCGGCCGACAGACGTCCGACCTTCTCCCAGACATCGCTGCGCAGCATCTCGTCGAGGGGGTCGCCGCCTTCGGGGGTGATCGAAGCGGCGGCGAGGCGCTCCTCTTCGAGGGCGTCGTAGCTCGTGCGCTTCGCGCGGCGCTGCAGGTCGTGGCAGCGATTGATAGTGGTGCGGAGCAGCCACTCTTTCAGATGGCCCTCGTCATTGAAGGGCGCTGTGCGGTCGAGCAGCCGCAAGAACACGTCTTGGAACACGTCTTCGGCATCGGCTCGGTTCCGCAGCTGATTCAATGCGAGCCGCAGGACCGCGTCTCCCCACTGCTCCATGGCATGGGCCAGGAGCGCCTCGGAGGGCGCGGTCGTGCGCTCGCGTCGGTCTCGTTTCGCGTTCAGATCATCCACCTCCTGACCATAGAACGTTCCAGGAGGCCATGACGTTCCCGAAAAAGGGAGGAATATTGAGCGCGCGTAGAGGAAAGGTGGTGTGCGAGGCTTTTCCCGTTGTTGCGTTAGCGGCGACCGAACAGGGCGTTGTTGGTGGCGAGCCAGCTTTCCATGGTGCCGGTGTCATAGCCGTCCTCGGGATCGACCACCAAGGCGTACATCTCCTCTTCTTCCAGCACGGCATCGAGGGCGTCGGTCAGCTGTATCTCGCCGCCCACTCCCGGCTCCACATCGGCCAGAAGCTCCATCACGCGCGGGCTGAGCAGATAACGGCCGAACACGGCCAGGTTCGTGGGCGCATCCTCCACGGCTGGCTTCTCCACCAGGGAGTCCACTTTCCATACGCCCGGCCCCACCTCGGAGCCGGCGATGACGCCAAAGCGGCTCACCTCTTCGTCGGGCACTGGCATGACCGCGATCACGCTGGCACCGCCATGGGCGTCGGAGACGGCCTGCATGGCTGGCAGCATCTCGTTATCCGGCACCAGCACATCGCCCAACAGCACGTAGAACGGCTCATCGCCGGTCTTCTCAGCAGCACAGCGCACCGCGTGGCCCAGGCCCAAGGCCTCGTCTTGGTACACATAGCTCACGTTCAGGTTCCCCACGTACTCCACGGCATCGGCGTAGGTGTCCTTGCCGCGCTCGCGCAGCAGCGCGACGAAGGCGGGATCGGGGGTGAAATGATCCTCGATGGCCTTCTTCTCATGACTGTTGATGATGACCACCTCATCGGCCCCGGAAGCGAGGCCCTCTTCCACCACGTATTGGATGGCCGGGCGGTCCACTACCAACAGCATCTCCTTCGGCAGGGCTTTCGTCGCGGGCAAGAATCGCGTGCCGAGACCGGCTGCAGGGATGAGAGCCTTCATGAAAAGATCGCCTTCCTTCGCTTTCGGGAAACGGGGGTGCGCTCGACCGCGCGCCACGGTGCCGGGCGGTTGCGCTCGATGCTCTGCAAGGTATTATAAAGGTACGCAAACCGGTGCGGCGAGCTGAGTCGCGGAAAGCGAGACACCATGGCACGGGAGAGCCTAGCAGCGAAGAAGGAGCGAGCGGCGGCCATCGAGGAGCGCATGTTCGCCCATTACGGCGAGGGCGCCTGCTCTCTCGACTACGAGGACCCCTTCACGCTCACCTGCGCGGTGGTGCTGTCGGCGCAGTGCACCGATGCGGCAGTGAACAAGGTGACGCCCGTGCTGTTCGACCGCTTCGGCACGGCGCAGGCCATGGCGAGCGCTCGGGTGGAAGAGGTCGAGGAGATCATCCATCCTTTGGGATTTTACCGCAACAAGGCGAAGAACCTGGTGGCTCTTGCGCGCACTGTGTGTAGCGAGTTCGGCGGCGCGATGCCGCGGGATGTGGATGAGCTGCAGAAGCTGCCGGGCGTGGGTCGCAAGACCGCGAACTGCGTGATGTGCGAAGCCTATCGCGACCCTCAAGGCATCGCGGTCGATACCCATGTGTACCGCATCGCCCATCGGTTGAAGCTGGCCGGCCCCTCGGCGAACACGCCGGAGAAGACCGAGGCCATCCTGTTAAAGGTGTATCCGCGCGATCAGTGGCTCTATATCAACCATCAGTGGGTGCATTTCGGCCGCGACCTCTGCCGCGCTCGCAGCCCGCTATGCGGCGAGTGCTTCATCAGCGATCTGTGCCCGAGCTGCGGCGCCTGCTGAGAGCGATGGCTAGCGTGCGACCAGCTTCTCGAGAGCGATGCGCTCGCGGGTAGCCTCGCCGAAGGACTCATCGAGAAGGATGAGGCCGCATTCCTCATAGCCGCAACGGGCGAGAAGGGCGCGCATGGGAGCGTTTCCCGGGTGCGTGTCGATGCGCACGCTGACACGCCCCCGTTCACGGGCCTCCTCTTCAGCGAAGAGGAGCATCCGCTTCGCGAACCCGCGACCCAGAGCGCGATCGGCCACCGCAACGCGATGGACGCATGCATAGGTGGGTCGTGAGGAATGGGAGGTTGTGAGCCATTTTCCATCCGCCAGCTGATCGTAGCTCGGCTCGCCGTTGGTGAACAGCGCCATGGTGGCGGCGATGCGCCCCTCTTCCATTGCGATGCGGCAGCATCCTGCGGCGATATCGCTCCTTATCAGGGCGAGGTCGGGCCGTCCTCCTTGCCATTGGTCGATGTCGAGGGCCGCCAGGCGGGCTCTTCCTTGGCTGATGACCTCGTATACCGCTGAGGCCTCATCGGGCAGGGCCGCTCGTATGGTCATGGGGCCTCCTTTGCGACGGTGCTCGTCCGCCGAGCTGTTCTATGAGATACAGACCAGAGAGCATAGCAGGTTTCGGCGCGATGGGGGAGGCCCGTCTCGGCCCGTTAGGGGCCGATGATGCTCTATACTCGACAACATGGGGAAGGAAGAGGGAAGGATCGTCTATGACCGGAGCTGAAAGAGCTGTCGGCTCCAAGAAGGAGCCGGGCAAGAGCACATCGCTCACCACATGGATCCTCGGAGCGCTCATCGCCGGTGTGGTGGTGGGCCTGTTGTGCTCGGTGGCGGTGCCCGCCGGCTCTCCTGCGGACGAGCTCGTGATAGAGGGCGTCTTCTACGTGCTGGGGCAATGGTTCATCCGCCTCATGCAGATGCTGGTAGTGCCCCTCGTGTTCTGCTCCATCGTGTGCGGCGCGGCATCGATGAGCGACCCGAAGCTGTTGGGCAAGGTGGGCATGGGCACCATCCTCATGTACCTGTGCACCACGGCGGTGGCCATCTTGGTGGCCATCGGGTTGGCGAAGCTCACCATGCCGGGCGTGGGCCTGGACATGACGAAGGTGGTCTCGGTGGAGCCGTCGGTCACCACCACCGACCAGACCGTCGCCGAGATGCTCATCAACATCGTGCCCACCAACATCTTCGCGGCCATGACCTCGGCTACCATGCTCCAGATCATCTTCTTCGCACTGGTCCTCGGCTTCGTGCTGGGAAGGTTGGGCGAGAAGGTGGGCACGGTCAACCGCTTCTTCATCCAGTTCAACGCTATCATGATGCATTTGATCGGCGTCATCTTGCGGGTGGCACCGGTGGGCATCTTCTGCCTGATAGCGCGCACGTTCGCCAATCTGGGCATCGAGGGCATGCTGCCCATGGTGAAGTTCATCGGCACGGTGTATCTGGGTCTGTTCGTGCAGCTGTTGGTGGTGTACATGGTCATCCTGTTCCTCTTCACCCGGCTCAACCCGTTCCATTTCCTGCGCAAGATGTTCCCGGTGATGCTGTTCGCGTTCTCGACCAGCTCCTCGAACGCCACCATCCCGCTCAACATGGAGACGTTGGAGGAGAAGTGCGGCGTGGATGCGCGCATCGCGTCGTTCACCATTCCGCTCGGTGCCACCATCAACATGGACGGCACCGCCATCATGCAAGGGGCGGCGGTGATATTCGTCGCCCAGGCCTTCGGCATCGACCTGCCGGCCACAGCGCTGCTCACGGTGCTCATAACGGCGGTGTCGGCTTCCATCGGCACGGCTGGGGTGCCGGGGGTGGGCACCATCATGTTAGCCATGGTGTTCGAGTCGGTGGGGCTTCCGGCCGAGGGCATCGCCATGATCATGGGCATCGACCGTCTGCTGGATATGGGCCGCACGGCCGTGAACATCACCGGAGACGCAGTGGTGACCATGTGCATGGCCAAGCTGACCGGCATGCTGGATGTGGGCGTGTTCAAGAGCAACGACTACTCGCTGGTGGACGAGGAGGAGCTTCCGGAGATATCGGAGCCGGTGGGCTACAGCGACTTCACCTCTCACGGCGATCCGGTGGAGATAGGCGAGCAAGGGGAGTTCCCCAAGCACACCTGAGGTCGGCGTTGCAATGCGCGTGCGCGCTGCCTGCTCGAAGGTGAGAAGAAAAGGCGCCCCCGTGGGTGGGGACCCAGCGGGGGCGTAAGAGGGGATGGGGCACCCTTTCGGGTGCCATCTGCTTTGAAAAGGAAAGCAGGCAAGCTCGAGGAAGAGGAGGAGGGATGAAACCTCTTGCTTGCTGACGTCAGTATAAGAGCGCGCCTTGAAGAACCTATGAACGGGCCATGGACACCTTATGGATTCGTCCTTAGGGTTTCCTTAAGATAAAACATTTGTTCGTAACTTGGTTTCGTGCTAGTATGGTCGCCATGGAAACGCTATTCACAGAGATGGGCAACGCTGAACGGGCCAAAGTGGCTCCCTTGGCCGTGCGCATGCGCCCTCGTGCCCTCGATGAGCTGGTGGGTCAGAGCGAAGCGGTAGGCGCGGGCAGCTGGTTGCGACAAGCTATCGAGAGCGACACGCTCTCCTCTATCATCCTGTTCGGGCCTGCGGGCACCGGCAAGACCTCGCTCGCCCATATCATCGCCGAGAGCACCAAGGCCACCTTCGTGGAGGTGTCGGCCATCGGTGGCACGGTTTCGGATCTGCGCCGAGAGATCGCCGCAGCCGAGAAGCGCCTGGAGATGAGCGGGCTGCGCACCATCCTGTTCGTGGATGAGATACACCGGTTCAACCGCTCCCAACAAGATGCGCTTCTGCACGCGGTGGAAGATCGCATGGTGGTGCTGGTGGGCGCCACTACCGAGAACCCCTTCTTCGAAGTGAACTCGGCGCTCATATCCCGCTCGCGGGTGGTGGAGCTCCATGGGCTGGACGATGACGACATCCGTCAGCTGGTGGCTGCTGCGATAGAGGACGAACGGGGTCTCGGGGGCGCTTATGTCCTCGACGAAGAGGCGCAAGAGGCCATCGTCACCTTGGCGGGGGGCGATGGTCGAGCCGCCCTCACCACATTGGAGCTGGCGGCGAACATGGTGGAGGCAGGCTCGAAGGAAGAGCCGCGCCTCCTCAGCGCAGAGGTGGTGCGCACGGCGAACCCTCATCGGGCGCTGCCCTACGACAAGAACAAGGACATGCACTACGACGTCATCTCCGCGTTCATCAAGTCGATGCGCGGCAGCGACCCTGACGCTGCGGTGTATTGGCTCGCGCGCATGATAGACGGTGGCGAGGACCCGAAGTTCATCGCCCGGCGCATGTACATAGCGGCCTCAGAGGACATCGGCAACGCCGACCCTCAGGCTCTGCTGGTGGCCGAGGCGGCCTTTCGGGCGGCGGAGGTCATCGGCTATCCGGAGTGCCGCATCAACCTGGCTCAGGCGGCCATCTATCTGGCCTTGGCTCCCAAGAGCAATGCGGCGGAAGCAGCTATCGACGCGGCCTTGCGCGAGGTGCGCAACGGGCCTTTGCGCACGGTGCCCGATCATCTGCGCGATCGCCATCGGCCCGGGTCGGAGAAGTACGGTACCTATAAGTATCCCCATAGCTATCCGGGCGGCTGGGTGGAGCAGCGCTATCTTCCCGAGGGCCTCGAACGGGGAGCCTTCTACGAACCGAGCGAGCGGGGCTGGGAGGCCTATCGCATCGAGACGACACGGCGCGATCGCGCCCAAAGAGGCACCGAGGCTGCGGGGGCGTAGCGGACTTCGTTACGATTTTCTTACCGCTCGCGGTCGCATCGGTGCGGTGAGCAGCGCGGTACGTAGAATGAACTGCATCGATGAACATGATGTGGAACAGGAGGTAGAACATGGACATTGGATCGATACTCGGGATCGTGCTGCCGATCGTATACATCATCGTGGGCGTGGCTCTCGTGTGGTTCGTCATCGAGCTGGCGCTCACCGCTCGTCGTACGCGCACGACGGTGGATGCGGTCCACGAGCAGATCGAGCCGACCCTCGAGCACGTGAACGAGATAACCAAGGGCATCGAGCCTGTGGTAGCCAAGGTCGATCCGCTCATGGATCGCGTGGCGCTCACCGTGGACGCGGCCAATCTCGAGATCATGCGCGTCGACCAGATACTCGAGGACGTGTCGCAGATGACGGGCACCGTCACCAAGACCCTCGATACGGTGGATTCGGTGACGAGCCTGCCGCTGGATGCGGTGAACTCCCTCACGTCCAAGATGCGCTCCATCTTCAAGAAGCCCCAGGCCAGCGAGGAATCGCAGCGTCTGGGCGAGCAGAAGGCCGCCGAGCATGCCGCTCAGGGAAGCGCCGGGCCGAAGAAGCCACAGACCTCTTTCGACCATCACGTGGAGCAGGCTGCCGAGCAGATGAAGCAGGTGCAGGCCGATGTCGAAGGCGTGAAGGACGAGGTCTCCTCCATCGCATCTTCGGCGACCATGGCCGCTGAGCAGAAGGCGGTGGAGGGAGAGTTCGCCGATACCGAGCTGGGAAGCGCCTACGTGAAGGCCGAGTAACCCGTCTGTGACCGACCGAGAGAAGAAAGAGCTTTCCGCCCATGCAGAACGCAGTCGAGAGCGCCAAGAGCCCCGAAGCCAAAGCCTTCCGCGCTCGCAAACGATTCATCAACGTATGGACCTTGGTGGGCGCCGTGCTGCTCATGGCAGTGGTCATCTACCTGATGCACATACTGAGCGTGCCCGTATCCACGCTCATATGGACCGCCATATTCGTCTTCTGCCTGCGCGGAGCGGTCAACGGTCTGGAGAAGCGGGGCATCAACCGCGGGTTGGGCACCACCATCGCCTATATCGGGCTTCTGGTGGTGCTCGCTTTAGTGGGCGTGCTCATGTTCTCGCCGGCCTTCGGGCTGAACAACCAGCTCAATGACCTCATAGCCAGCGTGCCCCATTACGTGGACGAGGTCACCCAGTGGGTGGGCAGCATGCGCGAGCGCTACGCCACCCTGTTCGGCGACGAGACCCTGCAAGGCATCATCGACAAGGCTCAGGAGTCACTGGCCACGTGGGCCTCCGCTGTTGCCCAGGGCAGCGCCGAGGGTATCATGAACGTGGGCACCGCCGTGGTGAACGGCGTGACGGCCATCGGCTTCGCGTTCGTCATCGCGTTCTGGGTGTTGCTGCAGCTGCCGGCTATGGGTCGCGAGATCACGCGGGTCGCCGGTCCGCGCCATGCTGAGGATATGCAGTTCTTCCATATCACCTTCACGCGCATCATGGGCGGCTACATCAAAGGGACCTTGCTGCAGTGCTTCATCATCGGCGCTGCATGCGGCATCCTGTTCGCCGTGGCGGGGCTGCCCAACGCTGCAGCCCTGGGCGTCATCACCGGCGTGCTCAACATCATCCCCATCATCGGTCCTTGGATGGGCGGGGTGGCCGCCGCTATCATCGCGGTGTTCACGAGCCCTATCGCGGCTCTCATCGCCCTGGTGGGCACCATCATCATCCAGCAGGTGGTCTACACGTTCATCTCGCCGAAGATCATGGCGAACTCGGTGGACGTGCATCCGGCGCTCACGCTGTTCGCCTTGATGTGCGGCTCGGCGCTGGGCGGTGCCATGAGCGGCCTGCTCGGCTCGCTGGTGGGCATGCTCGTATCCATCCCCGCTGTGGCTGTCATGAAGGCATGCTTCGTGTACTACTTCGAGAAGAGCACCGGTCGCACCGTGGTGGCGCGCGACGGCGTGTTCTTCCGTGGCGATCCGTCCGAGGACGGGGTGCCCAATCCGTTGAAGGACGCCACCTCTTCTTACGTGTCGAAGACCGCCGACCTCGATCGAGCGCACGACGAGGCGCATCAGCTGGTGAAAGACGAGCTGTTCAAGCGTCGTGGCGAGAAGAGGTCATCCGGGCAGGGCTCTCTGGTGCTGAAGCAGGCGACGGACGACGATGGTGCGCCGCCGTCTTCTTCCGAAGGGAGCGATGCTGCCGAGGATGCGAGCGAGGACGGTCCCGCTAAAGCGTAATCCCCACGCGGCCCCGCATCTTTCGTACTATAATAGGTCGATATCATGAGCGGCCCTGTGAACAGGCGTATCTCGTCTTGAGGCCGCGATGCCCGGAGCGACCACGAAAGAGCATTCCATGGAATACATGACTACGGCGCAGATCCGTGAGAAATACCTCGCCTATTTCGAGGATAAGGGCTGCAAGCGCTGGCCCTCCTCCTCGCTGATCCCCGACGACCCGTCCCTTCTGCTCACCAGCGCGGGCATGGTGCAGTTCAAACCCTACTTCTTGCAGCAGAAGCAGTTGGAGGCACCCTACATCGGCACCACCAGCGTGCAGAAGTGCGTGCGCACCAACGACATCGACATCATCGGCACCACGGGCCGACATCTGAGCTTCTTCGAAATGTTGGGCAACTTCAGCTTCGGCGAGTATTTCAAGCGCGAGATGTGCGCCTGGGCCTACGATTTCTCCGTGAACGTGCTAGGGCTCCCTCCGGAGCGTCTCTATTTCACGGTGTTCGAAGATGATGACGAGACCATCGAGATATGGAAGGAGCTCGGGGTTCCTGAGGACCATATCTCCCGCCTCGGCGAGGACGACAACTTCTGGCGCGCTGGTCCCACCGGCCCGTGCGGCCCCTGCTCGGAGCTCTATTACGACCAGGGTCCCGAGTTCGGCTGTGGCAGCCCCGATTGCGCTCCCGGATGCGATTGCGACCGCTTCTTGGAATATTGGAACTGCGTGTTCACCCAATACGATGGTCAGGAGGACGGCAGTTTGGAGCCGCTTCCGAAGAAGAACATCGATACCGGCATGGGCCTGGAGCGCATCGCCGCCATCATGCAGGGCGTGCAGTCCAACTACGAGACCGACGTGCTGCGCTCCCTCATCGGGGTGGGCGAGCGGTTGAGCGGCCTGTCCTATGGCGATGACCCCGATGCCGATCTGTCGCTGCGCATCATCGCCGATCATAGCCGCGCGGTCACCTTCATGATCGCTGACGGCATCCTGCCCTCCAACGAGGGCCGCGGCTACGTGCTGCGCCGCCTGCTGCGCCGCGCCATCATGAAGGCTCATCTCATCGGTATCGAGGGGCCGTTCCTCAACGAGTACGTAGACGAGATCGTGCGCCTGATGGGCGATGTGTATCCCGAGATCGTGGAGAATCGCGAATTGGAGCGCAAGCTCATCTTGGCCGAGGAGGACCGCTTCGGCGCCACTCTGCGCCAAGGGCAGGCTTACCTGGAAGAGGCCTTGGGCGCTCTGGAAGGGAATGTGCTCTCTGGCGAAGAGGCGTTCACCCTGCATGACACCTACGGCTTCCCAGTGGAGATAACCACCGAGATCGCCGAGGGCAAGGGCATCAAGGTGGATCTCGACGGATTCCGCTGCGCCATGGAGCAGCAGCGCGAGCGCGCTCGCGCTGCCGGTGCGAAGGATGCCGAGGCGGCTTGGTCGACCTATGGCGGCATCTATGCCGACATCTTGAAGGAGACCGGTCCCACGCGCTTCGTGGGCTATGGACAGCGCAAGGCAGAGGGGACCGTGGTGGCCCTGGTGAGCCAGGGCGAGCGCGTCTCTCGCATCCCTCAGGGCGAGAGCGGCGAGGTCATCCTCGATGTGACGCCGTTCTATGCTGAGATGGGCGGTGAAGTGGGCGACACCGGCGAGCTCGTGTGCGGCGACGCCCGCATCTTCGTGACCGATACCACCGCGCCTGAGAAGGGTCTCTACGTGCACAACGTGACCGCCGATGGTGGTCCTATTGCGGTGGGCGATACGGTGCTCGCGGCGGTGGCAGGCAATCGCCGGGCCGCTATCGAGCGCAATCATACGGCCACCCATATCCTCCATGCAGCCCTGCGCAGCGTGCTGGGCGATCATGTGAAGCAGGCGGGTTCATATGTGGGGCCGGAGCGCCTGCGCTTCGACTTCACCCACTTCGAAGCGCTCGCTCCCGAGCAGATCGCCGAGGTGGAGCGCGTGGCCAACGAGCGCGTGATGGAGGCCATGCCCACCAACATCTACGAGACCACCCTCGATGACGCCCGTGCCAACGGCGTGACGGCGCTGTTCGGCGAGAAGTACGGTGAGCAGGTGCGCGTGGTGGAGGCTGGTGAATTCTCTCGCGAGCTGTGCGGCGGCTGCCATGTGAGCAACACTGCCGAGATCGGCTTCATCAAGATTGTCTCGGAGAGCAGCGTGGGCGCGAACCTGCGCCGCATCGAGGCGGTCAGCAGCTTCGGTGCGCTAGCTCATGTGAACCGCATCGAGGCGGAGCTACGCGAGACAGCCTCTGAGCTGCGGGTGCCCCTGTTCGATGTGAGCGAGCGCACTGCGGCCAACCTGAAGGCTATGAAGGAGCTGCAGCAGGCGGCGAAGCGCGGCAAGGAGGCGGTATCCGATGATGGCATCAACGTCTTGCTCGATCAGGCAGTAGAAGCGTCGAGGGGCTACCCGCTCATCATCGCGCGGGTGCCTGCGGTGCAGGCTGGCGGCATGCGTCATCTGTGGGATGTGCTCCGAGCGCGCATGAGCGCTCCGGGCGCGCTCGTGGCAGCTGGCGAAAAGGACGGCAAAGCGCTGCTCATGGCTGCTGGCACCGATGAGGCGGTGGCGGCCGGGTTCGATGCGGGAGCTCTCATCAAGGCCATGGGGCCGGCCGTCCAAGGCGGCGGTGGCGGCAAGCCCACCATGGCCCAGGCAGGCGGCAAGAACGCTGGCGGCATCGACGAGGCGCTGGAAATAGCGCGCAACATGCTGCTGTAGCTCTCGTCGCACCATACGGCAGACGATCCGCGTTGTGGGAAGAAGGGCAGCTTGAGGGTCTTGGCTCTCGATATAGGGGAGGTGCGCTGCGGCATCGCGGTGAGCGATCCGGCCGAGCGCGTCGCGACGCCGGTGACGGTGTTGCCGACCCAAGAGGTGCTGGCTCTCGCGCGGTCCTTCCGGGCAGTGCTCGATGAATGGGAGCCCGAGCTGCTGTTGTGCGGGCTACCCTATACGCTCAGCGGCGAGGAGGGGCCTCAAGCGAAGCGCATCCGCGCGGCGGCAGCGGCCATCGCGAAGGGGTGCGATCTGCCCTTCGAGCTCACTGACGAGCGGCTCAGCTCGAAGGAGGCCAAGCGCGTCCTTCGCGAGGGCGGCTTGAACGAGAAGCAGATGCGCGGCAAGATAGACATGGTAGCGGCCAGCTTGTTCTTGCAGGCTTGGCTCGACGAACGAGCTTCGGCATGAAAGGCGTACCCTCTATGATCTCGAAGAAGAACGTCACCTATTCCGATCATCCGAATAGGGCGGCGCGCGTGGCCCATGCGAAGGGCGAGGCGCAGTTCCGCACCTACGACACCAGCTCCATCCGTCCGAAGAGGAGCATCCGCCCTGCGATCATCGCCGCTGTGGTGGTGTTGGTGCTGGTGGCGGGCATCGTCTCACTGCTGCTCAGCGGTTGTACGACCGGCGAGCCGGCAGGCGAGATCCTCTCTAGCGATCAGCAAGCGGTGGTGGTGGTGACGCCGGGCGAGGGTGCGGTGGACATCGCCGGATCGCTCAAGGACGCGAAGCTCATCGCTCGCACGACCGATTTCACCGACGAGGTGAAGAGCCGCAACGCGGCATCGGCGCTGTTGCCGGGCACCTACTCGTTCACCGGGGGCACGTCGGTGAGCGACATCGTGGAAGCTCTCACCATAGGCCCTGAGGCTACGGCCGATACGCTCACGGTGCCCGAGGGCTACACGCGCAAAGCCACGGCCGATGCCGTTGGCGCTGCCACGAACGGGCGGATCACGGCCGCTGAGTTCCTCGAGGCCACCGAGGATGCTTCCGATTATGCGAAGGAATACGATTTCTTGGACGAGGTGGGCGAGAATTCCTTAGAGGGCTTCCTGTTTCCGAAGACCTATCTGATCACCGCTAACGATACGGCGGAGACGGTGGCGCGTATGATGTTGGACCAATACGCTAAGGAGACCGCTGGTTTGAACTGGTCCTATCCCACGAGCCAGGGCCTGAGCGAATACGACGCGCTGAAGCTCGCCTCCATCGTGGAGAAGGAGGCGGGCGCGAGCAATCGCGCCACGGTGGCCTCGGTGTTCTACAACCGTCTCGCGCAGGGCATGAACCTGCAGTCGGATGCCACCACGGCCTATGAGGTGGGCCATGACCCCACGGCCGAAGAGGTGCATGCCGATACGCCCTATAGCACCTACTCCCACGCCGGGCTGCCGCCCACGCCCATCTGCTCTCCGGGCCTCGATTGCCTTGAAGCGGTGTGCGACCCAGAGCAGACGCCCTATCTGTTCTTCTACTTCGCGCCTGATGCCAACGGCACCATCCAATATCATTTCAGCGAGACCTATGAAGAGCACCAGAACGCCATCTTCAACTAGGGATGGTGGGTGACGAGGCGATGCGTGACGAGGCGGTGAGACAGCGGTGAGCTTCCTGCAACCCGATCGGTACTTCTCGCGGGTGACGAAGATAGACATCGGCCGCGACCTGTTGGCGCAAGGTCTCGCCCATGTGCTGCTGGACGTGGACAACACCATCCTCACCCGCGACACCCATGAGGTGCCGCGCGATGTGGGACTGTGGCTCGCCTCCGCCCGAGATGCCGGCATCGCGTTCTGTCTGCTGTCGAACAACTGGCACCACGGCGTCTACGACCTTGCCGGTCGCTACGAGCTGCCCATCGTGGCCAAGGCGGTCAAGCCGCTACCCCATGGGTTCCTCATGGCCATGGGCAAGATAGGCGGCAAGCGCGATGACACCGTGGTCATCGGCGATCAGCTGGTCACCGATGTGTTCGGCGCTCATATGGTGGGCTTGCCGGCCTATATGTTGCAGCCCTTGGTGGAACAAGACCTTCCCCATACGCTGTTGTTGCGCAACTTCGAGCGGATCGTCATGGGCGAGCAGCGTCCTGAAGGTGCCTATGTGGGCGTTGTGGAAACGAGAAACGAAAGCGAGTGAGAGCGTTATGGCTCAAGGAAACGATGGCGCGGCCTCTGTGATGACCCTGCCGCAGAAGCTCTACGTGCTGGGCCATCCGGTGGGCCATTCCAAATCTCCTGTCATGTACAACGCCGCGTATGAGGCGTTGGGCTTGCCGTGGGAATACGGGCTCATGGATTGCGCCGATGACCGATGCGCTCAAGAGTTCCTCGATGAGCGCGACTTCCTCTCCATCAACGTCACTACGCCGTTCAAGCCCTTGGCCCTGGCGACGGCCACCACGTGCTCACCGAGCGCGCGATTGGCCGAAGGTGCCAACGTGCTCATCAACGGTGCGCGGGTAGGGGCCAGCGACGGGCTCACGGCGTTCAATACCGACGGCATCGGCTGCGTGGGGTTCCTGCAGCGCTGCGGCGTCGATTTCCCGCGGGCTTCGGTGGTCATCTGCGGCACGGGCCCTACTTCCCGCGCCATCCTCCATGCGGTCATAAGCGCCGGGGCGGCCAAGACCACGCTGCTCGGGCGTGACATGCTGCGCACGCGCGCTACGGTGCAAGCCTATGCCGACCAGCTGGTGGCTATCGCCAAAAGCCCGCTGGACGCCGAGAGCCTGGAAGCGCGAAAGACCCTCGACAGCATGGCGAACCACGTGGTACAGGCAGGCAACTATGAGAAGGCCGATGGCATCATCGCGAGCGCGACCGTCATCATCGACGCCACATCCTTAGGGATGCTGGAGGGCGATCCCGCGCCGTTCGATACCGCGCTGTTGCGACAGAACCAGGTGGTGTTCGACACGGTGTACGGCCATGGCGAGACGGCCCTTCTGGACGCCGCCCGGCGCCTTGGATGCCGTGCCTATGATGGCGCAGGCATGCTGGTGGGCCAGGCCGTGGCCACCGTCGAGCTCCTCTGCACCGCTGCCGGAGTGAACCTGACCGCCAGCTACGATGAGCTGTTCGACATCATGGCGAAGGCCGGATTCGGCTCCGAACTGCACTACAATTAGAAGACCATCGTTTCCGAGAAGGAAGTTCCATGCGCTACATCACCGCTGGGGAGAGCCACGGGCCGGAATTGACCGCCATCGTCGAAGGCGTGCCTGCCGGCGTATCCATCTCCCTCGACCATATCAACAGCGATCTTGCGCGGCGTCAGTCGGGCTACGGCCGTGGCGGCCGCCAGAAGATCGAGACCGACCGCGCTCGGGTCACCTCCGGCATCCGCTTCGGGCGCACCCTCGGCACGCCCATCACGTTGGTGGTGGAGAACAAGGATTGGCAGAATTGGAGCGAGCGCATGGCCGCGTTCTGTGCGCCCCCCGACGACCTCCGTCGTGAGGTGAGGCCACGTCCGGGCCATGCCGATCTGGTGGGCGCTTTGAAGACCAACACCGATGATTGCCGCAACATCCTCGAACGAGCCAGCGCTCGCGAGACCGCTGCGCGCGTAGCGGCAGCCGGCATCGCTCGGGAATTCCTTGCCGAACTAGGGGTGGAGATATATTCCTACGTCATTTCCATCGGCGATGCCTTCATGCCCGAGGCGGATGGTCTGGCGAATGCCGCCTCTTACACGCCGCTCGACATCGAGCTGTCTGAGGTGCGCTGCCCTGACAAAGCGGCCTCGGCGGCCATGATCGCCGCCATCGATCGCGCCAAGGAGCAAGGGGAGAGCCTGGGCGGCACCTTCCGCGTGGTGGCGACGGGGCTCTTGCCGGGTCTGGGCGGTTATGCCACGGCCGATGAGCGCATCACCTCTCGTCTGGGAGGGGCGCTGTTCTCCATCCCTGCCATCAAGGGCGTGGAGTTCGGCCTCGGTTTCGAGGCGTCCCACCGCGTGGGTTCGCGGGTGCACGATCCCATCGTCTTGAGAGCGGGAGAGTTCACTCGTGCTTCGAACAACGCCGGCGGCCTTGAGGGCGGCATGACCACGGGCCTGCCGCTCATCATAACGGCCGCCATGAAGCCCATCCCGACCCTGATGACACCGCTCGAAACGGTGAACCTCGATACGTTGGAAGCTGAAGAGGCCTCCAAAGAGCGCAGCGACACCTGCGCGGTGCCCGCCGCTGCGGTGGTGGCGGAAGGAGAGGTGGCCTTCGTGCTGGCGAATGCCTACCTGGAGGCTTTCGGCTGCACGAACCTTACCGACATGAAGGCGGCTATCCGCGCCTACAAGCAGCGATTGAAGACGATGTCCCGATGAGCGAGCGTTACGAGCTGACGCGCCCGGTGTTCCTCATCGGGTTCATGGGGGCTGGCAAGACGAGCGTCGCCCGACGGGTGGCCCGTGATGCCGGTATCGCCTCGGTGGACCTCGATACCTATCTGGAGCGGCGCGAGGGTCGTCGCATCAAGGACATATTCGCCGAGGACGGCGAGGAGGGCTTCCGCGCCATCGAGACCGACGTGCTCGAAGAGCTGGCTGCCAAAGATGACCCGCTGTTGGTCTCGTGCGGCGGCGGCATCGTCACCCAGGCGCGCAACTGCGCCATCTTGGCCGAGCGCGGTTTGGTCGTGCACTTGCGGGTCGATGCCGATGAGGCGGCCTCGCGCATCAGCGACATGTCGTCGCGGCCGCTGTTCCAAGACATAGAGGCGGCTCGCCGCCGTTGTGCGGAGCGATTGCCGCAATATGAAGCCGTAGCTGATCTGACCATCGACACGGCCGGCAAGAGCATCGCGGTCACCGCGGGCAAGGTGTTCCATGCGTTGAAGGAGAGGGGCGTGCTGTGCCAGCGACCAGAGTAGTGGTGAACATTCCCGGTGAGGTTCCCTATGACATCCGCATCGGAGGGGCGATCCTCGACGGGCTGGGCGAGCATCTGCGCACCATCTCTGCGTTGGCTGCTGCGCCCCAACTGTTGATCATCAGCGATTCTAACGTGGCACCGCTCTACTTGGCGCGGGCGAAGGCATCGTGTGCGCAGGCCGGCTATCGCGTGAGCGACATCGTGGTCGAGGCGGGCGAGGAGAGCAAGTCGGTGACGGTGGCTGGCGAGCTGTGGGAGGCCATGGCCGCCCTCGGCCTGACCCGCGATTGCGCCGTGGTGGCGTTGGGCGGCGGTGTGGTGGGCGATCTGAGCGGGTTCGTGGGATCCACTTACATGCGCGGGCTTGCGTTGGTGCAGGTGCCCACCACGCTGCTGTCGATGGTGGACTCCTCGGTGGGCGGCAAGACCGGCGTGAACTTGGAGGCCGGCAAGAACCTGGTGGGCACGTTCGCCCAGCCCCGTTATGTATGCGCCTCCACCGACACCCTCGCGACGCTGTCCGACCGGGAGTGGGCTTGCGGCTGCGCCGAGATCGCGAAATCGGCCGCCATCGACTCCGACCAGTTCTTCTTCTGGTTGTTAGAGCATAGCGACCAGCTGCGCAGCCGCGATACGGCTACGGTCACCGAGGCCATCGCCCGCTGCGTCACGTTCAAAGCCAACGTGGTGGCGCAGGACAAGACCGAGAGCGCGGGCGTGCGCGAGTGCTTGAACTACGGTCATACCCTCGGCCATGCCATCGAGACGCTGGCCGGCTACGGCACGTTCAGCCATGGTGCGGCCGTGGCCGAAGGCATGCGGTTCGCTGCACGATTGGGCCAGAGGCTGTTGGGCACCTCTGCCGAGCTCGTTTCCACTCAAGACGAGCTGCTCGATGCTCTCGACCTGCCCGTGCTGCCCTGGCGCGCCCCGGCTGCTGAGATGCTCGCCGCCATGAAGCGCGATAAGAAGGCGCGGGCCGGCGCGGTGCGCTTCGTGCTTCCGCGCGATGTGGGGCAATGGGAAGCGGTCGCGGTGGATGATGGGGTCCTGCTCGAAGCCTTGGAAGCTTGGGCGAGCGACCCTTCTGTGGGAAGGTGAGGCATCCATGAAGAAGTACCTGCTGATGAACGGCCCGAACCTCGATATGCTAGGGGTGCGGGAGCCGGGCATCTACGGCAGCGAGACGTTGAGCGACCTTGAGGCACAGGTGCGGGCGCACGCGCAGGAGGCGGGCGTGGGGCTGCGATGCTTCCAATCGAACCATGAGGGAAAGCTCATCGACGAGCTGCACAGCGCCCATGGCGTCTTCGACGGCATCATCTACAACCCAGGTGCCCACACCCACTATTCTTACGCTCTGCGCGATGCGGTGGCTGGCATCGACGTTCCGGTGGTGGAAGTGCACATATCCGACGTGGACGCTCGCGAGCCGTTCCGTGCCGTATCGGTGATCGCGCCCGCATGCGCAGCGCAGGTGAAGGGTCGCGGGTTCCAGGGCTATCTTGATGCCCTCGACCTGCTCATCGAAGGGGTGGACGGCACGCTCGGCGAAGGCTATAAGGAGCGCTACGCCCCCGGTCAGGTCATCGTCGCCGGTCGCGACGAGCGCCGGTGAGGCGAGAGGGAAGGCGAGAAGAGAGGGAGGGCTCATGACAGAGGCGAATGCGGCTTCGCGGCGATTGGGTCGCCTGCGCGCTCGTGAGGCCGAGGGTGGCATGGGCGCCTATCTTGCTCGTCGCACGTCCGACATCCAGTGGCTCACCGCCTTCGACGACGTGTTCGATGAGGAACAGGCCCATGCTCTTTACGTGGACGCCGAACGGGCCGTGCTCCATACCGACTCTCGCTATGCCCATGGGTGTCGCAAGGCTGCCTCGGTGGGCGGCGATGTGGTGAGCGTCGACGATGAGCGGACCTCCCATGCTCATGTGGCTGCTCGGTTGTGGAGCGCTTCGACGCCTGCGCACGGTTCGTTCGCCTTCGATGATGGCATCGCTCTCGCTGACTATCGTAGCTTGCAGCGCGCCTTCGCTGAGAGCGGCGCTTCGGCCGTCCCCTTTGCTGAGACCTGCGGCGAGATCCTGCGCTTGCGTGCGGTGAAGGACGCCTGCGAAGTGGAGCGCTTGCGCTTCGCCCAGGCCATAACCGATGCCGCCTTCGCCCACATAGTGGAGTTCATCCGGCCGGGGATGACCGAGCGGCAGGTGCAGCTGGAGCTGGATGGATATCTGCTCTCCCATGGGGCGAGCGGGCTGGCGTTTCCTTCTATCGTGGCCGCCGGCGAGAACGGCGCGAGCCCTCATGCTATCGTGAGCGATGCTCCTCTTGAGACGGGCATGTGCGTGGTCATGGACTTCGGTGCTCGGGCGCGCGGCTATTGCTCGGATATGACCCGCACGGTCTTTCTCGGCGAGCCGCATCCGAAGATGAGGGCTGCTTATGAGACGATCCGACGAGCCAACGAGGAAGTGGAGGCGCTGCTCGCCCCCGGCATCACCGGAGCCGAGGCCCAAGCGCTCGCCGAGCGCATCTTAGCCGAAGAGGGATTTCCGGGCGCCATGGGCCATGGGCTCGGCCATGGCGTGGGCATCGACGTGCATGAGCTGCCGGTGCTGAGCGCTCGCAACACCGAGCCTCTTCGAGCAGGCAACGTGGTCACGGTGGAGCCGGGCATCTACCTGCCGGGCGAGTTCGGCATGCGCTTGGAGGACTTCGGCATCATCACCGAGAACGGCTTCGAAGTATTCACTGCTGCATCTCACGATATCGTCATATTGTGAGCGCAGCGCCGAAGGTGCGCTAAGATAGGGCCTTACGTTCTTCCGCTCGTGGAGCGGCTTTCGCGAGCGGTCGCAGGAAAAGGGGAGAGCTTCGCTGTGGAGATGATCATCGAAATACTGAAAGCGCTGTTCATCGGCGTGGTGGAAGGCATCACCGAATGGCTGCCCATATCATCGACCGGGCATATGATCTTGGTGGACGAGTTCATGCGGCTACAGGTGAGCCCCCAGTTCCTCGAACTGTTCTTCGTGGTCATCCAGATAGGTGCCATCTGCGCGGTGCTCATCCTCTACTTCCATAAGCTCAACCCTTTCTCGCCGAAGAAGACGCGGGTCGAGAAGCGCAGCACCTGGCGGCTGTGGGGCATGGTGGTGATCGGTTGCATCCCGGCCGCCATCATCGGCTTCACCCTCGACGATTTCTTCAATGAGCACTTCTATAACGCTTGGACCGTAGCGGTGGCGCTCATCTTCTACGGTGTGGTGTTCATCGTGTTGGAGCGCTACAACCGCAAGCGCGAGCGCGCGTACCTCGCCTCGCACCCGAAGGTCGCCTCAGCGGTCGTCCATGGCAAGCATGTGCGCCCCTCCCAGATCACGGCTGCGGCGGAAGCGTCGGGGGGCACCGATGGCGACATCGCTGAAGCCGGCCTGTTCAAGGTGCGTACCGTGGACGACATCGACTGGAAGACGGCGCTGAAGATCGGCTGCTTCCAGATGCTCGCCATCATCCCGGGCACCTCGCGGTCCGGTTCCACCATCATCGGTGGCATGCTGTGCGGCTGCTCGCGCACCGCTGCGGCGGAGTTCACGTTCTTCTTGGCCATCCCCGTCATGTTCGGGTGGGGAGTGCTGAAGGTGGTGAAGTACGTCATGGAGCTAGGGATGGTCATGAGCGCCACCGAGATAGCCGTGCTCATCACCGGTATCGTGACGGCCTTCGTGGTCTCCATCGTGGCCATCAAGTTCCTCATGGGCTATATCAAGCGCAACGACTTCACTGCGTTCGGCGTGTACCGCATCATCGTGGGCGTGGTGGTGCTAGGATATTTCGGCGCGAAGATGTTCCTGTAAGGGGAGGGCCGCACCATGGCTCGGCTCGGCACCGAGATAGCTTTCATCCTGCGTTCGCTGTCTTCCGATAGCGCGCGCATGGTGCGCATCGAGCAGGTTCGCACCGCCTATGCGCGGGCGGTGCGGAAGGTGTGGAGCGGCAACCCCACTGCCGTGCGGCTCATCTTGAAGCACACCAACGCCGTGTACGTGCGCAACGACGACCGACCGCGCAAAGGGGCCGCTAAGGGCAAGCCCTACATCGTGTGCGAGGTGTATTCCGACGATTCCACCGTGCGCGCCGAGCTGGATACGTGGCAGCAGATACTGCAGCTGGCGTTGGCCGAGCAAGGCGTGAGCTTCGAGGAGTTCCGCATCCTGCCATCGAAGATGGGCATGAAGGAGCGCCATCCGTTCCAGAAGCTGCTGGAGCTCGACCTGGCGCAGATGGATACGCTGCTGCAGCAAGAGCTTGCCGGTGCAGAAGAGAAAGGGCACGCTCCGGTCTGCGATCCGTCCGACCTGCGCCGGTTCGTCCAGGCCGTGGGGCTCACCTTCGGGGAGTCGGCTCCCAGCGTGTTGGCGAAGATGAACGCCGTGAGCCTCGTTCCGGCCGCTTCTGGCGATGCGCTGGGAAGCGAGCGGCGCCCCTCCTCGTTCCGCTGCACCGTCTTCTCGACAGAGGACACCTTCGAGATGCTCATGGCTCATTACCGTAAGAAGCTGTGCGACAACGCTTGTCTGCTAGGACTGCGCCTGCGTGGGCTGCGCGTGCTACCATGGAACGGTTCCCCCGATGAACGGGCGTTTCCCGCTGTCGCTGCGCTGGTGGCCGATGATACGAACTGACCGGATCGATCCGAAAGGACCCTATGGAAACCTCCTATGATTACCTGATCGTGGGCGCTGGCCTCACGGGCGCTGTGTTCGCTCATGAGGCGCGCAAGGCCCAGAAGCGCTGCCTGGTCATCGATCGCAGGACGCATATCGCTGGCAACATCTATACCCGACGTGAGGATGGCATCGACATCCATGAGTACGGCGCGCATATCTTCCATACCTCCCTTGAACCGGTATGGCGCTACGTGAATCGCTTCGCCGAGTTCAACAACTACATCAACGCGCCGGTGGCCGTCTATGGCGAGGAGCTGTACAACCTGCCGTTCAACATGAACACCTTCTCGAAGATGTGGGGCATCCGCACCCCTGCCGAGGCTCGCGCCATCATCGAGGAACAGAAGGCAGCGTGCGCTGTGGAGGAGCCGCAGAACCTCGAAGAGCAGGCGCTATCGCTCGTCGGTCGCGATGTGTACGAGAAGCTCGTGCGCGGCTACACCGAGAAGCAGTGGGGCCGCTCTTGCACCGAGCTGCCGGCATCGATCATCAAGCGCCTGCCGGTGCGCTTCACCTACGACAACAACTACTTCAACGACCGCTACCAAGGCATTCCCGTTGACGGTTACACGGCGCTGGTGGAGGAGCTGTTGGAGGGCACCGAAGTGCGCTGCGGTGTGGAGTTCCGTGAGCTGATCGCCGAGCAGCCTTCCATCGCGACGCGCATCATCTACACAGGCCCTATCGACGAGTACTTCGACTACCGTTTGGGGAATCTGGAGTATCGTTCCCTGCGCTTCGAGACGGAGCGCTTGGAAGAGGAGAACTGGCAGGGCAACGCTGTCGTGAACTATACCGAGCGAGCCGTGCCCTACACTCGCATCATCGAGCACAAGCACTTCACTTTCGGCGCTCAGCCGGTCACGTTCATCACGCGGGAGTATCCGGCATCGTGGCAGCCGGGCGATGAGCCGTACTATCCCATCAATGACGAGCGCAATACCGAGCTCTACGAGCGCTATGCGGAGCTGGCTCGGGAAGAGGGCGATGTGGTGTTCGCTGGCCGTTTGGGCGGTTACAAGTACTACGACATGGACAAGGCCATCGACGCCGCCTTCGACCTGGTCAAAGCTGAGCTGGGCACTGACGTGCGCGCCGAGGTCATGGCATGAGGGAGCGCAGCAACATCCTTCTGCTGTTCAGCAAGCTGCCCGAGCCGGGGCTGGTGAAGACGCGGTTGAGCACGTTGAAAGACGGCATGTTCTCACCTGAGGTGGCCGCCGCGCTCTACCATCGCATGCTGTTCGACGTGGTGGAGGTCATCTGCTGCGCTTTCGATCGCTTGGAGGCGGAGGCTGGCGATGGTGCGGTGCGCGATCGCTACGAGCTCGTCATCTCCACAGCGCCGGTGACCAACGTAGGTCCCATGGAAAAGCTGTTCGCTGATGCCGGCACCTGGCCGCGTCCCATCACGTTCATCGGGGATGAGGGTGCCACCTTCGACGAGCACTATGACCATGCGTTCTCGCAGTGCTGGCAGCGGGGGGCCGACCTCATCCTCTCCATGGGGGCCGATATGCCGGCGCTGACGGTGGACGATGTGGTGGATGGCTTTCACGGGCTCCATCAGCTCGAAGAGGGGAACGGTGCGGGATGCGGCATCGTCCTCGCTCCTGACCAGGAGCTGGGCGTGTCGGTGGTGGGGTGGACCCGCCAGACCGACTTCGATCACAAGGGCGTCTTCTACAACCAAGAGGGTCTCACGGTGCTGCCCGCTTACGTGCGCAAGGCGGCTGCCGCGGGCTTGCCGGCGCGCTATCTGCGCCCCGTGCCCGACGTAGACACCATGGCCGATCTCATGCATACGGCCACGCTCCTGGAGGCCACGAACTATTGCGCGCCCTTCGACGGCAACTGCCCCGGTTACCGTACCTGGGAAGCGCTGGTCGACCTCGGCTTGAACGAGGTCCGCATCCCCCCCAACCCCCTCCACGACCCCCGCTCCCACATCGACGGCGAGGAACCCTCCGTTTCGTAACGGTTTGCAATGGGGTGGCGAGCTCATCTTATAGCGGAACGAGAGCGCTGCTCGAAGGATGCTCTATCACCTGTGGGCCTCATCGGCCTCTTCATGCAGGCGCGTGGTGGCAGCTCTTCTGGGGGGGGCTCGGTCGCGGAGCGCTGGGTGTGGGTCGCTACCTTGGGGCGGGCTGTCAAGCTTGGGAGAAGGACCAGATGCTGCGGGTCTGATCGAGGACCCGTTGGACGTTCCATGTCTGGTGGCTGCGCTCGGGGGAGTTCGGGTCGCGTATGACCAGCTCGCCTTGGTCGGTGAGACCGCACGCTACGATGAAGTGGCCTACGGAGGTGAAGTCCCCCTCTGCCATGCTGAGCATGAGCGGGTTTCCCTCCATGAGCTCGCGTTCGAGGGCAGCGGGGGTGGCGGCTATGAGTCGTGAGGACAGCCCGAGTTGCGACGCGCCTTCGTCGAGCAGTGCCCAGCGCGTCATGCCGTCTTCCACATAGCCGCCGCGCTCGCTGAACGCGCAGAGCTTCTCGGGGGTATAGTCGGTCCTGCCCGTGAGCGCGACATATACCATGGACAGGCAGGTGGGCCCGCAGCCGCTCGTGCCGATGGTGTCACCTGCATAGGGTCGCTCGGCCCAAGCTGGGTCGCGCTGATAGAGGTAGGGCACCTCCCCGCGCGTCCATTGGCTCACCGGCGTGCTGGCGTTGGCGGCGGGAGAGGCGTTGTCGATGATGACGTTGTCGAAAGCGGTCGATGTGGCCGGGTCATTCGTGCGAGCAGCGAGGTCGAATGCGGTGAGGGCCCCGCCGATGGCGAGCACTGCCAGCGCTACGGTGAGGATGAGCAGCAGCACGCGCGTCGTTTCGATGCTATGTTGCTGACGATAGGAGGGCCGGGCAACGTAGCGCGGTCGCTCGCGGTATGACTCGTTCACGTAGCTCGGCTCGTCGTAGTACATGCGCTTGCTCCTCTCTCATTCTTGTCATCCGGCGCTCTCGGCTGCCGCATCCCATGCTAGAAGAGGGGCGCTTTAACATTCCCATAGCGATTGCTGAAGGTTTCCTTAACCCGGCTTAATCTTTCCTTAACATCGCAGAAGGGCGTGCTCTTCGTTGGCGTTGTTATGCGATGATGGGACCATCGCGAGAAGAGGAAGGACGGTTTTCGCCGTGGACATGTTGGCCGAGGAACGATCGCGAGTGCTCGTCGTGGACGATGAGGTGGCCATCGCCGATCTGGTGGTGGGCCTGCTGGAAGGGGACGGGATGGATGCGGTGGCCTGCTATAGCTCTGCCACTGCCCTCGATCTTTTGCAACAGCAATACTTCGACCTGGCCATATTCGATGTGATGATGCCTGGCATGGACGGCTTCGAGCTGTGCACGCGCGCTCGTGCCATCACCGATATTCCCATCATGTTCCTGACGGCGCGCGATGGCGAGGCCGACCATGTGGTGGGCTTCACCTTGGGCGCCGACGATTACGTGACCAAGCCCTTCAAGCCGCGGGAGCTGGTGGCGCGGGTGAAAGCCCGGGTGCGCCGCTTCAGGCAGGAGCGTGATACGCTGTCCGAGAGCGCTGAGGGAGCCTCGTCTCAGAGAAGCGACGGGGTGTGCGAGGTGCGCGGGCTGGAGGTGGACGAGCGTGGTCATAAGGCTTTCCTCTATGATGTGCCCTTGGAGCTGACGCCCAAGGAGTTCTCCATCCTCTCGCTGCTGGTGAGCCGCGCAGGTGAGCCCGTCTCCACCCAAGATCTCTATGAGACCGTGTGGGAGCAGCCTTATGACGCGTCATCATCGAATACCGTGATGGTGCACATCCGTCACCTGCGCAAGAAGCTTGCAGCAGTGGATTCCGCCACCTCGTTCATCGAAACGGCTTGGGGCGTGGGCTACTACATCGCTCGGGACGGTCATGGATCGGCCGATCGTGGGTGAGCGACGTCATAATCAATCTCGCGAGCTGAGCCGACGGATACGCAGTACTGCGCTGAAGCGCTGGGCGGTGTTCACAGCGGCGTTCGTGGTGGCGATGGGGCTGCTGAACGTGACGGTGATCCCGCGAATGGCCGACTGGGTGGCTGACAGCACATCGGAATGGCGCACGCTGCAGACGAGCGACTATTCTTTGCGGGATGTGCTCGATGGGATAGGCTTGCGCAATGATGATGGCACCTATGATCTGACGAAGCTCGATCCGGTGATGACGGGATCGGCTATGGACGTAGGGGGCGGCTCTTCCAAGAAAGCTGTGTCGCTCGATTTCGACCTGAAAGCTCGCTATGGGGAGCTCTATGTGCTCGTTGATGCGCTCGAGGAAACGGGCGAGTGGGTCATGCAGGTGAGCCCTGATGAGTTCCTCGTGGTGGTGCGCGATGATATGTTCGATGGACGCGATGCCACCGTGGCCGTGGACGGTAACGACAAGAGCTACTTCTATACGAGCTTCACAGAAGCGCTAGCATCGCCTTATTTCGGCTCCATGACCTTGCAACAGGCAGAATACGCTCTCGACATGCGCGAACGCATGCGAGCAGTGGAGGAGATGGCGGATGCGCTCGGGCTGGCCGACCGCTACATAGAGAGCATCGCGCTGTCGCAGCTTCCGCTCAGCGGGAACGTTTCCGATTGGCAGATGGTCTGGACCGATGAAGGGGTGCTCTCGTTCCGCGACCTCTCTGTCTATCACTTCTTGAGCCAGTTGAAGATGCCGGTCATCTTGGGCCTGTACTTCGCAGGCTGCGGCGTCATCGTGCTACTGGCTCTGCGCCGGTCGCTGCGCAGCTTCGACGAGCTGGCTGGCGCGGTGGGCGATATCATGGCCGACCGGGAGAAGCCGGTGGAGCTGTCCGCTGATCTCTCTCCGGTGCAAGACGAGCTCAACGGCGTGCGTCTGGCTGCTCTGGCCGACGAGCGAGCTGCTGTGGCCGCTGAGCGTCGCAAAGACGAGCTGGTGGCCTATTTGGCCCACGACGTGCGCACGCCGCTCACCTCGGTGATCGGCTATCTCTCGCTGCTCGACGAGGCGCCCGACCTTCCTGCCGGGCCGCGGCAGAAGTACACGCGTATCGCCTTCGAGAAGGCGTGTCGCCTCGAAGGGCTCATCGACGAGTTCTTCGAGATAACCCGCTACAACCTGCAAGCCATTCCCATCGAGCGCGGTTGGGTGTCGGTGAGGTTGTTCTGCGAGCAGGTGGCCGAGGGCTTCTATGTGGAGGCCGAGGCACGGGATCTGACCATTCGAGTGGAGGGACCGGATTCTGAGCGCTTCTTCGTGGACGCCGACAAGCTGGCCCGAGCTCTCGGTAACGTCATGCGCAACGCCATCGCCTACGCCGATCCCGGCACCACCGTCGAGCTGAGCGCTCGGGCCATCGAGGCCGAGGATGGCCCGGCTTGGGAGCTGGCGGTGACCGACCAGGGTCGCGAGATATCCCAGGCGCACTTGAAGAGCATCTTCGACAAGTTCTATCGGGAAGACGGCTCCCGCGGTACCAAGGAGGGCGGCACGGGATTGGGGCTCGCTATCGCTCAGGAGGTGGTGAGGGCGCACAACGGCACCATCTGCGCCGCCAGTGCCGATGGGACCACCACCTTCACCATCATCCTTCCACGACTGGTCGACCCGGTGTCTCCGACTTCGGATCCAGCGGTCGTTCCTGCTGTCCCTTCTTCGGGCGCTGCTTGAGCCATTTCCGCGGCACGGGAACGATGGAGCCCAAGGCTGCTGCGGCCAGCATGACCACCATTCCGCGCAAAGGGAAGCACAGGAACAGCAGCAGCGCCGTCATGACCGGTTGCCGCATGACCGCGCCCAGCAGCGCTGCAGTGACGGTGCAGAGGCAGAAGACCGCATCGGCCCCGGTGAGCAGCGCACAGCCGTAGCCGATGCTGACGCCAGCGAAGATGAGCGGGAAGAAATGGCCGCCGCGCCATCCGAGGTGCAGGCATGCTTGGGTGGTGGCCACCTTCAGAAAGCCGGTGAGCAGCAGCGCTGCTGCGCCCATGGTGCTCCAGGTGCCCATGAGGATGAAGCTCTGCTCTTCTCCGGCGAACATCGTGTAGGGCAGCGCGATGCCGCAGCATCCGAGGAACGCTCCTGCGATGAGCGCCTTGATGACCGGGCGTTCGCCCAGAGCGGAGGCGAGCGCGCCCGCGCCGGCCCCACAGGCATGGAACAGCCATCCGGCTGCAGCGCCTATCAGAGCGAGGGGCACCGCCCATGCGAGCTCGTGCTCTCCCAAGGTCATGTCCGTGAAGCGCGGCAGCATGAGGCCGCCGCCGAACAGCGCGCCGAGGCCCGTCATGGCACCGAGGGCGCCCGCGATAGCGAGCAGATAGACCGCTATCTTCTTCGCTCGGGGCATGGTGACGGTCTCGGGGCGGAAGCCCTCCGGCGAGCCGTTCGATTCGTCCACATAGCCCGCTAAAGGCGCGAACAGGCCGAAGAGGGGAGCAGCGAAGATGGCCGAGAGCACCGCCGCGGTAGAGGCGGTGGACAGCTCGCGCATCTCGCGACCGACGAAGCGCAGCCGATCGCCCACCCAGGTGCACAGCCCTGCGATGACGCCGGTGATGCCGGCCTCGGGTCCGAGGGAGCCGCCGAACAGCAGCGGAAGGATGGCCCCGGTGAACGAGACGCCGATGCGGTCGTACTCGTAGCGTCCCGTTTTCTTCACAGCGGCCATCACGGTGTTCATGTCATCGGGGCAAGGTCCGAACCGCTTCTGGAACAGTCCTATCACCACGCCGCCGAGCAGGCAGAACAGCAATGGATAGAGCACCGCGGGCAGCCCAGCGGACTCAAGAGCTTCGGGCACCGTGCCCCACAGCAGGTGGATGCCGGCGTTCATGAGGAAGAAGAACGCCCAGGCGAACGCCCCGGCGAAGGCTCCGAAAGCGATGGTGAACAGCGCGAACAAAAGACGCCTGCCGGCAGTGAGACGATCGGCCCTCATCATGGCCTAGTCCTTCCCGAAGAGGTCGTCGATGGCATCGTCGAGGATGTCCTCGGCGTCTTTCGGCACGCAGTCCGCTTCATCGAGGCGCTGGCTGCGGAAGGCTTCGACGAAGCCGGCCGAGAAGATGCCAGAGGGAATGGCGATGGCTCCGATGGCGAGCACCATGGTGATGAAGCCGATGAAACGCCCTAGGGGGGTGATGGGCACCAGATCGCCATAGCCGGTGGTGGTGATGGTGGTCATGGCCCAGTAGATGCCCGTGAGCACCGAGTCGAACTGGTCGGGCTGGGCTACGTGCTCCGCTTCGTACATGAGCACGCTGGAGGCGATGGTGAGCAGCGCCAATAGCATGAAAGCCGCCACTATCTCGTTGCGGCGCTTCTCGAACACCAGGTTGATGGTGCGCAAGCCCCGCATGTAGCGGGTCACCTTGATGAGGCGCACGAGGCGGATGACGCGCACGGCGTCGTTCAGGGCGGCTGAGCCTGGGGCGAACCACATGATCATAGAGGGGACGAACGAGAGCAGATCGATGATGCCCAGCAACGAGAAGAGGTAGCGCAAGCGCGCCCGCGCGGGCGATAGCTGCGGGTACAGCATGTCGGCCACCCAGATGCGGCAGAGGTACTCGAAGGCGAACACCACGGTGGAGAACGCGCTGAAAGCCCCTACGATATTGCGCGTGATCTGGTCGAGGGAGGCGACGTTGCTGCTGAGCAGAAAAGCGTTCAGCACGATCAGCACGAACAGTCCTACGCCGCAAGCCTGGCCTATCGGCCCGGCGGCGAGGGGATCTTCCAAGGCGAGGTACGCCTGCTGCTTGCGCGGCGTCGCTCGGTCGAACCACGGCTGGGCGGCCAATCGGTCGTGGCGCGCCGTGCGGTGCTCCTTGAGGTGATGTCGATCCTTCTTGCTCATGGATTCCCATTGTAATGGATGCGCTTCGCTGGGAGCGGCAAGGACCGCTTGCATTTCTGAATAAGTTAGCATAAACTAACAAATGAGCAGCAATGGAAGCATCGGTGGAATGCCATCCCACTATCGCTTCCCCGCGAGGCGTCCTTTCTGTGCCCCTCTCTCCTCGTCTCCTCTTTCGAACGGAGGGCGCTTCGCGAGCCGAACGGCCACCTCTTCTCGGGGTGGCCGTTGCTCGTCTTCGGCCGTCGTTCGGCGATGAGGCGCTAGAATGCGAGAGGCGATGCCGTCTGGGACCGCCGTCTTACATACCGCTATATACCGCTTTCTTATATGAGAGAGGATCTTCCATGGTCGATGTTGCTGCCGCAGAACAACGTATCGCGACCTTCTTGGCCGAGGCGCCCTACGGACGCGGGTTGATGGACATGGCCGCGGAAGGGGCCCGTCGCGGATGGCATGAGGCGAACGGCGGAAACGTCTCCTATCGGTTGCGTGCCGCTGAGCGCTCTGAGGTCGAGGCCGTTCGCGCCGAGCTCGACTTGGCGTGCGGCCTTTGGGAGGATCTGGCCGTTGCCGTGCCGGAACTGGGCTCTGAGGCCTTCTTGGTGAGCGCGGCGGGCAGCTTCATGGGTCGGCTCGATCAGGCGCCGGCCCGGCGTCTTGGTATCGTGGAGCTGGATGAGAGCGGCGTTCGCTTCCGCATCTCGATAGGCTTCAGCGACGGTGGTCGCCCCACCAGCGAGCTGGCCGGTCATCTGCTCATCCATAGCGCGCAGAAGGCGCGCGATAGGGAGGGGCGCGTGCTCTATCATGCTCACCCCAACGAGCTGATCGTGTTGTCGAAGATGGTGGAGCTGACGCCGCGGGCGGTCACGCGCGCGCTGTGGAAGGCCACTACCGAGTGCATCCTCGCTGTGCCCGAAGGGGTGGGGGTCGTGCCGTGCCTGGTGCCGGGAAGCTTGGAGCTGGCGCGGGCATCTGCTGAACAGATGGAACGGTTCCGCGCTGTCCTGTGGGCTCAACATGGCCTGTTATGCGCAGGATCGACGTGGGAGGATGCTTTCGGCCGCATGGATTCTCTGGTGAAGGCGGCTGCGGTGCATCTGGCGACACGGGCTCTGGCGGGCGAGGCGGTGGTGCCCAACGTCATCACCGACGGGTTCCTGAGAGCCATGAACGAGCAGCTCCATCTTGGCGCCGACGACGCGTTTTTGCGTTCGGAGGATAAATAAACCGGGCCAAACGCTTGCGCGACGCTGCGTTATTACGTAACATGGATAGCTGCTGTAATCACGTCTGGAAGGCGGCATCGGGCCGTTTCTGGGCTTGGATCGGTGAACATAAGAAGAATGAAGGAGTTTCGTTTTCATGGCTGTCAAGATCCGTCTCGCTCGTCACGGCGCGAAGAAGCGCCCCTACTATCGTATCGTCGTCGCTGATTCTCGCAGCCCGCGCGACGGTCGCTTCATCGAAGAGGTCGGCCGCTACAACCCGCTGCAGGACCCGGCCATGATCCAGATGGACATGGAGAAGGTCGACCAGTGGCTGGCTAACGGTGCATGCCCGACCGATACGGTGGCGTCTCTGATCGAGCGCGCTCGCAAAGAGGCGTAAAGCCCCTTATGGACGAGCTCACCGCTAAACTCGTCGATCTCGTCGAGGTCGTCGTCGCGCCGCTGATCGAGATGCCGGACGATCTGGAAGTGAACGGGGCTGCCGATGGCAACACCGTGCGCATCGAGATCGCGGTGAACGAAGCGGATGCGGGCAAGGTGATAGGCCGTCAGGGCCGCGTCATCAAGGCTATCCGCACGCTCGCGCGCGCAGCAGCGCTGCAAGACGGCGCGAACGTCGAAGTCGAACTGCTCGACTAGCGCGCCAGCGCTCCCTCTCCGATCGGAAAAGGACGCGACGGCTATGCGAGGCTGGATGGATGCGGCGACGCTGACGCGCACGCTGAACCTACAGGGAAGGTTCTTGGCTCGAGCAGCCGAGGGCCTTCCTTTCTTATTGCGCGAGGGCATGGAATGCGCCCTCGTGCCACCTGTCGCCGACCTGCCGCGGAGGGTCACCATCACCGAGGTCGAAGCTGCCCAAGGCAAGTATGAAGGTCGCTATCGCCTCTCCTTCGCCGAGGTCGACGCCATGGATCGAGCCGAGCTGCTGGTGGGCTGTCATTGCCTGGTGCGCGAGAGCGAGGTCGAAGGCGAGCTGGAGGACTGTGTGGCGAGAGCTGCAGCGGAAGAGGCATCGGTGACCAACCTCGTCCGCTTCCTCGCGGCACGGCCCGAAGCTTCCGATGAGGTGACCGCGCTCGACGAAGAGGAGCCCTGGACGGTGGTCGACGCACAGCTCGGTCCGATCGGTCCGCTGCTACGGGTGGAGGAGCGCCCTGCGCAGTCGCTGTTGGTGGTCGCGCGAGCGACCGAGGAGGATAAAGGCGAGGACGCGGCGGTGCTCATCCCGTTCGTGGATGAGCTGGTGGAATCCATCGACGATGTGGCCCGCACCATCGTGGTGCGCGTTCCTGCGGGCCTGCTCGACCTCTGAACGACCCTTTGGTAGGAAGGTCTATCTGTCATGGTCATCGAAACGCTCTCGACCTTTCCCCATATGTACGACTCGGTCATGGGCGCTTCTATGATGAAGCGGGCTCAGGAGAAGGGCATCCTCGACTTCAAGGCATATGATCTGCGTGATTGGACCCATGATCGCCATCGCACCACCGACGACGATCCTTACGGTGGGGGAGCGGGGCTGGTCATGAAGTGCGAGCCTATCTTCGAAGCGCTCGAAACCCTTGCCCCGGACAGCGTGGCGGCGTTCCGCGGCGATGAGGCTTCCGTTCGCGACGCTTCTGCGCCCGAGATCATCCTGCTCGCCCCCCAGGGTCGCCGTTTCGATGATGGTTATGCCAACGAGCTCGCCGCCAAAGAGCGTTTGCTGTTCGTGTGCGGTCACTACGAGGGCATCGATGAGCGGGTCTATGAGGTGGCAGACCATGTCATCTCCTTGGGCGATTACGTGCTCACTTCCGGCGAGCTGGCCTCGATGGTCATCATCGACGCGGTAGTGCGCAAGATAGACGGCGTGCTGGGCGCGGAAGGGGGAGCGGCTGATGAGTCGTTCGCCAACGGCTTGCTAGAATACCCCCAGTACACGCGCCCTGCTTCCTTCTACGGTCACGACGTGCCGGCGGTGCTCGCCTCGGGCGACCATGGAGCGGTGGCGCGCTGGCGGCGGCAGCAGAGCTTAGAGCGCACGGCGCGCTGGCGCCCCGACCTGTTGGAGGCTGCCGAAGCGCGCGGCGATCTCTCTCCCGCTGACAGGGAATATCTGTTGACTCTGCGCGAGGAGCAGGACGCAGTGCGGGGCTAGGGGTATCATTGTTTGGTTAATGCGCGAGATGCTCTTGAGCATGGAGGGGAAGGAAGATCGCGATACGATGGAATACGGCGAACACGTGGTAGAACGGCCAGCCCGCTGGCGCAGCTGGGTCACGGCCCTGCTCACCCTTCTCGTCTGCTTGCTCTTGTTCTGGGGCATCCGCACCTTCATCATGCAGCCATACCAGATCCCTTCCGGCTCCATGGAAGAGACCGTGATGACCGGCGACAGCCTATTCTCCGAGCGCGTGAGCTACTACTTCGACACCCCGCAGCGAGGCGACATCATCACATTCGCCGATCCTGAGATTCCGAGCCGGGTGCTGCTCAAGCGCGTCATAGCCACGGGCGGCGAGACGGTCTCGCTCGTGAACGGGCGCGTGCTGGTCGACGGCGTGGCCATCGACGAGCCCTATGCGGTCGGCCCCACCTATCCGCTCACTCCGGCGCGCAACGTCGAGCTACGCTATCCCTACACGGTTCCCGAAGGGGAGCTGTGGGTCATGGGCGATAATCGCGAGAACTCCCAGGACTCCCGCTACTTCGGCGCTATTCCCGAGAACACCGTCACCGGCAAGGCCTTCTTCGTATACTGGCCGCTGAGCCGCATCGGCTTCCTCGGTTCGAACTGATACGACCAGAGACCTTTGAGAGGAGAGTGTGCGATGGTGCCGACCTTCCAAGACATCATCATGAACTTGCAGCGCTATTGGGCCGAGCACGGTTGCGTGGTGCTGCAACCCTACGATAACGAGGTGGGGGCCGGCACGTTCCATACGGCTACCACGCTGCGCTCGCTGGGGCCGGATGTGTGGCGCACCGCTTACGTGCAGCCCTCGCGGCGCCCCACCGACGGCCGCTATGGCGAGAATCCGAACCGTTTGCAGCACTACTATCAGTTTCAGGTGCTGTTGAAGCCCTCGCCCGATGACGTGCAGCAGCTCTATCTTGACAGCTTGCGAGCCATCGGAATCGCGGTGGAAGAGCACGACGTTCGCTTCGTAGAAGACGACTGGGAGTCGCCCACTCTCGGCGCGTGGGGCCTCGGTTGGGAGGTGTGGATCGACGGCATGGAGGTGACTCAATTCACCTACTTCCAGCAGGTGGGCGGCTTCGAGTGCAAGCCGGTGCCCGCCGAGATCACCTACGGTCTGGAGCGTTTGACCATGTACATCCAGGGCGTCGATTCCGTCTATGACATCGTGTGGAGCCGCGGAGCCGATGGCACCGTGTTCACCTATGGCGATGTGTTCTTAGAGAACGAGCGGGAGTTCTCGGCCTATAACTTCGAGGTGGCCGATACCGACTTCCTGTTCGGCGAGTTCGATCGCTACGAGAAGGAATGCTTGCGCACGCTGGAAGCGGGTCTGCCTCTGCCAGCCTACGATTACGTGCTGAAGTGCTCTCATGCGTTCAACCTGCTCGATGCACGTGGCGTGATAAGCGCTACCGAGCGCATGGGCTACATCCTGCGCGTGCGCACCATCGCCAAGGCGTGCTGTGCGAGCTACCTCGAGCATGTGGTGGGCGAGGCGCCCGCAGCACAGCTTGCGCAGGAAGCGGATGTCGAGATGCTGGTGGAAGGGGAGGATGCTCGATGACCTCAGCGAACGGAGTCACGACCCTGGCGTTCGAGATCGGTACCGAGGAGCTGCCGGCGTTCGACCTGCATGCTGCCACCGTCGCGTTAGAAGATCTGGTGAAAGGCGCGTTCGAGGGAGCGCGCATCCCGTTCACGGCTGTGGAGGTGCACACCACCCCGCGTCGTCTCGTCATGCTGGTGGAGGGGGTGCCCGAGCAGACCGAGGAGAGCACCGAGGAGTTCCGCGGCCCTTCGGCCAAGATCGCCTTCGACGAGAATGGCGATCCCACCAAAGCGGCCATCGGCTTCGCGCGGGGCAAGGGTCTCGATGCGTCCGATCTGGAGCGGCGCGATGTCGATGGCACCGAGTACGTGTTCGCGGTGAAGCACGAGCCCTCCGCGCGCGTGGCGAGCTTGTTGCCTGGGGTGCTGAGCTCCATCATCGAGGGTATCTCTTGGCCGAAGGCCCAGCGTTGGGGGGATCGCGCCGAGCAGTTCAGCCGTCCGGTGCGGTGGCTCTATGCGGTGTTGGGCGATGAGGTGGTGCCCGTGAGCTTCGCTGGGCTGGATGCGGGCGATGTCACTTATGGTCATCGCTTCTTGGCTCCGGGACCCTACACGGTGCCTTGTGCCGACGATCTGATCGCGACGCTGCGAGGGGCTCATGTGGTGCCCAACGAAGCCGAACGCGAAGCCTCCATACGCGAGCAGGTGAAGGCGGCAGAGGCTGCTACGGGGCTGGTGGCGGAGCTGCCGGCGAAGACCTTGGCCGAGGTCATCAACCTCACTGAGTTCCCGACCGTGATGGTGGGCACCTTCGACGAGTCGTTCCTCGCGGTGCCCAAGGAGATAACAGTGGACGCCATGTTGGTGCACCAGCGTTACTTCCCGCTGTTCAACGCCGATGGGAGCCTCGCAAACCGGTTCCTCATCACTTCCAATGGCGATCCGGCCTTCGAGTCGAACATCGTCGATGGCAACCAGCGCGTGGTGGCGGCCCGTCTCTACGACGCAAAGTTCTTCTATGACGAGGATTTGAAGAAGCCTCTCGAGACTTACGTCGACGATCTGGACGAAGTGGTGTTCCAAGAGTCGTTGGGCACCATGCGCGCGAAGACCGATCGCATGGTGAAGCTCGCTTCCGAGCTGGCCAAGGATGCTGGTCTGGACGCTGAGGCTGCTGCCGATGCCGAGCGAGCGGCCCTGTTGGCCAAAGCTGACCTGGTGAGCGGCGCGGTGGTCGAGTTCACCAGCGTGCAGGGCATCATGGGCTCTTACTATGCCGAAGCAGCAGGGGAGAGCGAGCGGGTGGCCCGCGCTATCGCCGATCATTACCGTCCGCGCTTCTCCGGCGATGAGCCTCCCGCTGACGAGGTGGGCTGCATCGTGGCCGTGGCTGACAAGCTGGACACCATCTGCGGCCTGTTCGCGGTGGATCAAGCTCCTACGGGCTCTTCCGACCCCTTCGCTCTGCGTCGCAGCGCCATCGGCATCGTGGCTATGCTGGAGGCGGGCTTGCCCGTATCTCTGGTGAAGGCCATCGACGAAGCGCTGGGCATCTATGAGCAGCAGGGTCTCTCTTTCGATCGCGCTGCGGTCCGCACCGCGGTGATCGACTTCTTCGTCACTCGCACGAAGGTGATGCTGCGCGATGAGGGCATCGCGGCTGATACGGTGGATGCCGTGTTGGCTGCTGGCGTGGAAGAGCCGGCCGAGATCGTGCGCCGTGCGCGCGCTCTCGAAAAGGCCCGTGCCGAGGCTGCTGATGTGTTCGATGATCTGGCCACCGCTTTCGCCCGCGCGAACAATCTGCGCGATGCGACTGCTGGCACCGCTCACGACGAGGGTCTCATGGGAGAGGTGGAAAAGGAGCTCTCTCGAGCCATCATAGCCTCTCAGAAGGCCGTTGAAGATGCCCTCGCCCAGGACGACTATCGCACGGCTGTGACCGAGCTCGCAGCTCTTCGCGGACCCATCGACGCGTTCTTCGAGGACGTCATGGTGATGGATGAGGATGAAGCGCTCCGTGCCAATCGCATGAAGCTCCTCAACAGCTTCGTTGGCGTGTTCGCCAACGTGGCCGACTTCGGTCTCATGGCGAAGAAGTAAAGTCTTCGCTCCATAGATCGGCCTCACAGACGGCGCCCGCAAGCTCGATGCGGGCGCCGTTGTCGTTGGTGAGGGAGGAGGGCTTCTCGTTCGCACACAGCGATCGTGCGTTGTAGAAGGGGAATGACGTTGAGTGATGGCGGCGCAGTGAGGCTTCCTGTGGCGTTGTGCGAGACCATGGTCCGTTGATGTGGATCACGTGGCATCATGCGAGGTCGAGATGCTGTGATATGGGCCGCCTGGGGATGCCTATTCTGCAGGCGATCCATAGGTCTCTCAAGGGCAGGAGAAAGAGGAGCGCCATAAAAGAGCCATAAAAGAAAACCCCCTTCTTGCGAAGGGGGTTTTCTACGTAGGAGACGAAGCTTCGTCTCGTATTCTTCTTCAGAGGAGAAGACCTTAAGCGGTCTTCGCCTTGTTCTTGGCGAGCTGGGCGCCACCGAAGATGAAGAAGTACAGGAACGGGAGCAGCATGGCGATAGCCATAATGGGCAGAGCGTAGTCGGTCTTGGAGAAACCAGGGATGGCCAGCGGCAGCACGATGCAGCCGATGAAGTTGAACAGCACCACGATGAGCATGATGATGAAACGCGTGTTGCCATCGCTGTCGGAGTTGCCAAGACGCTCCTCTTCCTCGGCCAGCTGATCCATGGTCTTGCCTGCGGTCTCCTTGACGAAGAGCAGCGTACAGATGAAGCCCAGGGCGAACGGCACGATCAGGACGAGCACGACCAGCGACCAGTTGGTGCCGCCGTCAGCGTTGGAGAACATAGCCAGACCGGCGATAGCGCCAAGGACGATGGAAGAACCAGAACCGCCGAAGCGAGCGAACGCCTGGCACCAAGAGGTACCGGTGTTGCGGATGGCGGTTGGATAGCTCTCGGGCATGATCGGCTGAACGGCCGTGATGGCGTAGTTCAGAGAGAAACCGAAGAGCAGCATCAGAGCGATGCAGATGCCCATGTTGCCTGGCGTGACGAACAGCGAGCACAGAATGATGGCCAGGATGCAGAGCAGCCAGGAGAACGCCAGGTTGCGCTTACGACCCACCTTGTCGGAGATGAAGCCGACGGAGATGTTGGACGCGATAGCGGCAACGTTGTTCCAGGTTTGCAGCATAACGGCGTCAGAAGGGCTGTAGCCGATACCCTTGAACCAGGTGGGAATCCAAGCGTTCATGCCATACACGCAGAACTGGCCCACGAAGTAGGTGGCCCACACGGCGCAGGTGGCGATGATGAACTTGGAGGAGAACAGGGTGGCCGGACCGGTCTTGCTCGGCTTCGGCGGAATGATCAGCAGGTTCGGATCGAAGGTCACGTCAACGTGACGGGTGGCGGCGACCATCTCATGCAGACGCTCGCAAGCCTTCTCCTTCTGACCGTTGTTGGCATACCAGTGAGCGGTCTCCTTCATGGAGAAGATGAGGATGATTCCGTACACGATGGGCAGAGCGCCGATCAGGTAGCAGATGCGCCAGTTGGCATACATGGTAGCCTCGGTCACCTCTTTGGTAGTCGCATTGGTGGTGAGGTAGGTCACCTGCTCGGTCAGACCCGGGATAGCCGCGTTCGGGTTGGAGCAGATCGCGTTGGCGATGAGGCCAGCGAGCACCCAGCCCACGATCATGAAGGCCATGCCGCAGGTGATGAATACGCCGCGCTGCTTGGACGGGATGCTCTCAGAGAACACCGTGGTCACAACGGGGATGCAGGAACCCACGCCGAAGCCAGCGATCAGGCGGAAGGCGCAGAAGAACTCGTAGGTCGGGGAGAATGCCTGCGGCAACGTGAACAGACCATAGAAGATAACAGCGATAATCAGCATCTTCTTACGGCCGATCTTGTCGGACATGATGCCACCGACAGCACCGCCGAGCACCATGCCCAGAAGACCCCACGTAGTCAGGGAGCCCATGAGCGCGCCCGGGTTCGGGTTATCTGGCCAGAAGGTACTGGCGACGAACAGGTTCGTCGAGTTGACGATCATGAAGTCATAGCCGTCGAAGATCATGGCGAAGGCCAAGATCACGAAGACGACCCACGTATGGGCGGAGATGCCCGCGCGGTCGATGACCTCGGAAACGGTAAATTCTTTGCCGTCCATTTATCCCTCCTAGGATAGATGAAAGGTATTGGGGATCTTTTCTGTTCTCGCATTGGTGCGGGAAGACAAAAGATGCGCAATACGAAAATTAAAGACTAGATTCCCGCGCAGTAGCAAGATAGGGATGAGAACGATGAACATCTTGGAAGACCGGTAGGGAGATTACGGACGCTTCGGTACTACGTAACTACTGAAGCCTCAGTAATGACATGGGAGGGAGCGGTGCTCTGCCGTGCCCGAACATGTCCGGTGACTTCCTCTGAGATGACGGACCACCCTAGAGAAACGACTGCGCGAACCCCTCCTTTCGCGATTCTGCCGTCATGGATCATCAGGCGTTTCGCCTGAGCGGAAACGAGCGATGGTGCCATCCGTTCAGGCCGTGAGCATGATGGTTAAAGGGTACAGGATTGTGAAGGGATTGTGAAGCGAAAAGCAGGAGTTTTTTCATCCTTCCGTCGCTATTCGCGGCCGCTTCGAAGCGAGCGCGCACTGTCATACCGTACGGGGTAGGGAGCTCTGCCGCGAAGGCGGTCTCATAGGTCGTTGCGACGGAGGCGCTCACGGTATGAGCGGCGGCGGGTCGTCCCTCGCTTGTGGGCCAGGGACAGCGCGATCAGCGCACTGAGAGCGCCGAGGGCCGCCACGGTCACGATGAGCACGGTGCCCTCCTGGTCTCCGGTAGCTGCGAGGCTCGCTCTGATGGTCTCGGGCGCGTCCACGCCGACCGGGGAAGGCTGAGATGGCTCGGGCGGAAAGGGTGGCTGTGGGTCGGAAGGGGAGGAGATACGGGGCAGCACTCGCACGGTCTGTTCGTGCTCGTCGAGGTTCGACTCCACCACCACGGCCTCGCCAGAGCGGCCATCCTCCAAGGTCTCGAACACTACGATGTCGCTATCACCATAGGCCGAGGCGTCGAAGGGGAAGGCGAGCTCTACCGTGACGTGGTCTTCATCGGCGCGGAAAGCGGTCTGGGAGGTGACGGGACGTCCTGACCCATCGACCACGGCGTTGCCGCTGGCGCGATCCATCAGATGGCCCGTGACGCGATAGTCCGCACCGATAGCGAGCTCTGAGCATCTCACATGGTCGATGATGACGGCCTCTGCGGTGGGCGCGACGGTCTTATCCCCGTCGAGGCCGTCGCGGGCCGTGGTGCGCAGCGTTGGTGTCGGCTCTGGTCGGTCATCGAGGGTGCCTCCGTTCACCACCACGCTGTCCCGCTCGATGACGAGGGCGGGGATATGGATGAGCTGGAGCCCGGCGTTGGCCTCGACGGGCAGCTCGGTGAGAGAATAGGTATCGAAGGGCAGAGCCCCGCGATCGTCGCGCGGCTCTCCTTCGCCGAACCACACTCCGGCAGCGGCGTCGAGGCGGGTCTCATCCGCGACATCGTTGCCATCCACCGCCGCATCGTTGGCGTTCGTGCGCTGGGTATGGAGGTTCCATGCAGCTTGGGTGCGCACCTCGCCGTTGGCGTCGGTGAGCAGGATGTGAGCCTCGCCGGTGGTGTTAGATGCGAGGCGGAAGGGAACGTTCGCTAGGCGCTGCTGGTCGGTCTCGCGTACCTTCACGAACGAGAGGTCGCCGCGCACTGCGCGCTCTCGGTGCAGAGGGGCGGCGTCGACGATCGCCCAAGGACCTTCGGTCGATGGCGTGATGGCGAGGACGAAGGTCTGATCCGAGAGGAGATAGCCTTTCGGGGGCGTGGCTTCTTGGATGACGAGCGTTCCGAGGGGGAGCACGGGTCGGCCCTCCTCGTCGCGATAGAGCTCATCGCCCGCTACTTTGGCGGCATCGCTCAGGTGCAGTTCGCCCCGCTCGTCGGTGCGCATCCGCCAGGTGCGCCGCAGAGCGTCCGACCCTTCGACTGCGGTAACGTCATCGAAGCGACCAGCGAAGAAACGCACTGTGTACTCCGCCCCTGCCAAGGTGGCGGCTCCAGGTGAGGTGGGTCCGTCCGTCTCATCGTCCACCTTGCGCAGCAACAGGACCGCCGAAGCCCATAAAGGCTCGTCCTGTACGGTGAGGGTGCCTGTGCGCTGCGCGTCCACCGCGATCTTGTGGACGGTGGGGTCGAGGGTGAAACCGGGTGGCGGCTCCATCTCCTTGACCCAGTAGGTGCCCGGATCGAGCGGTGGTGAGATGGCGTTTCCCTCTGCATCGGTGAGCAGCGTCGCTATCGGTGCGGTGCAAGCATCGTCGGCATAGACGCCGTAGCGGGCACCGGCGAAGGAATAGCTCGCGTTGTGGTCGGAAAGGTCTGGGCGTCTGGAGCTCTTATGCATCTCGAAGATGCCTTGAGGGCGATGGTCCATGGCGTACATGGTCTGGCTGTCGGCTCCGGTGGCCATGGCATAGGCCGTGAAGCCGTGCGGGAGCTCCTCGGCCGAGGGGCTCGCGCCGTCGAGGGTGAAGCCGGCGGTCCGGATGCGCCCGCACGGGGCGTTGTCGGCGAAGAGCTGCTCGTCGCACCACCGCTTGAACTCCTCGTCGCAGGAGCCGTAGGCGAAGTCAGCATCGTTCGTGGCGAGAAAGGCTAAAGAGACATGGGTGGCCACGCGATGGTCGTCATCGTCCATGGCATCACCGTGGCTATCGGTGGCGGGCCAGAGGGACGGGCGGAAGCCCGGGCCGCCGAAGCCGTACCACAGGCCCGCGGCGACAAGGGGGTCGTCAAGAGGTCTCATCTCGTAGGAGCCGGGGGCAGGCGTCTTGCTATTGGGATCGCCGCAGTAGGCTTCCATGCCGTTCACGGAGAAGGCGTTGGTGTGGTAGCCGCCGTAGGCTATCCGGTGGCCCACCGAGAGCTCGGCCGTCGCCCCGTAGGCGCGACCCGCCGGGAAGAGGGCGCACGTAGCGACCAGGGAGCAGAGGAGGAGCAAGCTCAGCGTTCGCGGGAGCCCGCGACCTCGCACGAACCGTTCTATCGCGGCATGGATCATGATATCCCTCCTCTTCGGCCCGAAGGGCTGAGCGGTCGTTTGCCAGATCTCGGGCGGACGGCGCATGAACGACGATACGGAAGGAGGTGTTGCGGTCCTGCGGCCATCCGCCCTCTTCGAGCATAGGGCAGGGACCTTGCAGGAACATACTCCATGATGGCGCGAAGGGGACCCATCGTCGCCCCCTCTCGCTCACCTTCCCTCGTACCTCTTCCCGTTTTCCCGGATGACTCCGTTCCACCCCCTCGAAAGACCCTCTTTTCATCCCCTCTGAGCACCGTCGATGGGTCGGTCTCGCAGATGCTCGCGCGGCCCTCGCTCGTCCTATGGATTCCCCCTGTGGGAGATCGTTCTCGCTCCCTTTCCGGTCCTCTTCCTGCTATGCTCGTCGTTCGAGTCCGGCCATCCGTGCAGTGGGTGGCTTCAGGGATCGGATCCGCTCACGGCCTTTGGAAGGAAGGTGCCATGGATATCCTGGTCACGGTGGCGTGCGCCACCATCGCCATCGGCTTCCTCGTGTTCATCCATGAAGGCGGCCATTATCTGGCGGCGCGTGCCTTCGGCGTGCGCGTGACCGAGTTCATGTTGGGCCTGCCGGGTCCCTCCGTCGGCTTCACCCGTGGCGGAACGCGGTTCGGCGTGACGGCGGTGCCCCTTGGCGGCTATGCCCGGGTGTGCGGTATGGAACCGGGGGAGATGAGCCCGCATTTGGAGGACGTGCTCGCGGCGCTCTATCGGCGCGGGGAGGCGACGCCTGCTGATATCGCGGCCGTATGCGCCATCTCCGAAGACGACGCGTTCGAGGCCCTTGAGGAGCTGTCGGAGTGGGGCAGCGTCGTGGCACCGAAGCGATCCGCGCGCAGCGACCTGTACCGGGCCGCCGCCACCTATCCGGCCAAGCGCAGTCGGCGACGTCGCACGGTGGCCGACATGGTTCCCCAACATATATATAAGGTAGGGGAGGCGCGTCCGGTGGATGACCCTCACGGACTGTTCGAGAGCGAGCTCGCCCAGCAGTACCGTTCGCTGCCCTTCTGGAAGCGCTCCGTCATCCTGCTCGCCGGCATAGCCATGAACCTGCTGTTCGCCATGGCCGTGTTCGTGCTGGTGTTCTCCGTCATCGGATTCGATGTGCAGATGACCGATACCGGCGAGGTGATGCATCGCACGCTCTCGCCGCTCCAGGCCATCCAGGCCGGCTTCATGTACATCGGCATGGTCATCCAAGCGGTGGCCAACCTGTTCAATCCGGCCACGGCGGCGCAGACGGTGTCGGATTCCACCTCCATCATCGGCATCGCGGTGCTCTCGAGATCCTACTTCGAGCAGGGCATCATCATGGCCTTGGAGTTCATGGCCATGATCTCGGTATCTCTTGGCATCATGAACCTCATCCCCATCCCGCCGCTGGACGGGGGCCGCTTCGCTATCGAGGTGTTCCAGAAGCTGACCCGCAAGACGGTGTCGACCCGTGCGCTCAGCTATCTCTCCTTGGTCGGCATGGCGCTGTTCCTCGTGCTGTTCGTGGTCATGCTCAATCAGGACGTGCAGCGCTTCATCTTCGGGAACTGGTGATTCTCCGCGAAAACTCCATATTTCGTTAAAAAAATCCTTGACAGGTAACAGTTTCGCTAATAATGTAGCTCCTTGGTGCATTTTTCGGAAATCAGCCGTATGCGAAGGAGGAAATGCCTCGTGGCCAAAGCGAAGAAAACGGCTTCTACCAGCAAGGATCTTTATCGCGAGCGAAGGAGCTTCGCGAAGACCCCTGATGTGATGGACGTACCGAACCTCATCGCCATCCAGAAGGACAGCTTCGAGTGGTTCATGACCGAGGGCCTCTCTCAAGCCTTCCATGATATGAGCCCCATCGAGAACAGCGCGAAGGACATGTGCGTGGAGTTCGGCGACCATGAGTTCGGTGAGCCCAAGTACAGCGTCGATGAGTGCAAGGAGAAGGATGTCTCCTACCAGGCACCGCTGTTCGTCGACATCCGGTTCATCAACCGCGAGACCGGCGAGATCAAAGAGCAGAACGTGTTCATGGGAGATTTCCCGCTCATGACCCCGCGCGGCACCTTCATCATCAACGGTACCGAGCGCGTCGTGGTGAGCCAGCTCGTGCGCTCTCCGGGCGTCTACTTCGCCACTGAGCGCGACAAGACCTCCGACAAGACCCTCTATAATGCGAAGGTCATCCCGAGCCGTGGTGCGTGGCTCGAGTTCGAGACCGACAAGCGAGACATCCTCTCGGTGCGCATCGATCGCAAGCGCAAGCAGCCGGCCACGCTGCTCGTGCGCGCTTTGGGCCTGGCAGAGACCCGCGACGACATCATCGAGCTTCTGGGCAGCTCGGACATGGTGCTGCGCACCCTCGACCGCGATCCTGCCACCACCAAAGAGGAATCGCTCATCGAGCTGTACAAGCGCTTCCGTCCCGGCGAGCCGCCCACGATCGACTCGGCTCGCACGCTGCTCGACGGTCTGTTCTTCAACCCCCAGCGCTATGACCTGGCGAAGGTGGGCCGCTATAAGATGAACAAGAAGCTCGGCTTCGAGGAGGGCGACAACGAGTCATCCACCCTCACCACCGAGGACATCGTGCGCACCATGCTCTACATCATCGCGCTGCACGAGGACCAAGAGGGCTTCCATGTGGATGACATCGATCACTTCGGCAACCGTCGCATCCGCACGGTGGGCGAGCTGATCCAGAACCAGTTCCGTATCGGCCTGTCCCGCATGGAGCGCGTCGTGCGCGAGCGCATGTCCATGCAGGAGCCTGACGAGATCACGCCGCAGAGCCTGGTGAACATCCGCCCCATCGTGGCGGCCATCAAGGAGTTCTTCGGAAGCTCTCAGCTCTCTCAGTTCATGGATCAGACGAACCCGGCATCGGGCATCACCCACAAGCGCCGCCTGTCGGCTCTGGGTCCGGGCGGTCTGTCCCGTGAGCGCGCTGGCTTCGAGGTGCGCGACGTGCATACCTCCCACTACGGTCGCATGTGCCCCATCGAGACCCCTGAAGGCCCGAACATCGGCCTCATCGGCTCGTTGGCCACCTATGCGCGCGTGAACCCTTACGGCTTCATCGAGACCCCGTACCGTCGCGTGGAGGACGGCAAGGTCACCGACGTGGTGGACTACCTGACGGCCGATGAGGAAGAGAACTACATCATCGCCCAGGCCAACGACCTGTTCGATCCCGACACCCGCGAGTTCGGCAGCTACGACAAGGACGGCAACTGGGTGAAGGCCGCCCGCGTGCTATGCCGCTCCCGCAACGCTGCGGGCGAGTTCGGCGAGCCCGACGAGGTGGAGCCGGGTCTGGTGAACTACATGGACGTCTCCCCGCGTCAGATGACGTCGGTGGCGACCTCGCTGATCCCGTTCCTCGAGCACGACGACGCTAACCGCGCGCTCATGGGTTCGAACATGCAGCGTCAGGCCGTGCCGCTGCTGCGTCCCTCCGCTCCGCTGGTGGGCACCGGCATCGAGCATCGCATCGCCGTGGACTCTGGTGAGATCCTGATCGCTCAGCGCCCTGGCGTGGTCGACTACGTCGATGGCCAGACGGTCATCATCGTGAACGACGAGGGCGAATACGACGAGTACATCCTGCCGAAGTTCCAGCGCTCGAACCAGTCGGGCTGCATCAACCATCGTCCTATCGTCCGCCAAGGCGATCGGGTTGAGGCCGGTGACGTGCTGGCCGATGGGCCGTCGTGCGAGGGCGGCGAGCTGGCTTTGGGCCAGAACCTCATGATCGCCTACATGCCATGGGAGGGCTACAACTACGAGGACGCCATCATCGTGTCCGAGCGCGTGGTGGCCGAGGATCTGCTCACCTCCATCCAGATCTCGGAATACGAGGTGGACGCCCGCGACACCAAGCTCGGCCCTGAGGAGATCACCCGCGAGATACCGAACATCTCTGATGATATGATCACCGACCTGGACGCCGACGGCATCATCCGCATCGGTGCCGAGGTGTTCCCGGGCGATGTGCTGGTGGGCAAGGTGACCCCTAAGGGCGAGACCGAGCTGACCGCCGAGGAGCGCCTGCTGCGCGCCATCTTCGGTGAGAAGGCCCGTGAGGTGCGCGACACCTCTCTGAAGGTGCCCCACGGTTCCGGCGGTCGCGTCATCGGCGTCAGCCGCTTCGTGCGCAAGGGCAAGAACGAGCTGGCACCGGGCGAGGAAGCCGACGAGCTGCCACCTGGAGTGAACGAGCTCGTGCGCGTCTACGTGGCTCAGAAGCGCAAGGTGCAGCAGGGCGACAAGCTCTCTGGTCGCCACGGCAACAAGGGCGTCATCAGCCGCGTGCTGCCTGTGGAGGACATGCCTTACCTGGCTGATGGCACGCCCATCGACGTCATCTTGAACCCGCTGGGCGTTCCGAGCCGTATGAACGTGGGCCAGCTGCTCGAGAACCATCTCGGTTGGGCTGCGAAGTGGGGCTGGTCGGACGAGGACGACACCGCAGACGTGGTGGAGGGTCCGATCCATGTGGCGAGCCCGGTGTTCGACGGTGCCACCGAGGACGAGATCTCGGACGCCATCGAGAAGGCGAACCGCAACCTCATCAACATCAATCATGCGAAGTACGGCGAGCACGCCCGCGACGAGTTCGTGCCGCAGCTATCCCGTACGGGCAAGACCTGGCTCTACGACGGACGCACCGGCGAGAAGTTCCGCGAGCCCATCACCGTGGGCCAGACCTACATCCTGAAGCTGGGCCACATGGTCGACGACAAGATCCATGCGCGCTCCACCGGCCCCTACAGTCTCATCACCCAGCAGCCTCTGGGCGGAAAGGCGCAGTTCGGCGGCCAGCGCTTCGGCGAGATGGAGGTGTGGGCGCTCTATGCCTACGGCGCCTCCAACGTGCTGCAGGAGATCCTGACCGTGAAGTCTGACGATACGGCCGGTCGCGTGAAGAGCTACGAGTCCATCGTGAAGGGCGAGAACATCCCCGCGCCAGAGGTGCCTGAGAGCTTCAAGGTGCTGGTGAAGGAGATGAAGTCGCTGTGCCTGAACATCGAGCTTCAGGGTCACAACGCCGCGGCGAGCGAGGATGCCGCCGAAGATGACGCCGATGCTGCCATCTACAAGGCACTGGTGGACGACGCGAAGAAGACCGAAGAGGACGAGACGGCCTCCATGCTCGACGACATCGCTGCCGAGCTGGGCGAGCTGATCGGCTCTTTGAACGAGAACGAAGAGGATACGACCGATGTGGAAGAGCTCATCGGCGAGGGAGAGGAGGCGTAAGCGATGACGACCGAATTCGATGTGAGCAACTTCGATGCCCTGCGCATCTCCCTTGCGAGCGCCGAGGACGTGCGCAGCTGGTCGCGCGGCGAGGTGAAGAAGCCCGAGACCATCAACTACCGTACGCTGAAGCCCGAGAAGGATGGCCTCTACTGCGAGAAGATCTTCGGACCCTCCAAGGATTGGGAGTGCGCCTGCGGCAAGTACAAGCGCGTGCGCTTCAAGGGCATCGTTTGCGAGCGCTGCGGCGTCGAGGTGACCCGTTCCAAGGTGCGACGCGAGCGCATGGGCCATATCGAGCTGGCTGCCCCGGTGAGCCATATCTGGTACTTCAAGGGCTCCCCGTCCCGCATCGGCTATCTGCTCGACATCCCGCCGAAGGAACTGGAGAAGGTGCTGTACTTCGCCAGTTCCATCGTCACCTCCGTCGACAAGGAGGCTCGCGACGAGGACATCGACGAGCTGCGCGACGAGCTGGCGGCCGACCTCGAAGAGCTGGACGCCGAGCGCGACCGCATCATCGAGGCCACGCGCAAGCTGTCCACCGACTACGTGGCGGACGAGGATGAGTTCGTCGACGATCTCGACGATGACGAGCGCATGACCCCCGAAGAGGTCGACGAGGAGATCGCTGACATCTACGAGGAGTTCAACGAGCGCAAGAACCTGCGCCAGGAGGCGTTCGATGCCTTCATGAAGATCGAGCCGAAGCAGCTGGTGCCTGATGAGGCCCTCTACCGCGAGATGCGCGCGAACTACCGCGACTACTTCACCGGCGGCATGGGTGCCGAGAGCGTGCGCGACCTGCTGGACGCCATCGACCTGGAGGCTACCGGCGAGGAGCTGCGCGAGGTCATCGCTTGCGGCAAGGGTCAGAAGCGCGCCAAGGCCATCAAGCGCCTGAAGGTGGTCGATGCGTTCCTCAAATCCGACAACAAGCCCGGGGACATGATCCTCGACGTCATCCCGGTGATCCCGCCGGATCTGCGCCCCATGGTGCAACTCGACGGCGGTCGTTTCGCCACCTCCGACCTCAACGACCTCTACCGTCGCGTCATCAACCGCAACAACCGCTTGAAGCGCCTGCTGGACCTGGGCGCCCCCGAGATCATCGTGAACAACGAGAAGCGCATGCTGCAAGAGGCCGTGGACTCGCTGTTCGACAACGGCCGTCGCGGCCGTCCGGTGACCGGGCCGGGCAATCGTGCCCTGAAGTCGCTCTCCGACATGCTCAAGGGCAAGCAGGGCCGCTTCCGTCAGAACCTGCTGGGCAAGCGCGTGGACTACTCGGGCCGTTCGGTCATCGTGGTGGGCCCGCAGCTGAAGCTGCACCAGTGCGGCCTGCCGTCGCAGATGGCACTGGAGCTGTTCAAGCCCTTCGTGATGAAGCGCTTGGTGGAGCTGGAGTACGCGGCGAACATCAAGGCCGCCAAGCGCGCCGTCGATCGCGGCGCGAGCTACGTGTGGGACGTGCTCGAAGAGGTCATCGCCGAGCATCCGGTGCTGCTGAACCGCGCACCAACCCTCCATCGTCTGGGCATCCAGGCCTTCGAGCCGGTGCTGGTCGAGGGCAAGGCCATCAAGCTGCATCCGCTGGTGTGCACCGCGTTCAACGCCGACTTCGACGGCGATCAGATGGCCGTGCATGTGCCGCTGGGCGCAGAAGCTCAGGCCGAGGCGCGCGTGCTCATGCTGTCGTCCAACAACATCAAGTCCCCGGCCCATGGTCGTCCGCTCACGGTGCCGACCCAGGACATGATCATCGGTCTGTACTACCTGACCGCCGCCCGTGACGGGTTCCCCGGCGAGGGCCGTGCGTTCATCGACATCGACGATGCCATGAACGCCTACAACGCTCGCGCCGATCTGGACCTGCAGGCGAAGATCGAGGTGCGCCTGCGCGTCGATTGCCAGGTGGCCACCGCCTTCGGCACGATCGAAGAGCACAAGGCCGGCGAGCGCATCCAGACCACGGTGGGGCGCATCATCTTCAACAACGCCCTGCCCATGGACTATCCGTTCCTCAACTATGAGATGAACAAGAAGGAGATCAGCCGTCTGGTGGAGGATGTCACGAACCGCTACGAGCTGTCCGAGATACCTCCCATCCTCGACGCTCTGAAGGATGCTGGCTTCCACTACGCTACCTTGGCGGGCGTCACGGTGTCGGTCTATGATGCCACGGTGCCTCCCAACAAAGCCGAGATCCTGGCCGCTGCTGACGAGAAGGTCGCCGCTATCGATGCCGACTACGAGATCGGCCTGATGAGCGATGACGAGCGTCACAAGCAGGTAGTGGACATCTGGAACGAGGCTAACGAAGAGGTCGGCGAGGCCATGGCCGAGAATTTCGACAAGTTCAACCCCATCTACATGATGGCCTTCTCCGGTGCTCGCGGTAACATCAAGCAGATCCGCCAGCTGGCCGGCATGCGCGGCCTGATGTCGGACCCGAAGGGCGAGATCATCGACCGTCCCATCAAGGCGAACTTCCGCGAGGGTCTTTCGGTGCTCGAGTACTTCATCTCCACCCACGGTGCCCGCAAGGGTCTGGCCGACACCGCTCTGCGTACCGCCGACTCGGGCTACCTGACCCGCCGTCTGGTGGACGTGGCCCAGGACGTCATCATCCGCGAGATCGACTGCGGCACCACCGAGGGCGTGAGCTACCCGGTGCGCAACGAGAAGAACGAGGTGGACGAGAACCTCGTGGGTCGCTGTCTCTTGGAGCCGGTGGCCAACCCCGAAACCGGCGAGATCCTGGCCGAGGCCGGCAGCTACCTGCGCTCCATGGCGCAGCTGCGCGAGCTGGACGCGGCCGGTATCACCGAGGTGGTCATCCGTACCATCATGACCTGCCATGCCGAGCACGGCGTCTGCCAGAAGTGCTACGGCTGGGATCTGGCCACGGCCCGTCCGGTGAACATCGGCACGGCGGTGGGCATCATCGCCGCCCAGTCCATCGGCGAGCCCGGCACCCAGCTGACCATGCGCACGTTCCATACCGGCGGCGTGGCTGGCGAGGACATCACCCATGGTCTGCCCCGCGTCCAAGAGCTCTTCGAGGCGCGCAAGCCCAAGGGCCAGGCGGTGCTGGCCGAGATATCCGGCACTTTGCAGATAACAGGGGACAAGAACTCCAAGACCATCACCGTTCATGACCAGCAGGGCAACATCCGCGAGTACGTCGTCTCGGCGCGCGCTCAGATGCTGCCGGGCGTGGTGGACGGTTGCGAAGTGACGGTGGGCCAGCAGCTGACCAAAGGTTCGGTGAACCCCCATGACCTTCTGCGCTTGACCGATTCGAACACCACGCTGCGCTATATCGTCGGCCAGGTGCAGGGCGTGTACGTGAGCCAGGGCGTGGACATCAACGACAAGCACATCGAGGTCATCGCTCGTCAGATGCTGCGCAAGGTGGCCGTGCTCGACGCTGGCGATTCCGACCTTCTGCCGGGTCGTCAGGTCAACCGCTTCGAGTTCGAGAAGGTGGCCAACGAGCTGATCGCTGAGGGCAAAGAACCGCCGGTGGGCCAGCCTTTGCTGCTGGGCATCACCAAGGCATCCCTTGCTACTGACTCGTGGCTGTCCGCCGCTTCCTTCCAGGAGACCACCAAGGTGCTCACCGATGCGGCCATCGAAGGCAAGACCGATACTCTGGCCGGCTTGAAGGAGAACGTCATCATCGGCAAGCCCATCCCCGCGGGCACGGGCCTCAAGCGCTATCGCGACGTGAAGCTCACGTTCAAGGGTCATCCGGTGGAGACGGGCAAGGGCGACAAGCTGCCCGAGGATGCTCCTGATATGCTGCGCGAGATCGAGAATCTGATGCCGCAGCCGCAAGAGTGGAGCTATGGCGAGGACGGCTATTTCAACGGCAGCAGCAACTACGGTGGCTATTACAGCATGTTCGGCATGGGTCCGCGTGGCCCCAAGCTCACCGACGAGGAGGCGCGCCTGTATATCTACGATGATCTGGGAGTATCCCAGCGCTGGGCGAACAAGTTCTCCGAGGCGGGCATCGAGACCGTGGCCGATCTCATCGGCCATACCGAAGATGACCTGCTGCGCATCGAGGGCATCGGTGCCAAGGCCATCGAGGAGCTGAAGGCGGGCTTGGAAGAGCGCGACCTGATGCGCGTCATCGAGGACGATCTGTCGGCCACCAACGATGACATGAGCCAGCTGCTCGACATGGTGTTCTCACCCGATGACACCATCCTCATCGGCGGTGACGAGCCTGCGGTGTTCAGCACTGAGGGCGAGGAGATGCTGGGCGAGGCCCTGCCGCCCCGCTCCTATCAGCGCAACATCGAGGAGCTCGATGCGCTGCTGGGCTCGGTAGGAAGCTACGGCTTCGGCTTGACGAGCGAGAGCGAGGAGGCTGCTTCCAACGCCGAGCAGCAGGCCGGCGATGCGGTCGGTGCTGCTGAGGCGGCTGTGGAAGACGTCGACGCGGAATAAGCGATACCAGAGGCGAAGAAGGGGCCGGGCCGAGCGAGCGCCGGCCCCTTCTTCTATCATGAATGGAAAACGATCCCATGGATAAGATCTACATCCCCGAAGAGGAGCGCGACCAGGCACCGGCTTCGCAGATCGGCGCATCGCTGGAAGCTTTGGCCGCCACTATTCATAGACGGTGGGAGGCCGACGAGACGAGCTATACCTACCTGCTGCTGACCGACCTGATCGAGGCTCCTGCGAAGAAGCTGGTGGAAGAGGCGAGCGAGACGGCTTTTGCGGCGAAGGATGCTGACTACGCGGATTACTTCGCGCGGGAAGCGGCGAGCGTGGCCGTGGGCACCGAGACAGCTGATAGCTTGGCTCAACAGGCCACCGATACGCTCAATCACCTGCGCTACGAGGCGGCGGACGTCGTCTATCATCTGATGGTACTGCTCGAACGTTTCGGTATCGGGCTCGATGAGCTGGCAGCCGAGCTGAACATGCGCATGAAGGAAGGGGAGCGGCCCACAGGCGCTGTGCTCCTTCCTGAGACCGAGCTGAATCGCGGGAAATAGGGAGGAGCGGTCATGGCAAGACTCTTCGGCACCGATGGGGTGCGCGGTATCGCTAACGTCGAGCTGACCTGCGCCATAGCTTATCGCCTCGGTCAGGCGGCCGTGCGATTCCTCGGCAAGACCATCGTGGTGGGCCGCGACACGCGACTGTCCGGGGACATGCTGCAGGCGGCCTTGGTGGCTGGCATCACCTCGGCTGGCGGGACGGCTTTTCTGGCTGGTATCGTGCCGACGCCGGCTGTGGCCCTGCTCGTGCGCGAGCTCAACGCTGCTGGTGGCGCGGTCATCTCCGCCTCCCATAACCCTCCCGAGTACAACGGCATCAAGCTGTTCGACAGCAACGGTTTCAAGCTGCCCGATAGCGTAGAGGACGCCATCGAGGCGTTCATCGCGGCTGGCGGCCTCGAAGGTGCGGTGACCCGCGCGCAAGAGCAGGGGGAAGAGGCGGCGATGGCGCAGGGTGGCGATGTGGGGACGGTCATCGAGCTGCAGCAATCGCGCTCCATGTACGTCGATCACGTAGTGCGCTCCATCACCGATCAGGGCATCACCTTCGAAGGGCTCACCATCGCCCTCGATGTGGGCCATGGGGCCTCGGCCCATACGAGCGAAGAAGCGCTGAGTCGCTTGGGAGCGCACGTGGTCACGATCAACGACGATTACGACGGCACCGACATCAACGTCGCGTGCGGCTCCACCCATTTGGAACCGCTGCAGCGTCTGGTGGCCGAGAGCAGCGCTCATGTGGGCATCGCCCACGACGGCGATGCTGATCGCGTGATGCTGGTGGCCCCGGATGGCACCGAGATAGACGGTGACATGGTGGAGGCCGTGTGCGCCATCGACATGCTGGCCCGTGGTGTGCTCCCGCATCGCACCGTGGTGAGCACTGTCATGGCGAACCTCGGGTTCGTCCATGCCATGCGCGACGCTGGCATCGAGGTGGTCCAGACCCAAGTGGGCGATCGCTACGTGCTGGAAGAGATGCGCCGTGGCGGCTTCGCCATCGGAGGGGAGCAGTCGGGCCATATGATCCTGCTCGACCATAACTCCACCGGTGACGGGCTCATGACCGCCGCCCAGTTCCTCGCTGCGGTGAAGCGCAGCGGCAAGCCCGTAGAAGAGGCCATCGCGGTCATGGAGCGTTACCCGCAGGTGCTCATCAATGTGCGCGTGAGCGACAAGCTTGCTGCCCAGCAAGATGAGAGCGTGCTGTCCGCCGTGGCCGAGGCCGAGTCAGCTCTGGGCGATGAGGGTCGCGTGCTGTTGCGTGCCAGCGGTACCGAGCCTGTGGTGCGCGTCATGGTGGAGGCATCCGATGAGACCGCCGCTCGCCATCATGCCGAGGCCATCGCTTCGGTGGTGGAAGCCCTCTGATCGGTTCTGCATCCCTTGTTTCGGGGATGTGAACATCCTGTTTCAGCGAGGCTAACAGAAAGCGAGCGCTGGATTAACTCTCGCTACCCTCATCCTCTCCTCCTGCTCGGGGCTGCACAATGGAAGCAGCGGAAGAGCAGTAGCCCCGCTCGTTCGATCCGTTCTCGACGATGGGATCGGACCGTGCGAGCGAGTTCTCCTTCTCTTCCGATCGGTTCCGATGCAAGAGCGAAAGGGGAGGAGCGGTATGCTGGATACGGGTTCGACCGGCTTCATGATCGTATGCACGATGCTCGTGCTGCTCATGACGCCGGGTCTGGCGTTCTTCTACGGTGGTCTGTCGCGTCGCAAGAACGTGGTGAACACCATGATCATGACGTTTCTGGCCATAGGCGTGGTAGGGGTCGTGTGGGTGATCGCCGGATGGTCGTTCGCCTACGGAGGAGACGGATCCATCCCTTTCTTCGGAGGCATCGACCAGATCGGCTGCTGGGGAGCGGTGAGCGATCTTCTCGCCGAAGCGGAAGGCACCCCCGATGCTTTCGCCGTGCTGAGCGGGGCGGCTGCGCTCGCTCTCGACGATCCTGAGCTCGCGGCGGGCTATCCGGCCATCATCGACATCGGATTCCAGATGGCCTTCGCCATGATCACCACCGCTATCATCACCGGCGCGGTGGCCGGTCGCATGAAGTTCGGTGCCCTGTGCGCGTTCCTGCCTGCCTGGGTGCTTCTGGTGTACGCACCGTTGGCGCACATGGTCTGGGGCGGCGAAGGCTCGCTGATCGGTGAGATGATCGGTGCGCTCGACTTCGCAGGTGGCGATGTGGTCCACATCTCCTCTGGTCTGACCGGCCTCATCCTGTGCTCGCTCGTGGGCAAGCGCAAAGGCTTCGGCATGATGAGCTACCGGCCCCATAACGTGCCGTTCGTCGTGCTGGGCGCGACGCTTCTGTGGTTCGGCTGGTTCGGATTCAATGGCGGTTCGGAGTTCGCTGCTGATGGCGTGGCCGCGTTGGCCGTGCTCAACTCGGTGGTGGCGAGCGCCGCAGCGCTGCTGTCGTGGATGATCGTCGAACGCGTCAAGGTGGGCAAGCCCACGCTGGTGGGTGCGGCGACCGGCCTGGTGGCGGGTCTGGTGGTCATCACGCCGGCTGCCGGCTTCGTCGAGCCGTGGGCGGCTATCGTCATGGGCCTCATCGTGTCGCCCGTGTGCTACTTCGCCATCTCGGTATGCAAGAAGAGGATCGGCTACGACGATGCGCTCGACGCCTTCGGGTGCCATTGCGTGGGCGGCATCGTGGGCGGCATCCTCACCGGCCTGTTCTGCGTGCCCGAGCTGTCCTGGACCGACCAAGGGGGCCTGCTCTACACCGGTGATGTCGGTCTGCTCGGCGCGCAGGTGCTCGGCATCTTGGTCACCATCGTGTTCGTGGTGGTGTTGAGCTTGGTCATCGGGACGATCGTGAAGGCGCTGTTCGGCGGTAGCCTGCGCGTGAGCGAGGAAGAGGAGGCTCAGGGCCTCGACGTGGCGGAGCACGGTGAGTCGGCGTATCCGGCCTACACCGGCCTGGACTAAGGAGCGATGGAGATGAAGCGCATCACGGCTATCGTGAGGCCGGAGAAGCTGGAACCGCTGAAAGAGGCGTTGTTCGCAGCCGATGTCTCCGGCATGACCATCTCGCAGGTGAACGGCTGCGGCAACCAGCACGGGTGGAAGGAGTATTATCGTGGCACCGAGGTCCTGTTGAACATGGTGCCCAAGGTGAAGTTCGAGATAGTGGTGGAGGACGCCGAGGTCGCCCACCTTGTCGAGGTCATCCAAGAAGCGGCCCGCACAGGCGAGGTAGGAGATGGGAAGATCTTCATCTCTCCGATCGAAGAGGTGATCCGCATCCGCACAGGCGAGGCTGGCCCCGCAGCCGTGTGATGTGGGATCGTCCGCGGACCCCCCTTCGAGATGCGAGGAGGAGAGCGGTCCGCTGTCGGCCATGGGCACCCTCCTCCCGCGCTTCAGATTCCCATCACCGCTTCTCTCTGTCGTGAAGGGCGTCATTGTGGCATCATTCGTAGGGAAGAGGACGAGAGGAGAGGATGTTGTCATGGCTTACACGTTCCGACCGCGAGGGGTCTGCTCGCAGGCGATAGACATCGAGCTCGACGGAGATGTTATCTCGTCGGTCATATTCCATGGCGGCTGCGAGGGCAATCTCAAGGCCATCTCGAAGCTGATCGCTGGGCAGAAGGTGGATGACGTCATCGCCCTTCTCGAAGGCAATACCTGCGGGCCGCGCTCCACGTCCTGCGCCGATCAGCTGACCCAAGGGCTGAAAGAGGCGCTCGCCTCATAGCTTCGAGGATGCAGTAGAGGGATCGACCTGCTGTTATGTGGGGTCGGTCTATGAAAAGAAGCCTCCGCAGAGCTCGTCTGCAGAGGCTTCTTTCGTAGCGCATCCCATAGGGGGCGGGTCGGCTACAGCCCGCGCGGGGTGTCGATGGGCACCTCCACGCGTTGGAACTTCTTCGGCCCGTTCCCGCAGATGGGACAGGTGTAGTTCTCGGGCAGGCCATCAGGATAGCCGTCCTCGATGAACCCGCACACCTTGCAGCGCCATACCCATTTGGTCTGGGGGGCACCGGTTCCGGACGAAGCGTCGTTCGCGTCCTTCATGGTCAGTTCCTTTCATCGTCATCAACGGGCCGAAACGGAAGAGAAGGAAAGAAAGTACGGCAAAGCTCTCGTTTCTGCGAAGCTCATGCTACGGGATATGATGCCTCGCACCGCCCGTGAACGCCCAGCGGTCAACGAGCCAATACGGAACCGTAACCTGTTCGTTTCGCGCTACAATGACAGACAGCTCTTCTCCGACGATGCTGAGGCCACAGGCCCCCGGTCCTTCGGGTGAGAGCGCCACGAACAGAAGACCCACGAAGGAGCAGAACGAACTATGGCACGAGTCTATAACTTTTCCGCAGGTCCGGCGGTCCTTCCCGAGGAAGTGCTGCGCCAGGCGGCCTCCGAGATGCTCGACTATGACGGCACCGGCATGTCGGTCATGGAGATGAGCCATCGTTCCAAGCCCTTCGCATCCATCATCGAGACCGCCGAGCAGGATCTGCGCGACCTGATGCAGATCCCCGATGGCTATCAGGTGCTGTTCTTGCAGGGCGGTGCGACCCAGCAGTTCGCGGCGGTGCCCATGAACCTCATGCAGAACAAGGTAGCCGACTACATCGTGTCGGGCTCGTGGTCGAAGAAGGCGTTCAAAGAGGCGAAGCTCTACGGTGATGCCCGTTGCGTCGCGAGCTCCGAAGACGAGAACTTCTCCTATGTGCCCGCGGTAGACGGCTTGCAGTTCTCGCCGGATGCGGACTATGTCTATATCTGCCAGAACGAGACCATCTACGGCACGCGCTATCCCAAGCTGCCGGATACCGGCGATATCCCGCTGGTGTCGGATGTGTCCTCGATGTTCCTGTCGGAGCCGATGAACGTGAGCGACTACGGCCTCATCTACGGTGGCGTGCAGAAGAACGTCGGGCCGGCCGGCGTGGTCATCGTCATCGTGCGCGATGATCTGGTACGCGAGGACGTGCTGCCCTTCACGCCTAGCATCATGCGCTATTCCACCCAGGTGGCGGCCAAGAGCTTGTCCAACACGCCGCCGGCCTACGGTATCTATATATGCGGCCTGGTGTTCAAGTGGCTGAAGGCGCAGGGGGGCTTAGCGGCCATGAAGCAGCGCAACGAGGAGAAGGCCGCCATCCTCTATGATCATCTCGACCAGAGCGAGCTATTCCGCGGCACCGCTCGCAAAGAGGATCGCTCGCTCATGAACGTTCCCTTCGTCACCGGCAACGACGAGCTTGACGCGCTGTTCGTGGCCGAGGCGAAGAGCCATGGCATCGAATCCATCAAGGGTCATCGTTCCGTGGGAGGCATGCGCGCCAGCATCTACAACGCCATGCCGAAAGAGGGCGTGGAGGCGCTCGTGGCCTTCATGAAGGAGTTCGAGCACGACCACGCGTGAGGCTTCGTGCGAGGTCTCGCTTCGAACAGTGCACCGAAAGGGCGCTCCCGCTTCTTCGCGAGGGTGCCAGCGGAAGGGGAGGGACAGCTTCCATGACTAAGAGGATCCTGGTCACCGAACGCATCGCTGAGGAAGGTCTGGAGGTGCTGCGGCGTCGCGGCTATGAGGTGGACGTGCGGCTCGGCCTGAGCCCAGAGGAGCTCATCGCCGCCATCCCGCCCTATGATGCGCTCATCGTGCGCTCGGGCACCATGGTGGACGAGGCGGTCATCGCAGCGGCCGACAATCTGAAGATCATCGGCCGAGCCGGCGTTACCGTCGATAACATCGACATCGACGCGGCCACCTCTCGCGACGTGATCGTGTGCAACGCGCCCACCTCCAACATCGTATCGGCTGCCGAGCACGCCTTCGCCCTCATGCTGGCGGCGGCGCGACGGCTCCCGCAGGCTGCTGCATCGATGAAGCGCGGGGAATGGGAGCGCGCCACATTCACGGGCACCGAGTTGTTCGGCAAGACCCTTGCCATCTTCGGTCTCGGTCGCATCGGCGAGCTCATGGCCCAGCGCGCTCGTGCGTTCGGCATGAAGCTGGTGGCCTATGACCCCTACTGCAGCTTGGAGCGCGCCGAGCATCTGGGGGTGCGACTCTACGACTCCGTCGATGAGATCCTGCCCGTGGCCGATTTCATCTCGGTGCATCTGCCGCGGACGGCTGACACTTACCACATGTTCGGTCCTGAGCAGTTCGCGGCCATGAAAGACGGGGTCATCGTAGTGAACGCCGCTCGTGGCGGCATCTATGACGTGGACGCGCTGGCTGATTTCGTGGCCGCTGGCAAGGTGGTGGGCGCTGCGCTCGACGTCTACGAAGAGGAGCCCTGCTGCGATTCTCCTCTGCACGACCTCGACGGCGCCATCCTCACCCCGCACATCGCGGCGGTGACGAAAGAGGCTCAGGTGCGCGCTGGCAAGCAGATAGCCGAAGCTGTGTGGGCGGGCCTCGAAGGCTCCATCGTGCCCACGGCCGTCAATCGCTCGCCGCTGCCGCCCGAGGTGCTCGACGTGCTGGGCCCCTACGTGCCGGCTTGCAAGATGATGGGCCGGATCCTCGCGCAGATCCTCGGCGCCACGCCGAAGCTCTTGAACGTCACCTTGGAAGGCGCTCTCTCTTCGGCTGATACCACGCCGCTCGTCTCGGCCGCTCTCGATGGCCTGCTGCCCGACCGCAAGACCAGCACGGTCACCGCTCCTAACGCCGTCACCATGGCTGCCCGTTACGGCATCCATGTGGAGACCGATACCAGCAGCGATGCTCAGGAATACGCCGCGGCGGTGCGCCTGGAAGCTGATGGGGCGGAAGTGGCCGCCACGCTCTACGGCGTGGAGCAGCGCCCGCGCATCATCTCGTTGCTCGGCTACAAGATAGACATCGTGCCCACCGTCTCAGGCCTCGTGTTCGAATACGAAGATGCGCCAGGGCGCATCGGCGCCATCGGCACGGTGCTGGGCAACGCTGGGGTGAACATCACCACCATGCAGATAGGCCGCAACGAGGAGGCGACCGACGCTCTCGTCTACATGAACGTGGAAGGACCGGTCGACGAGGAGGTGCTGGCTCAGCTGCATGAGAGCATCGACCTGAAGAACCTGTGGTATCTCTCGCTGTGACCGCGGCCCGCTGCAAGCGGGTTAACCTGCTATCATAAGACGCACTTTACGCCTGTTGTTCCGTACGGGCCCCTCTTCGGGTCCGGGAATGGAAAGGGGATCGCCGCTATGACCCGTAAGATAGCCATCTTCGACACCACGCTCCGAGACGGAGAGCAGTCGCCGGGCGCTTCGATGAACACCGAGGAGAAGCTGGTCATCGCCCGTCAGCTGCTGCGCTTGAACGTGGACGTGATCGAGGCTGGCTTCCCCATATCCAGCCCTGGCGACTTCGAGAGCGTGCGCCGCATCTCCGAGCTCGCTGGCGACAACGCGGTGGTGTGCGGTCTGACGCGCGCCATCGACAAGGACATCGAGGTGGCTGCTGACGCGCTCAAGTTCGCCAAGCGGCCCCGTATCCATACGGGCATCGGCGTCAGCCCTTCTCATATGCGCGATAAGCTGCGCATCACCGAGGAGCAGTGCATCGAGCGCGCCGTCCATGCGGTGTCCTACGCCAAGACCTTCGTCGATGACGTGCAGTTCTATGCCGAGGATGCGGGCCGTTCCGACTTCGCCTTCCTCGCGAAGGTGATAGAGGCGGTCATCGCCGCTGGCGCTACGGTGGTGAACATCCCTGACACCACGGGCTATTCTCTGCCTTGGGACTTCGGCGAGCGCATCAAGTATTTGGTGGACCACGTCAAGGGCATCGACGATGTCACCATCTCGGTGCATTGCCACAACGACCTGGGCATGGCCACGGCGCTCTCCCTGGCCGGGGTGCGCAACGGCGCGACCCAGATCGAGTGCACCATCAACGGTCTGGGCGAGCGCGCGGGCAACACGGCCATGGAAGAAGTGGTCATGGGCATCAAGATGCATCAGGATGAGCTGGATGCCCATACCGGCATCAATACGCCGGAGTTCATCAAGGCGAGCCGTCTTGTCAGCTCCATCACCGGTATGAACGTGCAGGCGAACAAGGCCATCGTGGGCGCCAACGCCTTCGCTCACTCCTCCGGCATCCATCAAGATGGCGTGCTGAAGAAGCGCGACACCTATGAGATCATCGATCCGGCCGAGGTGGGCGCCGGTCAGAGCCAGATCGTGCTGACGGCTCGCAGCGGTCATGCCGCCTTGAAGCATCGTCTCGAAGAGCTCGGCTACGCCTTCGACGATGAACGCCTCGATCAGCTCTACGAGGCGTTCCTGAACCTGGCGGATAAGAAGAAGGAGGTCTACGATGAGGACCTCGAATCGCTGGTCAACGAGCGCGATCGTGAGGCCGAGGCGCTCTACTCTCTCGATAGCGTGCAGGTGAGCTGCGGTTTTCCGCTCAAGCCCACGGCTACCCTGACGCTCAAGAACCCCGAAGACGAGCTGGTCACGGTATGCGAATGGGGCACCGGTCCGGTGGATGCGGTCTATAAGGCCGTGGACAAGGTGCTAGCGGTCGATGCCGACCTGGCGGAGTTCTCCGTGCAGTCGGTCACCCGCGGCATCGATGCTCTTGGTGAGGTGACCGTGCGCGTGAAGGCCGCCAATGGGGAGATGTACACGGGCCGAGGGGCTGATGGGGATATCATCGTCTCGTCCACCAAGGCTTACCTGAACGCGCTCAATCGGCTCATCTCCGAGAAGCACTAGCAGTCGACCATCGTGAGGTGGCTCGATGCGAACACGTTCACATCGAGCTCCTTCATGATGGCCTTGATGGCCATCTGCGCTTTCACGGAGTTTCCGCTGGGATCGAGGGGAGGAGCGAAGGCGCAGATGCCGAACAGTCCGGGCATGATGCCCATCACACCGCCGCCCACGCCCGATTTCGCGGGGATGCCGGCATCGTAGAGCCAGTCACCGGTGCGCTCGTAGAAGCCCACGGTGGTGGCAAGAGAGGTCACCTTCGGTGCGAGCTCAGCATCGAACACCTGCACCCCTGTTTTGGGGTTCTTCCCGTCGTTGGCGATAGTGGCTGCGGCGATGGCGAGCTGGTCAGCCGTTATGCCGAGAGAGCATTGGCGGGTGTAGAGGTCGAGCGACACCTCCGGATCGTCGTAGATGCGCCCGAAGTCCTTCAACAGCCATGCGATGGAACGATTGTTGAAGTTCGTGGCGCTCTCCGATGCGTAGAGCTCCTCTATCAAGGGGATGGCCGAGCCATCCTCCTCTCCTGAGAGCGCAGCGATGTTCTGACGGATAGCCTGCCACTTCCCCTCAGCATCGCCGATGGGCTTCACCAAAGAACAGGCTGCGATGGCTCCGGCGTTCACCAAGGGGGTGGAGGGCCGTTCCTTTTCGAGCAGGATGGCCATGATGGAGTCGAAGGGCAGGCCGGTGGCGTTGGCGCCGATGCGGCGCATGACCGTGTCGGGTCCGCTGTGCTGCATGGCCAGCACCGCCGTGTGCACCTTCGAGACCGATTCGATGCCGAAGCGGAAGTCATGGTCGCCTACGGAGAGCACCGTGCCGTCGAGCAGACAGACGCTGATGCCGAACAGGCTCGGATCGACGTTGGCGAGGTAGGGGATGTAGTCTGCGTTCTTGCCCTGGGTGTCGGTGCGGAAGCGCTCGTAGGTCTTCGTCATCACCTCATGGATCTGGCACGAAGTGATCGTCTTATAGGGCTTCGGGAACATGGCAGCGCTCCTGTTCTTCTCGGGGCTGGCTTTTGTCCGTAGTATACCCGTCGCCAGATGGCCTTCCGGCTCCCTCGTTGGTCCCTCCGGCCGAAAATGGGACATCGTACAGGCAATATCACGGCTCGGCAACAGAAACGTTTCAGACAGTTGAAGGCTGGCGATCCAGCGTCGCATCGCGTTTGGTGGGGCGTAGTATGGGTTCAGCGGTTGAGGAGACGAGTTCCAACCGTGAGAGGGACACCGTGAAAGTTAGGAGCAGATCATGGACGAGAAAATCGTTATTCCGAGCAATGAAGAGGTCTTGGATGTTACCGAGACTGCCGATGAGATCGATGTGACCGACGTCGGCAACAAGGAATCCGCAGAGATCCTCGACGAGAATCCTTCCTATGACATGTAGTCAAGGAAGGTGAGCAAGGGAACTTGTTCGATCTTCTCGAACATGATCGCTTCTCAACTTGAGGATCGCGAAGATCCTCTTCGACGAAAGGACCCGCCACGGAAAGTGACGGGTCCTTTCGCTGTTGCGTTGCGCTAGACTTTCTCATCAGAGCCGCCACCATGTTCGGCTGATGTGCCCATTCGAGAACAGGAGACCGCTGCATGCAGGTGTGCACGCCATTCCGTATCCGTTTCAGCGAGACCGATATGATGGGCGTGGTATACCATGCGAACTACCTGCTCTATTTCGAGGATGCGCGCACTCACTTCCTGGTAGAGGCCGGCATCCCCTATACGCTGATAGAAGAGGCCGGCTACATGTGCCCCATACGCGCGGTAGACATGAGCTTCGGTGTGCCGCTACGCTATGAAGACGAGGCTTTCGTGGTCACGCGCCTGGTAGAGGCGCGGCCTAGCCAGAGCATCTATGAGCAGCGCGTGTTCAAAGGGACATGCCCTGCCGGCATCCTCTCGCCAGAGCAGGCCGCTGCGCTGGAGGAGGACTATGGCGCTGCGGTGGTCACGGCTCATGTGAACTGCTGCATCGTGGATGCCGCCACCTTCAAGCCCACCACCTTCAAACGTGCCGTCCCTGCCCTCTATGCCCGCTGCCTCGAGATCGAGGAGCGCCCCTGATCGCTATTCGAGCTGCTGTTGCGAGTCGCGGTGTCGTTGAGGACGCTCGATACGCTCTTGACGCGGTCGTATGAGCGCTCGTCAGCTGCGCCGCTCCTCGCGCATGATGGGATCATCGAATTCTCGCAGAAGGCGGGGCGATGACGCAGCGCTCCTTTTTGCGACTTCGCTCCGTGCTGGCTGTTCGCAGGGTAGAGCGCTGCTCTACGAGCGAACCCGACATCCTCGTCCTCGGCGGGATGAATGGACGCTGTCGAAAGGTCTTGCATCGCATCGAGGAGCTCAGGACCGCAGAAAGCGATGATCGCTGAGGATGAATCGATCGTGATCGACCGTAAGCGATCGCTTGCATTCTACCTCGACCGAAACTCCATAATCCCAGGTAGCGTGCTTCTCTTCCTGGGGCTCCATCGACCCTTGGCGTATGTCGAGCGACGGTGTCGTTTGAAGTCGCTTCGGTGGCGTGCTATATTCCGGCTAGCCAAATTGAAGAAGCTCCGTTTGAAGCGATTCATCCCGGAGATTCCGTAAAGTGAATAGAGTTCAGGTTTTCCGTTCTTGGAGAACGCGACACAAGATGGGCATCTGCCGATCGAATGTGTCGTGTTCATGATCCAATTCATGTTTACGGACTTCTTCAGTTTGGCGGCTGCGGTGGGTGCCCATCTTATGTCGTCAAAAGACCTCTAGGACGCGATGCTCGCAGGGTCTCCTTCCGCAGTGCGGTAACAGCCCAACTGCCGGAAGGAGCGGATCGCTATGCGAATCCCTATCGCCTCTCTTGCTTCGAAGCTCTTCTCGATGTTTTTCGCTGTAACGCTCGCGTTCGGCCTCCTTCCCGTGCAGGCGTTCGCTGTTCCCGATAGCCTCTCGCTCATTCCCGAGGGCGACGAGGGCGCTGTCCGCACCGCTTCTAGCGTAGAGGAGGATCCATCCGAGGTGTTCTCGCATCGCCCTTCGGAGGGCGTCCCTTCTGCCGATGCGGGCAGCGCAGCCCTTCCCTCGGAGGATGTCGACCATAGAGAAGATGCTGTCGCGTCTTCAGATGACGTCATCGACCAGGAGATGCCGCTCAGCACGGTGGTGCAGGCGGGATCCACCCGATCGTTCCTCTTGGCGCAGACGCTCGAGAGCACCAAGACGGTCCCTGTGGTGAGCGCTAAGCTGCCTTTGGACTCCTCGGGAGCGAACCAGGGAATGCGGACGGGTGCTGACGACGGGCGGATCGCCGTGGGCTCCGAGGATGCGGTCACCGAAGCCGATGCGGTCGTCGTCGGCTCCGAAGCTGAGGCAGGTGGCGAACCTGAGAGCAGCGAGGATGCCGATGGTCCCGAACCGGGAGCAACCACGGTCGCTGACGTCGCCTCTGAGTCCACCGTCGTGGGCGCGTTCGAGCACCTCGGCATGACCTTCGCGGTCGAGCCGGGCGGAGGATCGGTCGCTCTCGTGGCGGTCGATCATCGTAAGCTGCCTGAAGAGCTCGTGGAGAAGCAGATCATCGTCATCCCCGATGCGGTCACCGCTGATGGCATGGATCGCTGCTCGGTGACGCGTATCGCCGACGATGCGTTCGCATCCTTGACCGAAGCCGATGCCAGCTCAGAGCATACCGGCTGCATCGAGCTTCTCTCCGATGAGGAGCTTCTGGCGAAAGCCGGCATCGATCCGGCGGATGTCGCGGAGCTGGTGGCCGATGATGGCGCTGATGCCGTGGCGCAGGATGGCGCTGGCGCATCCTCTATCTCCTCTGCAGATGCGACGCTCGCAGCGCGCGGTAGGGAAGAGGAGAGCGCAGCTGACGAGGGAGCGTCGGGAGCCGATGGAGCCGAAGAGGCCTCTTCTGACGATATCCGCACCATCGTCTCGATGGAAGGTGATGTCGCCACCCTCGATGACGGGTCCACCTATGAGTTCGCCGATCCTTTGGTGAACGAGAAGGGCATCCTCGCCCTTTTCATCCCGGCTTCCGTCTCGAAGATCGAAGATGGAGCGTTCACCGGGTTCGAGACCCTCCAATACATCGTCGTCGCAGACGGCAACGCTCAATACGCTTCCTACGATGGTGCGCTCTACGGCGCTGATCTTCACCAGCTGCGGTTCGTTCCCGAGGGCCGCGTTGGAGCTGTCCGCATCGCACCTAGCGCGACCAGCATCGACCCTGAAGCGTTCTCGCATCGCGCATCGGTGGACGCTCTGGTCGTCGATGCGGACAGCGATGTTTACGAAGCGATCGAGCGCTGCGACCTGCGTGATGATGAAGCCGAATCCATGACATGCATCGATGTTCTCATGGATGATACCTGCTCTGTTCGGGAACCTGCCGCGCTCGATGCCATCTCAGCTGTGGTCTCGTTCGAGCGAGATCCCGTTTCCAGTTCGACATCAGGCCTTCTCGATGCATCCGAGACGTTCTCTATTGGGGCCAGGGCGGTCGGAGGCACCCATATATATGGCAATGGCGGATTGCTCACAGTGCGATATCGCACCGGAGATCAGGATCCCACGTTTACATATGCTTCTGGCATATCTGAAACCCCTGTTTACTGGACGGGGGCTGCTGCTGTTTACAGGAAGCAGATAAACTTTTGGTCGACCATTAAACCGGACCAATCCGGCGTTGCGGATTCATTGTTCATTGTTACCTTTTCTAGGCCGGGGTACTCTCTGGTAGGATTTTTGCGCAACGGATCGATCGTTCCTCCGTCTGGTACGAACCAACGCCCGCTCGAGAGTGGTACCAACTATGTCGCCCAATGGACCCCCAACACCTACGCCGTCTCCTTCAACGCTAATGGAGGCACAGGAGGTCAGTCCGCGAACGTGACGGCCACCTACGATGCGGCCATGCCGGCCATCTCTTCCACCAAGCCCACCCGCGCAGGCTACACCTTCGGAGGCTGGTATGACACGAAGGCATCCAGCGGAGGGACGCAGTACTACACCGCCTCTGGTGCGAGCGCTCGCACATGGAACAAGACGGCCGCTACCACGTTGTATGCTCGCTGGACCCCCAACACCTACTCCGTCTCCTTCAACGCCAACGGAGGCACAGGCGGCCAGTCCGCGAACGTGACGGCCAC
>CATKXW010000010.1 GCA_949840905.1 uncultured Eggerthellaceae bacterium | reverse complement strand
CAGGGGCGTACGTCGACAGATGACCGCATGGCGATCAGCTCCTTCCGGTGGTGTGGTTCTCGTCACACCGTGGAGGAGGTCCTTCTATGGAAGCTGATTCACAGTCGATTCCCGGCGACTTGAGTGAAAAGGACTTCCACCACAGTCGCCAAACCTCGCTGTGAGACCAATGCATAAGAGTTTTCCTAAGCAGAAATCAGCACAACGGGTGGAAGCCCTTGTCAACTGATCTCTTACAGGAAAACAGAAGATGGAATCTCTATTCAGTTGGTCTCAACTCTCCATTCCGCAACGGCAACGGAGAAGCGAGGTTTGGCACCCCGGAGAATAGCAGACGCCAAGACGCCTTTCAATCGAAAGGCGAGAAAAACCTCGCCACATCCAAGAAACGCGTTCCCAAGCCTCTACGGTTCCTCGCCCGAAGCCCTCTCCTGCCGCTTCCGAGCTCTCAAAGGGGCTCCTTGTTCCAGCGCGCCACAAAAAGAACCCCTGCACCGGCTCCGTCAAGAACGGAGCGACAGCGCAGGGGGTCGAACGTTTCGAACGGGAGGACTAGAGAGGCGCTATTCCTCGCCGGTCCAGCAATAGGTGCAGACTTGGGTGGGATCGATGCCGATGGCCTCTAGCATGCCAGGCAGCGATTGGTAGCCGAGAGAGTCGAAGCCCATTTGCTCGCAGATGGTCTTGAGCAGGCACTTCCCCCGTTCAGTCGAGCCGTCAGCGTACTCGGCCAGATGCTGCGCACCGGCCTCCCCTTCCAGCTCGTGCACCACGCGACGAGCTATCAGGTCCATCTCCGATTTGCTGGACGAGAAGCTCAGGTACTTGCAGCTGAACATGATAGGCGGACAGGCGCTGCGCATATGCACCTCTTCGGCACCGCACTCATAGAGGAAATCCACCGTTTCGCGCAGCTGGGTGCCACGCACGATGGAGTCGTCCACGAACAGCAGCTTCTTGCCAGCTATCAGCTCGGGGATGTGTATCTGCTTCATCTTCGCCACGCGGTTGCGCACTTCCTGGTTCGTCGGCATGAAGGAACGCGCCCAGGTAGGCGTATATTTGATGAAAGGTCGCGCGAAGGTGGCACCGCATTCCTGAGCGAAGCCCATGGCATGGGGCACGCCAGAATCCGGCACGCCAGCCACGTAATCTACCGAAGGCACGGCACCGGCCAGCGCTTCGTCACGCGCCATGATGGCACCGTTGCGATAGCGCATGATCTCAACGTTCATGCCCTCGTAGTTGGAGTTAGGATACCCGTAGTACACCCACAAAAAAGCACATATCTTCATGCGATCGCCAGGGTCGGCCATGCGCTCATAACCATCGGCCGTCACCGACACGATCTCGCCCGGCCCCAGCTCGTAGGCATCGCCATAGCCCAGCTTATGATAGGCGAACGATTCGAACGACACGCAATAGCCGCTCTCATCACGACCGATGAGCACCGGGAGGCGCCCCATGGCATCGCGAGCAGCGATGATCTCGCCGTCGCGAGTCATGATCAGCAGCGTCAGCGAGCCTTCCACCTTCTCTTGCGCATAGCGGATGCCCGACACGAAGTCGTCCTTCTGGTTTATGAGGGCTGCCACCAGCTCGGTGGAGTTCACTTCTCCCGAGCTCATAGCCATGAACTGCTTCTCGCCATCACAGAAGAACTCGTCCACCAACGCTTCGGCATTGTTGATGATGCCCACGGTGGTGAGAGCGAACGTGCCCAAGTGCGAGCGCACCAGGAGCGGTTGCGGATAGGTATCGCTGATGCAGCCGATGCCGCACATGCCATGGAAACCCGGAAGGTCGTCCTCAAAGCGCGTGCGGAACGGGGTGTTCTCGATGGAATGTATCTCTTTCTGGAAGCCATCTTCGTCGACGAACACCATGCCGGCCCGGCGCGTGCCCAGATGAGAATGGTAATCAACCCCGAAGAAAACGTCCAACACCACATCACGATGGGATACCGCCCCGAAGAATCCGCCCATCAAACACCCCTCCGATCGAAATTACGATTCGATCGTAAGTATAGCGTTCGAGGGCCTCTCGATGGCCGCGATATGCGCTTTTAAACTGCTTTTAACGTTCGCGCTCACCACTGCTCCCGACGAGGAGCACGCAAAGCCCGTTGATTCGCCACCGCACGCCTCCTTTTTCATAAGAAACGAATACACTAGAGGAAACGACCGAGGAGGAACCATGACCGATCGAGGCAAGACCGAGAGCACGAGCAGGGCAGAGGAAGAGAACGTGCTCGTCATCGTGGACGTGCAGAACGACTTCGTCACCGGTGCGCTCGGCAGCGAGGACGCGGCGGCCGTGACCGATGCGATCATCGAAAGGGCGGCCCGCTTCGAAGGCACCGTGATGCTGACCCAAGACACCCACGAAGAGGACTATCTGGGCACCCAAGAAGGACGAAGGCTCCCCGTCGAGCACTGCCTGCGCGGAAGCTGGGGGTGGCAACTGGTCGACGGGTTGCAAAAGCTCGCCGAGAGCCGTAACTGGAAGACCTACGAGAAGCCCACGTTCGGTTCCGTCGAGCTGGCACGAGACCTCGCTGCACGCCACGAGCAGCGCCCTTTTGCATCGGTGGAGCTCATCGGCTTCTGCACCGACATCTGCGTGGTATCGAACGCCCTGCTCATCAAGGCGTTCTTGCCAGATGTGCCCGTGAAGGTGGATGCAGCCCTTTGCGCTGGGGTCACCCCCGCCTCCCATGCTGCCGCTCTCAGCACCATGGCCAGCTGTCAGATAGACTGCTGAACGAGACCCTCAGAGGCTCGGACGGATGTTGCGATGATCGGGAAGGTCGCTGTCCTTCAGCGGCATGCCCTCGAGCATCTTGTGACCTGCCAGCGTCACCTCATAACCGGACAAGTAGCCGAAAGAGGCTAGTTTGCGCAGATTGATGGAGGCAGCCGCATGGGAAAGGCCGCTCGCCTGGGCCACCTGCGACACCGTGCTGTGCACGCCGTCGCGAACGGTCTCAAGAACCAGTCGCTCGTTCGGGGTCAGATCCATGTTCCGCTCCCTTCGGCCGAGGACGATCAACGGGCTGCAGCCACGATGGCCGCTTCCAAGACCGCCATGTCAGCGCGGTCGAAGGAATACTCTACCACGCCCGGCTGCTCCGGGTGTTCACGATCGGGCTGCTCCACCCGCACGAAGCGCGCCTCCACCGCATCATAGCCCTCTCGCATGAGCGCATAGGCATAGCATTGAGCCTGCTGCAAATGCTTAGCATGCAGCGTTGCGTCACTTTCCTCAGGGCTTCCGCCCGTCTTGTAGTCGATGAAGAATGCACGTCCACCACCGTCGTCGGCCAAGCCGTCTATCTCGCCCTCCAGGTACAGGGGTGTGCTTCCCTCACGCTCGATGCACACCATGAAGGGAACCTCGGCCGCGATAGTGCCATGGGCACCGAACCGTTGAGCCAGATCGCTGCCGAACCATCGATCGAGGGCCTGCCGCAAGCGCTCGATCTGGTTCGCCGACAGGCTCTGAGCCCGTATCTGCGCCGCGATCGCTTCCTCATCGGGCAAAGCGAGGGTGAAAGGAGCTTGCCGCTGCGCCCGAGCGAGCACGATCGCACGCTGAGCGAGCCGGTGGAAAGCGGTGCCCAGGGCCGTGGCGTCCTCGTTGCGACCAGAGGAGAGCAGCGCTCGCTCTTCTGCATCCTCCATGGGGACAGCTGGCAGCTCAGCTGCCGATGCAGCCTCATCGCGCTCGATGGCGAAACCCTCATGGTCGAGAGATGAATAGGAACGCACGTTCTCGCGCCCGAACCCATGGGGACGCAGATGAGGAAGGATGGGGTGCTCGCGCACCGCTACCTTGAACGGCTCAGCCGCCTCTTCCTGCAACACCGCCGGCCCTTGCCCATCCTCGCCCTCCTCCGCTTCGGCCTCCAGCGGTCCGACCAGCTTCTCGTAACGCACTTCAGCCGGAGCGGAGCCGCCGAAGTCGATGAGGCTGCGAGACCGTCGAGCCTCCGCATCCCATGGGAAGGCCGTGAACACCTCATGGTATATCCCCGCCGCCACGTAGTCCTCATCGGGCTTGGCATCGGTGCGCACCGCGAGGAATATCGACCTCACCGCACGGGTGAGCGCTACGTACAGCAAGCGGCGCGCCTCCGATCTCGCCTGCTCCTTCGCCCAGGCCGCAAGCGCGCAGCGCACCTCTCCTGGGCTCAGCGATGCCCGATCGCGACCCGCCAGGGCCGTCGCGATAGCTTCGCTGTCGGTCCACCGCTCATCAGCTTCCACGACAGCGCGATGGAGCTTGCCGCGCACGGTGCTATGGGCCGCAGGCGTCGAGAGCGGAGAGGCTGAGGAGAGATAGGTATTCGCTCCCACGTTCTCCACGATCAGGCTAGATGAAGCCTCGCGCCCATCACCCGCCTCGGCCACCGCCACATGACCGAACTGCAAGCCCTTCGAAGAGTGGATGGTCATGATGCGCAAAGGCGACGATCCGCTCGACGACAGCAGACCGGGAGCCTCCTTGGCTGTGCGCAGATGCTCGCCATAGGCGAAGCTGAGCGATGCGATACCGCAGGTACGCTCTTCGAGCTTCTCCACGATCGCGCACGCCTTCTGCAAGTTCCCCGCCTCAGCCGCCCCTTCGGTGCCTTGCGCTGCCAGCCGATCGAGCAGCCCGCTCTCGACGAACAGTGCGCGTAACGCTGCGCTCGTCTGTCCGCTCCCTCCTGCCGAAGCCTGCCGAACGAAGCGATCGAGGGTCGAGGCGGCCAGATCGAAGGCGCGCCCGTCGTTCTCCGAAAGCCCCTCGTGCTGCTCCTGAGCGGCCTCACGGGCCCAACCACGAGAAAGGTCGCCATAGGCCAGCGACCCGTCCTCCTCGAACCGCGTGCACAGATGCAGCAACAGATCATCGGACAGCGCGAACAAAGGCGAGGTGAGCACCGCCAGCAGCGCCGCGCCATCGTCGCGATTCACCGCATAGCGCAACAGCGCCGCCACCAGCCGCGCCGGACGCGTGGAAGCGAACACCGAACCACCGGTGATGACGCTGTCGATGCCACGCTGCCGCAGCGCATCAGCGAACACCGCAGCCGAGCTCATGGATCCCAGCAGCAAGGCCATGTCTTGCGTCTCGGCACCGGCGGCCTTCAATCGAGCGAAATGGTCGGCCACACGAGCCGCTACCGCTCCCACGGCCTCAGCGCTGCTCACCTTCGTCTCGTTGCGCACCCGCGGGTCGTATCCCACCACATCGAGGGTCACCCGTGAAAGCTCCCCGTTCTCGAACAGAGGGTCGCGCTCCTCGTTCACGCGCCCTTTCGCCGCGAGCTGCAAGAAGCGGGCCCCGAAGGAAGCAGGCTGAGAGAAGATGGCGTCCACGAACCCGAGCACGTCCCCATGGCTGCGGAAATTGTCCGTGAGCTTCGGAAAGCGAGCGCGATCGTTCAACGCCGCGAGATCACGCTCGTAGGCGAAGAACACATTGACGTCGGCTCCACGGAAACGATAGATGCTCTGCTGAGCATCGCCCACCACGCACACGTTGCTCAAACCCTCTCGCGCCAAAAGGCCGATCAGCTTCACCTGCAAGCTGTCGGTATCTTGGAACTCATCCACCATGATGAGCTCGAAGCGCTCCCTATAGCGAGCCGCTAGAACCGGATGCTCCTCCAACGCCCGCACGCACCGGCGCAGAAGCTCGCTCTGATCGAAGCGATCGGGACCCAAAAGCTCATCGTAGCGCTCATCGAGCTTGCGGGCGAAGCGCAGCAGCAGACGGCCATGGCGCGCCCCCAGCGCCGCCTCGACCTCTTCGGCGAGCTCGCCATAGCGGACGTTATGCTCGTCGAAGAACTCGGTGCGGTTCTTCTTAGTGGGCGCATTAGCCCCCGAGAACGGGAACGCATAGAAAGCGTCGCGGAAACCATCGACCGCGAAGGTGGCATCGGTGAACAGGCTATTGCTCTCAGGTGACGCGACCCACTCCCGCGCACCAGCCACCGCTTCGACCATAGCCTCTACGATGACCTGTTCCCCTTTACCCGGCTTCTCCCATTGCGCCGCGCGCGTCAAGAACTCCTCGCCAAGAGCGATCATGGCCTCCATGGCCACGATCGGCCTGAGAGAAGGCTCGGGCACCACCACGCCGTCGAGCCCATAAGGCATGCTCGCTGCCCGCGCCATGACGGCCTGGGCCTCCTCCACGATGCCCCGCCCGCGGCCACCCATAGCGAACAACGGTGCCGAAGCGAGGAACGACCGCAGCTCCTCGTCTTGCAGCAGCGCCGCTTCCTCCAGGATGGAGTCGGTGGCCTGACGATGCAGCTCCTCTCGCAGCGATTCCGATATGACCTCGAAAGCCGGATCGATGCCCAGCTCCAGCGCGTTCTCGCGCAACAACCGCGAGGCCATGCCGTGGATGGTGGTGATCCATCCGTCGTCGACGGCCAAGGCTTCCTCCTCGAAGCCCTCGGCCACCAGAAGGCCCTTGATGCGCGAGCGTAGCTCAGCGGCGGCCTTCCGCGTGAAAGTGATGGCCATCACCTGATCTATGGAGGTGAGGAAAGGTGCACCATCGGCGCCGCTTCCGGGCGAGAAGCCATGGACGATGCGCTGGGTGAGGGTGAACGTCTTGCCCGAGCCGGCCCCGGCAGCAACCATGAGAGGCCCATCCAAGGTCAGCACGGTCTCCCGCTGACCGGGCGTGCAACGTTGCAGATCCATCTAGCGCCTCCCCTCACAGCAGATGAGCGGACAGTAGGAGCACGTCAGCCCATCGCGCGGTATCGGAGCGATGGCGCCGCCCTTCAGCGCATCGATGGCACGAGCGATGCGCTCCTCCACCAAGGTGAGGAACGAATCGAAGTCCCGATGGACCGCACAGGCACGCGACGCAAGGCCTGAGACGTCGTAGGCCGCAGGGTCGAACGAACCGGCGAGCAGAGCGCCCCCCTTCGCTGCCCGATAGCTGGCATATACCGCCGCAGCCGCCTTCGAGCCCGGTCGATGACGCTCGAAAGCCCGCGCATAGATGAGCGCTTGCACCTTGGAAGGCAGCTCGTAGCGCTCGACCTCCTCCTTCTCAGAGAATCCAGCTCCATGGCCGGTGAGCGACCCTTTATAGTCGACCACGACGAACCGGCCGCTCTCCGGCGCGACATCGATGCGATCCAACCGTCCGTTCAACCGCGCACCGCCGAAATCGACGCCGTCCTCGGCAACGATGGCCAGCTCATGGGCGGCCACCTCATAGCCAGCGGGCAGCTGCGCCAGCAGCTCCAGCGAGTCCCGCAGCTCCTCGCATAAGCGCTCCACCTCCACCCGTTCCTGCGCAGAGATGGCCATGAGGCGATCCGAGCGGCGCCCCTCGTCGCTCGAAGGCCCGCGCGAAGCCTCGTATTCAGCGAGGATGTCGTCCATGACCACGCCCAGCAACTGCCGCGCATGATCGAGCCCGCTCGCATCGAGGTGCCGGATGCCCTCGACAGCGAGGCGCTCGTAGAGCTCCCCGTAGGCCCGATGAGCGAACAGGCCCTTCTCTCGGGCCGAGAATGTCTCATCGAGCTCATGGGTGCGCAGCCGCCCGGTCACGAACCAGCGATAGGGACATCCTAGATAGTTCTCGATGGCCGACGGGGAGAGGATGGGCAGCACCCCCTCGGCTGCCGTCACCGTCTTCAGCCGATCGAGCAGGATCGTGTGGCCGAGCCTGCCGCGCGTGACGCCTGCGAGCTCCTCGACGCGCACCGGTGCTGCATCCACGGCGCCCACGGCCGCCACCAGGTCATCCTCTCCCGGTCGCAACGCCCCTTCGGTCAGCGCCTTCGGGAACAGGAACATATCCTCATCCTTCTCGGCCGCATCCCAGCCCTGCGCCTCGCCATAGGCGCTCACGTACTCCTCGAGGGTGAACGCAGGATAGGTCGGCTCGAACGCCTCATCGCGCAAGGGCATCACGCACGCGAAGGTCGAACGGGCAGCGCGCCGTGCCGCCTCGAAGCCACAGCGCAGCTCCTCGGTGCGCGTCGGAGGAGCAGGAAGGCCGACCTTCTCTCCCAACGCCTCTAACGTGGAGCGAGACGAGGCGGCGCTCACCATAGCGTCGGTGAGCCCCTCGAGGATGACCCCATCGAAGCTGCGAGGAGCTGCTGCGGCGAGGCGCGACGCATCGAGGATGCGAACCGTCGGTCCCTCACCATCATGGTCGCCCGATGCGAGGCTCAACGTAACGCAGAGCGATCGAGCCTGCTCCCGCACGATCGAAAGATCCGCGCCCAAGGCCAGCGCTCGCCTTCGCAAGGCCAGATAGGCATCGAGCATCTTCTCTTCGGCGCAGCGCACCCCCGAAGAGAGGCCGGATGCCCCATCCAGCGCCTGGCACAACGCCTCTCCGGCAGCCACGCCATCAGAAGAGCCGTCCTTCAAGAGCTCCTCTAGGGCCACGAAGGCCGGTGACGCCTCTCGCAGAAGAGCGGCCATCGTCTCAGGGTCGAGGGACCTATCCCCCCGCAAGCGCCCGTCGAGTCGCTGAGCTTCCGCCCGTCCCATGGCCGAGAACGATCCCGAGGCGATGTCGGTCGCATCCTGCGCCCCATGGGCTCCTCCCTCGAGCAGATCAGCAGCGGCCTCCAAGGCGCGGCCGATCGCGGTCTGTCGGAACGTCACCGACACCTCCAAGCCCACCTTCCAGCCCGCGGCCACCAAGGCCGGTGCCGCTTCCGCGAACAGACCGGCAGGATCGCTGGCACCGATGGCGATGGTCGCGCCTTCGCCCGCCACCTCGGCGATGAGGTCTCTCACTGCCCCACGCACGGCCCCAGGGCCAGCCGGGAAGGCGAATGAGCTGCGCTGCCGCAGGTCAGCTTCGATGATGCAGCCATCTTCTTCGAGAGAGCGAGCACCGTGCGATGCGATCCACCGGCGCAGCGCCGGTGGGACGGCGAGCCGCTCGGCCACCACGAGCCGACCATCACTGCCTTTCTCGCCGAGCAGCGCGGCCGCACATCCCGCTTCTATGAGGCCTCGCTCCTCTAAGCGCTCATGGTACGCGGCTACCAGCGAGAATGCTGCGCTCTCCGCTTCCTCCAGCCCGAAGCGCGCGGTCCGCTCCTTCTCCTCGCATGCTACGATGCTCTCGAAGCGATCGACACCGGCCTGATAGCCCACGAACCGTGCGAAGAGCCGCACCGACGCCGTCGCCGACGGAAAATGCTCGTGGTCGTTCAGCAGCATCGCCAACACCAGCTCGCGCTCCTGTGGCGTGACGATGGCACGGCCATCGCCCCACAGCTCCCATTCATCAGCGAGAAGCGCTTCGGGGGTGGTGATCTCGCAGCCCAACGTGCCCCCGCTGTCCAGCGGCATCGCCCCGAGCCAAGACAGCTCCTCGGTCGCACCCCGGCCCGCAACAGCATCGGCGTAGGCCTTCCGCGCCGCCAACGCCGTCTCATAGCTCCTATAAAGGATGGTCATCGGTTCCATGGACCCATTGTATCAATAGGAACCGGACAGCTCTTGGTCCATGCACGACACGCCCAGCCGCGCCTCCACCAAACAGCGCTTGCAATGCCACTGACCGCTATCGAAGGCTTCTTGAAGATGGGTGGCGGCGGCCGCGTACCATTCTCGGGCGCTCGCGAAATCATGGACGACGCCTGCACCTTGGGCCAGGTCCTGTGCGATGCCCAGTGCAGCCTTGCCGCACAGCTCCTCGTCATCACGCTGGACGGCTCGCTCGTAGGCAAGCTCGAAGCAGCGATGGGCGCGCTCGAGGTCCTGCTCGCAGCCCGTACCTTCGCGCAGCATCTCACCCAGGTTGAACGACCCCTCAGCACTACCAGCGCACGCCGCTTGTTCGAACAGCGCGAACGCTCGGCGGCGCGGGTCGATCGCCTTGCGATGCCGCGCACGCTTCTCCCGCAGACCGCTCCAATAGGCGCCCTCGCACATATCGAAGCGATACAGCGTAGCCAGGCCCGTTCGCGCCGCCTCGTTACCGGCCCGCATCCCGTGCAGATAGAGGATCTCGGCCGCACGGAAGCAGTCGCGACGCAGACGCCTTGCGCGATAGACGGCCGCCCGCTCATCCGTCGAGCCCTCCTCCACAGCTCCCGGCGCATAGGTCAGGCCCTCGCTGAGATACTTGCGGGCCAGGCCATAGGCATGCCACCCTTGCGGATCGGGGTCGTGAGGATATGCCTCCACGAACACGCGACCCTCGCTGCGCCCTCGCTCGCCATCGAAGCGCGGCTCGCTCAGCCACAGGCGCGGAAGGCGCTCAGGGCCCTTCCATCCTCGACGGTCGACCTCGAACACGGGCACCTCGCTGCTGCGACGGCGGCCGGGGCAGCATGCCTTCTTCCGAAGGTCGCGCTGCAGCCGCATGTCATGCAGAGCATAGGCGACGGAAGGCGAACCCAGCACCAATCGGCACAGACGCTCGCGCACCGACACGCGAGAAGCGCAGAACGGGCGGGGGAAGGCGAAGGTGGCGCTAGTCATTGAGATACACCGCCATACCGATGCGCGTCCACCCGTCCACTTCCTGCACCCCGGTCAGACAGCCGCACACCCACTTGCCGCCATCGAGCAGACGCGCTACGATCTCGCTGTAGGCGCAGGAGACATAGCCGATCCGAACGCCATCGCTATCGAGCACCTTGACGGCCCAACCGTCGTAGATGTTCTCGCGGTCGCGCTCTAAGGTGAAATGGCACCGAGGGCTCATGGCGCGAGCGCGAGCGGCTATGCCCTCCACATGGCTCGTACCGGCGATGGTGGTCTCCTCCACCAGGCAGATGGGATGCTTTCCATTGCGATCCTGCGTCATGATGCGGCTCCTTCGCTCTCGTTCATGCTCGTATCATCGAAGCCCATGATACGCAACGACGAAACCTTTACTGTACCAAATAGGGGACAGTAAAGCACGAAGAGAGCTAAGCGAGGTGACGGGCGTCCACAGCGCTCAGATGGCCCTCGGCATCCTCGAACACGCACAAGCGCGCATCCTGGCTCTCATAGAGCAGCGAGAAGCGCGCCGGGGCGACCGATCTCCCTTCGGCAGCCTCGCTATTCGAGGTCACGGGCGGCACATCCCGCAGCGGGACCGCCCCACCTTCGATCCGGCCGGCGCTCATGGGTACATCACCCGCCAGAACACCAGACCGCCAGCTGGAGCGTTCTCCCCTGCTGCGCGCCGATCCTTCGCAGCCAGCACCTCGTCCACCCAGGACGGTTCGCGCAGGCCGCGGCCGACCAGCGCCAAAGTGCCAGCGATGGTGCGCACCATCGAATGAAGGAACGCATTGCCTACGATGCGCATGACCAAGGCGTCTTCCCCTAGCACCGTCTCGGAGAACAGTTCGAGCTCCATGACGTTTCGGCACGTGGGCTTGTCCACCGCCGATGCAGCCAGACAGAAGCTCTTGAAGTCGTGCTCGCCGATCAGGTAGCACGCCCCCTTGCGCATGGCATCGGCATCCAGCCCCTTCGGCACATGCCAGCACATATCGCGCAGGAAGAGGGGCTTGGCAGCGCCCGGCACGAAATAGTAACGGTACTCTCGCGCCAGCGCATCGAAGCGTGCCGAGAACCCGAAGGGCTTCTCCTCGATGGCACGCACCGCGATATCGTCATGGGTGAGCGCATCGAGCGAGCGCTGCAACGCTCCCAGCGAACGCTCGCCTAGCTCTTCGCGGGCTACATCGAAGCTGACCACTTGGCCGCGCGCATGAACGCCCGCATCGGTGCGCCCGGCGCACGTGGTCTCCACCTCGCGCTTGAACAGCAACGCCAGCGCCCCTTCCAGCTCCCCTTGCACCGTCAGCTGCCCTGGCTGCCGCGCGAACCCGCTGAACGGCTCCCCTCGATATCCCAAGGTCACCGCTAAGGTCGTATCAGAAACGAACTCCCGATCGCTCTCCACCAGCTTCGCCCCCACGAACAGCGCACCTTCCCTTTCCGAAGAACCGTTTCGTACCAGCATAGAGCAAAACGCCCCTCTTGCGAACATAGGAAAGGCCCCGAAGCTGATGACATGGTCAACCATGCCGGGCTCGGATCCGAACGAGCGCGGAGGCGTAGCGACTCGCCCACCTCAACAACAAACATCCTGTCGTCCCTGAAACGAGCGCGATCAGGGTCAGGAAGGTCGCCATCATCTCATCTCCGGTACCAGCGAGGCCGCCCTCGGAAGACCGACGCCCATCCTGAAGCGAAGCCTCCCGGACCGAATCGTCTCCCTCCAGTATCTCTCGCATATCGTTCGGCCCCTCATCCGGCTGCTCATCAGGTGGCACCTCCTCTTCTATCTTCGTGTCGATCATCCTCACGGTATTGCGGATCGCGAACAGGCTCGTCAGACCCTGCCCTTCGAGGTCGTCGCCCGCCACTCCTGCGTACTCGCCGCTCGCCTGAGCCGTACGCATCGCAGCACTGTCCTGCTCGACAGAGGTCCGTATGAAGCCGCTCTCTGTGCGGAATAGAGGCCGCATCCTCCCTTTCGCATCGATATATCCGACGCCCGAGGCGATCTCCTCTTCGGTGAAGCCGTCCGCAGAACCATAGTCGATGAGAGCGTTCTCTGCGTACGTGAGATGCATGCGCGCGCTTTCATCGCTTCTCCACCCCTCGTCGAAACGATCGAAAGGAAGGCTCGTCGCTCCGTTCGCATCGACTTCGAACAAAGAACGCACCTCATCGCTCCTCTGGTTCTGCAAGGTAGAGAGGATGTAGCGCAACGTCAGGTTCAGGTGCGGGGAGGCGGCATATTTGGTCATGGTAGAAGCGAGCTTGCCGACCCCAGCTAGCACATCCACCCCATCCATCTCGTCCCCGGCATCAGCGTATACTCCGTAGCGACCCACCACCACCGCCACGACCGTCGAGTTGACCTCATATCCGCTCGGAGCCTGCACCTCTTTCAAATACAGCACTCGCCCGTTGCCATCCCCTCTGTCCTGCATCCATACCGTATGCGCACCGCCAGGCTCGTCTCCTACATAGGGCGCGAACACGAGCATCCCGTCGAGATCATCTCCGCGATAGCGCGCATCATCCCCTGAAAGCTCGCCGGTGACGCCTGCGGCCACAACATCGAGAACACGTCCCGAACCATCACGGACCTCTGTGACCGAGCCAGCTGCGCTCACAGAAGCGTCGCTCGCCGCAAGAGCATCGGCCTCGTTCTCGAATAGAGCGAACACCGCGCCGTTCATGCGCTCGCCATACTGGTCCATCTTCCATACGCGCAGCTCACGCTGCTCGTTGGGCACGTTCATCACCGTACGGAAGCTCCGCTCGAACTGGCCTGGAGCCGATGTGTCGATAGCACTGAAGCCTCTATTCGAGAAGGGTACATCCGCCCCCGAGGTGGATGCGCGCGCAATATCCGCTGCGACCGAGCCCGCAGCGCGCTTCAGCTCCGAAGGCGTCGGATCAACGATACCAGCGAGCTCAGAGGCCATCAAAGCAGAGAGGTAGGCGTATTTTTCCTTCTCGGTCAAGTTCGCCCCAGCATTCCCGAACACCTCCCCCGAGACGATCCCGTAGACCATCTGCATGTCTCCTTCAGGGTCGTTCAGGACATAGCGGGTGGGGTTGCCGGGAAGGTCGGATAAGGTGCATGCGAGCTGATCGCCCGAAGGAGCGGCCACGCTGCGATACGAGCACAGACGCCCGTCGGGTCCGCGAAGCAGGTACCATCCTTCGATCGTCGGATCGACCGAAGAGAGATAGGCCTGGCACAGCGCCGCTTGCAGGATGGCATCTCTCATCGCAGAAGCATCAGCGCTGTCGTAGAGGACCGTATCGAACCCTCCATTGTTCGATCCGTAGAGCGGTTCCCAACGTGGGGTCTTTCCGTTATTCTGCCGTATGGTGGGCACCGCCACCACGAGCCCGCGCGCCTGCTGGGAAGCAGGCACATGCGAGCTCGTCGCCTCGATGCGCCCGGTATTCGCGTCATAGGCCCCGTAGAGCAGCGATGCGGAGGAGATCTGATTCACATAGCTGTTGAAGCTCGCATAAGCGCCGCTCTCATAGCGATCATTGACGATGAATGTGCCGCTCTCCCTGTCATAGCGCAAGAGCATATCGACCGGCATGAGCCGATACCCTGCAGGTGCCACCTTCTCGCGCAGCACGAACAGCTGGCTTGCGATGTCATCAGTGACCCTGTCAGCGAAATTGAACGGATCGTCTCCATCCATGAATCGGGCCATGCCGTCTTCATCAGTGGTGACCGAGCACAAAGGAGCGCTCTCGTCCATCTCGATGTCGTCCAAAGTGGCGCCTTGGGCCGAAGGCGCTCTGGTCGATGACACAGCGAACATATCGAAGGAGGCTCCCTTCACAGGAAAGCCGTCTTGGTCCACCTTCTTTATCTGCTGATAGAGCTCCGGTTGGAGGTTGAAGCGCATCGCTAAGGACGAATCGTAATTCCCCCGCTCTAGATAGAACATCTTCAAGGTATGGGAGGTGTTCGAAGCGAAGGTATGGCCGGTGAAGCCGTGGTCGGTATCGATCCCAGCGGCTTCGAACATATCCTTGATGGTGGTGCGTATGCGCGTGTTGACATCTTCGATGCGCCCACCATTGCCGAACGCCGTGCCCAACCTGACCTCTCCGCTCGAAAAGTCGATGGTACCGAAGAGCTCCGAATGGATCCCTCCCAGATCCAACACCAGCACGTCATCGATGAACACCCACATATCATCATCGCCTATGAACTCGAAGGTCATAGGGCCTCCCGCAGCCTTGCCGCCCACCGGCTGGCGGAAGGAGGTCTCAAGGGTGAGCCCGAGGTGATGATCCACCGCAGAGGAGTTGTGGTCCATATCGTTGTCAGCGCTCATAGCGTTGACCAACTGTCCGTTTTCGATCGAGAATGCTTGGGTGGCGGGATTGAAGGGGAAGAAGTTGCCGATGCGCTGGCGCTCGTCCGCCCCAGATGGCGCATCGGTGCGAAGACCCGCCGGTTCGTCGTAGAGGACGAATGCGTTCGTCTCCTCGTCATAGCATGCGTAGTTGTCTCGCATGTTGTAGTAATAGTAGCCCTCGTCGTCTATCTGGAACAGACCGTCAACATCCGTGCAAGTGCGCACCCGCCCGACCGCCTCCTCTTCTGGGTCGAACAGATACGATAACGAGCGCTGGTTCTCGGTCAGGTCCTGGCCGCCCCCAGAAGCGGTGTTGGCGGGAGCAGAGGCGACATCGCCAGGGTTCACAGCAAGATATTGCGCCCCGTTGGATATGTTCTTCTCCCCTGCGTTGGCGTAGATGTATTCGGCGCGCCCATCCACTATGCGGGTCGCATCCGCATAGAGGGCGGTATGGGCGTCATAGTCGCCGGTACGCAGCCAAGATGGGAAAGATGACGGATTCACTTCATCGCTGAGCGCGGGGAACCCATCGACCAGCAACGGAGAGACGATGTTCTGCATTCCCGGATGCGCCTCTCCGAACGCTTGGTAGCTCTGCACGAGCCCTTGGTTCCAATAGCCGAGGTGCCTCATACCGTCTCCGAAGGTGAGCAACCGTCCGTAGTTGATGCTAGCAGGGTCGTCGAGCCAGACCTTGTAGTTGCGCCAGGCAGAAGCGGTACCGGTGGTGCCCAGCGTATCGGTACCGAAGGTGGAAGGCGCCCCTATCGTACCGACACCTGGGACAACATCGCCGCTCCTGCGCCCGGTATCGTAATCGAACAGGTTAACGGTGGTGCTCTCAGGAGTGAGACCTTCCACCACATGGCTTTGCAGAACGGCCATCTGCTCCGGATCGTCCTCGTCGATGCTCGCGACGAAGGCTGTCCTGTGCGATGAGGATGCCCCCTCGGAAAGAGCCGCGGTCTCCTCTTCGATGAAGTTCGACCGTTCGAGAACGCGATCCTCGGGAAGATCAAGAGCAGGGCCGCCTACTACGCTACCGTTATCACGATTCGCTTCTTCATTCTCGAATGGCCCTTTCTCATCAGCTGACGAGATATGGGGGGCTTCTTCAGGTGCCTCATCCTCCAACGGGTCAACTGTCGCCTCATCGACGATCAGCATGTCATCGATCCCTCCAAGATCCCATCCGTACCGCTCCACCTCGATTGTCGCGAAGCATGTGAGCGGCGTCGCGAGCACGAGAGCCGACCAGAACCCGATTGCGCATGCAACAGAGCGCACATATGCCGCCTTGGTCAACCCCTTCATCTTCCTCATTGCAGCCATATCTCGCCTCCACGTTGAAAACAGGTTCTCTGCCGATCGATATCGCTCAGAACCACTCTTGATCAAGGGAGGCGAGGTCTACCGTGAACACGATGCGAGCCACAGGTTCGTTCATGGCATCGGTGGCAGGCATCGAGAGCACATCGAAGCCTGGGAGCAACTTCATGGCGTAGGTCAGGGGAAGCTCCCCTATCCGTGCAAGGTTGCCGAGAGCATCGGATGTCACGTCATCTCCTACGCTGCCCACCGCGAGCGGCGTTGCTGCCGGTATCGTGAGAGAGGTGCCCGATGCGGGTGTCCACTTCATGGACGCACCGCTCGGGTCGTGCAGGCGAAGGAGCGCTTTCGCAGTGGAGCCGGCCACCACTTCCACTGCGCACTTCTCGGGGTTGCCCGCACCGAGGATGCGCGTTGCAGCGAGCATGTCGCTGGCATCTTGCAGAGCTTCGAGCTCGATCGAGGCCACAGGCACTTCTTGGGGGACCGAAGAGCGTAGGACTCCCGACACGACGGAACCAGCTTGACTACCTGCCGCATCCTCTCTTATCTCGGTCGCTCGATCGATGTCGAGAGTGACCGTCCCGGGAGCCGATACCGGCACCTCTAGGTTTGCCATGAGCGTCCAGCGGGCGTACAGGTCGACATCCGATACATCCTTCCAGACCGGATCCTTAACATACGCTCCGTCGTCGCCGAAGTAGAGCTGCCCTTTGGTACCGTCGGTGCCCTTGGTCCAATAGCCCGTGAACATGTAGCCGTAGCGCTTGGGGACCTCCGCATCGCCGACCTTAGAATCATAGAGGACCTCTATGGTCGAAACCGCATCGGTACCGTCGTTGGCGTGCAGGTGCACCGCGTAGTCACGAGCCGCGAACGAGGCGGCATAGGTTAGCGTGAAGCCGTCCGCTCTGCCCTCTAAGAACGACTCCGTTATCGAGAAGGTCTGGGGCGAACCCGAGATGCCGTCTCCAGACCAACCCGTGAAGGCATAACCGCTGAAGGGCATCGCAGGCTTCACCTCGAGCGGACAGTCCTCAACCGTGAATTCGGTCGCGGTATTGGGGTTGGTACCGTAGGGCACTGTCCAGGAGAGTCGATAGGAGTTCACGGTCCAACCGGCATAGAGGGTACAGTTGCCCGAAAGCGCGCCCACACCGATCGATCCGGACGATCCCTCTCGTCCGTCATCGAGACGATCGCCGCTCGCTGCAGCGTCGGCGTACCAGCCGGTGAAGGCATAGCCGGTGCGCGTCGGGGTCGGCAGCGCGATAGCGCTCTCGTTCCCAAAGGGCGCATCACCATCGTTCAGAGCTGTGAAGCTCGAGGCCGAAACCGTCCCTTCCGAGGCATCGAGGCAAAGAGTCATCCTCCAGCGGGCGTACCAGGTGTTCACCGAGGAGGCGACAGGGGCCTGTGCGACCGTATAGGAAGTGCCTGTCGACGAGCTCGTCCAACCGAGAAACTCCCATCCCTCGCGGAGCGGAGCGTCCAAGGTGATGCAAGTGCCCGCAACATCGGCCGGCGTACGAACAGCCGTCGAGCAGAGGGTCGCCGAGCCGTTCTGAGGTTCGAACGTCACTTCTTTGGTCCATTTAGCGTAATAATCCGTATCCACCGCAATCGGACCCGTAGCTTCACCCCAGTCGATGACAGATGCGCTCGTGCAGGCCGCATCGGCATACCATCCAGCAAAGCTCCATCCATGAAGTGAAAAACCGGTGGGGGCGATATGGACGGTATTCCAATCCGCAGCAGTTCGTTCGACGGCATCCGAAGAGATCGCTGTATGCCAAGTGACCGTGCGCGTCTGAACGTCCCACAGAGCAACGAAGGTGCAGCTTTGGGTCACCGAATAGCTCGTTGCCGTGGAAGGCAGCGTGGCTAGGTGGGTCCCCGAAGAAGAGCTCACTCGCCAGCCTGAGAAATCGTAGCCCTCTTTTGACATCATGGAAGCGGTCGGCACGGTTACGTCGACCGAGAAGGATGTGTTTGAGTTGCAGGCCGTGACCGCTCGGGCCGGACCGCTATACGAACCCGAACTATCGTTCCACTCTATCGTTGCCTTGAACCTCGCATACAAAGAGCAGGTGCCACCGGATCCGCTCGTGATGGAAATGGTCGCGTTCGCCGCACCCGACAACAGATCCCCTCCTGTCGCGGCGGTATACCATCCGGCGAATGACCGGCCCGACCTCGTAGGGATCGAGGCCGGAGTCGTCGTGTTCACGGTGTTCGAAGCTGCGGTATTCATCGAGTAGATGCTGCGTACGGTGTTCGCTCCATTGCCGCATGTATCGAAGGTCACATCGATGCGCCAACGAGCATAGTACGTCTGATCCGAGGAGATGGCGGTATTCGCAACCACTTTCGTTCCTGGCGACGAAGCACTGTTCACGGTGTACCACCCATCGAATACCCATCCGGCTTTGCTGACGACAGGCAAGGTGCCCGTTGTTGTCATGTTCGATGACGTAGCGGACCCGCTCGTGAAGGTCCCCCCATTGGCGTTCCATGATATGTTGTATCCATGCGAGCCGGCACAAAAGCATAGGCGTCTGGTCGGAGAGCTCGTGAGCAGATTAGAGGGCGAATTATATTGCTCCGGAGAGACCGGCCCCATCGTATGCTCCCTGTCGAAATACAGAGTGGTATAGTTAGGACCGTATTGGCCCATCATTATCACGTATTCGCCACCAGTCGATGACACCAGACGCCAGCCACCGTTTGAGGAGTAATATGCTCCAAGGATTTCAAATGCAAGGTACGAGCCCACACACTTCTTTCTTTCGCCGTTATAGAGATACCAAAGCTCTTTATTCTCGATCTCGTCTCGATAGAGGTACGGGCGCCAGGTGGTCGATGTAGCGGCCGCCGCGAGTCGGATGTCTGCCGAACCTGACCCAGCATCAAACACATCATGTGAGAATACGCACTGCAACGACGCTACCGGAACCGGTACACCCTGAAACTGGTCGTCGCGGTCGACATCGCTTTTACTAGCAACGATCTTGGACTCCAAGACGCTTCCCGCAAAATAAGAGCGGACCGATGGATCTTGAACGACGATGCGCGAAAGGCTCGTACAAGCATCGAACGCTCGTGCGGCGATTCCATAAGTATCATGAGGAATGACGAGCTCCTGTCTTCCGGCAGGGACCCGCAGCAGCTCAACTCCAGCTTCGTCATATAAGAGACCATTCCGCGAGGAGAAAGCTGCGCTGCCCGCATCCACGAAGATGGTTTCCACCAAGGGGCAATGCGAGAACACCTCAGAGTCGACCATATCCGCTGAACTAGGGATACGAACAGCGCCCTGCCTGCCCTCGGGAATGAGCAGAAGGCTCGAAAGATCGGCGTCGTAGAGCACGCCGTTATAGGAGGAATAGGCCACACCACCCACTTCGACCTCGATCCAGGTCAGAGCAGGACATCCGTCGAAGGCGCCCTCTTCGATCTCGCGGACCGAAGAGGGAATGCCCACGACCGAGACGTATGAGCCATCGGTCGAAAGGGAATCGAGCAGGAGGGATTCGGCGCTCTGCTGCTCGATAGCGTCCTCGAAGATGTCCGAAGAGGGCATCTCTTGCGGCCCTTCAGCATCGGGGGCCTGCGCAGCGGCCGAGAAGCAGCCAGTGGCTATGCGGGAAACGCTGAAGACGTCGGAACCCGAGAAGACGGCGGAAGGAATCGCGAAGACCCCGCGATCGGTAGCATCGAGGCGCGCCGGATCGATGGCCGCAAGGGTAACGGTGCCCTCATCGGAATCTACCGCATAGACGCCTGCTCCGTAGAGGAACGAGCCAGTGACGACCGAGGCGGGGGCTAAAGCAGAATCGCCCGGTTCGGCGCCTTCGTCCTCCTCTTCTGATCCATCCACGCTCTCGGTCGCCTCGCTCCTGCCGATCTCGTCACCAGTATCAGCGCTCGAATCGCTCCCCTCTTCAGGGAGGGTCAGGGAGTCGCGCTCATCAAGGGGCAGCTTCGCGCTCACGATAGGCACGGTCTTGGTGTTCTCGAGCGTCTGAGCTAAGAAGAACGAGCGGGTGGATCCAGCTTGAGAGGCCTCCGTATCGAGCGACATTTCCTGGTCGATGATGCTACCTGCAGGGACGACCGCCTCTGCATCTTCGCCACGGGAGGCTCCCGCTCCCTCGCCGACGATGATATCTTCGTTAGGATCGACCGTGACGGCCTCTGCAATGGCTGCATCGTTCGATCCGATGCCAAGATCAGCAAGGTCGGCGGCACCGTTCTCCATTACGACCTTCATCAACCCTCCCCCATCGCTAGCGCCTGTCTCGGCGAAAGCGTCAACAGGTACATGGCTGCAGGCTAGCACGATAGCGAAGAAGCTCAATAAAAGATTGGCGCTGATAGAAACAGGGGCTCGCATGGCGATCCGCTCCTTCCGGTGCAGGTTTCCCGATACACCGTGGGGGATGCCCTGTGGCCATCGCATACGTACGAGTTTCAGCGAAAGTGTGAGGAGGGCGTCCACCACGTTCGCCAAAACGTGAGATGCAGCGATTCGACTTACGTCAGAACCCAACGCCTCATGAAAGGCAGACGCCCTCTTCACGCTGGGTTACCAACTGGATACGAATCATGAATGAAACGTAGTCGAATGGCATATTCAATTCGCTGCAAATCTCCGCCGAGCAATACAGACAGAGAATCACGTTTTGGCAAGTGGGACTATATCACGCCACACGGACAGCGGCAAACGAAAGCCATGCCGAATCCGTAGAGATCTTCGTCTAAAACGGATTATTCCCAGCAAACCCTCCCTATCGCTCTTTGTGAAGATTCCGTTGACCCATCACCCTCTTCCTTTCGGAAATCGGCCACCACTAGCGATCGATGATCAGCGATCGTCAGGCGTTGATGGCTGATACATCGCCCCGCATGCGATGGCCGACCGGTTCCCAATCTTTCACCATCGATTTGCTCGGCGCGAGCATGGAGCACGCACTATCGACGGTAGAAGACCTTTCCGTCAGCAGCTTGCGACTTCGGCCGAGGGGTAGCCATCATAGGGATCCGACCGAATCTTCATGATTTGTTCGAATCGCGCGAACGGCATTGCTGCTATGATGTTCCTCTAAGAAAACTCAACGGGTTGTAGTCGTCTCATTCCTCACACACCATATATCGCACCACGGGAACGACGAGCCCCTTTCGCCCACGTGAGGACGCACATCCATGGCTTTCGTTCATCTGCACAATCATACGGAATACTCGCTGCTCGATGGGGCCACCCATATCTATGACATGGTGAAGCGCGCCGCCGAGCTCGGCATGCCGGCTGTGGCCATCACCGACCACGGTGTCATGAGCGGCGTGCCCGAGCTGTGCGACGCCTGCGCAGCAGTGGAGAAGGAAACGGGCGTGAGCGTCAAGCCTCTCTACGGCTGCGAGGTCTACTTCACCACCGACGAGGAGCTGCGGCGCGACGTGAAACCGAAGCTGTACCATCTGTTGCTCATCGCCAAGACCAACGAGGGATATCATAACCTGCTGCGCCTGGTCAGCGAATCTCATGTCGACAACTTCTACTACAAGCCGCGCACCACCTTCTCCATGCTGCAGAAGTATGGTCATGGCATCATCGGCTCTTCGGCCTGCATCGCCGGCATCGTGCCGAAGCTGCTGGACAACGGGCAGTTCGAGGACGCCTGCGAGTGGGCGCGCAAATTCAAGACCTGCTTCGACGAGGGCGATTTCTACATCGAGCTGCAGAACCAGGGCATCCGTACCGACGCCGGCCTCACCCAGACCGAGCTGAACCACCAGCTGACCAAGCTCGCCCATGAGGTAGGCTGCAAGACCATCGCCACCAACGACTTCCATTACCTGTTGAAGGAAGACGCCAAGGCCCAAGACGTCATGCTATGCATCGGCACGAACTCCATCGTCAACGAAGTGAACCGCATGCGCTTCCCCAACGACGAGTTCTACATGAAGACCGAAGAGGAGATGCGCGCGGCGCTGTCCGACTTCCCTGAAGCATGCGACACCACCGTAGAAGTCGCCGAGAAGTGCAACGTCGTGCTCGAGCGCGACGCCATCCTCCCCCGTTTCCCTCTGCCCGAAGGCGAGACGGAAGACAGTTGGTTCAAGAAGCGCGTGCAGGAGGGCTTGGAGAAGCGCTACGGCACTCCGGTGCCCGCCGAAGCCCAAGAGCGTGCCGACTACGAGATGAGCATCATCATCCAGCAAGGTTTTCCCGCCTACTTCCTCATCGTGCAGGAGTACATCGAGTGGGCGCGCAGCCAAGGGATCGGCGTCGGCCCGGGCCGTGGCTCGGCCGCAGGTGCCATCGTGGCCTACGCCATGAGCATCACCGACCTCGACCCGCTCTCCAACGGGCTCCTGTTCGAGCGCTTCCTGTCGCCAGAGCGTGTGGAGATGCCCGATATCGACGTCGACTTCGAAGACGAGCGGCGCGGAGAGGTGATCGATCACATCAAGGACGTCTACGGCGAAGACCATGTCGCTGGCGTGATCACCTTCGGCAAGCTACAGGCGAAGAACGCTGTACGCGATGCCGCGCGCGTGCTCGACTACCCTTACGGCACCGGTGATACCATCTGCAAGATGATCGGCAACGACCTTGGCATCACCATCGACGAAGCGCTCGAGAAGAACCCCGACCTCGCCCGCGACTACAAAGAGCGCGAGGATGTGAAAGCTATCATCGACGCCGCGCGTTCCATCGAGGGCCATGTGCGCGGCGAGGGCGTCCATGCCTGCGCGACCATCATCTGCCGCGATCCCATGAGCGATCACGTGCCCATGAAGCGCGACACCAAAGGCGGCTTGATCATCACCCAGTACGACGGCCACTACACTCCCGATCTCGGCCTGCTCAAGATGGACTTTCTGGGCCTGCGCACCTTAGGCGTGCTCTCGCGTGCCTGCCGCAATATCGAAGCGCGCTACGGCACCAAGATCGTTCCCGAAGAGATCCCAACCGATGACGAGAAGGCGTTCCAGTTGATGCGCTCGGGCAACATGGATGGTCTGTTCCAAGTGGAAGGTGCGCTGTACGTGAGCCTGTTCTCACGCCTGCCACCGCACCGCTTCGCCGACATCGTGGCCTCCATCGCACTGAACCGTCCCGGTCCTCTGGAATCCGGCATGGTGGACGATTACGTGAAGGTAGCGGGCGGCAAGGTGCCCATTCACTATTATGACGATCGCTTGCGCCCCATCTTGGAAGAGACCTACGGCACCATGGTCTACCAAGAGCAGATCATGCAGATATCCATGGTCATGTCCGGCTTCTCGGCCGGCAAGGCCGACAAGCTGCGCAAGGCCATGGGCAAGAAGAAGCTCGATGTGATGCGCGCGCTCCAAGAGGATTGGAACACCGGCGCGGTCGAGAACGGCTACTCGCTCGAGATCGCCAAACAGATCTGGGAAGATGCTGAGAAGTTCGCAAAGTACGCATTCAACAAATCGCACTCGGCTGCCTACGCCATATTGGTGATGCGCACTGCGTATCTGAAGGCGCACTATCCCAACGAGTACATGGCTGCCGTGTTGTCGAGCTACATGGGCAGCGCCGACCGTCTCATCAAATACATCTCCAGCTGCAACCATAACGGCACGCCGGTGCTCCCGCCCGACATCAACTCCTCAAACTTGGAGTTCACCCCCGTGGAAGAGGGCATTCGCTTCGGTCTGGTGGGCGTGCGCGGAGTGGGTGCGGCCGTAGCCGAGCAGATGATCGCCGAGCGCGAAGCGAACGGACCGTACACCTCGCTGCACGATTTCGTGAACCGCCTCGATGCGAAATGCTACAACCGCAAGACCCTTGAGGCGCTCATCAAGAGCGGCGCGTTCGATTCCACCGGGTACACCCGTCGCCAGCTCATGTACTTCGTGGACGAGACGAACCTGCTCGACTCCGCCTCCAAGCGCCAGCGCGACCGCGATACGGGTCAAGTATCGATGTTCGACATGTTCGCCAACGAAGACGTGGGCTTCGACATGGACGTTCCCGAACCTGATGGCATCGAGTGGGACGAGCACACCCTTCTCGCCAACGAGAAGGAGATCATGAAGATATACGTGTCAGGCCATCCGCTCCAACCCTACGAGAACGCCATCGCCCGTCTGACGAAGATACGCTTAGGCGATCTATCTGACCGCACCGATGACATCAAGAACGCTATATTCGTCGGCCTTATCGCGAACGTCACCGTCAAGATGACCAAGCGCAACACCAAGATGGCCACCTTCGAGCTCGAGGACACCACCGGTCACATCGAGTGCATCTGCTTTGATTACGAGAAGTTCGCTGAGGACATCCACGAAGATGCCATCGTAAAGCTCAAGGGAAAGTTCGAGCACAGCGATCGCGGTAATCAAGCCATCATCTACGAGGTGGAGTCCATCGAGTTCGACGAGGCCGACAAAGGTCCTGCTCACTTGGAGCTGCGCGTAGCCTCCACCGACTTCAACCAGACCAAGTCCGCTAAGCTCAAGCGCATCCTAAGCCAGTATCCCGGCCGCGATGGCGTAGTGCTCTTCGTCGCTCAGAGCGATGGGCGTAAGTTCCGCGCAGAACTGCCCCTCACCGTGGATGCGAGCTCCATGCCCCTGCGCACCGAGCTATGTGACCTCTTCGGTCGACGTGCCCTGAGCGCCTAAGGCTCTACTTCCTCTATTCCATCCCAAGACCGCCCTCGTCCGATCCTGAACCGCATCCCAGTTCTCGGACGAGGGCGGTCTTCCTTTCCGAGGAGACGCAAAGCGGGGTGAGCATGACGCTCACCCCGCTTCAAACAGGCTCTTATGAAAGAGAAAACCTAGCTATGCTGCTCCACGTAATCGATCTGGATCTGATACCAGGCCAAGCGTTCCTTGCTCGTCTCGAGCTCGGCTCGATCCTGCTCGGAATCGGAGCTTTCCAGCTCCTCGATGTGCTTGCGCATGTTTTCGGCCTTCTCGCGCACGGACTCCACGTCGATATCCTCGACATCGCGCCCGAAACGACCCAGGACCGAGAGCACGTTGTTGTACACCTGAGAGGCACCTTCGTAGAGCAGGAAGCGCTTCTTCTCGTTGCCAGCCTCGTCCAGATGCAGGGTGAGCACGCCACCGTTCTTGTTGGTCGCCACGATCATCTCATGGCCCGGAAGAACGCCGTAGTTGCCCTCCACGCTCGGAACGTCGGCATAATATACCCTCCCCTGGAACAGCGCCCGGGTGGGGATGGCGACGGTGCACATGAAGTCAGCCATTAGTCCTCATCCTTCTGCATGGCATCGTAAGCCGCATAGACATCCTCGATGGGGCCCTTGTTCACGAAGCACTGCTCGGGAATATGGTCGCACTTGCCGTCGAGGATCTCGGCGAAGGAGCGCACAGTATCCTCGATGGGCACGTACACGCCCGGCATGCCAGTGAAGACCTCGGCCACATGGAACGGCTGGCCCAGGAACTTCTGGATCTTACGAGCACGGTTCACCGTGAGCTTCTGCTCCTCGGAGAGCTCATCCATACCCAGGATGGCGATGATGTCCTGCAGGTCCTTGTACTGCTGAAGGATCTGCTGAACGCCCACGGCCACGCGATAGTGCTCATCACCCACGATCTCAGGGTCGAGCGCACGGGAGGTGGACTCCAGCGGATCGACGGCCGGGTAGATGCCCAGCTCGGCGATGGAACGGGAAAGGACCGTCTTAGCATCGAGGTGGGTGAACGTAGTGGCCGGAGCCGGGTCGGTCAGGTCGTCGGCGGGCACGTAAACGGCCTGCACCGAGGTGATGGATCCGGTGGTGGTAGAACAGATGCGCTCCTGCAGGTCGCCCATCTCCGTAGCCAGCGTCGGCTGGTAGCCCACAGCGGAGGGCATGCGGCCCAGCAGAGCCGACACCTCAGAACCTGCCTGGGTGAAACGGAAGATGTTGTCGATGAACAGCAGCACGTCCTGGCCCTGGTCACGGAAGTACTCAGCCTCGGTCAGACCAGCCAGGCCCACGCGCAGACGCGCTCCGGGAGGCTCGTTCATCTGACCGTACACCAGGCAGGTCTTGTTGATGACGCCGGAATCGGTCATTTCCAGATAAAGGTCGGTGCCCTCACGGGTACGCTCGCCCACGCCCGTGAACACCGACGTGCCGCCGTGCTCCTGGGCCAGGTTGTTGATGAGCTCCTGGATGGTCACCGTCTTGCCCACGCCAGCGCCGCCGAACAGGCCGGTCTTACCGCCCTTGACGTAAGGCTCGATGAGGTCGACCACCTTGATGCCCGTCTCGAACGTCTCGGTCGAGGTGATGAGGGTATCGAAGGGCGGAGCGGGGTGATGGATGGGCATCCATTCCACATCCGTCGGCATCGGCTTGCCGTCGACAGGCTCGCCCATCACGTTCCAGATACGGCCGAGGGTCGCTTGACCCACGGGCATCATGATGGGAGCACCGGTATCGACCGCGTCGATGCCGCGGACCATGCCGTCAGTGGAAGAGAGCGCGACCGTGCGCACCAGATCGCCCGGAAGATGCGTTTGCACTTCGAGGATAGTGCTGATCTCACCGGCCGGCGTCGTCGCCTTCACCGTGAGCGCGTTGTAGATGGCCGGCATCTGCTCAGGCGGGAACTCAACGTCCACCACAGCGCCGACGATACGCACGATACGGCCGGTAGCGCCCTGTTTCACCTCTCTTGTTTTGTAGATCTCAGTCATTTATTCCTCCAAAGCTGCGGCGCCGCCCACGATCTCGTTGATCTCGGTGGTGATAGCACCCTGACGTGCGCGGTTGTACACGCGCGTCAGCGTCGAGACCATCTCGTTCGCGTTGTCGGTCGCCGACTTCATCGCGTTGCGGCGAGCACCCTGTTCGCCCGCTGCCGAGTCGAGAAGCGCATAGTAATACGCATTGCGCAAATAGGCTTTCATCAGGTAGCGCATGACCTCTTCGGCGCCCGGCTCGAAATCGATGTCGCCCGGAAGGCTCTCATCGTCCCGCTCACGGAACTCCTTGAAGATATCCACTTCCTCGTTCAGCCCGAGGAGGTCAGCGTAGGTCTCCTCCTTGATGGGAAGGACCTGCTGCTCCACCAGTGTCTGCTCAGCGGCGTTCTTCGCATGGTTATAGATGACGTACACCTCGTCCAGCGGATCCTCCTCGCGATGGTAGGCGTCGCCAGAATAGCGCGAGAGCTCGGCTGCCTCCTCGTAGGTGGGATCGGCCGACAGGCCAGCGAATTCGAACACCGGGTCGATGCCGCGGTAGCTGAAGTAGCCGATGGCTTTCTTGCCGCAGGCCGCCACTTCCACCGCGATGCCCTGCCGCTCCTTCTCCTTGATGAGCTTTTCCGCATGGCGCAGCACGTTGCTGTTGAAGCCACCGGCCAGACCGCGGTCGGAGGTCACGACCACGATGAAGCAGCGCTTCACCTCATCATGGGTCTGCAGCAGCGGCTCGGAGCTGATGGGGGCATGCTTGGCCGTCGTGACGAGCATGTCCGAGATGGCCACAGCCCAAGGCAAGGCGTTCTCGGCGCGCTGGGAGGCACGGCGTATCTTAGCAGCGGCCACCATCTCCATGGTGCGCGTGATCTGCTTCGTCGAGGTGACGGAATTGATCCGCCTCTCTATGTCGTGAAGGTTTGGCATATCTACCTACCTCAAGCGCTCGTCGCGAACGACTTCTTGAACGACTCGATAGCGTTCGTCAGGTCGCCCTTGATGGTATCGGTGAGCTGCTTTTCCGTCGCGATGGCGGTGAGCACCTCAGCGTGAGACGCCCGCAGGTAGTCGAGCAGTTCGGTGCGGAAGCGCACGACGTCGCCCAGGGGCAGGTCGTCCAGATAGCCTTCGTTGCCGGCGTAGATGGAAGCCACCTGCTCGGCCACGGGCATCGGATTGTAACGGCCCTGCTTCAGAAGCTCGGTCATGTGAGAACCACGGGTCAACTGATCTTGAGTGGCCTTGTCCAGGTCGCTGCCGAACTGCGTGAACGCCTGCAGTTCGCGATAGGATGCCAGGTCAAGACGAAGAGAGCCGGCGACCTGCTTCATGGCCTTGATCTGAGCGGAACCGCCCACGCGCGACACGGAGATGCCCACATCGACTGCCGGACGCTGACCCTGGAAGAACAGGTCGGTCTGCAGGAAGATCTGACCGTCGGTGATGGAGATGACGTTCGTCGGGATGTAGGCCGACACGTCGCCTGCCTGGGTCTCGATGATCGGCAGAGCCGTCATGGAGCCACCGCCGTTCTCCTCCGACATCTTCACCGCGCGCTCCAGCAAGCGGGAATGCAGGTAGAACACGTCGCCCGGATACGCCTCGCGTCCGGGAGGACGGCGCAGGGTCAGAGACATCTGACGGTAGGCCACTGCCTGCTTGGACAGATCATCATAGACGATCAGCACGGCGCGACCGGGATTATCGGCGCTCGCGGGCTTGCCGTCTGCACCGTTATAGATGAAGTACTCGCCCATGGCAGCACCGGCCATAGGAGCGATGTACTGCAACGGAGCGGAATCGGAAGCGGTGGCGCACACGATGATGGTGTTCTTCATAGCACCATGGCGCTCCAGCGTCTCCACCACGCCGGCCACGGTGGAAGCCTTCTGGCCCACCGCGACATAGATGCAGATCATGTCGGTGTCTTTTTGGTTGATGATAGCGTCGATCGCGATAGCGGTCTTGCCGGTCTGGCGGTCGCCGATGATCAGCTCGCGCTGACCACGACCGATCGGGATCATCGAGTCCACAGCCAGCAGACCGGTCTGCATCGGCTCGTGAACAGGCTGGCGAGCGGTAACGCCCGGAGCCTTGAATTCCACCGGACGAGAAGCGTCGGTGTTGATGGGACCCTTGCCGTCGATCGGCTGGCCCAGCGGGTTCACGACGCGGCCCAGCATGGCCTCGCCAGCGGGAACCTCCACGATGCGGCCGGTGGTCCGAACCGTATCGTTCTCCTTAATAGCGGTGACGTCACCCAGGAGCACGGCGCCCACTTCGTCCTCTTCGAGGTTCTGGGCCAAACCGTACACGATCTTGCCATCGCCGGAGACGAACTCGAGCAGCTCGCCTGCCATGGCATCGCGCAAGCCGTCGACACGGGCGATACCGTCGCCCACTTGGATGACAGTGCCGACTTCGCGCGACTCCACGCTCACGTTCAGCGCATCGAGCTGCTTGCGCAGCGCTTCATCAATGGACTGTGCGGTGATCTCAGTCACTAGCTTTCACCTCCATCGGTTGTCTCTTCGAGCACGAAGCGCGCATGGTTCAACTGCGAGATAACGCTCGCATCGATGCGCTTTCCTTCGGTGCTCATGATGATGCCGCCCAAAATGGACTCGTCGATGGTCTCACGAAGGACCACGTCCTTGCCCAGATCGGTCTCGGCCTTCTGTTTAATGGTGGAACGCAGCTCATCGTCGAGCGGAACGACGGTGGTCACGTCCACGACGACGGTGTTGAGCTTGTCGGCGAGAAGCCGGCCATAGGCCTCGTACACGCGCGGCAACAAGGTGATGTCCCCTCGCTCGGCCATGACGGCCATGACGTCCACGAGGACCTCGTCGGCATCGGCGAACGTCCCGCGGATCAGCTGCGCGCGCTGCTCAGGGGCGTAATCGGCGCCCTTGAGCGCCACCGATACGTTCATGTCGGCGTTGACGATGGCGATGATCTCTTCCATCTGATAGCGCACCGACAGCACGCGGTCGAGCCCACCGGCACTGCGCACTGCTTCGAACAGCGCATCAGCGTAGGTAGCGACCTCTTCTTTGACGACAAGACGATTAGTTGGCATTGAAACTACCCGCCTCTTTGACATAGCGCTCGATGATGGCGCGATGCTCGCTCTCGTTCAGATCGTTGCCGATCAAGCGCCCGGCCACATCGACGGCAAGGTTCGCCACCGACGACTGAAGCTCGGCGATGGCCTGCTTCTTCTCCGCTTCGATGGTGCTCTTGGCCTTCGCGATCATGTCGTTCGCCTCAGCCTGCGCCTTGTTGGTGATGTCGAGCTTCACGGCATCGCCCGCGGCGCGAGCATCAGCGATGAGCTGAGCGGACTGAGCCTTGTACTCAGCGAGCACGCGCTCGCTCTCGATCTTCGCTTCCTCGGACTTCTTCAGGGCCTCCCTGATGGTGTTCTCGCGCTTCTCCAGCATGCCGTTGAACATCGGCCAGCCGAACTTCGCGAGGATGATCCAGAGGATGATGAAGGCGACGAGCATGGGGATGAACTCCACCATGTTGGGCAGGATGACCGCAAGGCCGCCCTCTTCCTCCTCGGCGGCGAACGCCACCCCAGGGAAAGCGAGCAGGCTGGCCACGGCGCATGCGCCGATCCCGAACCCTTTCTTCGCTCTTGCTCTCACGTGTTACCTCCTTCTAGCCTATTGCGGCGAAATGAATACCGAATGAGCCAGAGAAGCTACATGATGAACGCGAGCACGAAGCCGATGAGGGCCAGAGCCTCTGCCAGAGCAGCGCCGAGGATGAAGTTCGTGAACAGACGACCCTGCAGCTCAGGCTGACGAGCGGTGCCCACGCAGCAGCCATAGCAGGCGATGCCGATGCCGATGCCAGGGCCGATGGCGCCGAGGCCATAACCGACGACCTTCAGTGCGGCGAGAACCATTGTAATTTCCACAGTTTCCTCCTTTTACCGTTTTGAGCCTGTTTTCTCAAAACTTTCCACTTATATGGTCACCGGTAACACAGCCCTGTGGAAGAGCGCGCACCGGAAGGACCCAAGAACGAACGGCCGAGCGCGAAGCCTCGGCCGCGAACGCCGGACGACCTCTTAGTGAGAGGCCGTGGCCAACTGGATGTAGACGGAGCTGAGCACCGTGAACACGTAGGCCTGCAGGAACGCCACCAGGGTCTCCAAGGCGTACATGACGATGAGCAGCACGAACCACGGAACGGCGATGATGCCGCTGGTGATGTCGAAGGACTGCACCGCCACTTGCAGGAACACGCCGGTGGCCAGGGCGAAGATACCCAACACCATGTGGCCGGCGAACATGTTGCCATAGAGTCGGACGGCCAGGGTCAGCCAGCGGATGACGGTGGACAGAAGCTCCAAGAACCAGATCACGGGCACCATGACGATGGGCAGACCGCCCGGGGCCAGCGACTTCAGATAGCCCCACCCACCATGGGCACGGATGCCCTGGACATTGAAGTAGACGAACGAGATGGTAGCGAGAGCCCAGGTGACCGAGATGGTACCGGTGGGCGTCTTGCAGCCCGGGATGAGACCGACGAAGTTCGACACCAGGATGAAGAAGAACATCGTGGCCAGAAACGGCACATGCTTCTTGAAGCCATGGCCCAAGATGCCCTCGCCCATGTCGTTACGGACGAACTGATAGCCGTACTCCACGGTGTTGACGAACTTATTGTGCGGCACCAGCGTGAGCTTGCGCGCCACGGCCAGCACGATGACCACCGTGAGGATCCAGCAGATGATCATCCACAGCGTGTATTGGGTCAGCCCGAACGAGCCGCTGCCGAATACGAATGCCGATTCGAACGATTCCTGCAGCTCAGGCACGTGCGCGGACAGCACTTCAAGAGCGTTCACGTGTAAACCCCTCTTTCATCCTTCTCTTCCCTCTTATGACTTCTTCTCGCCGCCTAGGTTCTTGTGGACGCCGTAAGCGACGGCCACAGCGCACAGGCATAGCACCTCTGCCAGAACGAAGGCCAAGCCATGGGGCTTGTCCCAGGAGACGAACGCGATCGCCAGCACGAAGACCAGAACGAACGAGACCACGAGCGCCAGCAGCAGCACCGCCATGGGGCCCACCGGGCTCGTCGCCGTCGTCTTCCTCGTCAGTCGCAACCCGATGAGCAACGGAGCGAAGCCCAGGGCTCCCGCCAATGCGCCGAGCACTATCGCTAAGACCATGCGAGATAACCCTCTCAACGGATGCGTTACGAATGCGACCGCCGTCTTCCCTTTTCAGGGCATCACGGCGTTGAAGCCATAGTGAATCATAGCGAAGCTCGCACGCCCACGGTGGGAGCCGTCGTATGAACCGAGCCGAAATGTAGGTGAACGGGAAAAGCCCTGGAAGGCTATGCCGCGAAGACGCGCATCTTCATGCCCGCCTCTTCGAGCATGGCCATGGCGAGCTCGTCGGGATAGGGGTTCTGATACACCACTTCGGTGATCCCGGAGTTGATGAGCATCTTGGCGCATACCACGCAGGGCTGGGTGTTCACGTAGATGGTGGCCCCATCGATGTTGATGCCGTAGCGAGCGGCCTGGATGATGGCGTTCTGCTCGGCATGCAGGCCGCGGCATATCTCATGGCGCTGACCGGAGGGCACCCCCAGTTCCTCGCGCAAGCAGCCGGTCTCGCCGCAATGAGCCAAGCCCGAGGGCACGCCGTTGTAGCCAGTAGCGAGGATGCGCCGATCCTTCACGATGACGGCGCCCACCCCCCGCCGCAAGCACGTGGTGCGGGTGGCCACCTCGTTGGCTAGGGTCATGAAGTACTCGTCCCAGCTCGGACGATCGTCGAAGCTGTGAGCGCTCATGAGGCGTCCTGTTCGAGAGCCACTATCTTATCGACGCGACCGCCATGACGGCCTCCACCGAAGTCGGTGCCGAGGAAGGCATCGAGGATGCGCTGGTTGTCCTTGAGGGAGACGAAGCGGCCCGAAACGGTGACGACGTTGCAGTCGTTGTGCTCGCGACACAGCGCCGCGAACTCCGGCGACACCACGTTAGCGGCGCGGATGCCCCTCACCTTGTTGGCAGCGATGGCCATGCCGATGCCGGTGCCGCACACCAATACCCCTCGCTCAGCGTCGCCTGCGGCCACGCTGCGAGCCACCGAGGCGGCGTAGTCGGGATAGTCCACCCTTCCGTCGCTGGCAGGGCCTAGATCCTCCACCTCATGGCCCTGGGATGCGAGATAGGCCTTGAGGGCCTCTTTCTGCTCGAAGCCCGCATGATCGCTGGCGATGCTGATGCGCATGGCATGACCCTTCCGATCCGTCCTCCCTCTTCTTCGGCGCACAGGGAGGTCGCCGCCTAAAAGAACGGGCCGGTCATAGTTGACCGGCCCGCTTCATCATCTATGGCTCCTCGGGTAGGATTCGAACCTACAACCCTCCGGTTAACAGCCGGATGCTCTGCCGTTGAGCTACCGAGGAATGGAGGTGCGCAGCAGCGCTTCTATCGCTTCGCGCAAGGCAGTATTATAGCGAAACCAGAGATCGACGCAACACTTTTTTCTCCCCTAATCCTCAAGATAATCCTTCAGCTTGCTCGAACGGGAGGGATGACGCAGCTTGGCCAGGGTCTTGCTCTCGATCTGACGGATGCGCTCACGGGTGACGCCGAACTCCCGGCCCACCTCTTCGAGGGTGCGGGGATGGCCATCCTCCAGACCGAAGCGCAGCGATATGACCTTGCGCTCGCGCTCTGCCAACCCGTCGAGCACCTTGCCCAGCTGTTCTTGGAGCATGGAGAAGCTGGCAGCATCTGGAGGCACCACAGCAGCATCGTCCTCGATGAAATCGCCCAGCTGCGAATCCTCTTCCTCGCCGATGGGCGTCTCGAGGCTCACCGGCTCTTGGCTGATCTTCTGTATCTCGCGCACGCGCTCGGCGGGCAGCCCCATCTCCTTGCCGATCTCTTCCGGCGTTGGCTCGCGCCCGAGCTCTTGGAGCAGCTGGCGCTGGATGCGCACGAGCTTGTTGATGGTCTCCACCATGTGCACCGGGATGCGGATGGTGCGCGCCTGGTCCGCGATGGCGCGGGTGATGGCCTGACGGATCCACCAGGTGGCATAGGTGGAGAACTTGAAGCCCTTGGTGTAGTCGAACTTCTCCACCGCACGGATCAGACCGAGGTTCCCCTCCTGGATCAGGTCGAGGAACAGCATGCCGCGACCGACATAGCGCTTGGCGATGGACACCACCAAGCGCAGGTTCGCCTCGATCAGCTGCTGCTTCGCGTCGAGGCCCACCTGTTCGATACGGCCCAAACGACGCCGCTCGCGACGGTCGAGCTCCACGCCGTTGTCCTCGGCGGCCTCCAACTCCTCGATGGCTGCGACGCCAGCCTCTATCTTCATGGCCAGGTCGATCTCTTCGGCAGCGTTGAGCAGCGGCACCTTGCCAATCTCTTTCAGATACATGCGCACCGGATCGCCCGTGAGCATGGTCACACTGCCCTCCGGGCCGCGCTTGCCACGGGCCTTCGCCGTCTTGCGGGCGCGCAGAGTGGGCAGCGCTGGCGCGTCCACCGTAGCCTTCAGCTCTTCTTCAGGGATGCCCTCCAGAAGGTCTTCGGTATCGGTGTCGGAATCGATATCATCTTCGAGCTTGGCCGAAGCGAGGTCGGCGTCGTTGACGACCCCCTCCTCCACGACATCATCATCGAGCTCGCCGTCTGCGACCACCTCTTCGATGACCTCGACGGCCACAGGCTCCTTCGCCTTCGCCGCCTTCTTCGCGGCCGGCTTCTTCGCAGCGGAAGAGGCCTTCGACTTCGTCGAGGATGCCTTCTTCGCCGGGGCCTTCTTCTTAGCAGCGGGCTTCTTGCCCTCGCTCTTCTTCATCGTATCGGTCTTTTGCGTTTCTTCTTGCGCAGATGCTTTAGCTGGCACGCTATTCCTTTCCACGGAAGATAATCGCTGTATGGAACCCTCGTGAACCTCCCCCGGAGCGCGAGGAAGGACCACCATTCTCAGGAGGCTTCTTCGTCATGAGGGCATAGCTTCGCCATAATAGGCGCAAAGTTCGCGAACCGACAGATTACACCATCGGCCGCGCCTCTGCAAGATGGAAGGAGAAGACCTTACTCTGCGTCGTGAACGAGCTCGAAGGTGTCGCGAGCGATCATGTACTCCTCGTTGGTGGGGATGATCAAGATCTGCACGATGGACTCGTCGGTGGATATCTCGCGCTCGCCGCCGCGGCCCTTGTTGCGCTCGATGTCCAGCTCGATGCCGAGAGACTGCAAGCCGGTGAAGATCATGCGGCGCATCTTGTCGCAGTTCTCGCCCACTCCCGCCGTCAGCACGATGACGTCCACGCCGCCCATGACGGCGATGTACTGGCCGATGTACTTCTTCACCGAGTGGGAGTACATCTCATAGGCCAGCTGAGCGCGCTCGTCGCCCTCTTCCGAGGCCGTGCGCACCGAGCGCAGGTCGTTGGAGATGCCCGATATGCCCAAAAGGCCCGACTTCTTGTTCAGAAGGTCGTTCACCTCGTCGGTGGATAGGCCCTCGTGATCCATGAGAAACGGCACGATGGCCGGGTCGATGGCACCAGAGCGGGTGCCCATCATCAGACCGTCGAGAGGCGTGAGGCCCATGGAGGTGTCCACGGCCACGCCATGGTCGATGGCGGATATGGAACAACCGTTGCCGAGGTGGCAGGTGATGATCTTCAGGTCCTCCAACGGCTCGTCGACGAACTGCGCCGCCCGCTCGGCGATATAGCGATGAGAGGTGCCATGGGCACCGTACTTGCGGATGGCGTACTTCTCGTAGAGCTCATAGGGGATGGGATACATGTAGGCGTGCGGCTGGATCGTCTGGAAGAACGACGTGTCGAAGACCGCGGCCATGGGCTTGCCGGCCATGAGCTTCTGACAGGCCTCGATGCCCATCAGCGCCGCTTTGTTGTGCAAGGGCGCGAGCTCGGCCAGCTCATCGATGCGAGCGATGACCTCCTCATCGATGAGCACCGACGAATCGAAGTACTTGCCGCCCTGCACTACGCGATGGCCGATGGCGTCGATATCGTCGAGGGAGGAGATGGCCGCATGGGGACCAGAGGTGAGCGCCTCTAGCACCATGGCGATGGCCTCGCTGTGATCCTTGATCGGCGCGTCGATGACGACCTCGTCATCATCGAGGCCATGCTTGTGGAACGCATCGTCGGAGCCGACGCGCTCGCAGATGCCGCGCGCCAGCACGGTGTGCGTCTCCACCTGTATGAGCTGGTATTTCAGGGAAGATGATCCTGCATTGATGACGAGTACGTTCATTGATCGACTCCACCCCTCATGAAACCGGTGCCCGAACGGGCCGTATCTTTGTCAAAGGATTCTAACGGTGCGCGCCTGCCGCCCGCGGCCGTGAACGGGCGAGAATCGGCGGGCGGACGCCGCGGCGCAGCCGTATGGAGCCCACGAGCAGCTCCCTGCTCGCGCGCTCCTTCGAACGGCGCGAACGAGCCATCGAGCGCGTTCGCGCCCAGAAGCGTCGTCTCTTAGCGCGCCTTCGGACTGCCGTCGTTCATCTGCTCGCCGCCGAGCACGTGCACATGGATGTGATGCACGGTCTGGCACGCATCGTCACCGGTGTTCACGATGACGCGGAAACCGCTGCGATCGATGCCCTTGAGCGCCGCCACCTTCGCCACGGTGTTGAACAGATGCCCCATCTCCTCATCGGGAATGCCATCGGCGATGCTGTCATAGTGGCTCTTCGGCACGATGAGCGTATGCACCGGCATCTGCGGGTTCACATCCTCGAAGGCGAGCACGCGCTCGTCCTCGTACACCTTCGTAGAGGGGATGTCCCCTGCCGCTATCTTGCAGAACAAGCAATCTTGTTGGAAGGCCATGGTCGCAGGCTCCCTCTCTCTTCTGATCGGCATCCTCTGAGCCCGCCTGCGCGGGCGCTCTCTTCATTCTGATGCTGCTATGGCCCCGCTGCTCCCCGCATCTTCGGAGCACGGAGCCCCATGGGAGGCGAAAGGCACGCCTTAGGCCTTGGAGAGCGTGCTGTCGACGGTCTCATCATCGGGAGCCGCCGCCAGCTCGCCCATCAGCACCTCTATCTGCTGCTCGGCCGCCCCCAGTCGCTTCTGCAACGACGAGAGCAGGTTCACGCCACGGGCGTACTTCTGAAGGCTCTCCTCCAATTCGAGGGTGTTCGATTCCAGCAGCGCCACGATGCTCTCCAGCTCGGCCATCGCCTCGCGGAACGTCAGCTCCTCCACCGCTCTTCCATCTTCGCTCATGAGCTCTCTTCCTTTCCTTCCACCTTGCAGAACAGCTCGCCATCAGCGAGGGTCACGTTCACCGCTGCGCCCACCTCCGCGTCGCGGACCGACTTCACGATGCCCCCGTCACCACGGCGCACGATGGCATAGCCGCGCCCGAGCACCGCCAGAGGCGACAGGTCGTGCAGGCGAGCAGCGTTGCGCGCGAGCTCGTTGCTGAAGCGCTCTGGCAGCGCACGACCGAGCAGGACCGTCCGCTGGCGTAAGCCTCCAAGACGGGCCGCCTCCTCGGCTGCCCGATGGGCCACGATAGGAGCGAGACGGGCCCGTAGCCGGGCGAGCCGTTCGCCATCGGCCGCGATCATGCGAGGCAATGCATCGTTGAGCCGCTGAGCGCTCTCATCGAGTCGCTGGGCATCGGCCTGTAGCAGCCGCATCGGCTCGCGGAACAGCGGCAGCAGCGCCAAGCGCTCCAGCTCGCGCTGGCCGCGGACCACCCGCCGCTCTTGGGCCACGGCCAGAGCCGAGGCGAGCGAGCGCAGATGGGCGTCGATGTCGTCGAGGGAATCGGCCACCGCTTCAGCTGCGGCCGTCGGGGTGGATGCACGCAGGTCGGCCACCATATCGGCGATAGAGGTGTCCGGCTCATGACCGATGCCGGTCACCACCGGCACGGGCATGGCGGCGATGGCGCGAGCGAGGCTCTCGTCGTTAAAGGGCATGAGGTCTTCGAACGAGCCGCCGCCGCGCACCAGCAGCACCACTTCCGCGCCATCCACCACTGCTCGCTGCATGCCCTCGATCAATGCGGCCGGTGCCGCAGCACCCTCCACCGGCACGCCCGCCAGCAGCACCTTCGCCAAAGGGTAGCGGCGACGCAAGGTACGCAGCACATCATGAACAGCCGCCCCGCGCGGCGAGGTCACCAGACCGATGGTGCGCGGGTAACGCGGCAGCGCTCGCTTGCGCTCCGGCTCCATCAATCCCTCGGCCCGCAGAGCGCGGGCCAGGTTCGCCACCCGCATGCGCAGCTCGCCCTCGCCGGCCAAAGCGATGGAGAACACGTCGAAGTTCATGCGCCCTTTGGCCGCGTACAGCGTGAAGCGGCCCGTCAGCTCCACCAGCGAGCCCACGGTCACCTCCACGCCAGCAGCCTTGAAACGGTTGTTCCACATCATGCACGGCAGCGATGAGCGCGCATCCTTCACCGTGAAGTACACGGCCTTATATCCCGGCTTGTTCGAAAGCTCCGACACCTCGCCTATCACCCGCACCACCACCGACTCCAAGGCCTCTTTGGCCAAAGAGCACGCAGCGGAGACCGATAGCGCGGAGCGCTCCCCTTCCACGGAAGGGGCTACCTCAGAGCGCCCGCCCAACGAGCAATCGTCGGTCATGACCGCGAAGCCTCCACGCCCACGATCAGTCGCGCTGCTGACCGAGCAGCCAGAGCAGCTGCAGGATGGAAGTGAGCGCCGCTGCCACGTAGGTGAAGGCGCAAGCGCGCAGCACGTCGAAGGAGCCTCGCTGCTCGGCCTGGGGCAGCCCGATGGTGTCCATGTAGACCATGGCGCGGCGCGAGGCGTTGAACTCCACCGGCAACGTGACCAGCTGGAAGAGCACCACCACGGCGTACATGATGATGGCCAGGGTGGTCAGACCAGCGATGTTCATGAAGATGCCCAGCATGAGCAGGAATATCCACGCATTGGACGCCAGGTTCACCGCGGGCACGATGGCCCCGCGCACCTTCATGGGCGTGTAGTCCTGAGCGTACTGGCAGGCATGCCCCACCTCATGGCAAGCCGTGGCCAGCGCCGTGATGGAGCGCCCGTCGAAAGCCTCCGGCGACAGCGTGACGGAGTTGGAGCGGGGGTCGAAGAAGTCCTGGCCCTCCCCTCCCCGATGGATGGACACCGTGCCGATGTCATAGTAGTCGAGCATGCGCTGAGCGACCTGAGCACCGGTGACGCCAAGAGAGTTGGGCACGTGCGAGTACTTCTTCAGACGGCTGTTCACATAAGCCGATGCCGCCAGGCCGATGATGAGCGTGGCCGCGATGAGCAACAGGTAACTGGAATCGATCATGGGTCGATCACCCTTTCCGAGCGTTCGTCAGCTCTGGTCGTCTCTCATTATCTTTTCTACCACAAGCTCAGTGCCGCTCAGGTGCAGCGCCAGCCGTCCTTGCAATAACTCCAACAACTCCTCGCCCACGATGGCTCGACGCCAGCCCCGCAGCACGTTCACGTCCTCCACATGACCGCGGGCCAGCCTGGCCAGATCATCATGGGAAGCGAGGGTCTGCATAGCGATGTCGTTCTCCTTGGCGCGCAGGCGCACCACGGCCTCCATGAGATCCACCGCTGCATCCACGTTCGGCTCGTTCTTCGGAGGCCGGTCGTGAAGAGGCCAGCCGTCCTTGGGGGAATCGAGGCCGCGGCCCAAAGCCGCCACGATGGCGCGAGCGTCGCGGGTAGAGGTGTGCTCCCGCACGCCGCGCACCATGAACAGATCGTCGATGGTGCGCGCTTCGCGCTTGCACGCCTCCACGATCTGCTCGTCGCTGAGCACCCACTTGCGCGGGATGTCGCGCTTGGCAGCCTGCTCCTCGCGCCATGCCGCGACCTCGCGGGCCGCGGCCATCTGCTTGCGGCTCAGCTGGTTGACCCGCTTCAAGCGACGGAAGCGCGTGCGCGGGTCGCTCTCGTAGGTGCTCTCATCGGACAGCTGAGCGAAATCGTCGTCGAGCCACCGCAGCCGCCCGCGCTCCTCAAGGCGCTGGCGCATCGACTCGTAGACCGGCGGAAGGTAGATCACGTCATCGGCCGCGTACTCCAGCTGAGAAGCGCTCAGCGGCCGCCGCGACCAATCGGTGAACGAGTCGATCTTCTTCAGCGTGACGCCGCAGATGGTATGCACCAGCGAACCGTAACCGATCTGGAGGGTATGGCCCAACAGAGCGGCTGCTATCTGGGTGTCGAACACCGGCCGTGGCAGCACCCCTACCTCCCGATAGAGGATCTCCAGGTCTTGTCCGCCCGCATGGAACAGCTTCATGATGCGCTCGTCGCGCAGCAGCGGCGCGAGCACCCCGAGGTCTTCCACCGCGAACGGATCGACGATGACCACCTCATCGTCACTGGCCATCTGAAGAAGACAAAGCTTCGCGTAGTATGTCTTCTCGCGCAGAAACTCGGTGTCGATGGCCAGCACGCGAGAAGCAGCCGTTCGTCGTACGAAGGCCTCCAGAGCAGCTTGATCGGTAAGATAGAGCGTGTCGGGACGGGTATCTATGGCAGGTTCCTCGCTGACACGGACGGCCGCGAAGAGCCGTCCGTTGTGGTATGCTCGTTCAGGTTTCGGGAACCATCATAGCAAACCGCGTAAAAGGCCACGCCATTGAAATTGCTCATCGTGAACAATTTGACATCGGGTTACGGCGAAGGCGCCGTCTATGACTTCGTGCGCTCCATCGTGCGCGATGGCGACGAGACGGTCATTCGCTCCACCGACGGCACCACCGAGGTGGATTCCCTGCTCGCTGACGCAACGGCCTTCGATGCGGTGGTGGCGGCCGGCGGCGACGGCACGGTGGCCTCGACGGCCTATCGTCTGGCCAACACCGGTGTCCCCCTGCTCGTCTTCCCGGCAGGGACGGCGAACCTGCTCGCCTCCAACCTGCTGTTGCCCAATGAGCCGCATGCGTTGGCCAAACTGGTGCGCGATCCGGAGCTCATGGACTTCGACATGGGCGAGATCACCCTGAGCGACGGAAGCCGCCATGGCTTCTCCATCATGGCCGGGGCCGGTTACGACGCCGACATCATGGCCGGAGCTGCCGATACCAAGAAGCTGCTCGGGGCCATGGCCTACTTCACCACCGCCTTCACCCACACCAATCCCACCTACGCCAAGTTCCGCCTGCTCATCGACGGCAAGATGGTGGAGAGCGAAGGGGTGGGCGTGCTCATCGTGAACTTCTCGAAGATACAGTTCGATCTCTCGGTGGTTCACGAGAACTCGCCGCGCGACGGCCTGTTCGATGTGGTGGTGCTGCGCACCAAAGATGCCTTCGGGTTGATACCGGCCCTCATCAGCAGCTTCCTCGACCGCGGAGGCGAATACCCCCATCGCGGCGACGCTTTCGAGATCCACCGCGGCTCCACCGTAGAGGTGGAGGCCGACCCTCCGCTGCCCGTGCAGTTCGACGGCGAGGTGTGCGCTCGCACCACCCCTTTCGCCGTGACCATGCTGCCCGGTGCCGCTCGCTTCATCGTGAGCGAGGATACCAAGGACTACTTCGCGATCTGATCCCCGCAGCGCTGCTCGGCGAGCCATTCGCCCGCCTTCTTGTTGTAGCGCATCTGCACGAACTCCAATGCGATGGCGAACACCATGGCGAAATACACCATCAGCTTCTCCAGGGGCATGCCCAGAAGCTCGATGCCGGTCTCTAGCCCGAGGGACTCGGTGACCAGCAGCAAACCGATGGCGATGATGAACACCAAGGCCAGTATCTTCATCTCGGCATGAGAGTTGATGAAATCGGAGATGGGGTCGATGAACACCATCATCACCACGATGGCGATCATCACGGCCAGCACCATGATCAGCAGATGCTCCGACAGACCTACGGCGGTGATGACCGAATCGATGGAGAACACCACGTCCATCACCATGATGGTGGCTACCGCCTGCCCCAGCGAGAGACGATGCAGCGCCCGATGCTCTTCGGAGGTCTGCGCCTTCAGCTCGGTCAGGCGCAGCATGTCGCGCACCTCCGCGATGCCCTTGTATATGAGATAACCGCCGCCCAGCAGCAGCACCAGATCGCGCACGGACACGCCATGGTGGAACCCGCCGATATCGATGAAGAACAGCGGCGTTATGAGATGCACCAGCCAGCTGGCCAAGCAGAGGAACGCACAGCGCATGACGAAGGCACCGGCTAAGCCCAGCTTGCGGCCGATATGCTGCTTGTCCTCCGGAAGCCGGTTGGTGGTGATGGAGATGAAAACGATATTGTCCACTCCGAGCACGACCTCGAGGAACGTGAGCGTGAGCAGGCTGATCCATGCTTCCGGCGTAGCGAAGAACGATAAATCCATGGGAAGGTCCTCTGGGAGCGGTCTCGAAGGGACATGTTCGCTCTTCGATGCTAGCACAGGGAGCGAAACGGAGGCAATGCTATAATCACTGAACGTAACGAAGGGGTTACCGGCCGCCATGACCTGTGGAGCAAAGGGATGTCCGAACAGCGCAAGAACAAGTCCATCGAGATCAAGAACGGTTCGTTCATCGACAAGATGAACGACATGGTGCGCTCCAAGAGCGGCGAGGGCAACGGGAAGGGCTCTGAGGATCCCTATGCCTTCCGCGCACCGCGCGGACGCGAGGGCGGCAAGATAGCGTATCCCAACGTAGGGCTGCTCGATCGCCCCCTCGATATGCCCGGAGCCGTTCGCAAGGGGCTGATCGTGTTCCTCGCTGCAGCGGCGCTGATCGGCGGCGCCTTCCTGTTCCGCTATTTCGACGTGGTAGTGAACGCGCCTGCACGCGAAGAGGCCCAGGTGATCGAGAACACCACGCGCACCGTAGCCTACAACCTGCCCGTGCTGCTCGACCTCATGCCCGAGAGCGACACCGCCATGCTCGACCAGCTGAAAGCTTCTGGAGACACGCTGTTCGAGCGCACGCCCATCGGCACCGACGCCAAGGGAGGCTTTCAGGTGGTGCGCCTGCCCGAAGGCGTCTCTTTGGCCGACGCAGCCGCCCTGTACCTGACGGGCTTGGAAAAGGTGAGCGCATCTAGCGCAAGCCACCTGCTCAACGGCGCGTGGGACCTCACAGTGACGCGCGAGGCACCCTACAACCTGTTCCTGCGCTACGCCGACTTCTCTTCCGGCTCCATCGAGAACGCCATCCAGAACGCTCTGGTAGCCGAAGGCCTCGAAACCCAAGATGGGGTCGAGAGCGACGTCGATGACTCGGGCAACACCTATGTCACCGGCACCGTGGAGGATGGCAGCTACACCTGGCGCATCTCGGTCATCTCGCTGTCCGAGGTCTACGACATCAAGGGGCTTCCCGATGACGCTCTCTACGTCGGCATCCGCATGACGCAGAACGCTGAGTAGCCTACCTCTCCCTCCTTCATGTTGTCCCGCGTCGAACGCACACGACGCTACAAGACGACACGACCGCGCGACATCGTGGCCCGCATCTCCGGTCGGAGGGCTCGCTCGCGAGGATCCTCCTACAAAGTGCCAGTAGCCCCGCAGACCGAGCAGCGATAGCCCGACACCACGTCGACATAGCGGCCCCGTTCCTCGTAATGGACGATGGCCGGGTGGTAGTCGATACGGATGATGTCATGAGAGGTCATGTACGGCTCGTTGCCACGCTCTCGCACATGGGCCAGGCACGCGTCCAAAGTCTCGAACAAGATGCCCTCTTGGCACTTGTACTTCGCATAGACGGGCGACTCCCAGGCAGGCACGTCGATGATCGGCACCACGGACGGCTCCCAGCGCTGCTCATGCTGGGCTACCCAATCGTGATCATGACCGGAAGCGCTGCTCGTGTCAGGCTCGCCGCCATCATTGCGCTCAGAGCTTTCATCACCTTGCGAGTCAGCCTGAGCGTCGAGAGCCGCCTGCTGCTCTTCGGTCAGATCGGCGCTCGATTCGTCCTTGCCCTTCTCCTTATCGGCGAACCACTGGTTCAAAGCCTGGTCGATGGACTTCTCGTAGGGTCCATGCTCGAAGGAGGGATCCTTCTTCTCCCACGCGGTCTTCAGCTGCGCCAGGGCATGGGCGCTCTGCTCTTCGGTCACCGCACCGGCCTCGATGCGGGTCAGATCGATGGGGAGCACCGCCATGCCACCATCTCCCACCACCATATCCACCATCTCCGGCACCGCGTAGAGCGATCCGTCAGCATTGAGCGGCGTGATGAAGCTGAACGTGTAGCGGCCCGACTCGAGCGACACCGAAGCGGGCTTGTTCGGCGCGAAGGCGAGGTAGCGCTCGAAGGTGTCCTCTGCGCCCTCCTCCGATATCTCAGCCGGTCCAGACTCCGCCTTCGATGCGGACGACGAAGCCGACGACGAGGACGGAGAGGCGCTGTTCACAGAAGAGGACCACGCTCCCGAAGGGGCACCGCCCTGAGACGATCCCACGTCCTCGACGCGCTTGATGTAAGCGATCAGCGGTGTGGAGGCTTCCTCGCTCCAGCCCTCGGCCGTAGCGCGCAGGCTCACCTTGGACGCCTGATCGAACGTGGAGGAGACCATGGGATTGGCCTTATCTTCCACCTCAGCCGTCATACCCGTCGACGACAGCTCGGTGCGGCTCTGCATATGGATGAACGCATAGATGCCCGCGGCCGCCACCGCGAACACCACTATGAGCGCTACCAGGATGCCGAACACATAGACCACGGGGCTGCGGCGCGCAGGCGCAGCGGCAGCGACCAAGGGCACCCCGTAGCTCTGCGGGGGCATCGGCGGCGGGATCATGGGTTGGGGCTGGGGCTGGGGCATCGCCTGGGCTTGCGGAGGCACGCTGGGCGCGACCGGCTGCGGCTTAGGCGCGGGAGGCGGCCCCGGCGGCGCTGCAGCGGGCTGTGCGGAGCGCTGATCGCCCATCGGAGCCGACGCGGGCGCCTGAGACTGGCCGTAGGGCGCCTCGGCAGAGGCAACGGGCTGTTGGGGCCGCGGACGCTCGTCAGACGAAGGCTGAGCGGGCTGCTGAGGCTTCGCAGAAGCAGCGAACGGCTCGGCTGCGGCGGGACGAGAAGGCTCGGATGAGGCAGGCCCATCGACGCGCGGGACAGACGCCTCGCAAGCAGCGCGATGCGCGGCGTTGACATCTTCGGTCGTCGCGGCCTGCGTGGTCGCAGTAGTGGCCGCCCGTCGGAAGAAGCCCTTCTTCGCAGCGCTCTTCCCAGCTTTCTTCGAGGAGTGGTCCTCGGAGCGATCGGACGACTCGACCTGGCCGACGACGTCGATGATCAGAGGGTTCTCGGTTTCGTGCGACATCTCAGCACTCCTTATTAGCTCTGTTATGGAAATGTTACCTGAATCAAACCTGAAAGGAAATGATCACCCGCGCTAATATAGAAAAAACCGACGAGCGTAGCGCTCGTCGGTCTGGGATGCTGATGGAGGCGACGCCCGGATTCGAACCGGGGGTGAAGGCTTTGCAGGCCTCTGCCTTACCACTTGGCCACGTCGCCATCATTGGTGCGCGAATGCTCCTGCGATGGTAAAAAAGCCGACCGATGGTCCTTGTCACCGGTCGGCTTCTACAGTCGATGGAGCGGACAACGGGGTTCGAACCCGCGACCCCCACCTTGGCAAGGTGGTGCTCTACCAGCTGAGCCATGTCCGCGTCACGAATGGATATAATAGCCGAAGCGAAACGCTCATGCAAGACCCAATTTCCAGATGTTCGCGAAAAAATTCTCCGAAGCCAACGACGACCCGTTCAGGGTCCTTTCGAAAGCCCGAGCTCGCTACCGTTGGTCATCGGCGAACCGATAGGGCACCAGCGCGCCCACCGGCAGAGCAGCATCCACCTCCACCTCATGGTAGCTCTCGGTCATGGCACGACCACGGCTCTCCACCAAGGCGAGCTCGACCGTATCCCTCCGCAAGGACCGATCCCGCTGCTTCAAGCGCTTCCCTAGCTCGCGCAGGAGCTTCGCGCGCAGGGCCCGCACCTCAGAGGGCACCTGATCCTCCCGTGCCGCAGCCGGCGTTCCCTCGCGCTTCGAATAGGGAAAGACGTGCATCTGCGAGAAGCCGCAGGCCTCGGCGAGGGCCAAGGTCTCTTCGAACTCCTCTTCCGTCTCGCCGGGAAACCCGACGATGGCGTCAGTGGATAGCGCGAGCGCGGGCAGTGCTGCGCGCAGCCGCCCCACGAGCGAGAGATAATCCTCGGCCGTGTAAGGGCGCCCCATCTCGGCGAGCACCTTGGTCGACCCGGCCTGCAACGGCAGATGCAGATGACGGCAGATGCGCCCATCGGCAGCCGCGATAGCGTTGAGGAGCTCCTCATCCACATCGCTCGGCTCGATGGAGGACAAACGGATGCGGCAGGGCTCCTCCCCTTCCCCGTGCAGACCGGCCGTCTGGTGCAGAAGGCGCGTCAGCAGCGGGGCCAGGCCGCCACCTGCGCTGCGATAGGCACCCAAGTTTATACCCGTGAGCACGACCTCGCGCACCCCCTCCTGGGCTAGACGCCGCACCTCTTCGACGATAGCATCCGCCTCCCGCGAGCGCGCAGGCCCGCGGGCCACGTGCACGATGCAATAGGTGCAAGCGTTGTCGCAGCCATCCTGCACTTTCACGCCCACGCGACGTCGATCGCACGGGAAAGGCTGGGTGCGAGCGTCGATCGAGGCGTCATCGGATCTCGCTGAGCGCTGCGGCGCCTGCTCGCCGAGGAACGTCGCCATGGCCGCTTTGGGCACCACGATCACGCGCCCGTCCATGGCCTCGAAGACGCTGCCGTCGATGGCAGCAGCGCATCCGGTCACCACCACTCGCGCCCGCTCGTTCGCCCGCAGAGAGCGGCGCACGGCCTTGCGGGTCTTCTTCTCAGCATCGCCGGTCACCGTGCAGGTGTTCACCACGATGAGGTCGGCCTCTTCCTCGGAGACGGGCAGAGAGCCAGCGGCGCGCAACAGCGTATCGAAGCCATCGGCCTCCACCCGATTCACCTTGCAGCCCAGATTGACGATGCAGTGCCTCATCGGAGCACGCCCTCGCGCAACCGCTGCAGCACCAGCGCCGGGGCCACGATGCCCGCCGTCTCGGTGCGCAGGATATAAGGACCCAAGGTGATGACGGCGCTCTGCGGCAACGTGTTCTGAAGGAAGTAGACCTCTTGGGAGCTCAAGCCCCCTTCAGGCCCCACCACGATGGCCACCGAAGGCGGATCGGCGACCCCCTGCTCTCCCAGGCCTTCCAGCGCACGGCCCACGGTGGCCTCCTCGGACGCCTCTTCCCAGGCGATGAGCACACGATCAGCAGAGGCGATGACATCGGCTATGGCATCCAGCGATGCTGGCAGCTCCACCGCAGGCACCGCGCGACGTCCTGCCTGCATCGCAGCGCTGCGAGCGATGGCCTGCCACCGCTCGCGCTTGGCCGCCGCCTTCTTCCCGTCGAGCCGCACGATGCTGCGCTCGCTCGCGAAGGGGATGAAGCGATCCACCCCCACTTCGGTGCCATGGCGGACGATGGTCTCCATCTTGTCGCCTTTGGCGATGCCCTGCACCAGCGTGATGGACGGCTCCGTTGCCAAGCGCTCCTCTCTCGATGCGATGCGCGCCCACAGCTCAGCGCCGTCGAAGGCCGTTACCTCGCACAGAAAGTAGTCTCGCGCACCATCGACCACGGCGATGCGCTCGCCTGGTGTCAAGCGCACCACCGATGCGTGCTTCATATCTTCGGACGTCAAGCGCAAGGGGAACGCCTCAACGCCCTCCTCCGCGAGCGCCTGCTCTTCCAAGAAGAAGTGGAACATAGGAAGGCGACCTCCCTCAGCAACGCTGGCCTCGACCAGCCGACGTCAACGGATCAGAACAGGTCCTTTATCTTCTGCAGCGGCGAGCGGGCCTCGCTGAAGTCGATGCCCATCTCCTCGGCCAGCTCTTCGAGGATCTCGCGCTCGCGCTTGCTCAGCTTCTTCGGGATGTCCACGGTGACGTGGATCAGCAGATCCCCGCGACTGTCGCGGCGCAAGCGCGGCATGCCGTAGCCCTTCACCCGCAGTATCTGACCGTTCTGGGTACCTTCGGGCACGCGCACGGTGACCACTTCGTCTTCCAGGATGCCGTCCACCTTTATCTGCGCGCCCAAAGCCGCCTGCACCATGGGCAGGTTCACGCGCACATGCAAGTCATCGCCATCGCGTTCGTACAGCTCGTTGGGCACCACGCGCACCGTCACGATCAGGTCTCCCGCAGATGCACCCTGCATGCCCGCCTCGCCGAAGCCCGACACCCGCAGCTGCTGAGCGTCGCGCACTCCCGGCGGCACCTCCACCGATACCTTCTGGCGATCGGGCACGCGGCCCTGGCCTTCGCACTCACCGCACGGGTTCTCTATGACAGAGCCGGTACCCTGGCATTTCGGGCAGGTGGTGGCCGTCTGCATATCGCCGAGGAAGGTGCGCTGCACGGTGACCACGCGGCCCTTGCCGTCGCATTCCGAGCAGCTCACCTCCTTGCCATCCTCGCCCAGCCCACTACCGCCGCAATCGGGACAGGGGGCAAGACGGTCGTAGACGATCTCCTTCTTCACGCCGGCCGCCACCTCTTCTAGGGTGAGACGCAGACCGATGCCCATGTCACGGCCTTCCTTGCGCACCGTGCGGCTGCCGCCGCCCCCGCCGCCGAAGAAAGTGGAGAAGATGTCGCCCATGCCCCCGAAGCCGCCGCCGAACAGATCGGCGAAATCGACGTAACCGCCGCCGTAGGCACCAGGATCGGCCGCACCGGGAATGGTGCCGAAGCGATCGTACTGAGCGCGCTTGTTCGCGTCAGAGAGCACGTCGTAGGCCTCGTTCAGCTCCTTGAACCTATCCTCCGCATCCGGCTCTTTGTTCACGTCCGGATGCAGCTCGCGGGCCTTGTGGCGAAACGCCTTCTTTATCTCGTCATCGGTGGCATCGCGGCTCACCCCGAGCACTTCGTACAGATCCTTCGCCATAGACGGCTCAGTCCCTTCCCCTTGGTCCTTCTCTTCATCTCTATCGTCCATCGCCCTTCGACACGACGAGCCCATCGGATAGGGCCGCCGCGCTCAGCGAGGATGTCTCTTCGATAACGCTCGATAGCGCACAGGACCGTGCGCTCTCTCACCCCTCGTCGTTCAGTACCAGCTGCGCCATGCGCACCGCACGGATGATGCCGCCGTAGTTCATGCGCGTGGGCCCGACGATGGCGATGATGCCCTCCCCTTCGCCACGATCGTAGGTGCCAGCGACCACGCTCACCGGGCGCAGCGCGCTCGCAGCGTTCTCGGTGCCGATGCGCACGAGCAGATCCCCTGCCGCCCCTGCGCCCTCGCTGCCCCTATCGAGGCTGGAGAGGAAGGCGGCGCTGTCCTCGATCATGTCCACCACCGGTGCCAGCGCCGACGAATCGCTGAACTCCGGCTTCATCAGCAACGAGCCGAGACCGAGCTTATGGGCCCGGCCCATGCCGCTCTCCCGCACGCACAGCAGCGCTTCGTCGATGACGTAGCGCAACAGCGGCTCATCGGTCACCAGAGCCCGCACCTCTTCGCCATCCACATCGGTCTCCACGAGGGTCTTGCCCACGAACAGCTCGTTCACGCGGCTCTGCACCGCGGAGAGCTGGTCGGCCGAGACGTCCTCAGAGAACGACAGCGCGCGATCGGCCGTCTGTCCATCCTCGGCCACCACCACCATGAGAGCCTGGCGGTTCGTGAGGGATATGAGCGATATCTGACGGATATGGGCCGAGAACAACGACGGTGCCGACACGATGGACAGACAATCGGTCAGGCGCGAGAGCGTGGCGCTCGTCCGTTCGAGCAGATCATCGAGCTCGGTAGCGCTCTGACGCAGCTCCTCGACCACCTCGCTGCGCGGCGAGGCCGCGCTCAGCTCTTCACTGCCGAGCAGCTCGTCGACGAAGGCACGATAGCCTGCATCGGTGGGGATGCGCCCGGCAGAAGTGTGAGGCTGACGGATGTAGCCGGCGTCCTCGAGAGCCGAAAGGTCGTTGCGCACCGTGGCCGGGCTGACGCCCAGCTGGTAGCGCTCGGTGAGCGTGCGAGAGCCCACCGGCAGCGCGCAGGAGACGTATTCTTCGATGAGCGCACCGAGTATGCGCTGTCGACGATCGGAGAGCATAGGATCTCGCGTCGTGCTTCCCTTCCGGTCGAGGGGGCCGCTCGCCCCCTTCTGAACAGATGATGGCGGACGTCCTCGAACGTCCATCGCACCATTCTACCAGCTTTTAGCACCCAACAGCAACGAGTGCTAATCCCTCATCACGATCGCGAGACCGAACAGACTCTCTCCCCTTCGCTCGACAGCGGGAAGACGGAGAGGTCGCGCTCGCGGCGAGCCGCGATGGCCTCGGCCAACCCGCCAATCAGATCGCCCGCTCGCGTGCGGTTCGCACAGAACGGCTCAGCGACGACCTGCTGCACGCGCCGCTCCAACGGGCCCGGCCGCCCGCAGGCGGCCGCGAATATGCGCGTGGTATCCAGTGCGCGGAAGCTGTCGATAGCCATGATGGAGCGCTCTTCAGGACCCGACAGCAGCCGGTCGAACGCCACCTTCTTCTGCCAATGGACCACGATGCGCTGACGGATGCCGCCCGATGCCGTGGCCTGCCCTACGTAGAGCTGACGAAAGTCGTCGAGCACCAGCACGTAGACCCCCGAGACGCCGTCCCAATCGTTCAGATCATCCACCGCTTCGAGCTCCGGCACAGCTTCCTTCATGCGCTCCACCGCATCAGAGAAACCGTGCGGCGACAGGGACGCGAAGTAGGCCATGGAGCGATCGAAGTTGCGCATCACCGCCTCCTGGTGGGCCTCCCACCGCTCAGGTTCTCCCTTCAACCAGCCGTCCTCGAAGTAATAACGGCCATCGCGAGTGGTGCACACGTAGTTCTCTCGCGTCAGGCGATGACCGCCCTCGCGCTGGGGCAAGCGGACGCCGAAATGCACGGGCACGGTCTGCGACCTCCTCCTTCGCCGATATCGTGGCACCATTGTAGCGAACAAGACCGTAAGGCGATCCGATCGGATGCCTATGGCATAATTACGAGAACGAACGATCGCGGAAGGGAGCGAGATGGGAAGAGACGCGCAACGACCGCAGAGACGACGCACCAGCACCCGAGCCTATGAGCGCGACAGCGGCCGCTACGGTCAGACGGCACGCGAGCGCGGGCGGCGCAAGCGCGTCATCATCGTGGCGGTGAGCGTGCTCTGCCTGTTGTTCGTCGGAGCGAGCGCGGCCTCGGCGGCCTACTATTTCCACATCAGCGACCAGCTGAACCGCGGCGACAAGAGCCAAGAGGAGCTGGACGCCCTGAACGACGTGCTCGAGACGACCGGTTTCGAAGACCCCTTCTACCTCGTGCTCATCGGCTCTGATGCCCGCAGCGACGATCCTTCCATGGGGGCTCGCAGCGACACCAACATCGTGGTGCGGGTCGACGCGCCCGAAGGCAAGGTGACCCTCGTCTCCATCCCCCGCGACACGCGCATCCAGATACCAGGACATGGCGCCAACAAGTTCAACGCCTCCTATGCCTTCGGCGGCGCGGCCGGCGTGGTGAAGGCCGCCGAAGAGCTGCTCGACATCGACATCTCCCACTACGCCGAGGTGAACTTCGAGAGCCTCATCGACCTGGTGGATGCCGTGGGAGGGGTGGATGTGGAAGTAGAGGAGATGATCGACGACCCCAAAGCCGACCTCGATGCCAGCCAGCGCCATAACGTGATCGAAGAGGGGATGCAGCACCTCGACGGCCAAGAAGCCCTCGCCTTCGCGCGCAGCCGTGCCTTCGCAGCCGGCGACTTCACCCGCAGCGCCCACCAACGGCAGCTCATCGAGGCCATCATCCAACAGGTGCTGGCAGCGCCCATCACCCAGATGCCCACCATCATAGAGAAGGCGTCGCAGTCGGTGACCACCGACCTGTCCATCAGCGATATCCTCCAGCTCGCCCAGCTGTTCAAGGACAAGAGCGAGATCACCATGTACTCGGCCATGCTCCCCTCCGAGACGGCCATGATCGGCGGGGTGTCCTACGTCATCAACAACGAGGCGGCCACCGAAGCCATGATGGAGCTGGTGAAGGCCGGTGAGGACCCGGCCACCCTCGATGTGAGCGAGTACCCCATGCCCGCCTACGATAGCGACGAGGGGGCCGGGGCCACCGGGACATCCGCGGGTTCCGCTGCCTCCGACGGCGAGGATGGCTACCCTTACGACCCCGACGACGACCCCTATGGCAGCTATTCGAGCAATAGCGACCTCTACGGCTACGGCGGCGCGAACACCCCTTCCGATGACGAGAACGCAGCGCTCGACGACGCGACCAGCGCCCCGTCCCACCCCTCGTCTTCCGCCTCAGGATCGAGCAGCGCGCTCTCCTCAGAGAGCGACAGGACGCTCTACTGATCGGCCCCTTCGCTCGCCCGCAGCTCGGCCAGGTTCGCCTTGGCCACAGCGATCATCAACTTGATGCGATTGAGCTGGTTCACCTCCGAAGCGCCCGGATCGTAATCCACCGCCACGATGTTGCTCTGCGGGTACTGGCGCCGCAGCTCCTTGATGGTGGCCTTGCCCACCACATGGTTCGGCAAACACGCGAAGGGCTGCGTGCACACCACGTTCGGGCAACCATGACGGATCAGCTCCACCATCTCGGCGGTGAGGAGCCACCCTTCGCCCATGGAGTTGCACAAACTGAGGATGTCGCTGGCATATTCCGATAGCTCGTAGATGTCGGCGGGCGGCTCGAAGCGCTCAGAGCGCTCCAGCGCGTCGAACACCGGCTGACGGAACGCCTTGATGGCCCGCAGTGCGATGCGGCTGCCCACAGCGCCCTTAGCGGAGCGGCCGAGGGGATCCTTCTGGAAGATGCCGCCAGCGATGCCGAACAGGAAGAACTCGATGAGGCCCGGTACCACCGCCTCGCAGCCCTCTCGCTCGATGGTCTCCACGATCTGGTTGTTCGCGGTCGGATGGAACTTCACGAGTATCTCGCCCACCACGCCCACACGCGGCTTGCTGCCCTCGCCTTGCAAAGGCAGCGTGTCGAAATCCTCCACGATGGCGTTCACCGTGCGCTTGAACTCGCTGCGCCTCACCCCATGGTCCAGCTGACCTTTGCACACGCCCATCCAGTGGTCGAACAGGTGCTGGGCACTGCCCGGTTCGATCTCATAAGGCCGGGTGCGGTAAAGGCACTGCATGAGCAGGTCACCATAGCTGAGCGCGTAGATGGCCTGCAACAGCATCTTCGGCGAGATGGAAAAGCCCGGATTCACCTCGCCTAGATCCTTGAAGGAAAGAGCGATGACCGGAATATGGCCCAGCCCTGCCTCCTTCAGTGCCTTGCGGATGAGCGCGATGTAGTTGGTGGCCCGGCAACCCCCGCCGGTCTGAGTGATGAGCACGGCCAGCTTGTCGGTATCGTAGCGGCCGGAGAGCACCGCTTCCATGATCTGGCCGGTCACCAAGATAGAGGGATAGCAGATGTCGTTGTTCACGAACTTCAAGCCCGCATCCACAGCACCATGATCCACCGAGGGCAACAAATCGATGTTATAGCCGAACCGATGGAAGATGGGCACTAACAGCTCGAAATGGTATGGTGCCATCTGCGGCGCGATGATGGTGTAGCCCTCGGCTTTCATCTGCTCGGTGAACTGAGGGCGCGCGAACTCGGTGGACGTTCCCGGACGCTGCTCGACCTCGGCTGCGGCGCGCACGCCATCGGCCTTCTCGGTGAAGCTTCGAGGCACGAGCCCGTCGATATCGTCCACCGCGATGCACGCAGCCGGACATCCGCGCTCCTCGGCTCGTGCGTCCGCTTCCGCCTCAGCTTCGGTGTCCGCCTGGTCCTTCAGAGCCGCTAGCAGGGAACGGACGCGGATGCGAGCAGCACCCAGGTTCGACACCTCGTCGATCTTCAACACCGTATACACCTTGCCGGCGGCCTCCAGCACCTCTTGCACCTGATCGGTGGTGAGAGCATCGAGCCCGCAGCCGAAGGAGTTCAGTTGGATGAGGTCGAGGTCATGGCGTTGAGTGACCACCTTCGCCGCCGCATAGAGGCGCGTATGGTACATCCACTGATCGACCACCCGGATGGGGCGCTCCAACTGGCCCAGGTGCGCGATGGAGTCCTCGGTCAGCACGGCCAGCCCGAAGCTGGTCAGAAGCTCGGGGATGGCGTGGTTGATCTCGGGGTCCTGATGATAGGGGCGCCCCGCCAACACGATGCCGTGGGTGCCGGTCTCCTCCATCCAGGCGAGGGTCTCGGTGCCCTTGCGCCGAATATCGCGCTTGAACGCCTCATCCTCTTCCCAAGCTGCATCCACCGCAGCATCCACCTCCGCCTGGGTGAACGGCGCTCCATGGCGAAACGCCGCATCGGCGAAATTCTCGGTCATCTCCACATAGAAGCGCTTCTTCAAGTGATCGCGCTGATCGTAGGGCAGCCAAGGTGCCACGAAGGCCACCTCGCTGTCGCGCAGCTCATCGATGTTCAAACGCAGCGCCTCCGGATAGCTGGCCACGATAGGACAGTTGAAATGATTGCCAGCGGTATCGTCTTCCTGGCGTTCCCACTTGCTACAGGGCATCCAGATGAAGTCGGGCTCCTTCTCGAGCAGGTTCATGATATGACCGTGAGAGAGCTTGGCCGGATAGCACACCGACTCCGACGGCATCGACTCGATGCCCGCCTCGTAGGTGGCCTTGGTGGACGGATCGCTCAGGATGACGCGATAGCCTAGCTTCGTGAACACCGTGAACCAGAACGGGTAGTTCTCGTACATGTTGAGCGCGCGCGGGATGCCCACGGTGCCGCGATGAGCCTCCTCTTCGCTCAGAGGCACGTAATGGTCGAAGGTACGGGCCGCCTTGTACTCGAAGAGGTTCGGCACGTCGGTCTTCTCGCCCGCCTCGCTCGCCCCCTTCTCGCAACGGTTGCCCGTGATGAAGCGGCGATGCTTGCCGGTGGCCTCGTTCACGCCGAAGTCGTTCACCGTGAGCAGGCAGCTGTTCGCGCAGCCCTTGCAACGCACCGTACGGTGGCTGGGAGCCAGCGCTTCGATCTGCTCCAGAGAAAGCAAGCTCGAGGTCTTCCCCGCAACGAACCTGTCGCGAGCCAGAAGGGCGGCACCGTATGCGCCCATGTTGCCCGCGATGTCAGGGCGCACGGCGTTCGTCTCGGATAACTGCTCGAAGGAGCGCAGCACCGCATCGTTGAGGAACGTGCCGCCCTGCACGATCACCTTCTCGCCCACCTCATGGGGGTCTCGGATCTTGATGACCTTGAACAGGGCGTTCTTGATGACGGAGATGGCCAGGCCCGCGGCGATGTCGCCCACGGTGGCCCCTTCCTTCTGAGCCTGCTTCACGCGCGAGTTCATGAACACCGTACAACGGCTGCCCAGATCGACCGGGCTTTCCGCAGCGATGGCGCTGGCGGCGAACTCCGACACCTCCAGGTTCAGGCCGCTCGCGAAGCTCTCGATGAAGCTGCCGCAGCCGCTGGAACAGGCTTCGTTGAGCATGATGGAGTCGATGACGCCATCCTTCACGCGCAAGCACTTCATGTCCTGGCCGCCGATGTCCAAGATGAACTCCACGCCCGGCAGCATCTCCTGGGCGCCGCGCAGATGAGCCACGGTCTCTATCTCACCGGAGTCGATGGCCAGCGCCTCCAGAAGCAGCCCTTCGCCATAGCCGGTCACCGTGGCATGACCGATACGCACCCGCGGCTCGCCCGTAGCCGCATCCTTGGGCAGGTCGCGGTAGAGCCGAGCCACGGCGTCTTTAGCGCACCCGAGCACATCGCCTTTGTTCGACGCGTAGGTGGACCATAGAAGAGCGCCATCATCGTCGATGAGGGCAGCTTTGAACGTGGTGGAGCCAGCATCGATGCCAAGGAATGCGGTGCCCTCATAGCTCGCAAGGTCAGCGCGGCGCACCTTCTCGCGATCATGACGCTCGCGAAACTCCGCCAAAGCCGCTTCGTCGGCGAACAGCGGCGCTAGGCGCACCACCTCGCTGCCCTGCACGTCCCCAAGCTTCTCTAAACGGCCCACCACTGCTTCGAGGGTCTCGGGCGCACGACCCTGCTCGGCGCTCTCCCGCGCCCCAGCGATAGCACAGCCGCTCGCCACGAACAGGTGCGCATCTTCGGGCACGATGATGGCATCCTCGCTCAGACCCAACGTCTCATAGAAGCGCTCGCGCAGCTCGGGCAGATACTGCAGCGGGCCGCCCAAAAACGCAACGTTGCCGCGGATGGGACGACCGCACGCCAGCCCCGAGATGGTCTGGGTGACCACCGACTGGAAGATGGAGGCAGCGATATCCTCTTTTCGCGCGCCTTCGTTCAGCAAGGGCTGCACGTCGGTCTTGGCGAACACGCCGCAGCGGCTGGCGATGGGATAGATCGTGGTGTGCTCCCGCGCCAGCTCGTTCAGACCGCCCGCGTCGGTGTCGAGCAGGGCCGCCATCTGGTCGATGAAGGCGCCCGTGCCACCGGCGCACGTACCGTTCATGCGCTGCTCGATGCCCTGGTCGAAGTAGATGATCTTGGCGTCCTCGCCGCCCAGCTCGATAGCCACATCGGTGCGAGGAATGAAGGTCTCCACCGCCGTCTTCGACGCGATGACCTCTTGGATGAACGACACGTCGAGCCACTGGGCCAGCAGAAGGCCGCCCGAGCCGGTGATGGCGATGGTCATGGGTCGCTCAGGGAACTGCTCTGCGGCCTCTCGCAGCACTTCGAGGATGGTGGCGCGCACATCCGCATGATGGCGGCGATAGACCGCCCAGCAGATGTTGTCATCGCTGTCGAGCACGGCTAGCTTCACCGTGGTGGACCCCACGTCGATGCCGAGGTGGAGCAGGTTATTCTGTTCTGTCATAGATGCTGTGAGCTCTCTTTTCGGGATGCGTTTTCGTTTCTCGTCATCCATTGTATCAACTTCTTCTTGCAAGATGGAGCCCGCTTTGCCATAATACATAGGCTGCTTGCGCCGCGAGCGCCCGCAGCACGAGGGCTGAGCCCTCCCAAAGCTTGTCCCCATAGTCTAGAGGTTAGGACACGGCCCTTTCAAGGCTGAGACACGGGTTCGATTCCCGTTGGGGGCACCATCTCGAATCGCGTGAGCCCTCGTCGTGCCAGACGAGGGCTCATTCTCATCCAGGACCTCTTTTCCTTACAGTACGGTAACGATATGGCGAAGCGTAAACGACGGCTTACGCTCCACCTGCCGTCCTTCTCTATCATCGATACCAGTGAAGCCAGCACCGCATCGCACGAAGCTCGCATTGGAAAGCACTTCTTGCATACGCCCGTGCTGGCTTCACCTTTTCGCTCAGGCGCGGCCCTCTCGTGCCGCCTGTTCGCTATAGGCCTGGTACACATCTATCTCCCACTGCTTGCGGTGGCTCTTCGCCACGGTGTCCAGCACCAGCCCCACCGTCAGCGACAGCGCACCGCACAAGATGATCGCCACGGCCAGCAGCGCGGTGGGCATGCGGGGCACATGTCCGGTCTGCAAGAACTCCGTGATGACCGGTATGCCGATGATGAGCCCCACCACCAACACGAGAAGGGCCACCCACCCGAAAAAGGCCAAGGGACGGTAATCCTTGAACAGCGAGGTGATGGCCATCAGCACGGCAGCTCCGTCACCGAAGGTGGACAGCTTGCTCTCCGAGCCCTCGGGCCGATCGCGATAGATGATGGGCACATCCACCACCCGCCAGCGCTTGTCCACCGCATGGATGGATATCTCGGTCTCTATCTGGAAATTGCTGGACAGCACGGGAAAGGTCTTCACGAACACGCGGTTGAAAGCCCGATAGCCCGTCATCACGTCCTCGAAGGCATAGCCGTAGAGGCACTTGATCAGCCAGCGCACCAGGTCGTTGCCGAAGCCATGGAACGCCCGCTCGTTCTCCGCGCCATAGCTGCCGTTGGAGAGTCGATCGCCCACGGTCATGTCGGCCCGCTCGCGCACCAGCGGCACGAGCAGCTCAGGAGCCGCCTCGGCCGGATAGGTATCGTCGCCGTCCACCAGCAGATAGTAGTCGGCCTCGATATCGCGGAACATCTGCCGCACCACGTTGCCCTTGCCCTGGCGCGGCTCGAAGCGCACGATAGCACCGTGCTCGCGCGCTATCTCGCTCGTGCGGTCGGAGGAGTTGTTATCGTAGACATAGATGCTCGCCTGAGGCAGCACGCGACGGAAGTCATCGACCACCTTGCCCACCGTGATCTCCTCGTTATAGCACGGTATGAGCACGGCCACCCCCTCACCGAGGCGGACCGCCTCCTCGGCGCGGGCGAGCCGAGCTTCCTCGTCCTTGTAGTCCATAGGGCTCTTCCCGTTCTCCTTCGGCTCTCTCATCAGCGGAACGATTCTTTTCCGTTGGCTATAAAGTATAATCGTAGCATGGACGCTCAAAGCCCAGATACGCTGAATGCACTGGAACGGTCCGCGGCAGCCCCGATGGAGCGGCCAGCCGAACAGCGCCCCACCGTGCTGGTGGTGCATGCGTCGGTGGGCTCGGGCCATCGCAGCGCCGCCAACGCCATCGGCACCGCTCTCGAACTGCTGCGCAGCGAGGGCGCAGCGCCTCAAGACCTCTCCATCGAGGTGCTCGACATCCTCGACTTCGGGCGCATACGCTTCGATGGCGACAAGACGGCCTCCATGTTCACGGGCGCCACGCGTCCCTTCTATGACCTCACTTGGCGCTACGGTCTCACTGGACGCATCCTGTGGGGCGGGGGCACCATCTGGGCGCGCATCATGTTCCCCCGCTTCGTGGAGATGGTACGGAAGGTGCAGCCCTGCGCCATCGTGTGCACCCACATCACCGCTGCCAACGTGGCCGTGAGCGCTCGCATGCTGACCGGACAAGACTTCCCCATCCTATGCGTGCCCACCGATTACGAGGTGGAGGGTCTTTGGCCGCATCTCTATACCGACACGTTCTGCGTGGCCGATGAGCATATGGCCGAAACGCTGCGGCCGCGGAAGGTACCTGAAGAACGCATCCTCATCACCGGTATCCCTGCGAGCCCTTCGTTCCGCACCACCTACGATCGCGCCGCCACTCGCGAGAGGTTCGGGCTGCCCCAAGACAAACAGGTAGTGCTCGCTTTGGCCGGGGCCAGGCTGCCACGGCCCTACGTGCACTTCCGCGAGGCCATCGACGCGCTCCTGCCCTACCTGCGCGCCTTCGACCATCTGCACCTGGTGGTGGTGGCCGGTAAGGATCCCAACTACGCCCAGGCCGTTCGACGCAAGGTGGCCGAGCTCGGCCTGACCAATGTGACGGTGCTCGATTACGTGGAGGAGATGGCGGCCCTCATGGCCGCCAGCGACCTGGTGGTCTGCAAATCGGGCGGTCTCGTAGTGACCGAATGCCTCTGCGCCCAGGTGCCCATGATCTTGATGGGCCGCGCCTACGGTCAGGAGAAATCGAACGTCATCATGCTCACAGCCTCAGGCGCGGCCATGCACGCCACCACTACCCGCGAGCTCATAGCCACTCTGCGCCACATCGACCATCATCCGGAGTCGATCCAGGCCATGCTGGTGAACGCCTCGCTGCTGCGCCGCCCGGATGCAGCCCTCGACATCGCGAGGAAGACCCTCGAGCTCGCTGGCTTCGACGAGAAGGGCACGCTGCTCCCTGTCTCCGTCGAGCGGGTGCGGGCACCACGGCGGAAGCACTTCATCCACTTCTACCTCGGCGGAAAGCCCGCCCACACGCGATAGCCCCCTTTTCCTCACCGCTCGCCCATTCTCAGGATCGGCCGGAGGTGCGAGCGCGTATGGTGTACTCGACGAACGTTCGATCCTCGGCGACGACGCAGAAAACGAAGAAGGAAACGCTATGAAGGTCGCTATCGCTTGCAACGGCGATTCCGTTGCCTCTCAGACCGCGCAATGCGAAGGTCTCATGTGCTACACCATCGAACGGGGCATCATAACCGACGCCCGCAACCTCCCCAACATCAACCCCACTGAGACCGACCTGTTGTCGGTCATCCAGAGCATCGGCTTCGACACCCTCATCACCGGTGCCATCGACGAGCGCGTAGCCCATCAGCTATGCGATGCCGGCATCGAAGTGGTGGCCGGGGCCGCTGGCAGCACGCGGGAAGCGGTAGATGCCTATCTCGCCCACACGCTCATGGGCCTGTGCTGAGCGCCTGAGCCTTCCGCTCCCCTCCCCTCATAACGTAAGAGGCCCCATGGAACCATATCCATGGGGCCTCTTCTTCTCCTGAGAAGAGCGGTGCGCTACAGAGCGGCGCGAGCGACCTCTACCAGAGCCGTGAACGCCTTGGGGTCGTTCACAGCCATGTCGGCGAGCACCTTGCGGTCCAGCTCCACGCCGGCCTTCTTCAGACCGTTCATCATCACCGAATAGCTCATGCCGTTCAGGCGAGCGCCAGCGTTGATGCGGGTGATCCACAGACGGCGGATCTCGCGCTTCTTATTGCGACGGTCGCGGTACATGTACTGCAACGAGTGCTGCACCTGCTCCTTCGCTGCACGATAGGAACGGGACTTCGCGCCATAGTAACCTTTGGCGCGATCAAGGACGGTACGGCGCTTCTTGCGCGCGTGCACGGAACGCTTCACACGAGACATCTATCATCACTTCCTAGCGAATCGACAATGAAAAGGATACGAACGGGATCGAGGATCAACGCAAGCCGAGCTCGCGCTTGATGACCTTCGTGTCCGCAGCGGCGACCTCGGTCTCGTGACGGAAGTTGCGCTTGCGCTTCTGGCTCTTCTTCGTCATGATGTGGCTCTTGTAAGCCTTAGCGCGCATGATCTTGCCGGAGCCGGTCACGCGGAAACGCTTGGCAGCGCCACGACGGGTCTTCATCTTTGGCATTATTCGTTTCCTTCCTCATCGTCGCCTTTGGCGACTTCCTTCTTCTTCTTGGCGGAAGCGGGAAGAGGTGCTATCAACATGTGCATGTTGCGCCCTTCCATCTTCGGTTGGTTCTCGATGACTGCTATGTCCTTCAGGTCGTCGGCCAAACGCTCCAGGATCGAAAGACCCAGATCGGGATGGGCCATCTCGCGACCGCGGAACATGATGGTGATCTTCACCTTGTTGCCCGCCTCCAAGAAGCGCAGCACGTGCTTCTTCTTGGTGGTGTAGTCGCCGATGTCGATCTTGGGACGGAACTTCATCTCCTTGATCTCGATCTTCGTCTGGTTCTTGCGCGCCTGCTTGGCTTTCATGGCCTGATCGTACTTGAACTTGCCATAGTCCATGATGCGACAGACGGGAGGCTCCGCGTTGGGAGCAATCTCGACCAGATCGAGACCGGCTTCATCGGCCACTCGCTGGGCTTCTCGTACAGAGAAGACGCCCATCTGGTTCCCCTCGAAGTCGATCAGACGGCACTCGCGGGCCGTGATCGCGTCGTTGAGCCGAGGCTCTTGAGCAGCTATCGCACTCACCTTCCTTCCGTGTTCGACACCGCGGTGCGCACGGTCGTCGAAAGAATGAAAAGACCCGCTCGAACGAATGCGAGCGGGTCTTCGATCATCTTGTTCGAGCTCTCCTCTCGAAGCATCGAGGAGCGAGCTCTTGTTATTCGAAGGACCCATCAGCTTTCGCCGAAGCAGGTGGAAAGTCGGCTGCGCCGCCTTTCGCTTGTTGAAAACAACTTGTCTATGATAACGCTCTTATGCTCCCCGTGCAAGACCGCGCGGGGAGCTTTTGCGGGCTGTTAGCCCTCGAACTCATAGACCCACAGACCGTGGATGTTGCAGAACTCATAGACGCGCAGCGGCTTTTGGCCTTCGCGCAGCACGAACTCGCAATGGGGAGCATCCTCGGGGGTCAGCTGGTGGATGGTGTAGTCATCATCGGCGACCAGGCAGATGAACTGGATGTAATGCTCGGGGGTCATGGGATGGTCCACCGAGCCGATGTTCACGTGCAGCACATCGCCCTCGCGGGTGACGGCGGGCACGTGCTTTTCCAGAGCAGCATCCTGGGTATCGGCCACCAAGCGTTCCATGGGCTCTCCGCAGCACACCAGGTCGACGCCCGAGTCATAGGGCTTCACGGCGATGTTCCCGCAATGCTTGCAACGATAGAAAACGACATCCATGATGTTTCTCCTTCTTTCATCATCCGCTGCCGCTCACACGAGCAACAGCACGAACCATGGGCTCGATTCTACCCATTGGCCGAGCGGCGGTCGAGGGCAGAACGCGCTCTGGTACGGTTTCGTCACCTTGGAGGGCGTCCGCCCTGCGGGCACACCGACCTCTCCCTAGTCGTCGTGACCGCCCGCGGCCATCATCTTCACCGCATGGGGAAGCGCTGCCACCACGCCCTCCCAGTTCTCGGTGGCCGCTTTGGTGGAGCCGGGCAGATTGATGACCAGCGAGTTGCCGCGCTGCATGCACACAGCGCGCGACAGCATGGCATAGGGCGTTATCTGAAAGCTGTGCCAGCGCATGGCTTCAGCGATGCCGGGCACCTCGCGCTCGCACACATCCCGGGTGGCCTCCGGCGTCACGTCACGGGGCGACAGGCCGCTGCCACCACAGGTGAGCACCACGTCCACGCCCAGATCATCGCAGCAATGGCGGATAGCCTCGGCGATGTTGGGCCGCTCGTCGCGCACCAGCGTATGGGTGCGGCACATCCATCCGTTATCGGCGATGAGCTTCTCAAGCGCATCCCCGGCCGCATCCTGTCGCAGATCGCGCGTATCGGAACAGGTCACTATGGCGAACGTCAGCGTCTGGTCGCTCACAGCACTACCTCCTCGTTCACGTCCAGCAGGATGCACTCGATACGCTCTCCCGCCTCCTTCGATTCCTTCCCTTCCGGCATCACGGCCAGACAGTTGCTCTTCTGGATGACCCCGAACAGCCCCGAGCTCTGGTTCTTCGCCGGCGTCACCACATGCTCGCCCGCCTCGTCTTTGGTCACGGTGGAGCGCAGGAAGATGCGACGCGGGTCCTTCTTCTTCATGGGCTTCGACAGCTTCGCCATCACCGTGGGGCGCTCCAGACAACGATAGCCCTGCATCTTGCGCAGCGCGGGCCGGATGATCATCTCGAAGCCGCAATAGGCCGCCGCCGGGTTGCCCGGCAGGCCGAACACAGGGGTGCCGTGGACGATGCCGAAGGTCTGGGCTTTGCCCGGCCGCATGTTGACGCTGGTCATCAGCAGCTCGCCCGCACCTTCCACCACGTCTTTGATGAAGTCGTAATCGCCGTTGGACGCGCCGCCCGAGGTGATGACGAAATCGAATTCATCCGCAGCGGCTAGCACGGCAGCAGAGAGCGCCTCTTCGGTATCCTCCACGATGGGAAGGATGGTGGGGATGCAGCCGGCCTCCTTCGCGCAGGCCGCCATGGCGTAGCTGTTCGAGTTACGTATCTTGCCCGGACCCGGCATCACATCCGGAGCTACCAGCTCGCTGCCGATGGCGATGATGCCCACGCGCGGGCGCATGTAGGTGGGAACTTCAAGCGCCCCGCAGCTGGCGAGGAAGCCCACGCCAGCCGCACCGATGACCTCACCGGCGCTCACCACCACATCCCCCGCCTTCGCCTCTTCGCCTGCGGCGCGAATGTTAGCCCCCGGCTCGCTGGGCGCAGCGAACGACACTTGCGAGCCCGAACGGCCATCGCCTTCCACCACGCCTACGATCTCGTATTTCACCACCGTGTCAGCATCGGCGGGCAGGGGAGCACCGGTCATGATGCGCACGCACTCGCCCTCTCCGATGCTACCCTCGAACACGTCACCGGCAGCCACCTCGTCGATGACGCGCAGCACCCGCGGTGCCGCATCGCTCGCCGCCGCCACTTCCGTCGAGCGCAGCGCGAAGCCGTCCATGGCCGCATGGGCGAAGGGCGATATGTCCATGTCGCTCTTCAAATCTTGCGCCGCTACGCGCCCGAGGGCGTCGAGCACGTCCACCGTCTCGACGGGCATGGCCTTCACCTGCCCCACTACCAGCTTGCGCGCCTCTTCTAACGAGATCATATCTGGCCTTTGCGCCATGGCACCGCTCCCTTTCATCGCGAACCGCTCAAAGGTTCATTATCCTTGACGAGATATTATACTCCAGAAAGATCGTCTGGGCCTCGCTACCGCTCTTCTGTCCGAGGAACCCGAGAACGAAAGACGCCCTCCTTGCCGCCACCGGCGACCAAGGAGAGCGTCTCAGCATCGTCTCTTCCGAAGATACCCTACCGCTTGATGTTATAGAAGGCCTTCATGCCGGCATAGGTGGCCTGGGCGCCCAGTTCCTCTTCGATGCGCAGCAGCTGATTGTACTTCGCCACACGATCGCTGCGAGCAGGAGCACCGGTCTTGATCTGGCCGGTATTGCACGCCACGGACAGATCAGCGATGGTGGTGTCCTCAGTCTCGCCCGAGCGATGGCTCATCACGCAGGCATAGCCCGCCTCCTTGGCCATCTCGATGGCCTCGAGCGTCTCGGTGAGCGAGCCGATCTGGTTCACCTTGATGAGGATCGCGTTGGCGCACCCGAGCTCGATGCCCTTGGCCAGGCGCTTCGAATTCGTCACGAACAGGTCATCGCCCACCAGCTGCACCTTATCGCCGATGCGCTCGGTCAGCATCTTCCAGCCGTCCCAGTCCTCTTCGGCCATGCCGTCTTCGATGGAGATGATGGGGTACTTCTCCACCAGAGCCGCCCAGTAATCCACCATCTCGGCGCTGGTGAGCTCACGACCTTCGCCGGCCAGCACGTACTTGCCGCTCTTCGCGTCGTAGAACTCGGTGGAGGCGGGATCCATGGCGAACATGATGTCCTTGCCCGGTTTGAAACCGGCCTTCTCGCAGGCTTCCACGATGTAGGCCAGCGGCTCTTCGTTGGTCTTCAGGTTCGGTGCGAAGCCGCCCTCGTCGCCCACGCCGCCACCCAGGCCCGCATCGTGCAGCACCTTCTTCAGCGTGTGGTAGATCTCCGCGCACCAGCGCAGAGCCTCCGAGAAGCTCTCCGCTCCTACTGGCATGATCATGAACTCCTGGAAGTCCACATTGTTATCAGCGTGCACGCCGCCGTTCAGGATATTCATCATGGGGGTGGGCAGCACGTGCGCCCCCACGCCGCCCACATATTTATAGAGAGGGAGCTCGGCGCTCTCGGCGGCCGCTTTCGCCACGGCCAACGACGCACCCAGGATCGCATTAGCGCCGAACGCGCCTTTGTTCTCGGTGCCGTCAGCCTGGATCATAGCCAGGTCGATCTCGCGCTGATCGGTGGCCGGAAGGCCCACGAGCACGTCCGCGATGTCGTCTTCCACGTGGTCTACCGCATCCAGCACGCCTTTGCCCATGTAGCGCTTCTTGTCGCAGTCGCGCAGCTCCACCGCCTCGAACGCGCCAGTGGACGCCCCCGAGGGCACCGCAGCCCGCCCGATGACACCATCGGAGAGCAGAACCTCCACCTCGACCGTCGGATTCCCGCGAGAATCGAGGATCTCACGCCCGTGCACGTCGATGATAACGCTCATGAATGCCTCCTCTTGCCTGTTACGTTCCGAGCGCCCGAGAGCCATCCCACACCCCACGCCACGCTCGCTTCCATGATAACAGAGCAGCCTCGAGCGACGGCCATGAAGGCGCATCGGGCCATAGCTCACATATCAGTCGTGCTCGCCTTGTGCTCGTCCGTCTAATAAGGACATGCCCGCACCGACACTGGTGCGATAGCGGACGTCTAAGAACAGCTCGAAGAGCTCCCACAATGACATATCGGCCCACTTCGCTGCGCAATCGAAGGATTCCTTGAGAACATCCATAGCCCCGAACAGATAGGCTTCCTCATAAGCTCGCAAGATCGGCTCCCCTTCCTTACGAAAGGTCGCACAGATAGATGTTCCCTGCCTCTTGGCGCCGACCTTCTTCACGATATGTTCCATGCGGCCGCCTATCGCGCGAGCCGCTTTGGATAGCGATGATCTAGCAGAATGGTGCGCTAATTCAGCATCGTATACGACTGGCATGAAAGATCGAACATTCGCGACCTCTGAAGATCGAACAGATACTCGTTGGCGAACCCGTAGGCTCCCTCTTCTGCGCAAGCCCGCACGCGCGTGAACTCCCGCTGCTCCATGCAATAGAGACCAAGACCATAGTCGTTATAGGGCCTCCGCTTCTTGAACTGAGGAGAAGCCATCGCTTCAGAGGACCCATGATAGAAAACGAGTCCACGCATAACGATAACCTGGCCTTTGGGAGATACTGTCTAAGACATAGCAGAAGTATCTCCCAAAAGCTATATAGCAGATTGGCTTATCGCATCACCTTGAGCGATTCCCTAAAATCCACTCGATCACTACCGACCCTTCGTGGAACTCCGCCCAAAGAGTTCATCCAAAGAGCAGATAAGGTCACACGTTTTCTCGGCAGATGCAGTGATGTACGGTGCGAAGGATCCGAACGCCTTAGGCTTGGCAGCAGCCACCATGAGCGACACAGGCGCCTGCGAGTCACCGGTATTGGACGCAGAAAGCACGGGCTTCCTCGGCACCGGCGGAGCGAACACCGGAACGCGGATCGTCGAATCAGTTACAGCCCCAGAAGCAGCCGCCCTACGCTTCCGCGTCATCGCGATCGCAACGACCGCCGCCATCACAGCCAGCAGCACCGCTCCATACCCGACTGCATCACCTGTCCGCACGAGCCCCGTCTTACCGGAACTGCTGCCGCCTGCCGAAGAAGCGCCCGTCTGAACCAAAGGCGTCGTAGTGCTCGTACGATTCACCGTCCCGGTCTGGGCACCGCCCGAGATACCGCTCCCGCTGACACGCTTATCGACTATCCTGAACGTAGCGGTCTTGGTTCCGAAGCAATCTCCTTTCCCCGTCACGATCGCAGTAGCTGTTCCAGGCCTATTATTGTTCTCATACGATATCGCATAATCCAGACCGGCGTCGGGCCCGAAAACCAGACCGTTGGTGGAGTTACCGTAATTGTTTATCATCACAATATCACTTGCAGCTCGATCGTTTGAAGCTAATCTCTGCTGTACATAAGCGGTATTTCCGACCGACCATCCATCAAGAAACTCACCTGCTCGCGATTCTTCACGCATCCTCGTTGCGAATTCTTCTGCCATCCATGCGTAGGGGAATGTCATCTCCGTGCTATAAATACAACTTTCGCGACCATCCTCGAAAGCGACTACTGTAGTAACATCAGAGCTCCCTAAACGATAATGGTAGACTGCCACTTCCCTCAAATCGAAACCTTCAGGGTAGATGCGCTTGAACGTCCCAGAACCGTTATGATGAACAGCGATCACATCTGGTTCCACCCTGCCTCCAACATAGCTCACTTGCGAGCTCGCTGTGGCAGGAGCTCCATCGACATAGATCTCAGTATCAGCAATATTTCTGAAGCCATCATTCGCTTCACCTGGAAGATCTACATCGTCCCCATTAACTCCATTTTTATCGAACTCGAAGGTAGCGGTTTTCGAACCGAAGTGGTCTCCGATGCCGGTCACGGTCACTGTTGTTAACGTCAGACAATAATAGCCACTCTAGAGTCAGTAGATAGTCGCCGTTTCCGGCCAATCCAAAATCGCCAACACGCCAGAATGTACGATGGTTTCCTCTGGCTTTATTTGTTCATCTTCGTTGTCATCGGGGACGACTCCACCGTCAACGTCTCCAGCTCCGCTCCCCGGAAGCTCGCACCCTTCATCATGAACACGGTGGCTCTATCGAAGATGCGGTCGAGCGCGCACAGCAGCGTCTCGTCTCCGGTGAAGAACTCATCCCAGTTGTTGACAGGGGTGTTGCTCGTCAGGATGAGCGTGTTCGGACATTCTTTCTCATAACGTCGGTCCATCACGTCGAAGAACAGGTCGGTGCATGCCCTGTCGAATACGCATCGGCCCACCTCATCCACGATGAGGCACGACGGCTTCACGAGCGTCGCCACCGTCCTCGACGTGCTCCCAGCGTCGGCTGCGCGTCTAAGCCTGTCGCGGAGCTCCGTCGCCTTCAGATAGTACGTCTTGTAGCCCGCAAGGCAGCACTCGCGGCCGTAGGCCTGCGCGAGATGTGTCTTGCCGATACCGCCCGGGCCGATGAAGGCAAGGTTCTTGCGCGCATGCAAGTTCGACAATGCGGGAAGCTCTCTGAGCGCTTTGGCGTCCCGTCCGCGAATGCGACCGAAGTCGAATCCGTCGAAGGTCTTGGGAGCCTTCTGCGGCAGCCTGCTCAGCTTCAGCAACGTTCCGATCACTTGCTCGTGATGCTTGTCGGCGAGATAGGAGAACACCTCGGTCACCGCATGCAGCTCGCATGCTCCGAAGTCCTCCCGCACGGCGATCTCGGCCATCTCCTCGGGGGATATGGACACGCCGAAAGCGGCTGCCCTCTCGCTCACATGGGCGTAGATGCCGTCGCTCATGCCAGCCTCCTTTCGAAGTCGAACTTCGCGAAGGCGTCATCGCTCGCGCCGGGTTCCAGCTGCCGTATCGTCGTCGTGACGGGAACGGTGGGAAGCTCTGCCGGCTCGATGTCCGCGTATTGGTCCTCGCAGAACGAGTCCTTCCTGTTCCAAGTGATGGGATGCACTGCGAGCTCGCGCGAAAGGTCTTCCGAATAGATGTGCAGCCATTCTCTCTCGCGGCTGACCCTGCATGTCTTCCCCGGGTACCAGTACGGCACGCCGAACCTTCTGCCCTCGTAGCTCACGAACCCGTCGAAGCTGATGCGTCGGAGCGGACATAGGTAGATCGCCATTTCCTCGCCCATCTCCAAGGTACGCGCAACGAGGGAGCATCTGAGCGCATGCTCATCTGCCGGCACGCACGCCATGGCGCGCCTGTAGCGGCCGGACTGGGCGGCGCACCATTCGATAGCGCTCTCGTTGAGGTCGGTGGCACCCGAGAAGGCGCGTCCCGCCAAGAAGTTGCCCTTGACGAACCGGATCAGACACTCCACCTTCCCCTTGGTGAAGGGATGGCGCGGTCGGCACAGCTTCGTCTCGAACCCCACGGCCTTCATGAAGGCGGCGTAGTCGGTCTGCCAGACGGGCCGTCCGTCGATATCGCGCCTTATGACGACCGACTTCATGTTGTCGGTGAGCACGGTCTTGGGGATGCCGAGCATGTGGAACGCATGGATCATCCCGATGAAGAGGTTCTCCTGCCGTGCGTTCGGGAAGAACTCGATGTAGCAGGTGCCGCAGTGATGGCATATCATCGCGAAGCAGGCTAGACGGTACGTCCGTCCGCACCAGTCCTCCACGTTCACGAACCCCCAGTCCATCTGATACGCCTCGCCGGGAGCGGTGGAGAACCTGCGGCCTCTGTTGCCCTGCGGTGCGACCGCGAGCTTGCGCTTGGCGGGCACGAGGGAGGAGTTCGCGGTTATGTAGTTCTTGACGGTGGTCCTGCCGCCCGCATAGCCCTGCTCCTCGATGCGTCCGAATATCGCTTCGGAGTTGGTGACGCCGCGACGCAGCATGTCGTCGATGGTGCCGGTGTAGCCGGTGAGCACGGTGACAGGAGCCTTCATGCCGCACCGACCGTGAGGCCCTACCTTGAAGCCTTTTGCTTTGAGCGTTCTCGCTCTCGATCGGGACAGCTTCGTCCTGCGGCAGAACTCGGCCAGGTTGATGCGCTCGATGTCGAAAGGCTCGCCCGCTTCGCGGGCCATCTCCTCCAGAGCCTTGTCTATAATCTCTTGCAGGCCATCGCGTTCGTTGTCATTCATGGCCCTCCTTTCCACTGGCGTATTGGCGTATACCAGTGTAGGGCCGATGACGGCGCGGTGG
>CATKXW010000009.1 GCA_949840905.1 uncultured Eggerthellaceae bacterium | reverse complement strand
AGAGCCCCCCCCCCTCTCTCTCTCTCTCTCGCATTCGAAGGGGCGAGCCTCTACGAGCGTTGCGGCAACAGATCAGCGATGCGCTCGGAGTATTCCAGGTCGGTCAGACCGGCCTCCTTCGCCAGATCGAGCACGGGCGCATCGTTCCACAACGCTTCGAGGCGATAGAACTCACGGGTCTCGGGCATGAACACGTGCACCACGATATTGCCGTAATCGAGAAGGCTCCATGAACCGTCAGGAGACACCTCGCGGTGGGTCGGCTTGATGGAGCACTGCACGCGCAGCTCGTCCTCGATCTCATCGATGATGGCATCCACCTGGCGGTTGTTCGATGCGGTGGCGATGACGAAGTAATCGGTCACGCCGATGAGGTCGCGCACCTCCTGCACCATGATGTCAGTGGCCTTCTTCTCGTTGGCGGCACGGGCCGCCGTGATGGCGCACTCGCGCGAGAACGCCTGCTGCTCAGCTATCTTGTCGGTCATAGGGTAGTTCCACCCTCTCTTTCTCGTCGTCGTTCGGAAACGGATCGGCACCCCTCTCGGCCCGATAGCTCCCTTCTTCTTCCATATAGGAGTTCCATATGCTCACCGTGCGGGGATAGAGGCGCTTACGCCGTTCGAGCATGGTGGCGAGCAGGTGCTCGTAGGTGCTCAGGAACAGTTCGCGCAACGATGCCCTGCCCACCATCTCGCGCAGCTCATCGGTGCGCGCCCCATGACGATGGGGCTCTAGCGCATCGGCGATGTAGACGATCATGGCAAGGTCGCTCATGGTCTCCCCCGCGATGGTATGATCGCGCACCGCCTCCAACACGCTCTCAGGGATGGCGGGAAGGTCGCGCCGCAACGCCGCAGCAGCCGTAAGGCCATGGATGAGGCGCGGCATGGTGCGCAGTTCCGGATCGAGGTCCAAGCCCAGTTCATCGGCACGCGCGAGCACGGCCGGATCGTCGTAGGCCTTATCCCAATCGTGGAGGATGCCTGCCAGGCGCGCTTCGCGCTCATCCGCCCCATAGGCGCGAGCGAGCTCAGCGGCCGTCTGCGCCACTCCTTGCGAATGCTCGAAGCGCCTCTTGCCCACCCGCGTGGCCAGCTCCGCTTCGCATGCTCGATAGAACTCCTCGCTCAAAGCGTCCTGCCGCTCATCCGAGCCATAAAGACCATGATCCATGATGTAGCGTTCCACCCCTCTCGGCACCAAGCCCGCGATAGGCTCCCCGCCTCGTAGCCGCTCGCGCACCTCCGCAGAAGAGACCGCGGGCGTATCCGCATCCACCAGCTCCACGGTGAAGCCGGCTTCTTCCAACCTTCGGCGCTCATCATCGGAAAGCTGCTCTTTGGCCCGCGACACCACGGCGAAGCGAACGAGATGAGCCAGTCGTGCGGCTCGCGCCCACGAAGGGAGCGCCCGTGCCGCATCCGATCCCACGATGAACGTCAGCGTCGTCTCCTCAGGATAGCGCTCGCACAGCTGCTCCACCGTGTCAACGGCATAAGCGATACCCGAACGTTCCACTTCCAATGGATCCACGACGAACCCGTCGTGGTCCGCCACCCCCAACCGCGCCATAGCGAGCCGGTCTTGCGCAGACGCTTCCACGCTATCCTGCTTGAACGAGGGAACGCCTGCAGGAACGAACAGCACCGCATCGAAGCCGAGAGCTTCCCGAGCAGCTTCCGCACAGGCAAGGTGCCCGTTATGGAGCGGGTCGAAGGTGCCTCCCATGATGCCGATGGACGATCCCATCTCAGGCGCGCACCTGGCCTTCGCCCTCCACGACGTACTTCGATGACGTCAATGCCTCAAGAGCGAACGGGCCGCGCACGTGCAGCTTCTGCGTGGAGATGCCGATCTCGGCCCCCAGACCGAACTGACCACCGTCAGTGAAGGCAGTGGAAGCGTTCGCATACACAGCAGCCGCATCGACCCCGTTCAAAAACGTGGCCAGCACGACCGGGTCATCGGCCACGATGGCTTCGGAGTGCTTGGTGCCATGGGCGTTGATATGGGCCACAGCCTCCTCCACCCCCGAAACGCAGCCCACGGCTATCTCGGGCGCGAGATATTCGGTATCCCAGTCCTCAGCGGTGGCCGCCACGTACTGCGCGCCCTCCTCAAGGCCCATCGCCTCAGCGATGGAAGCCGCCTGCTCATCACAGTGCAAGAGAACGCCTTCTGAAGCCAGGTCCCGCAACATGGGAGGCAGCAGCTCTTCGGCCGCGGCCGCGTCCACTAGCAGGGTCTCGGCTGCGTTGCATACGCCATAACGACGACATTTCGCGTTCAGGACGATGTCGTGGGCCCACTGCCGATCCGCCGAGCCATGCACGTACACATGGCAATTGCCCGTGCCTGTCTCGATGACGGGCACCTTGCTATGCTCGATGCAATGGCGGATGAGCCCAGCTCCTCCACGCGGGATCAGGACGTCGACGACGCCATGGAGCTCCATGAGCGCATCGGTAGCGGCGCGATCGGTGGTGGTGATAGCGCAGATGCCATCACGGGGCAGCCCGCATCGCTCTAAGGCGCCCGCGAGAACATCAGCGATGACCTCGTTGCTGCGCGCAGCCAAGCTTCCGCCTCGCAGAACACAGGCGTTCCCTGCTTTCAGAGCGATGCCGGCCGCATCGGCCGTCACGTTCGGGCGCGCCTCATAGACCACGGCCACCACTCCCAAAGGAACGCTGACGCGTCGCAGTCGCAGACCGTTGTAGAGCGTGCGCTCTTCATGGACCACGCCCACCGGATCGGGCAGAGCGATGAGGTCTTCGAGGGCCGCGGCCATGGCATCGACGCGCCCCTCATCGAGCATGAGGCGGTCGAGCAGCGATTCTTTGATACCTGCCTCACGGGCCGCGGCCATGTCGGCCCCATTGGCCTCGATGATGGCCGCCGCATAGCGTCGCAAGCCATCAGCCATGGCCTGGAGCGCTTCGTTGCGTCGGTCCGTCGAGGCTTGGCCCAGCGCCTCGCTCGCTTCACGGGCTCGCAAGGCGAGCTGCTTCACTTCCTCTTGCACGTTCATGACGATGCCTTTCGGTCGATGCCAACGGCCCCAGAGCGCCGCGCAGGATAAGAGCTATAGCAGAGCCGCCAAACGAGCGATCAGGGCATCCACATGCTCCTTCTCGCAGATCAGCGGCGGCAGGAAGCGTAACGTCCGCGGTCCGGGAGCGTTCAACACCAGACCGCTCGCGAGCGCCCTTTCCACCACCTCCGGAGCACTTGGCGCCTCCTCGGTCAGATCGACGCCCACCATGAGGCCAAGACCTCTCACCGCACATATCTGAGGCAGTTCGCCCAGACGAGCTCGTAGGTGATCCCCCACCTCCCGCACATGTTCGTCGAAACCGCGGGCGGAGAGCGCAGCGAGCGTGGCATGGGCAGCCGCCATGGCTATATTGCTGCCACCGAAGGTGGAACCGTGATCGCCCGGCGCGAACGTATCGGCGATAGCGCCTCGAGCCGCGCAGGCTCCAACAGGAATACCGGAAGCCACGCCCTTGGCGATGGTCACCACATCAGGCACGATGGCCGCCTGCTGGAAGCCGAAGGGCTTGCCCGTGCGATAGATGCCGCATTGCACCTCGTCGCATATGAGCAGTGCGCCGCTTCGCTCGGTCAGCTCGCGCGCCTTCTGCAAGAACTCCGTCGTGCACGGATGCACGCCGCTCTCGCCCTGGATGGCCTCCACCATCATGGCGCAGATACGACCTTCGTTCTGAGCGAACAGCGCTTCGAGAGCCGGGATATCGTTCTGAGACGTAGCGATGAAACCGCCGGGCAGCGGCTCGAACGCCTCCTGCTTCGCCGGCTGGGCCGTTGCCGCCAATGACGCCAAGGTGCGCCCATGGAAGCTGTTCTGGAGCGTCACCACCAGCGCCGGGGCGGTACCGTCGGGCGCAGGCTGCATGCGGGTCGAGCCGTAGAGGCGTGCCAGCTTGATGGCGCACTCGTTAGCCTCCGCGCCGGAGTTGGCGAAGAACGTCTTCCACGCTTGCGGCTCATCGGCTCCGTTCGGCTCATGCACCGCATCGTTCAACATGGCAGAGAGCAGTCGCGCGACCTCACCACGATGCGCTATATAGAAGTAGTTGCTCACATGGATGAGCTCAGCGGCCTGAGCCGCCACTGCAGAGACCACTTCCGGCGCGCAATGACCCAGGCTCACCACGCCGATGCCGCTGAGGAAGTCGAGGTATTCGTTGCCCTCGTCATCCACGAGGACCATGCCCTCGCCGCTCACGAACTCCACGGGCTTACGAGCGAAAGTGGGCATCACATAGCGCTCTTCGAGAGCCGCTTGGTCTTGATAGGTCATAACATCGCTCCTTCATCGGGTCGAGAACAGCCGCTTCGCACGGCCATAGCCATCGCAGGCCGCTCAGTCCGTGCGCAGCTTCGTAGCGAAGTTGCCCATCGGGGATTCGTTGAACGAATCAGGGATGACCTGGGTGCCCGTCACCATGGTGCCGATGCCCTTGTCGGTCAGCACCTCCAACAGGAGCCCATGGGGCGTCGTGCCATTGACGATATGGGCGCGATGAACGCCCTTCGACAAGGCGATATCGCAGGCACGCAGCTTCGGGATCATGCCAGTGGATATCTTGTCCGAATCCACCATCGCGCGCGCCTCCTCCAACGTCATGTTGGACACGAGAGAGGTAGGGTCCGGAAAGTCCGTGTAAAGCCCGCTCACATCGGTGAGGAAGATGACCTTATGGGCGCCGATGGCCGCTGCGATATGACCAGCGGCCAGGTCAGCGTTGATGTTATAGCAACCACCATCGTCCCCCGCGGCGATCGACGCGATGAGCGGGATGTAGTCAGCCGATACCAGATCCTCGATAAGCTCGCTGTTGATGTGGGTGATGCGCCCGACACGACCGAGACGGGAGTCGGCCTGTTCGGCCATGATGGTGCCCGCATCGGCCCCGCTGATGCCCACGCCCATCTTGCCATGACGGTTCATGGCCTCCACGAGCTCTTGGTTCACCTCACCAGTGAGCACCATGCGCACAAGGCCCATGGCCTCCTCAGTGGTGACCCTCTGGCCGTCGATGAAGTCCACAGAGATGGAGGCTCGCTCCATCGCACGGGTGATGGCCTTGCCGCCACCATGGACGATCACCGGGTTCACGCCGATGATCTTCAACAGCACGATATCGGCCATCACAGCCGCCCGAAGCTCCTCATCCACCATGGCAGCCCCGCCATACTTGATGACGATGGTCTTGCCCGTGACGTTCTTGATCCAGGGCATGGCCTCGGTGAGCACCTCGCCCGTAGTGGGCGATACACCGTTGGGCCGGGTCTCATGATCGAAGTTCATGTGCGGTAATCTCCGTTTATCGTGACGTAATCATGGGTCAGATCGCATGTCCACAGGGTAGTTTGCTCGTTTCCCGCACCCAGGTCAACCAAGATGGGTATCTCTGGCGCCTCGAAGCGTCGAAGCGCTTCCTCCTCATCGAAAGGACAGGTGAGACCGCGCTCGCACACCGGCAGGCCCATGATGGATATGGAGACATCCTCCTGGCGGAAGCGCGCGCCGGAGCGGCCAAGAGCCGCCGCGATGCGCCCCCAATTGGCATCGTGGCCGAACACGGCCGTCTTCACCAGCGGCGAGTTCGCAACGGTGCGCGCCGCCCTATCGGCGTCCTCGGCGGTGGCCGCGCCCCTCACGGTGACCGTGACCAAGCGCGTGGCCCCTTCCCCATCGCGGGCCATGGCCCGCGCCAAGGTGGTGCATACCTGCAACAGCGCTCGCTCGAAACGGTCGAGCGCTTCGCTGTCGTGTTCGAAGGGGCGTCGACCCTCTCCGCGCGCCGCATCACCAGATGCCAGCAGGAAGCACGTGTCGTTGGTGGAGGTGTCGGAATCGACGGTGATCTTGTTGAACGTTCGATCCACCACGCGCTTGAGACACCCCGCCGCATCTGCCGCAACGAGCGGTGCATCGGTGGTGAGCACCGCGATCATGGTAGCCATGGACGGCATTATCATGCCGGAACCCTTCGCCATGCCGCCTACGGTGAACGTGCAGCCGGGATAGCCGATATCGTCGCCCTCGAACGTGACGGCGCATTCTTTGGGGATGGTATCGGTGGTCATGATGGCGCACGCCGCCCCATGACCGCCAGCCCTATCCGCCACCATCTTCGCCTTCGCTACAGGCACCCCTGCCTCGAAAGGGCCCAGCGGCAGGTGCACACCGATCACACCGGTAGAGGCTACGAGCACCTCATCGGCCGTGCAGCCTACCTCATCGGCCGTGATGGCTGCCATGCGCTCAGCACGCTCGAGACCTACCGGTCCCGTAGCGGCATTGGCGTTGCCGGAATTGATGACCACGGCACGCGCCGTTCCATAGGCTGGTCCATCCCCCTTCACGCCATCGCCTGCAGTGGCAGCCAGATGGGCGCGGGACACCTGCACGGGTGCGGCACAGAACACGTTGGTGGTGAACACAGCTGCGGCCGCGGCCGGTTCGTCAGCCGCTACCAGCGCAAGATCGAGCCTGTTCGGATCCGCCCTGAACCCGGCATGCACGCCCGCGGCCGAAAACCCTTGCGCAGCGGTCACGCCGCCGTCCTCCACATAGGAAAATCCGTACGTCTCGGCGAGGTGTTGCTCGCATAAGCTCATGGGGACCTCCTCTCCTTCTTCCCTCTCGCAGGTCAGACCGGCACGGCGATACCGAGAAGCCCGGTATCCTGCTCCAAGCCGAACACGATGTTCGCGCACTGCACAGCTTGTCCCGCTGCGCCTTTGCCAAGATTGTCGATGGCTCCCAGAGCCACGATCATGCGAGCCCGCTCGTTCACGACCACTCCGATATGGGCACGACAGGTGCCCGTCACCGATGCGGTGCGCGGCAGCACGCCCTCATCGAGCACGGTGACCAAAGGAGAATCGCCATAGAAGTCCTTGTAAGCCGCCACGAGCTCTGCGGTGGTGGGCACCGGACCCGTAGCCGGCAACGGGATGCTCACCGTCGACAGCAAGCCACGGTTCAACGGTGCCAGATGCGGCGTGAAGACCAACCGATCCTGACCGGCTATGCCCAATATCTGCTCGATCTCTGGTGTGTGGCGGTGGGCGCCCACGCCGTAAGCCTCCACGTTCTCGTTCGCGAAGCAGAAATGCGTGCGTTCGCTGCATCCTTTCCCTGCACCGGTCATGCCCGATATCGCATCGACGATGATGGTAGCCCGAGCATCCCCATAGCCCCCGCGCAAAGCCGGCGCGGCAGCGAGAGAGGTCGCAGTGGGATAGCAGCCTGCACAGCCTACTAGCACCGCATCCCCCTGGCTGCGCGCCGCGGCTGCCTGCGCCAGCTCGTCACCGAACAGCTCTGGCAAGCCGAAGACAGCTCGAGCGAGAAGATCCTGCTGGGTATGGGGCACGCCGTACCAGCGCTCGTAGACAGCAGCATCCTTCAAACGAAAGTCGGCGGACAGGTCGATCACCGTCACGCCCCGACCATGCAGCTCGGTCGCCATGGCGAGAGCCGCCGTATGCGGGACCGCCAAGAATACCGCATCGCATGAAGCCAGATCGGCCTCCTTGTGGGTCGAGAACCGCAAGTCGGTCAGGCCCTGGAATGCAGGGTAGGCCTCAGCGACCGGCGCGCCGGCCAGCGCATCGGAGGTCGCCGCCACCAGATCGAATCGTGGATGAGAAGACAGGATGCGCAAGAGCTCGATGCCTGCGAATCCAGCTGCGCCCACCACTCCAACTGAATATGTCATAAGATCCAGATCCTTCATGGTCTCAAGAACGAACGCCCAGATAGCGCCCGCACAGACGAACGATACGAATAGAGGAGATGCGCGAACGCGAGCAGGGCATCGATCGGAAAGATGACAAGACCATCGCTGATGTCACAGGAAACGTTCGCGCTAGGAACGTCGTCGCGAACGAAGGCGCACGGAGAACGAGGCGTGAAGCGCCGTAGCCGTTCTGTTCGCCATGATAGATGCCATTGCTCGCTCACGATTCCGTCACGGTGCCCATCCTCGAGGAAAGCAGCGATCCTACGCCGTGATACTATGGAGAGATGAGAACCGAAAGATGACCGTACGAGACTACATTCTATATGACTTTTCTCATGGGGCAAGCCCATGAGCCCTTTCAGGAGCGTGAGGAATTGAGCGGTACCCAACGGCGATCCGAGAACCGGGCCGCCATCGTGAGCTACTTCGAGAGCGGCATCAAGGAGCGTGGCGAGGCCCTGGGCATCGAGCTGGAGCGCATCCTGGTCAGACACATCACCGACGAGAACGGCGACGACTCGCTCGTGCCGGTCCCCTATAGCGGCGACCTTGGGGTCGCCTGGCTGCTCGACCGCCTCCGTTCCTGGTATCCCGATGCTAGCTACGATGCCGAAGGCGATCTGCTCGGCGTAGCGCGCCCTGGCGAGAGCGTCACCATCGAGCCGGCGGCCCAGGTAGAGCTTTCCGCCGGCCCCTTCATCGACCTTCGGGCCGCACAGCATTGCTTCGAGCAGTTCCAGCGATTGCTGGAGAGCATCCTCGCGCCCCACGGCATCGAAGCGCTCACGGTGGGCTATAACCCTATCGCAGCAGCGCGCGATCTCGAGCTCATCCCGAAGGAACGCTACACCTACATGGATCGCTGGTTCCAGCGCATCTCCGACTTCGGCATGACCATGATGCGCGGCAGCGCATCCACCCAGGTATCCATCGACTACACCTCCGAAGACGATTGCCTTCGGAAGATGCGCGTGGCCTTCGCGCTGACGCCCCTGTTCGCGCTCATCTGCGACAACAGCGCCATATTCGAAGGCGCTCCCCGCGAACACGAGCTCGTGCGCACCGAGATATGGGAGTTCTGCGATCCTGCCCGATGCGGCGTGGTGCCCGGTATCCTGGATGCGAGCTTCACGTGGGAGGACTACGCCGATCATATACTCGATACTCCTGCCATCCTCATACCGAATGAGACCGGTCGCGCCCACTACGAGGAGCGCACGTTCGGAGAGGTGTTCGCCCATACCGTCATGACCCGCGCCGATGTGGAGCATGCTGTGTCCATGTTCTTCAACGACGTTCGCTTGAAGACCTATATCGAGATACGACCGGCCGACTCCATGCCCGTCCCCTACGTCATCGCCTACGCGGCTCTCATACGAGGCCTCTTCTACGATGAAGCGAACCTCGTGCGCCTCGAAGAACGCTACGCCTCCGTGACCGAAGAGGACCTGGCCGAGGCGAAGCATTCTCTCATGGCCCACGGCTACGCAGGAGAGGTCTACGGACGCCCCGCAGACGAGGAGGCGCAGCGCCTGATCGACCTTGCCGAAGCGAGCCTTAGCGCCGAAGACCGCGCTCTGCTCGCCCCTTTGGCTGACCTCGTGCGGTCGCGACGCACGTTCGTGACCCGCGACCAACGGTGATAGCGGTGCTCTGACCCCAGAGGAACCGTTCTTCATAAACATCTGCAACATCCCCCCATCCACGGAAAGGAACCGACCCCATGAGCAACGAAGGCAAGAAGGTCAAGATCCACTACACTGGCACCCTCGACAATGGCGAGAAGTTCGATTCGTCCTACGATCGCAACGAGCCCCTCGCGTTCGTCTGCATGTCGGGTGCCGTCATCAAGGGCTTCGACGATGCCGTGAAGGATATGGAGGTAGGCGAGAAGAAGTCCATTCATCTCGAGCCTGCCGACGCCTACGGCGAAGTGGACCAGAGCCTCATCCAGAAGGTGCCCGCCGACAACTTCGCCAACGCTGACGAGATCCCGGTCGGCCAGGACATCATCATGCGCGACCCCAACGGCAACACCATGCCGGTGCACGTGGTGAGCATCGAGGACGGCATCATCACCCTCGACATGAACCACCCACTGGCCGGCCAGGCCCTCAATTTCGACCTCGAGCTCGTCGAGGTCGAGGGCTAAGGGCTCTTCCCACTAGCCTCACTGACGAAGGTACGAGGCGCAGTCAAGAGAACGGCTCGGCTGCGCCTTTTCCTTCTCTTCCATCACGAGCTCGCCCTCTTGCTGGACAGTACCGCGAAGAGCGCATCCTGCATCTCCAGCGCATCGATCCAGCATGCATGCTGCAGCAGAGCGCGCACCGGATCGTTCGGGGGCGCTTCCTCCACCGAAGACCGACCGTCCCGACACCCTCCTCCCCGATAGCCCGAACCAGCTCGATCGCGTTCTTCGGGCGTGAATCCGCTATAGGTCATCGCCCAGAACACCTTAGCCAACATGGCGTAACGCTCTTGGTCAGAAAGGCCCTTCGGCGACCAGAGCGGCATAGCCAACGCCTCTTCCCAGGTCATGGTCGACAAGCGCGCGATAGAGCGTCGTAAAGCGTTGTGGCCCGCCACTTCCGGACCCACCCTTCTATGGAAGAGCCGTCGAGCCTCTTGAAGATCCTTCCACGTCAACGCACGCCCCACCCCGCTCCTCAGGATATCTCGGACCGCACCGACATCATCGCGATCGTAGAGCGCCGCGCCCATGCCATAGAGAAGACCCTGACCGTCCCTTTCCTCGACGAAGCTCCAACAGGGCCCTATCACTCGCTCTCGATCGCCGTTCGCGGGTTTTGACTCTATGCGCATCATGACATCCAGACCGTCGGTCACCTTCCGCATCAACATGGCATAGGTCCGACTCTCGAGCGCATCGGCGGTGATGCGCCACCCCGCCTCATGACGCAGCACGGCGCTCAGCAACTCGTCAGGGGAGCTCTCTTCGAAGGCTTCCCGCACGCTGACCACATCCTCACGATCCACCATCAGATCGCGGAAGGTCAGGTGCAAAAGCGGTCTCTCTCCGCGGATCTCGACCAGAAAGGGTCCTGGAAGGTACGATCCGCCGGGATCGACCGTAAGAGCGATAGGGCGAGCAGCCATGATGAGCCATCCTTTCCTCAGACGTTCTTCCCTGTTCGGAGAGGATCTTGCAAGCCTGGGAAATAGGACCGCGGCGAGGGAGGGGCCGCTATCGACTGTGGTCGCATCACCGCCCGCTGGCGACGATCGCGTGCTTGCATCGGCTCTTTCTGCTCATAATATAGCACGCTTGTTCCCATATACATATATTAGTTCGCTTTTTCACATAACAAACAACATTTGTTCGGTTTCCACATCATCTCCGGCGTCACGGCTCCCCCGCATCCGCGATCCATTCCGGGCGCTCACAGAGCGAGCTGCTTCCGCTACAATGGTGAGGTTCAAGAAAAAGCTCGGCCGAACGGGGCAAGACAGCGCCGCCTCCTTCGACCGCGAGCACGAAGGAGGGCACGCATGCCTACGATCACGCGCGATCAAGTGAAGGTTCCTTGCGACGTCGCACCGGAACTGCGCGATGAGTACATCACCAACTACATGAAGGCCACTCGCGGAACGGGCCGCCTCATGCTGTTCGCCTGCGATCAGAAGATCGAGCACCTGAACAAGGACTTCTACGGTGAGGGCATCGACGAGGCCGACCTCGATCCTGAGCACCTGTTCAAGATCGGCACCCAGGGCGTCTGCGGCGTGGTCGCCGGCCAGCGCGGCCTGATCGCTCAGTATGCAGCCGATTATCCTGATGCCAACTACCTGGTGAAGATGAACTCGAAGACGAACATCGTGGGAATCGACCAGGAAGACCCCTACTCCCCGCAGCTCTACGACTTCGACGCCATCCTCGCCATGCGCGAGGCAGGCGTGAACATCGTAGGTCTGGGCTACACCATCTACCTGGGCTCCGATTACGAGGCTACCATGATGGCCGAGGCCGGCGAGCTGATCGCTCAGGCCCATGCCAACGGCATGCTCGTGGTGCTGTGGATATATCCGCGCGGCAAGGCCGTGAAAGCCGAGAAGGACCCCGACCTGATCGCCGGCGCTGCTGGCGTGGCCCTGTGCCTGGGTGCCGACTTCGTGAAGGTGAACCCGCCCAAACCCGAGGATGGCCGCACCCCAGCCGAGGCGCTGAGGATCGCCTCCACCGCTGCTGGCCGCACGGGCCTGGTATGCGCAGGCGGGTCCACCGTGGATGCCGAGACGTTCCTCAGCCAGCTCTACGATCAGATCCACGTTGGCGGTGCCTGCGGCAACGCGACGGGACGTAACATCCACCAGCGCTCCCTCGACGAGGCCGTCCGCCTCACGAAGGCCATCAGCGCCATCACCCTCGCCGACTACTCCGTCGCCGATGCGCTCAAGGTCTTCAACGGCGAAGAGGATTTCTCCCTGTAGCCTCCCAGCTCCATCCCTGAACCCCAAGAGAGCCGACCCGTCCGGGTCGGCTCTCTTCTTATATATCGCTCGTTCGAGAATGCGAGCATGCGACCCGGCGATCCCCAACGTAGGAGAAGGCTCTCGCTCCTCCCCGAGAACGCACTTGGGGTGACGGTAGACCACAGGAGCGAAGCGCGTTCGCTCCTGTGGAGCTATATTCTAGAGCAGACGACCTCGGGGCCTAAAACGAAGGCCGCTCCTCATGATAAGGGGCGACCTTGAGCTCGAATAGAAAGAAGGCTGTGCTGTTGCGAAGAAATGGTGCCCGGGGTGGGATTCGAACCCACACACCTTTCGGCATCGGTTTTTGAGACCGACGTGTCTGCCGTTCCACCACCCGGGCGCGCAAAGAGCAAGTATAACGAAAAACCTCGCCACCGTCGAGGCGGCGAGGAAGATGCTCCTAGATGGTGTACATCGCTTGGAAGACGTCCTCGCGCTGGATGATGATCTGCATGCCGAGCTCTTCGGCGACAGCGTTCAGCTTGTCTTGGACGGTGTTGAAGTCAGAACCTTCGGGCTTCAAGGTGACCAGCATGGTCATTGAGAACAGCTCCTCAGAGCCCAGGATGGTCTGACTGATGTCGTCGATGTTCGCCTTGCATTCCAGAAGAACGGTAGCGACGGCCGCCACGATGCCCGTACGATCCTTGCCCAACACTGAGATGACGCACTTCATGGTATCTGTCTCCCTTTCAGGTCTCCCTCGACGACCGCAGCCGCCGAAAGCTCCATCGTTTCCCTCTGCTATCGTTGCTAGCGCCCGCTGAAGATGAGCGAGAGCGTTTCCTCGCGCAGGGCCAGATCGTCCTCGAACAGGCCGCGGATGGCGCTCGTCACCGTCTTGGCACCCGGCTTCTGCACCCCGCGCATCGACATGCACATATGCTCAGCCTCCATCACCACGATGGCACCTTGGGGATGCAGCTGTTCGCACAGCGTATCGGCCACCTGAGCCGTCAGACGCTCTTGCACCTGAGGACGACGCGCATAGGCCTCCACCAGGCGAGCCAGCTTCGACAGACCACAGATGCGGCCGTCTTCTGCTGGCAGATACGCCACATGGGCCACGCCGAAGAACGGCACCAGATGATGCTCGCACATGGAATAGAACGGGATGTCGCGCACTAGCACGATGCCATCGTAGCGCTCGTCGAAGGTCACCGCGAAATGTCGCGCAGGGTCCTCGTTCAATCCGGCGAACACCTCTTCATACATGCGCGCCACTCGTGCTGGGGTGTCGAGCAGTCCTTCGCGATCGGGATCCTCGCCCACGCCCTCCAAGATGAGACGCACGCCCTGCTCTATCTTCTGCTTATCCATCCTGCGCTTTCCGCTCGCTCCATCGACGTTACCGTGAGTGACCATTATAGAGGGAAACGGGCATTCAGCGCCGCAGGATGTCAACGGTGGTGGAACCGGCGGCGCGCCGTGTCGCCAGGGCGAAGCCGCGCGGGACCAACGACCGTTCGAGCGCAGCATCCACAGCTGCCGCATCGGCGCTGTCATGCTCGTAGACCACGAGCGCCTCTCTCTGCAAGAGGCCCCGCTCATCGAGGGAAGCCGCAAACCCGAGCACATCTTCGGCGGCCAGCGCATAGGGAGGGTCGAGGAACACCAGGTCATAGCCTTCGAGCCCTGCGCTCGCCGGAGGACGCGGAACGCTCGCCTTCAGCACATCGCCGCGCACCACCCGCGCTCGCCTCCCATCAAGACCGAGCGTCTCCACGTTCTGGGCGATGACCTTCGAAGCGCTCGCAGCTCGCTCGCACAAGCACGCGAAGGCCGCACCGCGCGAGAGCGCCTCTAACGACAGCGCGCCTGAGCCGGCGAAAGCGTCCAGCACCACAGCGCCCTCGAAGCCGCCGCGAGCGCTCGCCAATGCGCTGAACAGCGATTCCCGCACCCGATCGGTGGTGGGACGAGTGCCCTCCCCCTTCGGCGCTACCAGCCGACGCCCTCGATGCTCTCCTGCGATGATGCGCATGTCAGCCTCCCGCCCCCACTCGATCGTTCTTGAACAGAAGCCGCATCTCCCGCGCGAGCGCCACATGGTCAGGCAGCGCCAGCTCCGGATCAGCCTCCATGATGGCACGGGCATCGGCGTGGGCGCACTCGATCAGCGCACCATCGCGTACCACGTTCACCAGGCGCAGAACGCCCGCGCCCGACTGCCGGTTCCCCATGATATCGCCCTCGCGCCGCAACGAGAGGTCGTAGGCAGCCAGCTCATAGCCGTCGTCGGTGCGCTCCATGGCCGCCAATCGGGCAAGGGCCGCCTCCGTTTGCGACGCCGACACGAGGAACACCTCGCCTGGTGCCTCGCCGCGACCCACGCGCCCGCGCAGCTGGTGCAACTGCGCGAGACCGAACCGGTCAGCATCCTGGATCACCATGACCGTCGCGTTGGGCACATCCACGCCCACCTCGATCACGGTGGTGGCCACCAGCACGTCTATCTCGCCCCGCGAGAACCGCTCCATCACATCCTGCTTGCTCGCAGCGTCCATCCCGCCGTGGAGCAGCCCCACCTCGTAGTCGGCGAACACCTTGGCTTGCAGGAACGCCGCCTCTTTCGTGGCAGCCGTTATATCGTCATCGGCCAGGTCGTCATCGGATTCGATAGCAACGCACGGGAAGGCGAGCTCTTCCTCGTCATCGCCTTGACGGCCACCACCAACGGCCAGTCCATCGCGCTCCTCGGCGCTCTTGCCGATGAGCGGGCACACCACGTAGACCTGATGCCCTGCTTCCAACTGGGCACGAGCCGCGTCGTATGCCAGCCCCACGTCCTTCTTCGCCAGCACCTTCGTCGTGCGATTCGCAGCATCGTGAGGACCATGGCGCAGATAGGACAGCGTGAAGCTGCCGAACAGCGCCAGCGCCATGGAGCGAGGGATGGGGGTCGCCGTCAGGAACAGCGCATCGGCCACCAGGCCGGCCGGCTCGCCCTTGCGCAACAGCCTCTCGCGCTGGTCGACGCCGAAGCGCTGCTGCTCGTCGATGACGGCCAAGGTCATCCGCGCTGGCCGCACAGCGTCCTCCAACAGAGCGTGGGTGCCGATGAGCACTTGCAGCTCGCCGGACGCCAACCGTTCGAGCAGGTCCTCGCGCTCAGCGGCCGCAGTAGAGCCCGTCAGCACGCCATGGGTCACCCCGGCCGCATCCAGCAGAGGCGACAGGCTCTTCTCGTGCTGACGTGCCAGCACCTCGGTGGGCGCCATCAGCAGCGCCTGCCCACCGGAGTCGGCCGCTGCCGCCAGAGCATGGGCTGCCACGACGGTCTTGCCGGTGCCCACATCGCCGAAGAGCATATGGCTCGCCGCGAAGGGCGAGCCCATCACAGCGAGCAGCTCGTCGCGAGCACGCTGCTGTTCGTCGGTCAGCGTGAACGGCAGCGCTTCCGCTAGCGCTCGCAGATGCGGTCCATCCACGGTATGAACAGCGGCCAGCATCCCTTTGGTGCGAGCGCGAGCCTGCTGCATCATGAACAGCTCCAAGAACAGCAGCTCCTCGTAGGCGAGGCGCCGACGTGCCTGATGGACCTCATCCATGGTCTTCGGGAATTGGATGCACTGCAACGCCATGCCGCGGCTCATCAGGCGATAGCGGCAGCGCACATCGAGCGGGAGGGGATCCAGCATCCCCTGGGTCATCTCGAGGGCGTTGCCCACCATGTTGCGCATGATGGCCACCGGCACCTTCTCGGTAGCTCCATGCACGGGCACGATGGAGCCTTCCACCTTCCGCGGAGCTGCGCCGCCGCCCGCACCTTCCGCCTCGCTCAGCACATCGAGGAAGGGGTTGATCATGCGTTTGAATCCGTAGTCGAAGGTCACCTTCCCGGCCACGGCCACGATCATGCCTGGTCTTAGCTTCTCGGCCAGCCAGGGCTGACGGAACATGGCGACGATGAGCGTACCGGTGCCGTCCACCAGCGTTATCTCGGTCAGCGACAGCCGGGGGCGCGGGCGCTTCAGCTTCGCCGCGTGCACCGTGGCGCTGAGGGTGCACGACGACCCGATAGGAGCTTCAGCGATGGTGCACACCTGAGACAGGTCGAGGTAGCGACGCGGATAATGATTCACCAGATCGCGAACGGTCGTGATGCCGAGCTTCTCCAAGGCCGCTGCTCGCCCAGGGCTCACCAGCTTCACACGACCGACCGGCTCATCCAAGGAGAGAGTGGCCGTCACGCGATCGGGCGCGCTCGACCGGGCGGCCCCTCTCCGCTTCGCAGCTTCGCTTCCCGCTGGTGCTGTCATTCAACAGAAAGGATGACCGGATACAGCGGCTGTCCGCCTCGATGCGCGTCCACTTCCAGCTCGTCGTAGGTCTCCTCGATGCGCTCGACCAGCTCGGTCAGCGTCTCATCGGCCATATCCTCCCCGGCCAAGATCGTGCACGTGTCGGCGTCCTCAGCCTCCATCACCGCGAGCAGACCCATAGCTGCGTCGAGCACATCATGGGCGACCACCTCGATGGAACCGTCGGCTATGCCGATCACATCCCCCTTCTTGATGGGGTTGTCATGGGCATCCTTCGACCGCTTCACAGCCGTGGTCACCTCCCCCGTGCGCACATCGGCCATGGCCGCTTCCATAGCAGACACGTTCTCTTCCAGCGTGGCATCCTGGTCAGCCGCGAACAACGCTGCGAACGCCTCGGGGATCGAGCGGGTGGGCACCACGCCGCACGGCACGTCGGCCAGCTCACGAGCCGCATTGGCCGCCATGATGATGTTCGAGTTGTCGGGCAGGATGATGACCGCATCGGCATTCACCTGCGTCACCGCATCGAGCAGGTCCTTCGTGGAGGGGTTCATGGTCTGGCCGCCCGACACCACGACATCCACGCCCAAGCTCTCCAGGATCTGGGCATTGCCCGCACCTGGGGCCACGGCCACGAAACCGAGGGCCCGATGGGGCTTCTCCGTCCGCTCCGCACGATCGGCGGCCACCTGCGCGCGCTCCGCATCGTGCTCCCGCTCCAACATCTCGGTGCGCTCGACGGCCTGCAACTGCATGTTATGGATGTAGACCTCGGATATCTGTCCCTGCTTCAGGAAGTAGGCCAGCACCTGGTCGGGATGGTCGGAATGCACATGCACCTTGAACTTCGGCACCTCGCCCACGCACAGTTCGCAATCGCCCATGGTGGCAAGGAACTCCAAGGCCGCGTTCGGGTCGAGGGTATCGGAATCCACCAGGAATTCGTTGCAATAGCGAAAGCGCGAATCCTCCCAATCCTCGTTGCGCTCGATCTCCACCTTGGGCGCAGCACCCTTGGTGAAGCGCTCGAACACCACCTCGCTGTCGAGCGCATCGTCTTTGCCCTGCAACGAGGCCGCGAATGCATCGAGGATGATAGCTAGGCCGAAACCGCCAGCATCCACCACGCCGTTCTCCTTCAGCACCGGCAAGAGCTCGGGCGTGCGCTCCACCGATCCATAGGCGCTCGCCACGATGAACTGCAGCGCATCGTCCAGCGCCATCTTCTTCTTGCGCGCCTTCTGCGCTGCGGCGGCGGTATCTCGCAGCACGGTGAGGATCGTGCCTTCCACTGGCTTGCGCACCGCCTGGAACGCTACCTCCTCAGCGCGCTCGAACGCCGCAGCCACCGAGGCCACCGATAGAGACTCGCTGCCAGCGCTGCCCTCGCACAGACCGCGCAGTATCTGCGAGGTGATGACGCCGGAATTGCCGCGCGCGCCCATGAGGGCTCCGGTGGTGATGGCCTTGCGCACCGCATCGCCCTCGGCATCAGCCGGCAGCGCCGCCACGTTCTGCACCACGCTCTCCAAGGTCAGCGCCATGTTCGTGCCCGTATCTCCATCGGGGACCGGGAACACGTTCAAGCGATCGACCTCGGCTTTGCGGGCGCTCAGCGTTCGGCTCGCCGCCACTATCGCGCGACGTACATCCTCTTTGGAATAGGTCTTCTCTTCGACGGTTCTTTTCGTCATCAGCTCTTGCTTTCCCTTTGCCCTCGTCTAGCGCTTCACGCGAATGTCCTGCACATGCACCTGCACGCCTGCCAGCGGTACGTGAGCGTGCTCTTTCAGCGCGAAGCTCACGGAATCGATCAGGTTCTGCGACACGATGGAGATGTTGGTGCCGTACTCGATCACCACGAACACCTCCACCTGCACGCCCCCCTCGGTATCGCGCACCACCACGCCGCGCTTCTGCTTGCTCTCGGGGAGGATCTTCACCCGGCCGCGCGATGCCGCCGCGTTCGTCATGCCCACCACGCCATAGCATTCCGTGGCCGCCTTCGCCACCATGTCGGCCAGGGCATCGTTGGCAACATGCAGATCGCCCGCTATCGGCTCAGCCATGAGGCTCCTTTCCTCTACCTATATAATAAGTAGAGAGTATAGCGTAATCGACCGAAGAGAGCCGAGGGCCAGGGCACCCGCAGGAGAAAAATGCATTGCAACCGCTAATTTCGTTATGCTATAGTTGTAAGGCTTTGTTCAAACGACGTTCCGTTCCTACAGCTGGGAACTGGCGACTACGACGCCGCTCGAGCGAAGCGCATACGTTGAATCTGGAAACCATGCGGGCATAAAGGATCGGTAACCATGTCGAAGATTTGCGAAGTTTGCGGGAAGCATCCGGTGGCGGGCAAGAGCATCAGCCACTCCCATCGCGTGAGCAATCGCGTGTTCTATCCGAACGTGCAGAAGATCACCATCAAGGATGACAAGGGTCGCGTGCGCAAAGCCCATGTGTGCACCTCCTGCATGAAGGCTGGCAAGGTGGAGCGCGCATAACGCCTGCGCGAACCTCCTCTTCCGCCTCCCGAAGGCGCGAACCCTTTGAAAAGCCCACCTCGTGGGCTTTTTCTTTTGTTCGAAGCGCAGAGCACTAGCGCTCCTGCGCCACCGCTGCTCCCAGCTGCGACCAGCGGAAACCATCCCTATGGCCATAACGGGTATAATGGGCATGTACCGAAGAGGACGAGCCGTGCGGAAGGTGGACCCGGCATGAAGAAGGCGCTGCTGCTGGTGCTCGGCATCATTGCCGTGTGCTTCTTGCTCGCCAACGCCGACTATCTCGCCGATTTCGCGAACACCCTGCAGACCGGCGCGCTCATCCCCCTCATCATCTCCATCATCCTCATGCTAGGCCGCCATTTCGTGCAGGCCGCCAGCTACGATGCCGCCTTCGAAGCCGTGGGTCATCGCACGGGCTTCTGGCACAACGTGGTGCTCATCTTCTCCCTCGTGTTCATCAACACCTTCTGCTTGTTCAGCGGCGCTACGGGCGTGGCGTTCATCATAGACGATGCCCATCGGCGTGGCTGCGATGCCGGCCAGTCTACCGGTGGTGCCATCCTCTCGCAGATAGGGTACTTCGCCGCCGTGTTCCTCATCTCGATCATCGGCTTCCTCACCATGCTCATATCCGGGCGCGTGAACTGGGTGTTCGTCGTGGGGGCGCTGGCCCTGGGCGGCACGCTCATCGCCCTTTCAAGCCTGTTCTTCATCGGCCGCTTCAAGCCACGGGTGCTCTTCCGCATCATGATGTTCGCAGAGAAGCTGGCCAACAAGGTGCTCGGGATCATCCACAAGGGCCTGCCCAGCGGCTGGGGGCGCAAGACCACCCGCTCGTTCATCAACACGGCGAACATCCTGGCCGAGAACTTGAAAGGCACGCTCATCACCGTGGCCTATGCCTCGTTCTCGGCCATCCTGAACATGCTGTGCCTGGTGGCCATCGGCTACGCGTTCGGCTTCGAGGACGTGGGCGCGCTGGTAGCGGCGTTCAGCCTGGCCGCCATCTCGGTCATCCTCAGCCCCACCCCCCAAGGCGTGGGCGTGGTGGAAGCGGCCATCACCGCCATCCTCACCGCTTACGGCTGTTCCCTCGCAACGGCCGCCGCTATCGCGCTGGTCTATCGCGGCATCATGTTCTGGGTGCCGTTCTGCATCGGCGCGGTGCTTCTCTCCCAATCTGGTTTCTTCGCCTCGAAGAAGACCGACACCCAGCTTCAGAAGCACAAGGATATCGCCTGGATATCGGGCACTCTCGTCTTTCTCGTCGGCCTGGTGAACATCGGCATCTCCCTCATCCCGAGCGCTTTCAGTCCGTTCACCATGCTCACTTCCTGGGTGAACATGAGCTCCCTCATCGTGGGCGTGCCGCTCATCATCAGCTCTGTCTTCCTCATGCTGTGCGCCGTGGGCCTCGTGCTGCGCTTCCGTACCGCTTGGGCCATCACCATCGGCGCGCTGGTGCTCGTCGCCGGCGCGGAGTTCCTGTTCCATGGCACGTTGCAGGTAGGCATCGCCGGCGTGCTGCTGTGCATCTGGCTATTCTGGAAGCGTGATGCCTTCGACCAACCGTTCAGCGCGGCCATCCTGCGCACCCGCATCGGAGAGCTGAAGCAAGATGTGGTCGTGTTCCGCGAGCGCCGCGCCGCACGAAAGGCCGAGAAGGAGAGCGGGAAGACGAAGGCTTCCGAACGGCCGTCCATCACCGAGCAGACCAAGAGCGAGCGTGCCACGCGGAAGCCTTTGGCAGAACGCGCACGCGAGAACATCATGGGTCCTGACAACGAGATTCGCGCTACCACCGAATGGGAGCGGCAAGCGCTCAAAGGCGAGCGCATCCGCAGCGCGGTGGTCGGCGACACCGGAGCGCTGCCCATCGTGAACGGCGAGGTGAAGGGCGTGACCGCATCGCTTCCGCCCCTTCCTTCGGAGGTGCGCTCCGTCCCCCCTTCCGCTGCCGTCGAACGGGAAGAGCACATGGCCCGCGACCGGTGCCGCCGCCCATGACAGCTTCGACGAACCCCGACTCCGCGACCGTTCTGATGGCCATGAGCGGCGGGGTGGACAGCTCGGCAGCTGCGATCCTCCTGCAAGACGCGGGGCGACAGCTCACTGGCGTGACCATGAAGCTGTTCTCCTACAGCATGCTCGCCCTCGCCGACCCCGCCACGGAAAGCTCCGTCCTCGACGATATCGAGGACGCCCACGACGTCTGTCGCAAGCTCGGCATCCCGCACTACACCTTCAACCTCACCCGCCAGTTCGAGACCAACGTGATGACCTCGTTCTGCCAAGGCTATCTGGCCGGAAACACGCCGAACCCCTGCATCGACTGCAACAAGCACTTGAAGTTCGGTGCGCTGCATCAACGTCGGCGCGAGCTGGGGCTCGACTTCGTAGCCACCGGTCACTATGCGCGCATCGTCTTCGACGAGAGCACAGGGCTCTGGCAGCTGCATCGCGCGAAGGATGAGGCCAAAGACCAGAGCTATATGCTCTATCACCTCGGTCAAGACCAGCTCGCCCATACGCTCCTGCCCTTAGGCGAGCTCACCAAAGACGAAGCCCGCGCCCTCGCCGCTTCCCGCAGCCTGCCCATCGCACAGAAGGAAGAGAGCCAAGACATCTGCTTCGTTCCCAACGGCGACCATATCGCCTTCATCGAGCACCACGAGAAGACCGCCGTGCTGCGACCCGGACCCATCCTCGACAGTACCGGGAGGAGGTGCGGCACCCACCAGGGCTTGCCACGCTACACCATCGGTCAGCGCAAGGGCTTGCGAATACCCGCAAGCGAGCCGCTCTACGTGCTATCTAAAGATGCCGCAGCCAACGCTCTTGTGGTGGGCACCGCCGCAGAGCTGCTCACCTGCGAGGTACGCGCCCGCAGTCTCAACTTCATCAGCGGCTCCTCCCCTCATGGCCCCTTCCGTATCCGAGCGAAGACCCACTACCGGCAGGACCCCCAACCCGCCTGGGCCGAGCTGACAGCATCCGATGAGCTCGTCCTCACCTTCGACTCCCCCCAACGCAAGGCTGCACCCGGCCAAGCCCTCGTCCTCTACGATGAGACCCTGGTCCTCGGGGGCGGCACGATCGCTTAAGGGAGCCAAGCGATCACGCAAACACCATAGAGGCTCTCCGGATCCCTACGCGCAAGTCGTGCTCGTGCTCAAACTGTCCCTCAGAGCGGGATCTTGTCTTTTTCATGTGCGCGCAGAAGGTCAAACGCACGAATCGGAAAGCGAAGGTGAGGGGGAGCATGCGGCGTTCGGCAACTCTCTCCTATCCATCCGAGAATGAACCCATGGAGCGGTGACAGGATCGCATAGGGCCCTGATGCCCGCAGACGATGAGGGAATCCCGCGCGAGCTTTTCAACGAAACGATGTCAGGAAGACGTCGAGGCTGCTTCGGACAGGTATCGGGGAGGCATCGGATCGATGGCGAAAAAAACAGTGTGCGAGCAGGGATGTTACGGAATCCCTGCGCCATAGCGAGGAGCCCGAACGCGCTCCTACGATAGAACACGAGATGAGAGATGAGCCGCAGCGCTAAGAGCGTAGAAGCGGCCTGTCGACATAAGGGATACGGTACGTGCGGTCGAAGGACGACCGAAGGCACATCACCGTGAAGCACGGTCCACAGCACGCAGGCGGAACTGGAAGCCATCGAGCGGAAAGGTTGCGCCATGAAAGCGAGCGCCCACACTTCCACTGCACGACGCGACGACCCTGCCCGTGCCGCCCATAGCCTCGACGCCGTGAAGAGCGTCCTTGGATTCCTGCTGGCTATGTTCCTCATGATCGGGACGGCGTGCACCGTTCCGGCTTTCGCCGACGAGCCATCAGCGCACGCTACGGAAACGAGCCTGGTGCCGCCCGCCGTCGCCGTAGCGGGGTCAGCCCATGACGGCGTTTCCACGTTCATCGATACCATCGAAGCTGTCATCGACTCCGATGCATCGAAGGTGTACGCCGCCCAAGCCCAGGCGCAGATCGAGCTGGCCCAAGAAGGAGCTGACCCTGCGCCTGCACAGGCACCGGTCGTCAACGAACTAGAGGACCGCACCCTGCGCGCAGCGAACGGTCCGGCCGCCGAGCCCCAGACGGCCACACCGGCGTCGGCTGAGCCGGCGCAGCTCTTCAATGTGATCAAAGTGGGGGAAACAGAAGTGCCCTATGTCGACTCCCAGCTCACCGCTACCGCACCCGATTCCACCGCGGGAATCTGGTGGGGATCGGACAGCACCACCGATGGACGGTTGGGCTACTTCATCGGCCATAATCCTGGCGTGTTCACCTGCTTGCTCGGCCTGAGCGCGGGCAGCCCCATCACCGTATGGGACAGCGACGGCAACGATCTCACCTATCACGTGATCGACCTGTTCGACATCCCGAACACCACCACCCTCGAACAGCTGCAAGGCCGTATCAGCGGTCACGGAGAATCCATCGCGCTGCAGACCTGCATCCAGGGCGGCGCATACTATCGCATCATCGTAGCTGCGTAGAACGACAGTATCAGAAGAACGTGGCGTTCAGCCACTCGGCGTACTCCCCGGTCCACATGGCACCAAGCTGCGCGAACACCTGGCCCCAATCGATGGTCTGACCGAACAGCATCTCCAAGTAGTTGCAGGAGTCCATCCCGCGGGCCGCATCGGCGAGGTTCGCCTGCGCGATGGTGTAGGTGCAGGTGGGACACATGGTGAGCATGGTCTCAGCTCCAGTAGCCCTTCCCTCCTCGATCACGCGCCATACGCGCCGATCAGTGATGGCCGGATCATAGGAGGCCACCGCGCCGCCCGCGCCACAGCAGAGCGTGCCGTGCTTCTCGTGATCCATCTCGCACCGCTTCGCATCCGGCGCGAACTCCCCCACGAGCGCGCGGATAGCGTTCCCGTGACGATTATCGAAGCGGTCATGGCACGAATCGAAGAACGTCACCGACTTTCGAGCCAGCGGGGCGAACCCGCTCGATCCTCCTGCCGCCACGCGCTCGCGCGCCCCTTCCAGCAGCACCTCAGGCAAAGGAACGATCTCGATGCCATCGGGCATGTCCTCGGCGAACTCCTCACCGCAACCGGGACACACGGTGACCATGCGGGTGATGCCCGCACGGCGCATCTTCTCGAACACGCCGGCACGCAGCTCCTGAGCTCGCTCGAACAGCCCAGCGCTCATGAGGGGACTGCCACAACAAGCATCGCTGAACGCCCAGCGCACGCCTGTCTCGGTGAGCCAGTTCCCCACCGTTCGCATGAGCTCGGGCGCATAGCTCACCAGTGAGCAACCAGGGAAGAACAGCGTATCCGCGCCAGAAGGCTTCCCGGCTTCCGCCGCTTCCACCGCCCCATCGAGGGACAGGAACTCCGGATAGGCGATGCCGTAGATGGCTCGATAGGCCGAGAAGATATGCCATTGGTCGTCGACCATGACCAGCTTCGAGTCGTTCGGCGGCATCAGATCCGCACGCATGAACAGCTCGCGCCACTCGCGCATCGCTTCAGCCGCCAGCACATGATGAGCGCACGCCGCGGTACAGAATCCACAGAAGCAGCATTGGCGCAGAGCGTTATAGAGCGCGTAGTCTTGCTGCACCGTCTCGATGACGGCAGCGGGCTGCTCGTCGAACGGCAATGCCATGATGCGCTCGTAGGCCGCCTGCACGCGCCCGATGTCGAGTCCGGGCGTGGCGAGCACCTCGCAACGGCGGGTACATTTGCCGCAGTGGGAGCACTGCAGCTGCTTGTTCGCCCACGCGGCGATGATGTCCAGCTTCTTATCGCCCAGAAGCTGGAGGTTCTCTCGATCGTGTCGTGTCAGCGGCCGTGGTTTCATGATTCAAGATTGTAGCGCATCCGCCGGGCTATTTTCCGCGGGTCGGGAAGGGAATGCTGTCGGTTCATAGGTACAATGGGTGACCGTATCCTGATGAGCCGTTTTCCAGAGGAGATTCCCATGAACGTGGTTTGCTTGGACCTTGAAGGCGTGTTGGTTCCCGAGATATGGATCGCTTTCGCAGAAGCCTCCGGCATCCCAGAGCTGAAGCGCACCACCCGAGACGAGCCCGACTACGACAAGCTCATGGCATATCGCCTGAACATCCTGCGCGAGAACGGCCTCGGACTGCCCGAGATACAGCGCACCATCGCCGAGATAGAGCCTATGGAAGGTGCACGCGAGTTCCTCGATGCCCTCAAGCCGCTCGCTCAGACCATCATCATCTCCGACACGTTCAACCAGTTCGCCAAGCCGCTGATGGAGAAGCTGGGCTGGCCCACTATCTTCTGCAACGAGCTCATCGTGGAAGAAGACGGCACCATCACCGGCTACGAGATGCGCTGCCCCGAGACGAAGCTCACCACGGTGCGCGCCCTGCAAGACGCCGGACTCGATACGATCGCCGCTGGTGACTCCCATAACGACCTGGGCATGATCGAGCACTCCAAAGCGGGCTTCCTGTTCCGCTCCACCGATACCATCAAGGCTGAACACCCCGACCTTCCTGCTTATGAGACCTACGACGAGCTGCTAGAGGCCATCAAGGCTGCCCTATAGCTGCCGGCGCTGGTACAACCCGTTGTTCTCGAAGCCGAGCTTGCGGTAGTAGCCGCGAGTGCCCACGGCGCTGATGACGTCGATGGCGTGATAGCCAGCCTGTCGGGCCTGGTCGCACGCGCGCTCGACCAGGGCGCGCCCGAGGCCGCGATGCTGGACGCCCTCGCCTTCCTCATGCAGGCGCGCCGCCATGCCGTACACATGCACCTCCCGTATCATGGCCACCAGTCCCTCATCGGGCAGCGATAGGCGCAGGAAACCGGCGATGCGCCCTTGGGGCGTCACCCACTGCAAGAACCGCTCCTCGCTGCCGAGCGGGCGATAGACCACGCAGTCGAAGAGGAGCTCGTCAGCGCCGATGCCGTCGGTAGCTATCTCGCGATGGCGGATCTCGCGCACCGGCGCACCGGTTGCCTCCACCCGCTGCTCCACTATCTGCCGCAGGTTCGTCTTCTTGTTGCCCGCCACGATGTCGCCGGCCGAGATGTCGCGGATCATACGCGAGATGCGCATATAGGCCGGGGTCGCCAGAGTGTCGGCCACTAGCACCCCCACCAGCTCCTCCTCGTCGTAGGGCTGCCACGCACCCTCGTCGTGCGCCTTCCGCAGCGCTGCGCTCTCCACCAAACAGCAGGGATACAGCTTCACCTCGTCGGGAAGGAACGGCTCTTCGCTCACCAGGCGCCCGTAGTCGGCCACATCGCCTTCGGCGGTAGCGCCCAACAGGTTCACCATGAAGTGCACGTGTATCTTGAACCCGAAGCGACGCAGCAGACAGAACGCCTCAGCGATGCGCTCGACGGCGATGGCGCGCTTGTTGCGAGCGAGCACGGTCTCATCCAGGCTCTGGATGCCCATCTGCACTTTCGTGCAGCCAAGGCGCCGCATCAGCGTCAGGCTCTCGACGGTGATGAGGTCGGGGCGCGTCTCGATGACCAGGCCCACCACTCGATGGTGACCCTCCTCGTTCTGCCGATGGGCCTTCTCCACCGCCTCGAACGTCGCCTCTTGCTCCTCGGCGGCCCGGCGCTGACCTGCGGTGTCGTAGAGCTTGGCGATGGCCTGAGCATAGGTGAGCTCCCCTTCGTTCACGCGTCGCTGGAAGGGCGCTGCCGCTGTCGCCAGAACGGCCCCATCCCCGCTGATGCCCAGCTCGTCATAGAACGCTTCTCGTTGCGCGATGCGATCGCGCAGCTCCTCTTCGGTCTTCGACCCCGCATCGTTCAGCGCGCAGAACAGCTGCTCGATGAACCATCGCTGGTACTGCTCCGGATAATCGCTCCAGGTGCCTCCCAGCACGATCAGCTCCACCTTGTCGGTCGGATGCCCCATGGCCCACAGTGCGCGCAGGCGAGCCATCACCTGCAGATACGGGTCGAACCGATTGCGTTCCGCTCGCTGACAAGCCGGCTCGTCGGTCAGGTAGCTCTTCGGCATGCGCACGTCGTTGGGGCAATAGAGACAGCGGCTCGAGCAGGGCCATGGCTTCGTCAGCACGGTGATGGTGGCCACCCCCGATGCCGTACGGCGCGGCTTAGCCCGCAGCAAGCGGATGAGAGCCTGCTCGGTCGCTTCATCCACGGCCCATCCGGCCCACCGCTGCGGGTCGTGCGCCTTCGTCTCCAGGTAGAACGGCAGCAGGCGCTTCTTGGCGATGCGCCGCGTACCATCATGGGCGAGCCGATTGTGACGGCGCAGCGTCTTGTCGAGCCACGCTGCATCGGGCTGTCCGGTCGCCAGAGCATCCAGCACCTCGCGCAGCGCAGCCTCCATGGCACAGCGATCTTGCTCTTCACGATCGATCATGGCGCCTCCAAAGCCCATAGCGGTTCAGAACGCCGCTCTTGCCATCGGCTGAGAAGCGCGCTATCTCTTCCGCTGTTCCCGCCACATGGACGGACAGCTCGTCCATCTCCTCTTCGGTGAGGTGGTGACAATAGCGCAGCGCCCCTTGGTCCTCCTGCCAGCCTAACACGTAGTCGCCAGGACCGAGCGCGCCCACCGCCCCACGATCCTGAGCCCGCACCGTCGCCTCCTCGGCTTTCGCCCGCAAACGCTCATCGTCGGCGAACCGCCAGAACGATGCCGCCACCAGGCCGCCGGGAACTACCGCATCCACCATGCGATCCAACAACGCCCATCGCTGCTCGGCCGTGGGAAGATGATGCATGAAGCCGAATGCCACCGCAAGGGAGCACGAAGGCGCATCCCGTCGAAAGTCCTCCCCGTCCAACAGGCTCTTCGCCACATCGCGACGAATGGCGCGCACTTGCAAGCGCGCTGTCCGCATGGCCTCGCACGCCCGCATGCCCTCAGCAAGGAGCGGCTCGCACGCGTCGATCCCGTACGCCTCCACGGTCCCGGGCACCCTGTCCGCGAGGAAGCGGGCGAACCGCAAGTTGCCGCATCCCACATCGAGCACGCGCACCGGGTCGCGAGCCTGCAGCTCGTCGCCCACGAGCTCCCACAACCGCTCCCACCCCTGCCACGGACGAGAGCGGGTCGCAGAAAAGGAAGCGCTCACCCGGTCGTAGAAGACCGCGGTGAGCGCGTTCAGATCAAGGGCTTGGGCGCGAAGGTCCGCGCGCATGAAGGTCAGCGGCTCCTCGACACGGATCACTGACGCTGAGGCGATGATGCATCAGAGCCCAACGATACCTGCACATCATGGCTCTGACCGTCTTCGGTCACCACCGTCAGCGTGACGGTGTCACCGGGGTTTTTCGTTCGCACGTCCAACATGAGGTCGGAAGCCGAAGCCACCGCCTGGCCGTCGAAGGCCGTGATGATATCGCCCTCCTGCAGGCCGGCCGCCGCAGCACCAGAACCGGCGGAAACGGAGCTCACGTAAGCGCCCTCGTCAACAGCGAGGCCATAGCGGGCAGCCATCTGGGAGTTGATGGTGACCAGCGACACGCCCAACTGTGCATGGGTGGGCGCTTTGCCATCGATGATCTGCTGGGCGATGTTGATGGCGTAGTTCACCGGGATGGCGAAGCCCACGCCCGAGTAGTTGCCCGAGTAGGAGGTGATCAGCGTGTTGATGCCCACGAGCTGGCCATTGGCATCCACCAGCGCACCACCGGAGTTACCAGGGTTGATGGCCGCATCGGTCTGGATCATGTTCGGATAGATGGTCACTTCCGATGAAGCATCGGTGCTGTCCATGATCTGGGAGCGGCTGGTAGCCGACACGATGCCGGTGGCCACCGACTGCTCCAGGCCGAAGGGCGAGCCGATGGACATGACCCACTCTCCGATGACCAGATCGTCGGAGTTGCCGATCTCCATGGCAGCGAGGCCGCTGGCATTGCGGCACTTCAGCACAGCAAGATCAGAGCTAGGATCGCTTCCCACCAGTTCGGCCTCGTAGGTCTCGCCGTCCACGGTCACCTCGAAGCGCTCTCCACCGCTCACCACATGGTAGTTGGTCACCACATAGCCGTCATCCGAGAGAACCACGCCCGAGCCCAGGCCTGTTGCGCTCAGCTCATCGGAACTGTCTGGGCCGAAGCCGAAGCCGTAGATGTTCGAATAGTTATTGGAGGAGCGAGCGTAGACGTCCACTGCCGCCACCGAAGGCAGACACTTCGATGCCACGGCCGTGGCCAAGGTGGTGCTACCGTCCTCGACATTGATGTCAGTGGTCTGATCGGCACCGAGGTCGCTCGTAGTCTGAGAGGATAGATCGCCTCCCGTACCGGTGTCGGTCGGGAACAGGGACACCACAGCGAAGGTGAGCACGCAGGCCAGAAGCGCACCAGCGAATGCGATCAGGAACGTCTTCAGCCCATGACCGCCTCCCTTGCCCTCCTTCACAGCATGCTGGGGCAGCGCGGTCACCGGATGAGAGCTCGGCTGCGAACCGTAAGAAGGCTGCGCTGGCAAAGGCTGGCTCGGACCCCCGTTGATCGGCTGGCCCGTGCCCGGCGGCAAAGGCTGGCTCGTAGCCGGCTGCGGCTGAGGCTGAGGCTGAGGCTGGCCCGTGCCCGGCGGCAGAGGCTGGCTCGGTCCGGCAGAGGCCGGCTGCCCCGGCTGAGACTGATTAGGCAAGGCAGGTCCGGGGTTGCCCTGCGAGCCATTGGTGTTCATAGGGTTCATGTCCTGCATGGTTCCTCCTCGGAAACGTTCATATGTCCCGTCAATTCTACCGTTATGCATGAGCCGGGCCGTCTCCTTAACATAATCGTCACCGACACGTCAGATTTTCTTAAGCCCTCGCTCTCACCAGCGCTATCGAGCACCGACGCACCGCTGCTCATCTAACCATGCTGATAGTTCGTCAGGAACGCTTTGGTGCGCTCATGCTGAGGACGGTCGATCACCTCGGAGGCCACGCCCCGTTCCACCACGCTGCCGCCATCCATGAAGATGATCTGGTCGGCCACGTCGCGGGCGAAGGTCATCTCATGGGTGACGATGACCATGGTCATATGCTCGGCCGCCAGCTCGCGGATGACGCGCAGCACCTCGCGAGTGAGCTCGGGGTCGAGCGCGCTAGTGGGCTCGTCGAAGTAGAGCACGCTCGGGTTCATGGCCAGTGCGCGAGCGATGGCCACACGCTGCTGCTGGCCGCCCGACAGCTCGCATGGCACCATATCCTCCTTACCGGAAAGCCCCATCTTCGCCAGCAGCTCGCGCCCGCGGGCCTCGGCTTCGGCCTTCGGCATCTTCTCCACCACCACCAGCGGATCGATCACGTTCTTCAGCACGGTGTAGTGAGGGAACAGGTTGAAGTTCTGGAACACCAGACCGAAGCGGGTCTTCGCCTGGCGCAGCACATCTTTGCTCCCATAGACGGCACGGCCGGCCTCCTCGCGGGCCACCGCGATGTCGCCGTAGCTGAGCGCTCCAGCATCGAGCGTCTCCAATAGCGTCAAGCAACGCAACAGCGTCGACTTCCCGCCACCGGACGGCCCGATGATGGCCAGCACATCACCTTCGTTCACCGTCAGCGATATGTCCTTCAAGACCATCGTCTGCCCGAAGCTCTTCTTCCCGTGTTCCAACGTGACAACAGCCATTGTTCGATGCGCTCCTCTAGTCGTGGTAATACGCCATGCGCTTCTCGACGCGGTTCAGTATCATCTCGATGACCAGGCAGAACACCCAGTAGATGAGTGCCGCGATGGCGTAGGGGATCATGGACACCTCACGGGCAGCGAGCGCCTTAGCGGCAGAGAACATCTCCATGATGCCCAGCACGAAAGCCAGCGACGTGTCCTTCACCAGCGTGATGATCTCGTTGCCCATGGCGGGCATGATGCGCTTCATCACCTGGGGAAGCACTATCTTCATGAATGTCTGAGCGCGGGTATAGCCCAGCACGGCGGCCGCCTCGTACTGCCCGCGTGGGATGGACTGGATGCCGCTACGGTAGATCTCGCCGAAGTAGGCGGCGTAGTTCAAGATGAAGCCGATGGCGCAAGCATAGAACTTCCAATCGGAGCCCAGCTGCATGCCGAACAGGTAGTACGGGCCGAACATGATGGCCATCAGCTGCAACATGAGCGGCGTGCCACGCAGCACCGATATGTAGAGGCGCGCCACCAGCGACAGTGGCTTGAACTTGCTCATGCGCGCGAGCGCCACCAACACGCCCAAGGGCAGCGCGCCCACGAGCGTGACCACGAATATCTCCGCTGTCAGCACGAAGCCATCAGCGAGTATCCCCATCATCACCGAGAATTCCAACGGTCCCTCCCTTTCTGCGCCCTCCCCCGTGCGGGCGTATGCAACGAAGGGTCGGTTCTCCTGTTACATCTTCCTGATGCGGAAGAGCCGACCTTTCAGGGCAGACGACCTGAAGGGGATCCGCCGAGCCTGCCCGACGTGACGACAGCGGATGGGCGCGCGAAGCACCCATCCGCTGTCGATCGCGAATGTAGAGCGAAACCTAACTGACGGCTTCTTTCAGCACCCAGTTATCGAAGCTCAGACCATACTCGGCATACTTCTGACACAGCTTCTCGATGGTGCCATCCTGATACATCTCCAACAGGGTGGAGTTCACCAAAGAAGCGGTCTCCTCATCGCCCAGCTTGAAGCCTACGGCATAGTGCTCGGCGCTCAGCGGCTCCTCGATCATGACATAGGCATCCGGCTTGGCGGCCATCTGATAGGCAGCGATGGAAAGGTCGCAGGCCACCGCGTCCACCATGCCGCTCTCCAGCTGCATGAAGGCGTTGTTATAGTCACCGATCTGGTCGAGCTTGGCGAAGGTCTCGGTCAGCATCGATTGATCGCCCTCCAGCACCTCCAGCGCAGCGGAATCCACCTGGGTGATCACGTTCTTGCCCGCAAGGTCGGTGAGAGCGCCGATGCCAGCGTCCTTCTTCACCACCACCACCTGCTCGTTGAGCATGTAGGGCTGAGAGAACTGGTAGTCGGCCTCGCGACCTTCCATGGTGAAGCCGTTCCAGATGCAGTTGATGGAACCTTGGCCGAGCAACGCGTCCTTGGCGTCCCAGTCGATGGCCTCCAACTGCACCTCCCAGTTGTTGCGCTGGGCCACTTCGGTGGCCAGATCCAGGTCGAAGCCAGTGTACTGGCCGTCATCGCCCACGAATCCATAGGGCGGGTACGCACTGTCGAAGCCCACGATGAGCTTGCCGGTCTGGGCTGCGTAAGCGGGGGCGGTCTCCGCAGCGCTGCTCGAACTCGCACTGGAGCTCGCGCTGCTGGCGCTGCCGCCAGTGCTGGTGCAGCCGGCGAGCATGCCCACGCTCAGAGCGAGCGCAGCGGCGAGGGCCACCACCTTGGTCGATCTTTTCATGTATCCTCCCTTTTCCTTTTCGGAGCGAGCGAAATGAAACTGGAAGATACTTTACCACAGTAGAGCGCTAAATGACCCTCATTTATGGTAAGGCTCCCTGCGAGATATCTTGAAGGCGCGATAGACCTGCTCCAATAAGACGACCCGCGCAAGGTTATGGGGCAGCGTGATCGCGCCGAAGGAGAGCGTCTCGTTCGCCCGCTGCAGAACCGCCCCGTCGAGCCCGGTGGAACCGCCGATGACGAACGCGATGTCGCTCACGCCCCGCAAAGCGAGCTGATCGAGATGGGCGGAGAGGCCCTCGCTGCTCCGCTGCTTCCCGTCGATGGTCAACGCGATGACGTGGCACTGCGATGGGAGCGCCTCCACGATGCGCGCTCCTTCCCGCTGGCGCGCCTGAGCATCGCCGCCGCCACGGGCTGGATCCACATCGGACACCTCTACCACGCGCACCTTCCCATAGGGCTGGGTGCGCTTCAGATACTCCGCGCAGGCATCCGCCCAGAAGCGCTCCTTCAGCTTGCCCACGGCTATGACGGTGATGTTCATGAACGGCTCGACCGATCCTGCTCGAAGCGGGCCGTCATCAGTCCTCGCCCTCGAAATCGGCACCGGTGATGACCAAGAAGTCGGTGGTGAACAGGTAATCGCCATTGTCGCGGATCACCTCGCCGCACCCCAGTGCGTCGCGGATCTCTTCGGCGTACTTCTCCTGCTTCGCTTCCTTGTAGACGATCTCGGTCTTGGTGTACTTGTAGCTGTCGGCGTTACCCACCGTGGTGCTGTAACCCAGGCTCTCCACGCTCTCCTGCGCCTTGGCGGCCACACCGGTGGCACCGGTGCCGTTGCGCACGGCCACGGTGCCGCTGCGACGGATGGAGGAACGGATGGTCTCGTCGTCGATGGCCTCGCCGCCCGATGCCAACACGATGCCGGTAGCCGGGTCGATCACGGCTTCGGCCGCCGGAGGCTGGCCGGAATCCATGCGCTTCATCATGGCCTTCCATGCGGGCTCGTCGAGGATCTCCCACCAAATACCGTCGATGTATTGCGATTCTGTGGGGTTCACCGCGGTATAGAAGTCGGTCTCAAGGTTCATGCCCCGCATGTCATTGGCCAGGCCCAAGATGGCGGGGATGGAGAAGTCGGTGGTCACGTAGGTGGCCAGCGACTGCACGGTGGCCATCATGGTGCCCACGTCCGATTGGAGCACCTTCTTCAAGATGGCACCGATGACCAGGCGCTGATTCGCGGCGCGCATGTCGTCGCCTCGGCCGTTTATCTCTTCGTAGGTATGGCGCGAACGGCACAAGATGAGCGCTTCGTCGCCGTCGAGGGTCTGCTGCCCAGCCGCCACGTAGCCACCAGCCTCAGGATCGTCGATCTCGACGGCCACGTTCACGTCGATGCCGCCCAGCGCATTCACCACGTCACGGAAGCCATCGAAGTTGATCTCGGCATAATGGGAGATGGGCACGCCCGCCAGCTCCGACACCACTTCCACCGTGTATGCCGCACCGCCGATAGCATGGGCAGCGTTGATCTTCTGCACGCCGTATTCCCCCATGTCCACCTGGGTGTCGCGCATGAGCGACACGATCGCCACGTTCTTCTTGGTGGGATCGATGCGCGCGAGCATGAGGGAATCGGTGCGGAAGTTATCGCCACGGAACTCGCTCTGCTCCGCACGGTCGTTGGAGCCATCGGTGCCCATGAGCAGCATGTAGAACGGATCGTTCTGGTGCTCCACATCGGTCAGAGCATCCAACACCGCGTCGTCCACGCCAGCGTTCAGGCTCGACTGCAATGTCACCATGTAGGCGAAGGCCGCCCCGCCACCGCCCAAGACCAGCACGAGCAGCACTACCAGCGCCGTGATGGCCACCCGATGGCGCTTGCGCTTCTTGCGCACCTCGCCGTAATCGTGGTTCGAGGATTCACGAGAATAGGGATTCTTCGACGAATAGGAGTCGCGACCGAACGCCGCATCGCTGGAAGCACCGCCGCGAGCACCGCGCCTCGTGCGGGTCCGTCGAGAGCCTGCTTCCTCGGACGAACCGTAGAGCGCGTCCATCGCTTCGAGCGCATCGCTGTCCTCGGCGGACTCGCCGCGCTTCCGCCGCCGCGTAGCCGCACGAGCACCATGCTGACTGCGATAGGCGCTTCTATCGTAAGCCTCTTTGCGCGCAGGTCTTCTGTTGAAGTTAAAAGATCTCGGCAAGGAAAATGCTCCTCAATTCAGCTTTTGAATCTCCTATATTGCCCGAAGAGCCCCCATCACGCAACCCTAGCCGCAGTTTTTCGTCATTTTCGCATAAAGGCGTTCGCCGCCCTTTCGGGCCCATCGTCCAGTGGGTCGAGGGCGTCGACCCCGAGCGCACGAGCTAGGAGCGCATCGGCCACCTCCGGGTTCTTCGCCAAAAGCGGCCCGTGGAGGTAGGTGCCCACCACGTTGCGATAGAGCACGCCGTCGACCCGATCGCGCTCGTTGTTGCCCGCGCCGGTCCGCGACACCACGCGGCCGAACGGCTCCATGCCCGCGTCGAGATAAGTGCGTCCCGCGTGGTTCTCATAGCCCACCACGGGCAGCGATGCCATCGGCGACTCCAACACGATGTTATCCACCAGCCGGTCAGCCGACGTGCCGGGTCGCTGCGTCTCCAGCCCTAAGATGCCCAGGCCCTCCACCACCTCTCCGCCGAGCAGCCAGGTGCGGCCGAGTATCTGATAGCCTCCGCAGATGGCCAGCAGCACGCCATCCCCCTCGACATAGGCCGCCAGAGCATCGCGATGGACCATCAGCTCCTCGGCAGCCAGCTTCTGCTCGCGATCAGGCCCACCACCTAGCACCACTATATCGACCCGGGAGAGGTCGAGCAGCTCACCGTGGCGCACCTCTTCCACGCGCACGGGGATGCCACGGCGCTCCAGGCGCTGCTGCAGGATGCGCACATTGCCGCCATCGCCGTAGAGGTTCAACAGGTCGGGGAATACGTGCAAGATGACCACCGGTTCGCGGTCGGCCCAGGTCGCGTCCAACATGGGCACCACAGCAGCCGCGAGCGCGCCCTCACGGCGCGCCAGCCCATCTTCGGGGCGCGCCGGTCGTGCCACGTCATCCGGTCCACTAGCAGCATCCGCCTGCTCGCGGGCATCGAGCGCCGCCTTCACGATGGGCAGCGCCGTGTAGTTCGCGATGGCGTAGACGGAAGCCTCCGGCCCCAGGGCCGGATCATCCAGCACCTCGTCGATGCTGTCTATCAGCCGCGCATCCATGCCCGCGTACTTGAGCCTCACCTGCACGTCATGCTTGCGCCTGCCGCCCGCGTACACGACGCGCTCAGGCTGCGCGGCCAGCTCCTCGAAGTCGATGTCCCATATCCACGACACATCGCGGCCATCGCCCTCCTTGTCGTTGACGAAGAATGCCACGGCCTTAGGCCCGCTATCAGCTTCCACGATGCGCAGGTTCTGGTTGAAGCCGGTGGGGTTCTTCGCCAGGTTCAGCAGCACGCGTCGACCGCCGATGACGTAGTTCTGCAAGCGCCCGTTGCGCGGATCGAACTCGTCGATAGCTCGCTGCAGATCGGCTGCGGCAACCCCCATCATGCGACAAGCAGCATAGGCTGCGACCAGGTTGTAGACCAGATACGGCGAGACCTGAGAGCTCCTCAGGCGCTCATGGGCCGCCGCCACATGGATCTCGCCGCAAGGCGTGCGCACCTCGAGAGCCTCGTTGGTCACCAGCAATCCGAGCTCCGAGGCGCCCAAGCTCACCTCCTTGGCTGCGAACCGCAAGGCAGGACGCGCGAACCCGCAGCGCTCGCAGCGGTAAGAGCCCAGCTGGCCGTACTGGCGATACTCATAGGACAGCATCCCTTCGCATTCCTGGCACATCTGCGCATCGCTCACCCGGTTCTGCACGAGGCCCATATCCTCGTCTACGCCGAAGGCGACGCTTTCGTTGGGCACCGCTTCGGCGATGGCCGCGCACAGAGGATCGTCACCGTTGTAGATGAGCACCGTGCTCGGCGAGGTGCGCAACGCGCTCGCGATGCTCTCCTGGATGCGCTCTATCTCCCCCACCCGATCCAGCTGGTCGCGAAACAGGTTCAACAGCAGCAGATAACGCGGTTGCAGCCCCGGCAGCACCTTCGCCAGCCACAGCTCGTCGCTCTCGAACACGCCCCAGCGAGCATGCTCGGTCTGGAGCAGCGAGGTAGCCACTCCCGAATCGAGATTGGCACCCGTGCGGTTGCATACCACCGATTCCCCGGCTGCCTCCAGAGCATCAGCCAGTAGGTTGGTGGTGGACGTCTTGCCATTGGTGCCCGCCACCACGATGGAGCCTACCGCCAGCCGTCCCCGCAGATCAGCGATCAGCGACGGGTCGGCATAGAGCGCGATCTTCCCCGGCATGTTGGCGGCCGGACGGTGCACCACGTCGCGCAAGCCCCAGGTGAGCACCGAGCCCACCGCTTTCGCCAGTGTAAAGCGCAATCCCAAGGTCGCTCCCTTCGGCAACGAGCTATAATCGAATCTTCATACATATATTATAGGCGTTCACGAATAGGCACGGCCCCACCCTATGGATACCCAACAGATACTCTCAGTCGCAGTGTTCATCTGCGCCCTCGGTCTCATCGTCTCGGAGAAGGTCCACCGCGCGCTGGTGGCCCTGGTGGGCGCGGTGCTCCTCATCGTGCTCAACGTCATCCCCTTCGAAGACGCCATGATGGCCCTCGATTTCAACACCTTGGGCGTGCTGTTCGGCATGATGTTGTTCGTGGCCGTGGTGAAGCTGTCGGGCATCTTCGAGTTCCTAGCCATCAAGTGCGCTCACCTCGCCAAGGGCGACCCATGGAAGATCATGGTGCTGTTCGTGCTGCTCACGGCCGTACTGTCCGCCTTCCTCGATAACGTGACCACCGTGCTGCTCATCGGTCCTATGACCATCACCATCTGCTCGATGCTGAACGTGAACCCGGTGCAGTTCTTCATCGCCGAGATCATGGCCTCCAATATCGGCGGCACGGCCACCCTCATCGGCGACCCGCCCAACATAATGATCGGCTCCGCCGCCGGCTTCGACTTCGCCGACTTCATCGTCTACGATGCGCCTGTGGTGGTGGTCATCTTGGCCGTCATCATCGTGCTGTTCTACTTCATGTACGGGCGCAAGATGACGGTGGAGCACGCCGATGTCGAGAAAGTGCTCGACCTCAACGCGCGCGACTACATCAAAGACCCGCGATTGCTGAAGATATCGGTGGTCATGATCGGCCTGGTGGTCATGGGCTTCATGCTCCACGGCGCGCTTGGCTTGGAGTCGAGCGTCATCGCTCTCGGTGCCGCCGGCATCATCTTGCTGGTATCACGCGAGAGCATCGACCATGCTCTATCGAACGTAGAATGGACCACCCTGGTGTTCTTCGCCGGGCTGTTCATCATCGTGGGCGGCATGGAGGAGACCGGGGTCATCAACATGCTGGCCCTGTGGCTCATCGACGTCACCGGCGGGGATGTGTTCGTCACCATGATCGTGCTGGTGTTCGCCTCGGCCGTCATCTCCAGCTTCCTCGACAACATCCCGTTCGTGGCCACCATGCTGCCCATCCTGCTGTCGATGGAGGCCTCCGGCATGGACGTCACGCCCCTGTGGTGGGCCGTCTCTCTGGGTGCCTGCCTCGGCGGCAATGGCTCTCTCATCGGTGCTAGCGCCAACGTGGTGCTCTCCGACATCTCCAAGAAGAACGGCCATCCCATCACGTTCGCGCAATTCACCAAGGTGGGCTTCCCGGTCATGATGCTCACCGTGGTCATCGCCGCGCTCTACTTGGTCATCCGCTTCCCCGCTTGATGCCTCCGGAACCTCAACGCACAGGACCTTGCGCACAGGACCTTGGCGAGCCCGCTCGGGCATCATAGAGCGGATGGAAGACGACCACCGTGCCCGCGGCTACGCTCACGACGGCAGGCTGGTCAGTGAGCTCGTTGGAAAGGCCCCAGGTGGTGCGGTTCGTGAGGGTCACCCCGTCGAGAGGATAGGCAAGACCCCGCTCCGTCACTTCTAGGGACGCATCGCTCAGAGAGAACACCGATACGGTCCCCCCCGAGTGCGGCTCCAAGGGTTCCAAGACGAGCTCTGCCGGTCCTGTGAGGAACGTGAGCGCCGTGCCGATCGGAAGTTCCAAGGGCAGCTTCGCCATCTTCTCGTCATCGCTCGCTGAATGGCCCGTTGACGCCCCGCTCTTCACGCGCCCCCCGTCCTCGCGGAGGCGGTCGACGGCGCACACCCGCAAGCCCCGCTCGCTGAACGCGGCTAGCAGCTGCAAGTTGGCGAGGGTGTGGTCGAGCCGACCGCCTAACGCGCCGTAGACCACTGCTTCGTCGAAGCCGCGCTCCTGCACGAGCCGCAGCGCTAGCTCCATGTCCGATTCATCCTTCTGCGTAGGAAACGTGAGGACCTCGGTGGTCTCGGGCCCCGCGGCGGGCACGAAGCCCAGCGAGTCGAAGTCGCCCATGGCCACATCGGGCGAGCAGCCGATCGCGCTCAGCGCCGCGAAGCCACGATCGACGGCTATCACCTGCGCGAAGCGACCAGCTTCCCACTGGGCTAGGAAGCATCTCTCATTGAAGTCCGCTGCACCTACCAGCGCGCAAGCAGCCATCGTCCCTCTCGTTTCCTCTGAGGCGAGCTCACGGGCGTCCCCCGAAGCGGTGCGCTCGTGCCATTGGTTTGCTAGAATAGCACACGCGAGTGGGTCAGACGATCGCGCAGGCCTTCGGTCTGTGAGGAAAGTCCGGGCTCCAAACGGGCTAGATGCCAGCTAACGGCTGGGCGAGGCGACTCGACGGAAAGTGCCGCAGAAAAGAAAACTCCCCCGCCAACAGCCATCCCCTCAGGTCCTTTTCGGACCGCGGCGGATGCGGCGGGAGAAAAGCTGAAACGGTGTGGTAAGAGCGCACCAGTACGCTGGTAACAGCGTAGCTTGGTAAACCCCATCTGGAGCAAGCGCGAATAGGAACGCCATACGGCTGAGCCCTGCCGTGCGTTCGGGTAGCGTGCTAGAGGCGCGTGGCGACACGCGCTCGAGATAAATGGTCGTCCACGACAGAACCCGGCTTACCGACCCGCTCGCTGCTCTTCGTATCTTCCTTGGCAGACCCCGCCCATAAAAAACCCGCCCTCGGATCGAGAGCGGGTCTGCATTCTATGGCTGGGGTGGAAGGAGTCGAACCCTCACATACGGCACCAGAAACCGCTGTCCTGCCATTAGACGACACCCCAATGTGTCTGCTCGCGAAGTCTGCGGGCGCAAGACGATATGTTACGAAAAACCGCGTGCTCCGTCAAGCGCTCAGTCGATCTCGTCGAAGGAAGAGTCGTCCACATCACCATAACCGGACAGGTCCTTCTCCACCGAGCTCGCCACCGGCGTAGCCGTGGCCACGACCGTGTCGCTGGCCTGAGGCGTCAGGTACTCGTTGGCCACCTGGGCGCTGTAGGCCTCCTCCACTTCCACGATGGGCTCTTCGTAGCGCGCAGACGGCGCGGGAGCCGCATAGCTCGAAGCGATGGGCGACGCCGCGCTGCCACCGAGGTCCACCAGCTTGCGGGACGCATCGGAGATGAAGTCCTTGAGCATATCCTGATACCCCTCGCGGGCATCTTCGCGCTCGTCCTCCAAACGGCGGATGGCCTCCAAGATCTCCTGCTTGTCGCTGTTAGCGCGATCGAGGATACGAGCCGCCTCCTCGCGAGCCTCCTGGATGGTCTCGCCAGCCTGCACGTTCGCCTTGGCGAGCACGTCATCAGCAGAGCGCTGGGCGATGATGAGGGCCTGGGAGATGGCGTTGTTGTCGGCGTTGCGCTCTTCCAGTTGGCGCTCCAAGTCTCCGATGCGCTTGTCCTTGTCGGACACATCGCGCTCCAAGCTGGAGATGCGCTCGGCATCGTCAGAAGAGCGGCTGCTGGAACGGGAAGGACGGCTCTCGTACTTCGCCTCTTCCAGTTGGCGCTCCAAAGATTCGATATGGGCGTTCAGATCGTCGATCTCGTCAGCGACATGCTCGAGGAATACGTCCACCTCGTCAATATCGTAGCCCTTGCGCTCGATGTTGAAGCTCTGTTCATGGATGTCGGCAGCGGTGATAGCCATATGCGTTCCCCTTCAGCAGTGTGCGGCCTTTCGCGCAGGTTCCTTTCCTCTGCGCGCGGCGCTCGATCGGACCTTCGCCTAGAAGATCCCCACGATCAAACGTACTCCGAATTGTAATACAAGAAGCGCCACTATGGGACTGATGTCCAGCATCCCTCCGATCGGAGGGATGAACTTCTTGAACAGGTTCAGATACGGGTCGCAGACACGCCCGAGCGTGCGGTAGATGTCGCCGATGATGCCGTTCATGGACGGGAACCACGACATGAGCACGTACACCACGATCAACATGGAGTACAGATCGGCCAGCTTCACGATGATGGTGAGCAGGGTCATGAGCATGTTGCCAACTCCTTCGCTCGATGCACGGCCGCATGGATGCCTGCCTGCAATGACGGGGTGAACCCGCCCTCCTCCATGGCCGCCAGAGCAGCCAAGGTGGTACCGCCGGGCGAGCAGACGGCTATGCGCGTTTCTTCTGGCGTCCGACCGGTCTTCTGCATGAGAGCGCACGTGCCCGCGATAGTGTGGATGACCAGCTGCTCAGCCAGATGAGGCTCGAGCCCCTCTTCCACCGCCGCATCCCGCAGCGCCTCCACCATGGCGGCCAAATAGGCCGGACCGCCACCAGAAAGGGCGCACACCGCGTCGATGTCCGCCTCATCCACCTGACGGGCGAGCCCCAAGGCAGAGAACAGCGCCTCCACCAGGTTCGCCTCTTGGGGCGTCGCATGGGCGCCCGCCGCGATGACGCTGGCACCCTGGCCCACCATCAACGGCGTGTTCGGCATGACGCGCACCACATGGGCCTCCCGAGGGGCGAAGGCCGCCTCGATGCACGCGGTGGTCTTGCCGGCCGCGATGGAGACGAACAGGGGCATATCAGCGCCTTCGTCTATCTCGGAGGCCAGCTGGTCGAGCACCTCGCCGAGCATCTGAGGCTTCACCGCCAGCACCACCAGGTCGAACGCCTCGTAGTCGAGCCCCGTTTCGATATCGGCCACCGACGCCACCGCCCCGACGCCATAGGTCTTCTTGAAATGGTCGCGGCGCACCTCATTGGGCTCCACCACCACGAACGCGACGTTGCCATCAGGCGATGCTACGCGACTGTCGGAATCGAGCCATCCGGCTAAGAGGGCCTCCCCCATCTTCCCGCCGCCGATGATGGCGACGCGCTTATCGTCTAGCATCATCTAGATCACGCCCTGAGCCTGAAGCTGAGCACGCTCCTCGGCGGTGATGCCGCCTTGTGCGCACACGACGAACACCTTGTCGGCCACGCACTCCACCGAAGCATCCAACACGCTGGCCGCACCGAACGAGAAATCGAGGATGCGCTTGTCGAGGCCCTTGGCAGCGCCCCGCAGGTCGAGCACGGCCACATCGTCCTTCTTCAGTACCTCGGTGATGCGCTCCGCCTCGCCGTAGCGGGTGGGCTTGAGCACCGTGAGCGCCCGGATACGGGACACGTCATCATTGACCGAGCCGGGCTCGGCATCCAACAGCGACAGGAAGCGTCCCGAATGGCCCTCGGCCGGCTGGTCGAGGGCGATATCGGCAGAGGCGGCCGCGAAGCTGCCGCTCTGACGCGACAGCGGCGCACTGATGGGACGGGAGGAGCGTCCTTCGGCGAAGCTGCCCGAAGAGGCGCTCTCTCGCGGCGGATAGGCGGTCGCGCGCGTGCGCTCTCGCACCTCATCGATGGACAGCAGGCGCGGCACGGTGCCCGCACCCCGCGAACGAGAACGCGAGGTGCGGCGCTCGTCGTAGCCGCCGTCGCGGCCAACGCTGCGGGCGCGCGTGCCAGCGTTCATGCGACGCTGCTCGCGGTACCCTTCCTCAGCACCGTAACCATCGTCGTAGCCATAGCCGTCATCGTAGCCGTAGCCATCATCGGCATAGCCTTGGCCGTAGGCGTCGAACTCGCTGTAATCACCATAGCCATCACCGTAATCATCGACGTAGCCCTCTTCGTAATAACCCTCTTCATAGGCCTCGTCGTAGGGCTGCGCGTCCTGCCTGGCGCCTAGGCCAAGTTTCGACTTCAAGTCGCCGAACAGGCGCTTTCCGTTGCTCAGATCCAAAAGATGCCTCCTTTTGGCGTTCCTATGCCGAGAACGCGTCGCTGAATATGGCGCGTCCGACCCGTATCATGGTGGCCCCTGCCGCGATGGCTTGCGGCCAATCCTCGCTCATGCCCATGGAAAGCTCGCAGAAGGCCGCGGCCTTATCGCTCGGCAATGCCGCACGGATGCTCGCCGCCAGTGCGGCCAGATCCTCGAAGCATTCCCGAGCCCGCTGCGCGTCGCCCTGCGGTGCCATGGTCATCAGACCGCGCACGCGCACATGGGGCAACGCCGCGCACTGCTCTACCAACAGCTGCGCCTCCTTCGGCGTAACGCCGCTCTTGGACTCCTCCCCCGAGACGTTCACCTCGATGAGCACGTCTTGCACCTTGCCGAGAGCGGCGGCTGCCGCATCTATCTTCTCAGCGTGGCGCACCTGATAGAGGGAATGGATGAGCGCAGCAGCCCCTACGATGTCGGGAATGCGCCGCGACTGGATGTTACCGATGAAATGCCAACGTTGCTCAGGGAACAGCCCCGCCATCTCCACGATGCGATCGGGGCGGTTCTCGCCCAGATCACGAGCGCCAGCAGCGATAGCCTCGCGGATGGCCTCCGGCCCGACGGTCTTCGACACAGCGATGAGGCGCACCTCTTCGGCAGACCGCCCAACCTCTGCGCATACCGCGCGTACCGACGCGAGGACCTCGTCATATCGTTGTGCCAGCGTATCCGCCATAGCTCCCTTCGCTTCCGTTCCAGTCTCTCGCGGTCAAGACCGCCCCTCCCTAGCAGGGACGCTCCCGCAGCGCCAAGGCTCCATGTCTCCCGCACACGCCGTTCTGGGCGCGGTAGGAGAAGTACCTTCCATTATGGCACAGGGTGCACTGCTCGGCATCGGCTATGCGCTCCGCGGTCACGCCACAGCGCTGCAGATCGACGTCGAGCGCAGCCCCCAGGTCCACATGCTCGGCATCGGGAGCGCATCTCTCGCCGAAACGCTCCACGAACCGCGCGCGGACGTCGTGGCCCACCGCGAAGCACTCGCTATGGATGTAAGGGCCGCGATACACGTTGTAAGCCGCCGCAGCCTCCTCGACGGAGGAGAAGATCCCGCGAGCCACATCCGCTGTTGCCAGCGTGCGCACCGTGCCGCTCGCGATGCCGCCATAGGCGCCCCGCCATCCGGCGTGGGCCACCGCATAGGCACCGCTGGGGGATGCCACTATCAGCGGCACGCAATCGGCGAAGCATAGCAGCACCGCCACATCGTCCACCATCGATGCCACGGCCACAGCATCGGCCGCCTCCTCAGCCCGGGCGATAGCTTCCTCTTTCGCCTCCGGCTCCACCAGCACCACATCGGTGCCGTGCACCTGGGTGGGCACCACCAGGCGCATCTCTTCATCATCGCAGAACGCCCGCAGCAATCGCCGGCGATTCTCGCTCACGCACGCAACGTCGTCGTTCACATGAGCCCCCAGGTTCAGGCTGGCGAACGCTCCTTCCGCACCCGTGCTCACACCGCCGGAGCGGCCGGAGAAAGCAACGCGCACACCGAGGTGATCGGCGAGCGCGTTGTCGGTGAGCAGGTCGAGCGTCGGATGATCAGAGGGTATTAGCGTAGGGAGCGGCAGCGATGAGGGCGGTGTCTCTTTGGTGTCAGCCATCGACGTCGGTCCGTCTTCCCTTCCTTTGGCCGCAGGGCGCAACACGCCCCCCTCTCCCGCTCTCCGTCGCTTAGTGCTGACGCTTCAGGAAGTCAGGGATGTAGTCCTCGTCGGCGAAGCGATTGTTGCTCGCAGAAGAGCTGTAGGTGACCGGGGCCGGCGTGGGTGCGGGCTGCGCCATGGTGCTGCCATAGCCTCCCATGGACGGAGCCGCTGCGGCGGAAGCCATGCCCGCCGAAGACTCGGTGGTGGAGGCGAACAGGTCTTGGCGATTGCGCGAGCTGGTCAGCGGCGGCAGGCCGAAGTCCATGGCCGACTGGGCCGGCTGGTTCTTGAAACCGGTGGCGATGACGGTGATGCGCACAGCATCGCGCATGGCCTCGTCGATGATCTGGCCATAGATGATGTTGGCGTTGTCATCGGCACACGCCTCGACGGTGCGCGCCGCCTCAGACACCTCGGTGAGGGTGAGGTCAGGACCGCCAGCGATGGAGAACAGCACGCGCGAAGCGCCCTGGATGGATGTTTCGAGCAGGCTGGAGCTGGTCGCTTGCTGGGCAGCGTCGAGAGCCCGGTTCTCGCCGGAGGACACGCCGATGCCCATCATGGCCGTGCCTGCATCCTTCATGACGGTACGGATGTCTGCGAAGTCGAGGTTGATGAGGCCTGGGATGGTGATGAGGTCGGTGACGCCCTGGATGCCCTGACGCAGCGTATCGTCAGCGATGCGGAACGCATCGACCATGGAGGTCTTCTTGTCGACGATCTCGAGCAGACGATCGTTGGGGATGATGATGAGCGTATCGACCTTTTGAGCGAGCAGCTCGATGCCCTGCTCGGCCTGATTGCGACGGAGGCGCCCTTCGAATGTGAAGGGCTTGGTGACGATGCCCACCGTGAGCGCGCCTATCTCCTCACGGGCGATCTCGGCCACGATGGGGGCCGCGCCCGTGCCCGTGCCGCCGCCTTCGCCGGCAGTGACGAACACCATGTCGGCCTCGGCCAGCGCGTTGCGCAGCTCCGCGCGGCTCTCTTCGGCCGCCTGGCAACCCACCTCGGGGTTCGCGCCGGCGCCCAGGCCGCGGGTGAGCTCTTCGCCGATATGGATGGTCACATCGGCATCGGACATGAGAAGCGCCTGCCTATCGGTGTTCACGGCGATGAACTCCACGCCGCGCACCCCCGCTTCCACCATGCGGTTCACGGCATTGGTGCCGCCCCCGCCCACGCCGACTACCTTGATGACCGCCAGCGAATCGCTCGTATAGTTTGGCATCTGTTCTTCCTCCACCTATCGTGGCTCGTCAGCCACGAATCCACGCATGCATACATTCTGCCCAATTGTACAACAAGGGCCCCTGTTTGCAACGGACGAATACCGCGCTATGTGGGTTTCCCGCAGCTGACGGGAAGCGAGCGCGCTGTCGACCTACGACGAGCACAGGCCTAATAGCGGCTATCGAAGATGCGCTTGGTCTTCTTCTCGGAACGTGGCAGCTCGCCCAAAGGGACGCCCTTGGCATCAGGGGTGCAGCCCAGCTTCGCCTTGAAGATGGTGGCCAGCTCCTCCTCGCAACGGCTCTTCTCCTCGCCCACTAGCTCGGTCTCGAACAGCACGGTGAGGATGTCCTTGCCCGAGATGTTCTCGATCATCACCTGATATTCGGAGCTGGTGCCGTTAGTGATCTTGATGACCTCTTCCACCTGGGCGGGGAACATGTTGCAGCCCTTCACCTTGAACATGTCGTCGGTGCGACCCACCAGCGTGTCGATGCGCGGGTGGCGCGAGCCGCAAGCGCAGGTGCCGGGAATGATGCGCGTGAGATCATGGGTGCGATAGCGGATGAGCGGTGCGCCCTCCTTCTGCAGCGTGGTCAGCACCAGCTCGCCCACTTCCCCATCGGGCAGCGGAGCACCGCTGTCAGGATCGACCACCTCTATGTACACGTAATCGTCCCAGATGTGCATGCCGGCATGCTCATCGCACGATATGCCGATGCCGGGGCCGTATATCTCGGTCAGGCCGTAGATGTCGTAGATCTGGATGCCCAGCTCGTTCTGGATGCGGTTTCGCATCTTCTCGCCCCAGCGCTCGCTGCCGATGACGCCCTTGCGCAGGCGCAGACGGTCGCGAATGCCCCGCTCGGCGATCTCTTCGGCTAACAGCAGCGCGTAAGAAGAGGTGGCTCCCAGCACCGTCGAGCCCAGATCCTCCATCATCTTCAGCTGCTTGTCGGTGTTGCCCGGACCCATGGGGATGGCCATGGCACCCAGCAGCTCGGCCCCCAACTGAAAGCCGATGCCGGCGGTCCACAGGCCGTAACCGGGCGTGATGTGGATGCGGTCCTCGCGGGTGATGCCCGCCATCTCGTAGCAGCGCGCGAACTGGATGGCCCAGTCGTTCACGTCCTTTTGGGTGTAGGGGATGATGACCGGCGTGCCGGTGGTGCCTGACGAACTATGGATGCGCACGATGCGCTCCGCCGGCACCGCGGCCAGCCCCAACGGATAGGCTGCGCGCAGATCGGCCTTCTCGGTGAAGGGCAGCTTCTCGAAGTCGGCCTGGGTCTTCACGTCTCCCAGATCGACGGCGGAGAGCTTCTCGGCGTAGAAGGGCGAGCGCTCTTTCAGCGTGGCCAGCTCTTCGGTGACGAGGGAGAGCTGCTCGGGGGTCATCTGCATGGGATGCTTCTTTCTTCGCGACGATTCGGTGGCTCAAGGCCCATTATAGTCATTCGGACACGCAAGCGAGGTCGATGGCCTCGAGGTTCATGGCGACGAAGCGGGGCTTCACGCAGGCGCTCACCGCCTCTTTTAGCTCCTCGATGGAGATCGGCACGCGGCCTTGGGCGAGAGCGCTCGCCAGCAGCACCACGTTCAGAGCACGCGAAGCTCCCACCTTCTCCAAGATGGGAGCCTCTTCCACCACCAGGAAAGCAGCCTCGGGCGCTTGGCTCGCCAGGGCGGCGCGCACATCGTCGAGAACGGCGATCGCCGTGTAAGGCTGCGCCGATAGCGCCGCCGTGACCGGCTGCAGCGCGCTGCTAGCAGTGACCAACAGCCCGTCAGGTGCGAGATATGGCAGCGCACGGGCAGCCTCGGCCGGCTCGAACGCCACGATGAGGTCGGCCGTACCGGGCGTGAGCAGCGGAGCGAACACCGCCTCGCCTTGACAGCCCATGCGCACATGAGAGGTGACCGAGCCGCCGCGTTGGGCCATGCCGATGGTCTCGGCCGTGCGCACCTTCCAGCCCTTCGAAGCAGCCGCGCTCGCCAGCAGCTTGGCTGCCAGCACGGTGCCCTGGCCGCCCACGCCCGCCAACAGGATGTCGATCATGCGCTCTCCCCTTTCCCATCGCCCACAGCGCCGATGACACCGAACGGGCACACCGGCACGCACAGACCGCAGCCGACGCACAGGCTCGCGTCTATGAAGGCCACCGTGCCGTCGAAGCCGATAGCAGGACAGCCGATCTGCGTGATGCAGCGCTTGCAGCCGGTGCAGGTCACAGGGTCGATGCTCAGCGGCTCTTCCGGTGCCACGATCTGGATGCAGGGCGAGCGGAATATGATGGCAGCCGGCCCCGCGAAGGCGAGGCAGTCGCGCGCAGCCTCGATGGATGCATCGGTATCGAGGGGATCCACGATGCGGATGCGCTCCACGCCGAGGGCCTCTAGCACCCCTTCGATGACGATCGGCGCACGGCGCTCGCCCATGAGGGTGAGGCCGGTGCCTGGATGAGGCTGGGAGCCGGTCATGGCCGTGGTCGCGTTGTCGAGGATGGCGAAGGTGACGTCATGGCCGTTATAGACCGCGTTGGCGATGCCAGTGAGGGCACTGGCGAAGAACGTGGAGTCGCCCACGAACGCCACGTGCTTCTTCTGCGGCTCGACCACCGCGAGGCCTTGGGCCATGGTGATGCCCGCACCCATGCACAGACAGGTGTCCACCGCATCGAGCGGCGCGGCGTTGCCCAGCGTATAGCAGCCGATGTCGCCGCATAGCACGGCTTGGACCGCCGGCTCTCCCGCGCGCTCCGCCTGCTTGCTCAGCTCCTTCAACGCCCGCTTCACAGCATAGAAGCTACCGCGATGGGGGCATCCTGCGCACAGCACCGGCGGCCGGACGGGCAAAGGACCCTCGAAGCGGAGCGTCTCGGGCTGCAAGGCGGCAGCCCATGAGGCCAGGTCAGGGCTTTCCGTCGCGAAGAAGCGCAGGAGGCATTCACGGATGACGTCGCTGGCATTCTCGCCGCGGTCGGGCGCATCCCCGGTCAGCTTCCCGAGCACCGCATAGGGAAGATGCCGTGCGCCGGCCAGCTTCAACAGCTCCTCTTCCACCACCGGATCGAGCTCTTCGAACACGATGACGCGCTCGATGCCTTCCAGCTCTTGCTCCATGAGGTCGGCCGGGAAGGGATAGGGCGAGCCCACCGCTATGAAGCGATAGGGCGGCAGCTCCATGCCCTCTTCAGCAGCACGCCGCTGAAGAGCAGCGAGCGCTTCGCGCCCGTAGGCAGCCGAGACCCCGCAGGCCACGATGGCCACGGTCGGCCGCTCCCCCTCGCCCGGCACCTCTTCGACCACCGTGAACCGGGTGAAGGTTGGATCGCTCGCGATGCGGGGCAGCCGTTCGTTGATCTCACCATGAGCTTCGAACGAGCGCTTCGGGAAGATGACCCAGCGTGGATCCTTCTCGAATCCTTCGGCCGGCGCAGGCCGGGCGTGGGTCTCCTCGGCCACGTCGAAGAACGTGGAAGCATGGCAGATGCGCGTAGTGGGTCGCACGATGACCGGCGTGCCATAGCGCTCCGAGAGCTCGAAGGCCTCCTTCATCATGGCGAAGCCCTCTTCGGGCGTGGAAGGATCGAGCACCGGCACCTTCGCGAAGGCCGCGAATCGGCGGGTGTCCTGCTCGGTCTGGCTGGAGATGGGACCCGGGTCGTCGGCTACGAACAGCACGCAGCCGCCGCGCGCGCCCACGTACGCCAACGACAAAAGCGCGTCGCTGGCCACGTTCAAGCCCACCTGCTTGCAGGTGAACAGCACTCGCGCCCCCGCCATGGAGGCTCCTGCTGCCACCTCCAAGGCCGCCTTCTCGTTGGTGGACCACTCCACGTGCACCCCATGAGCGCTGCCCTCGCCGTGCAGCTTCGCCACCGTCTCGATCAGCTCCGAAGACGGCGTGCCGGGATACCCTGCCACCACGCGCACTCCCGCCTCCAGCGCCCCATGGGCGAACGCCTCGTTGCCCATCAACAATCGCTGTGCCAAAAGAGCCTCTTCCCTCGCCCTCCTACTTATATCAGTAGCCTCCATTGTAATCCCGCAGATCGACCCGAGAGGCAACGAAGGCCATCGCGATGCACCGGAAGCGGTGCGTTCGGTGGCCGAACGTCCTCCGAACGTCCTCCAAAGGCGAGAGCGGAAAGGAGCGCGAGCAGCCGAGACCGCGACGAGCGCCGCTCACGACGAACCCCCTGCCGCCGCAACAGAGGGGAGGCGACAACGGCGCCGAGGCCGACGCTAGAACGTCTGGCTCTTGCGACGCTCGCGATCGAGCAAGCGTTGGGAGTTGCGGATCTGACGCACGTTGGCACGGGTGAGGCGCGGGTTGTTCTCGTCCAGCTCAGGTTTGTACAGCGGGATGTGGATGGTGAAGCAGGCGCCCTTGTCCCGCTCGCCTTCCACCGATACCCAACCGCCGTGGCGCTCCACTATCTCCTTCACCACAGCCAGGCCCACGCCCAGACCACCGTTCTCGCGGTTGCGACCCGAATCGGCGCGCCAGAAGCGCGAGAACACCATGCGGGCCTCTTCCTTGGAAAGCCCGATGCCGGTATCGCGCACCGAGATGGCGGCCGCGATGTCGTCTTTGCGCACGCGCACGTCGATATGGCCCCCATCAGGGGTGTAGCGCACGGCGTTGGATATGAGGTTCGCCACCGCTTGGCGGATCATGTCGGCATCGCCCTTCACCAGCACCTTCCGCTGCGCCTCGTAGGACAGCGACAGGCCCGATTCGTTGATGAACATGGCATGGGAGCTGACCACCTTCTCGATCAGCTCGCCCACATCCACCACCTCTTGCTTCATGGGAGTGGTGCGATTCTCCAAGCGCGAGAGGCGCAACAGCGCATCCACCAGGCGCGAGAGGCGCTGCACCTCGGAGTTCACGGTATTCAGCCGCTCCTCGTCAGCGATGTAGACGCCATCTATCATGGCCTCCACCGTAGCTTGGATGGCCATCAGCGGCGTGCGCAGCTCATGGGCCACGTCCGTGGTCAGGCGCCGCTCCAGCTCGCGATCCTTCTCCACCGAATCAGCCATGGCATCGAAGGTCTCGCCCAGGCGCGCGATCTCGTCATCGCCGTGCAGGTGGGTGCGAGCCGACAGGTCGCCTTCCTTGATGGCGGTAGCCGTCTTGGTCATGCGCACGATGGGCTTCACCAGCGTGCGAGCGAACAGATAGCCCAGAAGCGACGCTAATATGATGGACGCCACCGCGGCGACCAGCACCGCGCGATAGGAGTTGTTCAGCAGCTCCACGTCGCTTTGACGCATGAGCGTGTCCGATCCGTACACCCACAGATGCACGCTGCCCACCGCATGGTTGTTCACCATGATGTTGGCATACGCCATCTGCTCCGGATCGTTCGGCTCCATGGACTTCTGCACTCCATCGCTTTGGCTGCCCACCAGCGACGAGTCGTACACGGTGTTCCCGTCGAGGTCGACCACGCGAATGCCGATGCCGCTGGTCATGTCCACAGCCTGCTCAGCCGGGCGCGTGACGTCCTTATCATCAAGGGTGCCTGCCTGCTCGTACACCGTGGCGATGCGCAGCGCCGTGTTGCTGGCCATGGTCTGCATGTTATCGGCGGTGTAGGAGCGGAAGTACTGCTGCCACGCCAAAGATATGACGCCGACAGCCACCAGCACCGTCATCGCGGCGATGGCAGCGAACGCCAGCGTGATGCGGGCGGCGAAGGAGATATCGAGCCAGCGGGGCTTCACGCAGAAGCGCCTTCAGCGGCCCTATGGGAAGCAGCAAGGATCACCGTTCGGCTTTGGTGGGATCTTCGAAGCGATAGCCCACGCCGTGCACCGTATGGAGCCACTTCGGCGAGCGCGGGTTGTCGCCCAGCTTGGCACGAAGGTTCTTCACGTGGGAGTCGATGGTGCGCTCGTAGCCCTCGAAGTCGTAGCCGAGCACCTTCTCCACCAGCTCCATACGGGAATAGACCCGGCCCGGATAGCGCGACAAGGTGGTGAGCAGCTTGAACTCGCTAGCTGTCAGGTCGACCTCCTCGCCATTGACCAGCACCTTGTGTCCGGACACGTCGATGGTGAGCTCGCCGAACTCGAACACCTCGCGCTGCGGCTCGGAATCAGAGTGCACGCGACGCAGCAGAGCGCGCACGCGGGCCACCAGCTCGCGCGGGCTGAACGGCTTCACCAGATAGTCATCGGCACCCAGCTCCAGCCCGATGATGCGATCCTCCACCTCACCTTTGGCGGTCAGCATGATGATCGGCACGTCCGAGTTGTCTCGGATGACGCGACAGACGCGCTCGCCCGACACATGGGGCAGCATCAGATCGAGGATGATCAGGTCGAAGCTATGCTTGCTGAACTCCTCAAGGGCCTCCTGGCCGTCGCCTACGGCCGTCACCCAGTAGTTCTCGCGTTCGAGATAGGCGGTCACAGCATCGCGGATGTTCTTTTCGTCTTCCACCAAAAGGATGCGGCGCGTGTCGTTGCTCATGGGTGCTCCTCACGTGAGTGCTGGCCGTCTGCGGGCGTTATGAACGGAGGTTTCGGGAGGTGAGGCCCTTCTTTCCGCCTTATGCCAACGCTGCGGCCCTCATTTGCGTTTATTGTAGCATTTACCCAATGTAGCAGCGCTTCCTCGTGAAAAATGGCACAATTGCGTTCATGTCACGAAAGCGTAGCGATAGCAAGCGACCGAGCGTGCGCTCCTCAGCGCGGCCGCGCCCCGAACGGAACCGCGCCTACGGCGGCTATGGCGTGAACAGCGGCCAGGAAGGGCTGCGCGTCAGCCTGCCAGGCGGCGAAGAGCTGTTGCTCACGCGACGCCACTTCCTCTACGGGCTGGCCGGCATGGCCGCGCTCGCCGTAGTGGGCGGCAGCAGCTACGCCTTCGACCAGATGAGCATCGCCGAGGCGAGCGAGCGAGTGCTCTCGGTGCCCACCACCGCGGTGTTCACCACCGACGACCTCGCCTTCCTCGAAACCTCTGCCACGCCAGTGAAGCTGCAGCGCGAGCTGAAGCTGCCCTACGGCACCCAAGCGTGGTCGAGCACCGACAACACAGCCGCATGCCTGATCCCTGCCGAATCCTCGACGCCCCTCACCCAGGTGGGCATCATCACCTTGACCGATGGGGTATGCACCACAGTGCTCGACCGGGCCGTGGGCGCCGATGAAGGCTATGAGGTCTACGATGTGCGCACCTGCGATAGCGGCATGGTATGGATCGAAGCGAACATATTGAAGGATGTCTGGCGCGTCTACCAAGCGCCGCTCACCCTCTCGCCCGGCGGCACAGGGCCGAGCCTGGGAGAGGCCCATCGCTGCGCCGAAGGCGGCGGCGACTGGGAGATGCCCACCCTAGCGGCGGCGGGAGCCTACGCGTTCTGGCAAGAGCTACCACGGCTCGATGGTGAGGCCTCGAAGGAGAACTCGCTGTTGAAACGCGTACGCTTCGGAAGCGCAGCCGATACGGAACCCGAAGTGGTGCTCACCTCCGAGGGCCGCATGGCAACGCCGCCTTCGGCCACCACCACCGGCATCACGGTCACGCCACGCGCCGCCATGGACACGGTGAACTACCAGCTCACCTATCTCGATGCTGCTGATGCCGCGGTGCTCGACACGCTCATCCTGCCCTCCTCGATGCGCCCCATGGAGGCCACCTACGGCCGCACCGGCTTCTCGTTCTGCTTCGACGGCATCTACAATTACGGTGGCGGCATCGCGAATCTGGGCACCTACGTGCCGGTAGACCAGAAGCCCGTCGAGACGGAAGACCCCATCGAAGCCGCCGCTCGCTACGGTCAGGGCGGGTGGTTCCGATTCCCCCGCACGCCCACGGCAGCCCCCGCATGGTGCGGTCCCTATTTCATGGTGAAGTCGACAGGAGCCGTTTGCGGCGTGAACCTCGACTCCCATGAGTACTTCTCGTTAGAGACCCACGACGGTGCCAATGACTTCGGCGACCATTTGGCCTCCACGGGCATGGGAAACCGCATCGTCACCTTCTCCAACGTCGATCACACGCCCTTGAACGGCGAACAGGAGAAGTATTCCCTCGTGCGCATCTGGGGCGTCTAGCCCTCCCCAGCACCCACGACGAGCCGCCGCCTATCCGGCAGGGCGTCCCTGTTCCGTCATATTACCCCCCGAACCTCTCCCTCGCCCTTCGGTCAACACCATGGTAGTGACGATGCACGATGACGATGCGAGCATGCACGATAGCACTTGCATCATCCTGGAGGGAATCGAACCCTGCGCCGTGCTGTGGCGTACCTTCTGAGACACGCGGTCTTGTTCTCGGTGTTCGCCCCGTTGGGCTACCAGCTTGCGCGATCAGATCGCTATGTCGGTCGTCCAGTTGGCCTGTTGGAGCTGGTTGTCCAGCTCGCGGACCTCCTTCGCCAGCTTGTCGACCTTCTTCTGCAACGCCCGCACGTCCACCGTGCGGACTATCTTTATCTCGGTGCGCGTATAGCGAGTGATGGCCCCGCTAGCCGAGCCGATGACGCTGTTGAGAACGCCCGATTCCACACCTAGGCAATCCTTCCGCGCGATGATCTCGGTCAGCGTGCGACCGTCCACCTTCGTCTGGGTGTTCGCCTCGTTGATGGCGGCGATCAATCGTTCAAGGCGCGCGACGCATCGGTCCAGCTCTTCCAGCAGCTTGTCCGGATCCTCCGCTGGCTCGATGCCATCTTGGGTGAAGCTATTCTCCAAGAGCCGCGATTCCAACTGGCTGATCTTCCGGTTCAGATCCGCTCTTTCCTGCAAAGCCTCTGCCAGCTTCATCGCCGCACCTCCGTTCTCGGCCCATCATCTGCCCCGTAGTATGCCACGCCCCGGCCTTGGCCAGGGCGCTTTGAAACCATGTTGTTGACGACGGAAGAGCGAAAAGGTCAGGTTCCCCTCCTCAGGCGTTGAACACCTCGGCTATCTCGGATTCAGACCAAGTGCTCTTCTTCCAAGCGCCACCCTTCTTCTCGTAGTCGAGCAGAAGGTCGTTATCCTTGAGGGGCATATCATCCAAAAGGCCCTTGATGCGCTCGCCTCTTTACCATCTTCTTCCTCGCCCAAGGAAAAGAACGCTGCTCTGACGCTGCATCTTCGACGCGAAGATCCTCTATGAGGCCACGACAGACTAAGAGCGCCCCCGAGCTTGGTGCTTCGAAGGACGATCGGGCGTGCAGCGACCGGGCGATCGAAGCTGCTGGCCCCGATCGCCCCGTCCACCTTTAAGCGACTACTGCAACGACCGCTTCAGAATCCGCGCTATTCGTTACTGCGGATTCGCAAACTGCACTGTGTACATAAGTCGCGCCAACTCGGTATCGTCTGCCACAAGAGCCATATCTTGCGGCTTGAGAGTCGTAACATCTACGCCATACACTACCTCGAGCTTACCAGGTACGGTCGACTCGGACGCTCCGTCAACAAACCCATCCGATGACGAACCGCTCGGCACCACAGGCGTCCAAGCCCAGCCCTCATCACCTTTACCGATCACCGTGCCCTTTCCGAGCGCAATGGACACCTTATCCGTCTCAGCACCAGAGGACACCGTGAGGAAGGACCTTTCGTACCCGCCGTGCGGGAAAAGAGCCTTAGCGCCAGCACCATCCGATTCGTCCGCGATAGAGACTATCTCGACAGCGCCCTCGGAATAGTTCAAGAATGCTCCTGCCGAGGAACCAGCAGAGGCAGCCGACACTTCAATATCCCCATGAAGAAAATCGGCATGGATCGTTAGATCGATGCTTACCGGAACCTCAACGCTGTAAACAGCCCTCCAAACGGGAGTGTAGGCAAAAAATGCACCGTCATCTCTCGATAGATTTCGCACTTTACCGCCATTAATGAGCGTATCACCATTCATGTCTTTCACTGCTACGCCCTCAGAATCATGCCATTCGATCAACTTATGCCCTTTGCGACCGATCAAAGGCAAGGTGAATGTCTGATCATAGGGGATCACGTATTCAACATAGCGGCCTACATCATCAGACTCTACCTCTGGGGCTCCCTCGACATCCGCAAGCTCAGCACGATCTCCAAGATAAAGCCGAAGGGTCGTCTTATGCGGCTCCCAAACGGCGATGAGCGTCATATCGGAGTCTATGGCGTTAGTATCGAAGTCCCATATCTTGTCTTGTTTGAACGAATACCATCCCTTGAAATCATATCCCGGACGAGTCGGATCTGCAGGTTCGCGCACATGCCCATCGCGCAAGACCACCTGATCGCTCGGCTGTGGGTCACCGCCAGCAACATCGAACGTAACCGAAAAAGAAGCGGTTCCAGCAGATGGAACGATATGGTCTCTCTGAAAGCCCGCGTTCACCCACAACTGCACTTCCTCAGCAGTGTAGTTCGCAAGATGGATCCAGTACTTCGATTTGTCGGTGTTGTTAACGTGGTTTGGCCCTAACGCTGATGAAGTAGCACCCTCCACGTAAATATCCGTCAAATAGCTGTTCGAATCAAAATGCCCCGCATTGGAAAGGCTCGCGGCATAACTCACAGGAAAAACGATAGATTGCAAATAAGAACACCGAACAAAGGGTTGGTATCCCGAGATCGTCGTACCAGCCGGTATGCTATATGATCGGTTCGTTCTGCCCGGCGGATAGAAGATAAGCTGGCTCTTGTCCTTACTGAACAGCACCCCATCTACTGAACAAAAAGCTGGATTCTCCCTATCTACCTTGATCTCAAAAAGCTTTCGGCCCGGCGTCCAGCCGAATGGATAGTCGGAAGATATGTAGGTCAAACTGGCAGGAATCTGGATCGATGTCACATTGGCGGCAGGGCTCGAGGTCCATCCACAACCAAGCGTGTCTCCGCCGATGCCCACAACGGGCAGCGTTCTCCCGTTCTGCGACCACTGCGAAGGAACAACAACGACGCCGCTGACGGAAGAATCGATGCCAACAAGAACGTAGCCGCCGCCATCAGCGCTCTCCGCAAAGGATAGAGCAGAGCCCATTGGAACGATCTTGCTCAGCGAAAACCCTGCATTCACCCATGTCTGGATCTCAGCGTCCACATAATTAAGGAGATGAATGGTCACCTCGGCCTTGTTTGCGAAAAGAAACCAATGTCCTTGCATGCCTGAAGGGGTCACACCATCAATGTATACATCGCGCACCGTAGAGCATGCATCCATCAGGGCATCATGACCGAGAGAACCCATGAACGATGCGCTGAACGTCACCGATTCGAGATACCTACAGCGAGTCATTGAGCTGTAGCGGTAATTCGTGAGCGTCGAAGGCATCGCATAGCTCTTATCACGCTTCGCAAATGGATAGAAAACGAGCTCCGTAACGCTCTTGTCGTAAAGAATGCCATCAAGGGCCGTGAAGCTCGGGTTTTCAGGATCGACCGTCACCGACGCCATGCTCATGGCGTCACACCAACCAAAAGGATGAGCTGGGGATATCCATACAACGGATGCTGGAATATGAACGGACGTCACGCCCACAGCTTGAGCGCCCGCTTCGTGTCCACTAGCAAAAGCATACGACCCGATACCGACCACAGGCAAAGTCACCCCATCCTGGGTCCAAGTAGCAGGAACATCCACGTCACCGACCACTAGACTACTGACGGCAGTCAGAATAAAACCCGTACCTCCATCGTTTCGCACGAACGTGAACCGCGGCTCGCCTTGCACGATATTCTCCACGGGAAATCCCGCATTGCTCCAGATACTCACTTGGTCCGCAGTAAACACCGCAAGGTGCACCGTGATCAAGGAATTATCCATCATGATGCAGACCCTATTGGTCATGGACGGATTCGTGCTATCTGCAACATATAGGTCGCGCACATTCGAGCATGCGTCCAGAAGAACCCGATCTCCTAGTCTCTGAGAAAGCGCTGCCGGGATCGTGACCGCGCGCAAATCATAGCAACGAGTGAATGCGGCCCCATAGACAGACTGAACACTGGCGGGAATACGATAATGCTCGTCGGTCTTTTTCACCGGATAGAAGATGAGCGCTTCCATGTCTTTTGTGAACAGGACGCCCTCGAGCGAAGCGTACACGCTGTTTCCTGGATCTACCGTGATCGAAGCAAGTTGCCGCTGGCTGCCCCAGCCAAACGGATATTCCCCACCGATAGATGTGATCGTCGCAGGTATATGTATGGAGGTCACATTGTTCGCATGATCTCCCTCTCGAAACCCACCGCACAAAGCCCAGCTGCCAATAGAAACTACTGGCAAGGTCCTACCATCCTGGGTCCAAAGTGCCGGAATCGCAACGGCACCGGAAGCGCTAGCTTCGATATAGGCAAGCCTGAAGCCACTGCCGTCGCCCAGCAGCTCCATGTGAAATATGGAGCTATCAGATCGCGCGGAAAGCCTTTCATCAGAAAGAGGAACTGTTTCGGTCAGGATCGGGGCACCCTGCGACCCTCTATCGACGAGCGCAGTGTCGGAAGGTTCGCCATTTGTTGCCACCTGAAGGATGACAACGCAGTTATCCACCATACCGGAATCAAGCTCGAGATCGATCGATTCCGTCAAGTTATTGCTTTCGACCATATCGTCAGAAACCTCGCCACCAAATCCATCGTCCTCGGAAAGAAGAGGCGCTTCATCGGAAGCGTTCCGATCGGAAGGAACGCCATCGTTGAGGGAGCTTCCTTCCATGACGACGACCTCTATCGGGTCGCCGTTCGCGTTATGGATCTCAACGTCCTCGAGGGATGAGATGGCTGCGCTGCCCGCATCGACGGAGATCGAATCCACAGAGGCGCAATGCGAGAACGCCTCCGATCCGATGTTCTCCGCACCGGAAGGGATGCGGACAGCGCCCAGCTTGCCCTCGGGAACGAGCAAGAGGCTCTTTTGCGGCCGATCATAGAGACAGCCGTCGTAAGATGAGTAGGAATCGTTAGCGGAGGAGACGTAGACGCCCCGGAGCGTCCCCGCTCCTGTGAAAGCGTCATCGTCCACGAAGACCACGTTGCGCGAGAGCGCCACGAGAAGAGCATCCGAGCCCGAGAAGGCCCCGGCCGACACCCCCGTCACAGGATATGCGGCACCTTCGAGCTCAAGGGCGCTCGGGACGATGAAGAGGCCTTCTTCTGAGACCTCGGCATTAGCGGCGTTCACAAGGGAGAAGGTCTTCTCCTCCTCGTCGAACGAATAGACGCACCCTTGCGCGATATAGGTCGAGGATATGGTCGGAACGTTCATCTCTTCGCCCGCATCAGAAGCGAGCTCGACGGTGCCCGATGCGATGGTGACCACCGAGAAGTCGGAGAGGGTATCGGCGACCATGACGTAGGTGCGGCTCTTGGTCAGAGCGCCGACGAGAGGAGAGGCGTCCTCGGTCGACCCCTCTTCGGGCCCGTCGACAGAGATGCCGACCTTAGAGCCAGCGCCCTCTTCCGCCTCATCGGCGAGAGCGATGGTGGGCGCCATGGCGCATGCGAGCAGCATGACCAACAAGGGCGCGAACAGCGTGCGCAAGCGCACAGCGACAGATGACCGCATAGCGATCAGCTCCTTTCGGCGTGTGTTCTCGTCACACCGTGGAGGAGGCCCCGTCTATGCGAGCTCTTCTCAAAGTCGATTCCCGGCGACAAAGTGAAAAGGGCATCCACCACAGTCGCCAAACATCACCATGTGGCTAATCTCAGGATTCCCAAAAGACTAGAAACAGCACGGTGGGTGGATACCCTCGTCAACTGTTTCTAGCGAAAGGTCAGCAAACCGGAGGCTAGCGAAAGGCTCCCTTATTCGATTAGTCACGTTCCTGTTACCAGGAGGTGATGTTTGGCATTCCGGAATATAGCAGACGTGCGAACCTACTTCAAACGCCATCACGGGCCCCGTTCCTCAGAATGCCAGAAAATCCCCGTTTAAACATCCCCGTGTGTTTTTTGTGCGCCACCGAGCACCCTCCTTTAGCAATCCCCTCCAAGGGGTTGATCGCCAGGGCAAGAGCCATACTGCCAAACGAAGTGCAGAGCCGCAGCTCTACCGCACGGATTCGGCGCACGAACGCATCTTCGGAGTCTCGATATCGCCGAGTTGCGACAGCCCAAGCGCAAAAGGGGGCGTTCCAGGGCATGCTGACGCAGGCCTCGCGCATGCCCTCTGTCAGACTTACGCACGAAGCAGGAAGATGAATCGGTATCGTCGCGCAGCTTCTCCTCGGAACGGGCGGATGATGTAGCTTCCTGCAGCGTCCCCTACTCGGGGCGATACAGGATGTTGGGGGCTGCGATCGCATCTTCAGGCGGGACGCGGCGCAGCCCCAGGTTCTCGAACAGATACGGCGGGAACATGAGTGCCGCCAGGTCGAAGGGGGCGGCATCACCGCATCCGCGCCTCACCGTCGAATTGACATGGGAGCATATCTCGGCGAGGACGTGCGGGTCGAGGCCCTCGAAGCTCGTGCCCTTGGGCAGGATCTTGCGCAGCTCCACGTGATGGTCCCTCCTTCCTCGCCCGAGGAGAAGGACGCTGCCCTGATGCTACATCGTCAACGTGAAGATTCTCCATGGGGCTATGACAGACTAAGCGCAACCTCGAAAATGCGCTTCGGATGGCAATTAACCAAAAATGCCGCAAGCTCCAGCGCTCTTCCGCTTCAGTATCGCGCCAATCGCGCCATAATCGCGCCAATCGCGCCATAATCGCGCCGATCGCGCCATAATCGCGCCATAATCGCGCCATGGCCTAGAGAAGGTGGGGGATTCATGAATATAGACGAACTCCAGCAAGTGCTCACCATGGGAGAAAATGAATACGTTGAGTTCAAACGCTGCAGCAACAACCCCGGGAGCGATATCTTCGAAACGATATGCTCTTTCGCTAATGGCTTCGGCGGCACTATCTTTCTTGGTGTCGAGGATGATGGGGTCGTCCGCGGGATCGAAGCGACCAAGGTCCTTCCTATCATGCGCAATATCCATAATGTGATCAACAACCCAAACACCTTCGACATCCCCATAGCGATCGGCTTTGAGCATATCGACACCGGGGGCAGACAGGTGGTCAAGATCACCGTACCGAATAGCCCGCAAGTTCATAGCTTTAAAGGAAAGGTCTACATTCGCAAAGCAGATAGCGACACGGTCATGCGCGGGAGCATACCGCTCGCTGAGCTCTACATAAGAAAGCAAGGCATATTCACCGAACGGCGCGTTATAGAGCACGTATCTGCTGAAGATCTTCGCGCTGACCTCATCGATGAAGCGCGAAAGCTCGCTCGGATCAAACGCAAGGATCATCCTTGGCAGAAGATGACCGACTTAGAACTTCTCGAGTCGGCCGGACTCTTCGGAAAGGACTATACGACCGGAAAAAGGGGCTATACTCTCGCCGCGGTTCTCGCTCTCGGAAAAGACGAGGTCATACGCTCTGTCTGTCCCACTTATAAGACCGACGCCATTGCTCGCATCGCAGACAAGGACAGATATGACGACAGACTCACCATCACGACGAATCTCATGGACGCCTATACGCTGCTCGCTAGCTTTTGCCGAAAACATCTTCCCGATCGGTTCTTACTAGAAGGGGATCAGGCGATCAGCCCTCGCGATATCATCATTCGCGAATTGATGATCAATTGCTTGATCCATCGGGAGTTCACAAGCCCTTCTCCCGCCAAGGTGATCATAGACCCCATGGGCATCCATACCGAGAATGCGAGCCGCGCCTCCTTCGAGGGCCCCTTAGAGCCCGATGCCTTCGCCCCACTGCCGAAGAACCCTACTCTTTCTTCGTTCTTCTGCCATATAGGCCTCGCAGAAGAACTCGGAAGCGGAACGCGCGAGATATTCAGATGTTCTCATCTTTACACTGGCCGCGAGCCCGAGCTAGAGGAAGGGATCGTGTTCAAGGCTTTCGTTCCCACCCAACCAGCAACGGAAGAACCCCCGGGGACAACAGCTGATCCAGACGACACGATCGCGAACATCCTGAAGCTCGCCGAACGTCCCGAGGGGCTTCGCACGGCAGAGCTCGTAACAAACGGACGATCCTCCCGAACCGCGCAGCGCATCATACACGATCTAGTAGAAAAGGGGCTCTTGGTAGCCCGCGGCAAAGGAAGACAGCGGCGCTATCACCTTCCCTAAAGAGGGTCCCTCAACACGCGAAGAGGGCGCGAGCTCGTGCTCGCGCCCTCTGATGGTCGCCCTCTCCTTCAAAGACCAGCTAGAACTCCAGATCTCCTAAGCGATCGAAGACCACGTCTATGCGGGTGAGGAAGGCCCATGGGTCGAAGATGGCATCGAGCTGTTCGGAGGTGAGGGGGCAATCGGGGTCGGCTTCGAGGCGTTCGCGATAGCTGGGGCCATCGATAGCGTTCTGGATATCCTCCCACACCTTCATGGCGTTGCGCTGTACGATGACGTACGCATCCTCGCGGCTCATGCCCGTGTCGACCAAGGCTAACAGCACCTTGCTGCTGAAGATGAGGCCGCGGGTGCGCCATAGGTCGTGCTCCATCTTGGCAGGATACACCTGCAGCCCATCGAGCATCCACTGCATCTTAGCGAACATATAATCCAGGGCGATGAAGCTGTCCGCTAGCGTCACACGCTCGGCACCAGAGTGGGAGATGTCGCGCTCGTACCACAAGGCCACATCATCGAAAGCCACCTGCGCGTTCGCCTTCACCACACGGGCAAGACCGCACACGCGCTCGGCAGTGATGGGGTTGCGCTTATGAGGCATGGCCGAGGAGCCCTTCTGGCCCTTGGTGAACGGCTCTTCTGCTTCGATCACATCGGACTGCTGCAACAGACGCACCTGCAATGCGATGGACTCCAAAGTGGCGGCGCACACAGCCAGAGCGCTCATCACCTGCGCATGGCGGTCGCGAGCGAGCACCTGGGTGGACAGGGGGTCGGGAGTCAGGCCGAGCTTTTCGCATACGTACTGCTCCACGAACGGATCGATGGAGGAGTAGGTGCCCACCGCGCCCGAGATAGCGCCGGTGGCGGCCACTTCGCGGGCCTGTTCCATGCGCGTCTGCGCGCGCTTCAACGCCCAGGCCCAGCTGCCGAACTTCATGCCCAAGGTCATGGGCTCCGCATGGATGCCATGGGTGCGGCCCACGCACAGCACGTCTTTGAACTCCAAGGCACGGCGCTTGCAGGTCTCCCCCAACTTCGCGATGTCCTCCAAGATGATGTCGCACGCCTGGGTGATCTGATAGCTCAGGGCCGTATCGCCTAGATCCGAGGAGGTCATGCCGTAGTGCACCCAGCGGCTCGGCGGCTCGGCGCCCTCGGGCACCTCGGCATCGATGGACTCGGCCAGGTTGGTGGTGAAGGCGATCACATCATGGTTGGTGACGGCCTCTATCTCGGCGATGCGCTCGGCGGTGCAAGCAGCGTGGTCGCGGATCCATCGCGCCTCTTCGCGCGTGATGCCGGCTTGTCCCAGCTCCGCTTGGGCCTCACAGGCTAACACCTCTATCTCTTGCCAGATGTCGAACTTGTTCTGTAGATCCCATATCTTCCCCATGGCCTCGCGAGTATAGCGTTCGATCATAACCAGCGTCCTTTCGTCTTGGCGGCGTGAAGAGCACCGTAGCTCACAGGCCGCGGAACACGCCTCTCACTTCGTCGAGCTTGTCGTTATCGGCTACCACGATGGCCGTATCTCCGGGGAACAGACGGGTATCCTGCCCCGTCACCTCGATGCCGTCTTTGGTGGATACCGCCGCGATGAGGGTGCCTTCTGGCATGGGCACGTCATCGACGAGCACCCCCTCTTCTTCGCGATGATGGCGCATGCGCGGCACCGTCATCTCCGACAGCGACACGTTGCCATCGTTCAGCGACGACGCCACCGACACCGAGCCGAACACGGCCTCTTCTTCGATCATGTTCGCGATGAGCGTGGTTGCCGATACGCATTCGATGCCCACCTCGCGGAAGATGCGGATATTGCGCGGGTTGTTCACGCGAGCGATGCAGCGCGGCACGTGGAACACGCGCTGGGCCACCTCGCACGACACCAGGTTCGTGTCGTCTTTGCCTGTGGCCGCCACGAAGGCATCGGCCTTGCGGATGCCGGCGTCTTCTTGGAAGCGAGAATCGCACCCGTCACCGCGGATGACCAGGTACTCGCCCTCGAACTCCACCGACAGCTTGTCGGCGGTCTTGAGGTTCTCCTCGATGACGGCCACCTCGTTGCCGCCAGCCAGGAGCACCGTGGCCAGGTAGGAGCCGATCTTGCCACCGCCGGCTATCACCACATACATTGCAGGCTCCCCTCTCCCACAGCATCAGTCCTGGATATAGCGAGAGAACGCCTCGATGGCATCATGGCGCACGCAGGCGAGCACCCGATCCCCGTTGTAGAGCACCGAGTCGGCCGTGGGTATCGACGAAGTGGACCCGTCACTGCGCTCGAATGCGACGATGCGCACCTCGTGGTCGCGCTCGAGCTCGAACACGCGGATAGCACGGGCGTCTTCCCTGCTCGACAGATCGAGAGCGAACTCCAGTATCTCGCAGTCACCGAAGGTGTCGATGTGCGAGCCATAGCCCGACAGCACCTTCGAGAACACCTCTTCAGCCACCAAAGAGGTGCCGCATACATAGTCGATGCCCAGCTGTAGATAGGTCTTCTCATGATCGGGATTGTAGAGGCGCGCTATCACATGGGGCACGTCGAACAGACGATTGGCCACTTCAGCGCACATGAGGTTCGCATTATCGAATTGGGTCACGGCGGCCAGCACGTCGCACTCGTCCACCCCGGCCCGCATGAGCACATCCTCATCGAAGCCGACGCCCTGCACCGTGGTGCCATTGAAGTTGCGACCAAGATTGGCGAAAGAGTCAGGATCGCGGTCGATGACGCACACGTTGTTGCCGTTGTCGGAGAGCATGTTCGCGAGCTGAGAGCCCACACGCCCGCACCCTACCACGATGACATTGCTCATGGTCTTATATCTTCTGCATCTCGTTCAGCGTATCGCTATACCAGTTCGCCGCATTGGGCGGGCAATACCGCTCAGCGTTGGCATAGCTGATGGTGTAGCCGTATATCTCGGCGAGGCCAGCCACATGGGTGTTGATAGCGGCAGCCCAGTTCGACCAGCTGCCACCGGTCCAGCCCCAAGCGTTATGGGCGGCGAAGCAGTTGCGGCCCTTGGTGCTCTCGGTGTTCGAGATGGCGGGCGACCAGCGCGGATCGACGCCGTATTGCCAAGCAGCCTCGGCGAACACCGAACCATAGCCTGCCAGCGGCGATCCGCTCAGGTATTCGTTGATGCGGGCAGTCCACGTAGTGACGAACTCATCACGACCACAGGAGAAGTCGACATCGTAGACGCCGATGCCGCCATTGGCGTAGGAGAGGCCCTTCTTCTGATTCACCTCTGCGATATGGGACTGCTCGCGCTGTTGCTCTTCGAAGCGACGCACTTCCTCTTCCGACTCGATGAACTCGATGCTGGCCGAGATATCACGCTGCACGGTGGTCTCCAGCACGAAGCTCTCCGTGATGCCCTGGCCGAAGAAACCGTCGATGGCCGTGTCAGCGGTGGCGTGGTCGACCGCTTCCACATCGGCGGTGTCAGTGGGTTCTTCGGCAGCGGGCTCATCGTTTGCCGCGTGGAGGATCTGAGCTTCAGGCACCGCAGCGAAACCGAAGGTGCCAGAACCGCCCTGAGGTGTTCCCTCAGCCGAAGCGAATTCAAGGCCGAAGGTCACGCATGCGCAGGCGATCGCTGTCAGAGCGATGGCCATGACGGCGCGAAACAGCACCGAGCGGAGCGATATGGACTTCGTAACGGACACGGCTGAGGAACTGCTCTCCTTCATATACGGTCACGCAGCAACGACGATCGCGAATGGTTCGGTGTTTGGAGAGCGTTTGAATAACATCGTCTGCGATTTTTGCGGTCAGAACATGATAGCGCAAAATCGAGCTCGTGGGACCCCTCTATCTGTCGAGGGGGCCCACAGCGCTCTTCATGAAGGTCTGCCTAGGGGTTAGGCACGGCTTCTTCGGAGTCGTTCGTCTCTTCTTCGTCCAGCTTCTCCACGCGCACCACCGATATGCGCGAGCGGCGCATGCGCTCCACTTTGAAACGGAACGTTCCCACTGTCACCGCATCTCCGGGGCTCGGCACCGAATCGAACGCGTCCATCAGCCAGCCAGCCAAGGTCTCGTACTCGGGCGAATCCACCACCGGCCAGCCCATAGCCAGCGCATCCTCGATCGGATAGCGGCCATCGACGCGCCACACGCCTGGCGCCACATCTGCGATCACGTCGCGCACCAGGTCGCTCTCGTCGAGGATCTCGCCTACGATCTCCTCCACGATATCCTCCATGGTTATCAAGCCGTCGGTGCCACCGTACTCGTCCACCACGATGGCCATCTGCTGACGGGCCGCCTGCATCTCGCCGAGCAGGGGCATCACGTCTTTGGTCTCAGGAACGAACATGGGCTCGTACATGTACTTCGTCACCGGCTCGTCGATGCGGCCCTCCATGAGCGGACCGATGAGGTCTTTGTAGTAGACGATGCCCACCACGCCATCGATGTCATCATGATAGACGGGAAGTCGCGAATGGCCCGTGCCGCGCATGCGCTCCAAAGCCGCGCGAGTGGTGGCGGTATCTTCCACCAGCATCATGTCGACGCGCGGCGTCATGATCTCGTGCACCGCCATGTCGGACAGATCGATGATGTCATGGATCATGCGCTTCTCGTCTTCGCGCAGCTCCTGGGTGTCGGCCACCATATCCTTGATCTCCTCTTCGGAGACCGCTTCTCGTTTGGTCAGGCCGATCCGTTCGAGGAAGGTCGGTCTCGGTCGTTTGTCGCCGTTGTCGCTTTCCACCTGTGCTCCTTGGTCGTGGGAACCTGCTGATCCGATGAACGCGACCTTTTCGTTTCGCCTCACGAGAAGGTCACAGAAGAGGCGCTATCTGCCCCAACCCTGTTGCGGGGACTGGGTGCCCGCCGGGCTCATGGTCGGTTGGGTCGGGCGCACGGCACGCTGGGCCATAGGGGCCTGCTGCTGGGCCATAGGGGCCTGCTGCTGGGCCATGCGCTGCTGGGCCGCTTGGGCCTGCTGAGCCTGTTGCACGGGCTGGACCTGCCGCGCTTGCTGCATGGGCTGGGCCTGCTGAGCCTGTTGCATAGGTTGAGCCTGCGGGACCGGCTGCATGGGCCGAGCCTGCTGAGCCTGTTGAGCCTGCTGGACCTGCTGCGCTTGCTGCATGGGCTGGACTTGCTGGGCGTGCTGGGTCTGTTGGGGCTGCATCTGCTGAGGTTGCTGTGCCACCTGGGCCTGGCGCGCCCGCTGCTGAGCCAGCACCTGAGCGTTCACCTGGGCTTGAGCACGCTGCTGCGCCTCTGCCTGCGCACGCACCTCCGCCTCGGCCCGCGCCTGAGCTTCCGCTTGGGCCCGTCGCTTCGCCTCAGCTTGAGCCTCACCGATGATGCGCTGCTGCTCGCGTGCCTGGGCCTGAGCCTGGCGCTCGGCCTCCATCTGGGCACGCCGCTGAGCCTCCGCCTGCTGCTGCGCCCGGGCGCGCTCCCGCGCCTGACGCTGAGCGACCGCTTGGGCATCGGCCTGGGCTTGCTGCTGAGCCTGCATATATGCCTGCTTCTGGATGAACTCGGCCTGCGCCTGCATGCGCGCTTGCCGCTGGGTGTACTCGTGAGCTGCCTGCTCCGCCCGAGCCTGGGCGGCCCGCTGCTCGGCCTGCTGCGCATAAGCTCGCTGCCGTGCCTGAGCCTCCCTCATGCGCTGCATCTGCTGAGCCTGCTCGCCCCCTTGCCCCATGTCAGGACGATGAGCATTGTCAAGATAGTAGGCCTGGCCTAAGTCACGGGGAGCCATATCCTCTTCGCGCGGGCGCTGGGGCATCGGCTGCTGCAGCTCACGCACCGGGCGGGTGTTCGCACCGCTGCGCCGCTCGATGAACGCCTGCACCTCAGCGATGCGCTTACGCTCCTTGTTGAGATCCTCCTCAAGGCCTTCCATCCGTCGGCTCAACGATCGGATGCGTATCAGGGCCACCACGAGCACGACGATCAGCAGAACGAGCAGCACGATGTCTGCGATCGTGATCATGGTCATCGAGGACGACACGAAAGCTCCTATTCAGAAAGGGGACATTTTGAAAAAGATGATAGCGAACTGGGCTGTTCTTGTCCATGAACCACCCTCAGAGTTCGATCGACATCACACAAACGAAGCCGATCGCGAGGGCCGGCGCGAAGGGGAACGTACGGCTGCGCGTCACCAGGGATGTCGCCAACGCCACCGCACAGGCCACCATCACCGCCACCATGAGGCGGCTCGGGCCCGCGAACAGACCGAGCGCAGCGATGAGCTTCACATCGCCAGCCCCCATGCCCGTCTTTCCGCTGATCCGCTCATAGAGCAAGCCTGCTCCCATCAGCACAGCCCCGGCCACCACGGCAGCGAGCAGCCCTTGTCCCACGCTCGCGGGCCGGAAGAACCCGAGCGCCCACCCAGGGATGCCCTGAGCCTGCGCCGTGACCAGCAGTCCCTCAGCCGGGATGCCCGCCAGCAAAAGGCCGAGGTGCAGCGCTGCCCAGCTGAGCGCCAAACCCAGCACCGCGCCGTTCGGGATGCGACGGCTGCGCAGGTCGCTGCGCACCATGACCGCCAACAGCGCCGCCACCGCCACCTCGACGGCAACGCACCACCACACCGCGAACAGCTCAGCCGTCATCAAAGGATAGGGTCACTTCCCTTCCGGGAGCTGACCGGTATCCAGGATGCGAAGAAGGTCGTCCTCGTCCAGCACGGGCACGCCGAGGCTTTCGGCCTTCGCCAACTTGGAGCCAGCAGCCTCCCCTGCCACCACGAAGCTCGTCTTCTTCGACACGCTGCCCGACACCTTCGCGCCCATGGCCTTCAACCGCGCCGAAGCCTCGTCACGCGACATGCCCGATGCGGTCAGGGTGCCAGTGAGGACGAAGGTCAGGCCATCGAGGGTCTGGGGAGCCTCATCTCCGGGGGCCATGACCTCTTCGCTCATGGTGACCCCAGCCTTGCGCAGACGATCGATGACGGCCATGTTGTCGGGCGTATGGAGGAACAGCCAGGTGGAACGCGCCACCTTCGGACCGATGCCCTCCACGGCCGCCAGATCCTCCTCGCTGGCGGCCATGAGGTCGTCCATGGTGCGGAACCGGCGCACCAGCGCCTCGGCGGTGGTCTTGCCCACATGGCGCAAGCCCAGACCGAACAGCACGTTGGCGAAGGGACGGCCCTTGGACACCTCGATGGCCGCCACCAGTTTCTCGGCTACCGTACGGCCGATGCGGATGTTCTCTCCGGCCTTGTTCACACGGCCCCGGGACACCTCCGCCAAGACGTCGGCCGTCAGGTTGTAGTAGTCGGCAACGTCACTGAGCATGCCAGCTGCCACCAGATAACTCACCAGCTCCTCCCCGATGCCCTCGATGTCCATGGCGCCACGGCTGGCCCAATGGAGCAGGCGCTCATGGGCCTGAGCGGGACAGTCGATGGAGATGCAGCGGCAAGCCACCTCCCCTTCTTCGCGGATGATGGGCGAACCGCAGCTGGGACACACCGCGGGCATCTTCCATTCCCGCGCTCCTGCCGGACGTAGGCTGTCTACAGCGCCCACCACCTCGGGGATCACATCGCCTGCCTTGCGCACTATCACCGTATCGCCGATGCGCACGTCTTTGCGGTGCACCTCGTCTTCGTTATGCAACGTGGCGCGGGCGACCGTAGAGCCTGCCACTACCACCGGTTCCAGCTCGGCCACCGGCGTGAGCGCGCCGGTGCGTCCCACCTGCACGGTGATGCCGAGCAGCTTCGTGGTCTTCTCCTCGGGCGGGAACTTGAACGCGATAGCCCAGCGGGGGGCACGGGAAGTGAAGCCGAATCGAGCCTGGTCAGCAAAGGAGTTCACCTTCACCACCACACCGTCGATCTCGTAGGGCAGCGTCTCACGCATCTGCAGCGATGCCTCGCAGAACGCGCGCACTTCCTCGCGGCTGGTGCAGAGGCGCACGTCAGGGTTCACGTGGAAGCCTGCTTCGCGCAGCCACTCCAAGAGCTCCCATTGGCCGCTCACCGTCAACGCCTGCTGGTCGGCGATGGCATAGAGGAACGTGGAGAGGTCGCGCTTGGCCGTGACGGCAGGGTCCTTCTGGCGCAGCGAGCCAGCGGCGGCGTTGCGCGGGTTCGCGAAGGGGGCCTTGCCGTCAGCTTCGGCTGCAAGGTTCAGCACCTCGAAGCTGTGCTTGGGCATGTACACCTCGCCGCGCACCTCGATGCGCTCGCGATCGGCGGTGATGGCAGAGAGCGCCCCTTCGCGCAGGCGCAGAGGAACGTCCTTCACCGTACGCATGTTGGCGGTCACGTCCTCGCCAGTGGTGCCATCCCCGCGGGTGGCGGCCCGCAGCAGCGTACCGTTCTCGTAGGTGAGCGCGATAGAAGAGCCGTCGATCTTCAGCTCGCAGCACAAAGGCGGCAGCTCGCCCAAAGCGTCGACCACCCGGTCGATCCAGGCGTCGAGCTCGTCGAGGTCCATGGCGTTGTCGAGGGAGTACATGCGCTGCTCGTGCATCACCGGAGCGAACTGCTCGCCCACATAGCCGCCTACGCGCTGAGTGGGGCTCGTCGGATCGATGAGCTCGGGATGGAGCGCTTCGAGCTCGCGCAGCTCGCGCATGAGCGAGTCGAAGGCGGCATCGGATATCTCGGGGTCGTCGAGAGCGTAGTAGCGGTAGGTGTGATGCTCTATCTCGCGCCGGAGCGCCTCGATGCGGGCAGCCGCGTCGGTTTCGGGAGTTGCCATGGGCGTTCGTTCCTTCAAAGGGAGGTCGGTAGAGGTTCGGACGTTCATTATAGGTCAAATCGCGGCGAAGAGTTCCCACTGTAGCGTGTCTAAATAGCGCTATCGTCGAAGCGCTGGCGAGGAGCCTTCTCCCGCGTGCTCACGCGAAGGAGGCGATGGCCTCGGGAATGCTCTCGGCTACATCGAGGGCGGTGACCGCGATGGCGGTGAGGCGCTTCGCGGCGATGCGGCCGGCCTTCCCATGAAGGGCGACGCCCAAGGCCGCCGCGCCCATGGGCTCTATGCCTTGGGCGAGCAGACCGCCTATCATTCCCGCGAGCACATCCCCTGTGCCCGCTTTCGCAAGAGCCGCTGAGCCGGGAGCCAGAGCGATGACCTCATGGCTCGATCCCCGCGGTGCGGCGATGAAGGTGCGCGGACCCTTGAGCACCACCGTCGCTCGATAGCCATCGGCGAGCGCACGAGCGAGCGCATCGCCCTCTTCCGACGCGACGTCGATGCCATGGGCCAGCCGCACCGCCTCCCCGCCATGCGGGGTGAGCACGGTGGGCAGACCGCGTTCGGCCCGCTCGTGGGCCACAGCACGACCCTCCTCGCTAGCGAGCGCTCCCAGAGCGCCGCCATCCACCAGCACGGGCGCTTCCGCTTCGGCCAGCACGCTCAAGACCAAGCGCCTCTGTTCGTCATCGTCAGCTTCCATGCCGCTGCCCACGAGGACCGCAAGCGGACGATGCTCGTCCATCCGCGCGGTGGCCACCGGCTCGCCATCCCAAGCCTCCCACGAGCGCACGACCAGGGTAGGACGGAAAGCCTGCAGCGCCCCCACCGCCTCGGGCGCGCAGTACACCTCGGTGTAGCCCGCACCGATGCGCTCGGTAGCCAGCGCCGCGAGGCACGCCGCACCAGGGTAGGCCGCGCTGCCAGCCACCAGCAGCGCCTTGCCGCGGGAGTACTTGTTGGCATCCGCCGCCGGCCAGGGCAGCAGCGCACCGAGCTCCGAAACGTCCATGACGATCCTCACCTTTCCCATCGGCGGGCGGCGAGCCAGCGCCTCCCCTGACGAGAACGAGGCGCCCTCAGCGCCCCGTTCCGACCATAGCTTGTCACATCTCGTCCAGCAGCGATCGCGCTTCTTTGAACTGCTTGGTGAGCTCTTCCATGGGATCGACGCGCTTTTGCGTGGCGCGCACGGCATCATGGGTGATGGCCATGGCGCAAGCCACCGCCTCGCTATGGGTGAACGAGAGAGAGAGCGGTATCTCGCGCACGCCCAGCTCAGCGGCGACCTCCTCGGCGCGGCCGCTCAAGCGCACCAGCGGCTTGCCCTTGGCGTTGCGCTGCACTTCCACATCGCGCACGCCGATGCCGTCCGCGAAACCGGTGCCAAGAGCTTTCAGCACCGCCTCTTTAGCTGCGAAGCGAGTGGCATAGTGCACCTCCGGATTCACGTGGGCATCGCAGTAGGCGCGCTCCTCTTCCGAGAACACCTTGGCCGAAAACGACGGCGTGCGCTCCAAGATGCGCTTCATGCGCGCTATCTCGACGATGTCGACGCCTAAGCCCACCTGGTCGTTGGCGATGGGAGCCGCCAGGGCATCGTCGATGGCCTCCTGGGTCTTCTTCGAGCGCGCCATCATTCCACCGTTACCGACTTGGCCAAGTTGCGCGGCTGGTCCACGTCGCAGCCGCGGGCCAGAGCGATGGCGCGGGCGAACAGCTGCAGCGGCACGCTGGCCGTGATAGCACTGAAAGCATCGCGCACCGGCGGGATATGGATCACGTGATCAGCGTGGTTGCAGATGTCCTCGTCGCCTTCGGTGGCGATGGCCACTATCATGGCCCCGCGCGCCCGCGACTCCTGCAGGTTCGATATCACCTTGTCATAGACCGGGCTCTTCGTCGCGATGGCGATGACCGGAAAACCCTCTTCCAGAAGCGCGATGGGACCATGCTTCATCTCGCCGGCAGCATAGGCCTCGGCATGCAAGTAGCTTATCTCCTTCAGCTTCAACGCGCCCTCGTAGCTCACCGCCGAGCCCATGCCGCGGCCGATGAACAGCGCGCTGGTCGCGTCTTTGCACGCCTCGGCCGCCGCCTCGATGGCCGCTTCGTTGCTCAAGATGGTCTCCACCTGCTCGGCCGTATCGGCCAGCTCGCGGAACAGCAGCTTCACCTCAGCGGTGCGCAGCTTGCCCTGCGACTGAGCCAGCATCATGGCTAGAAGCGTGAGGGACACCACCTGACCGAGGAAGCTCTTGGTGGAAGCCACTGCTATCTCTTTGTTGGCCTTGGTGTAGATGACGCCGTCGCTCTCGCGGGCCACCGGGCTGCCCACCACGTTCGTGATGCCGAACACCTTGGCGCCCTTCACCCGCGCATCGCGGATGGCCGCCAAGGTATCGGCCGTCTCACCGGACTGGGACACGGCCACTACCAAAGTGGATGGCGTGATGATGGGGTTGCGATAGCGGAACTCGCTTGCCACTTCCACCTCGGTGGGAATGCGCGCCCAGCCCTCGATGAGGTTCTTCGCGATGAGACCGGCGTGATACGACGTACCGCAAGCGATGACGTACACCCGGTCGATCAGGTCGAGCTCTTCGGGAGTCATGTCAAGCTCGTCGATGGTGAGCGCTCCGTTCACCAGCCGTCCGGCCAAGGTATCGCGGATGACGCGAGGTTGCTCATGTATCTCCTTCAGCATGAAGTCGGGGTATCCGCCCTTCTCCGCCATGTCGAGGTCCCAATCCACATGGGTGACCGTCGGCTCGATGGAGCGACCCGCCTCGTCGAAGTAGGCGATGCTCTCCGGCCTCAGCTTGGCGAACTGCCCGTCAGCCAGCACCACCACATCACGGGTGGCGTCGATCAGGGCGATGATGTCGGAGGCCACGTAGCCGCCATGGGCCCCCTGCCCCACCACGATGGGCGAGTCCTTCCGCGTGACCACGATGGTACCAGGCTCGTTCGCACAGATGACGGCCAGGCCATAGGCGCCCACCACGCGCGCCGTCGCATCCGCCACAGCCCCCAAAAGATCAGGCGCCCCGGCAGCCGCACGCTCGCGGTAAGCCTCTTCGATGAGATGAGCGACCACCTCGGTGTCGGTGTCGCTCGTGAAACGGTGGCCGCGAACTTCCAGTTCTTCGCGCAGCTCCATGAAGTTCTCGATGATGCCGTTATGCACCACAGCGATGTCACCAGCGCATGAGGTATGCGGATGAGCGTTGGCCTCGCTCGGCTTGCCGTGGGTGGCCCAGCGGGTATGACCGATGCCGCAGGTTCCCTCATAATCGAAGTGAGCCAAGGTATGGGCCAGCTCCGCCACCTTGCCCTTGCGATGCACCACGTCGATGCCGTCCCCGTTCTGGATGGCCACACCAGCCGAGTCATACCCGCGGTACTCCAACCGCGTCAGACCCTCCACCAGTATGGGCTGAGCCGCTTGGCTTCCGGTGTATCCGACGATGCCGCACATGCTAGACCTCCTGATAGCTTTCCTTCAGGGCCGCGAACGCGGGAAGGGACCGCTCGATCGTATCGTGGGCGATGCAGTAGCTCAAGCGCACCCAGCCCCCCACGCCGAAGCTGTCGGAGGGCACCAGCAGAAGCTCGTAGTCCTTCGCGCGGTCGCTGAACGCTTGAGCGTCGTCTTCGAGGGCCTTCACCCACAAATAGAACGCCCCGTCGGGCTCCACGTACTCATAGCCCAGCTTCGCCAAGCCATCAGTGAGCAGCGCGCGATTCTCGGCATAGGCTGCCACGTCGCTGGGCTCGTCCACGCACCGAGCGATGACGCGTTGCAGCAGCGTGGGCGCGCAGATATAGCCTAGCGCACGCCCCGCTCCGGCCACAGCGGTGATGACCTCGCGGGCATCATCCATGGCATCGGCTACATATATATAGCCGATGCGCTCGCCGGGCAGCGAGAGCGACTTCGAATAGGAATTGCACACGATGGTGCGCGGGTAGAGGGTCGGAACGTAGGGAACCTCTTTGCCATAGGTGATCTCGCGGTAGGGTTCGTCGCTCACCAGGTATATCGGATGGCCCAGCTCCTCTTCTTTGCGCAGCAGCATGGCGGCGAGCTCTTCGAGGTTCTGTCGCGTGTACACAGCACCTACCGGGTTGTTCGGCGAATTGATGATGATGGCGCTGGTCTTCGGCGTGATAGCCGCCTCGATAGCGGGCACGTCCAGCTGGAAGCTGGGCACCTGAGCCGGCACTTCCACGCGAACGCAGCCGCACATGGCGATCCAAGTGGAATACTCCGGGAAGAACGGGCTGATGACGATGACCTCATCACCAGGGTTGGTCACGGCTTTCAGCGAGATGGCAAGGGCCGCAGCCGCACCGGGCGTGAGATAGAGCTGTCCAGGCGTGGCTATCACGCCGAAGCGGCGACTGATGGCGTCAGCGATGGTCTGGCGCACGGACGGGTCGCCCGCCGCGGGCGTGTAGGCATGCAGCGTGACCGGGTCCTCCTCCATCAGCTCGAGGATGGTGTCCCGCACCAGCGCCGGAGCCGGGATGGAGGGGTTGCCGATGCTGTAATCGAACACGTTATGGGCGCCTATCTCGGCTTTGCGCTGCATGCCATAAGCGAACAGCTCGCGGATGGCGCTCGGCTCGTCGCCGAGAGCGTACATCTTGGCGTCGATCATAGCTGCAGGTCCTTCGGCTTCACGACCAGCACGTCACATTTAGCGTCATGGACGATGCGCTTCGACACGCTGCCCACGAACGCATACTTGAAATTGGAATAGCCGCGCTCGCCGCAGATGACCAGATCAGGCTCGTAGGGCTCGATGAGGTCGTCGAGGAGCACGTCGGCCACGCGCCCCACGCGCAGCTGAAAATCGTATTCCGGGATGCTCGGGTCGGCCTCGATGCGCTCGAACACCGGTGCCAGCCGCTCCCGCATCAGCTTCTCCTCCTCCTCGGCCAGAAGCTTGGCGTTGGTGCTGTTCATATCAGAGGGGAGCGAGTCCACCACATGGCCGAACAGTATCTCGGCCCCATTGGCGGATGCGATCTGCAGGGTGCGCTCGATGACAGCGCTTTCGGTGGCCGATCCGTCGATGGCCGCGAAGATGCGATGGTAGAAAGAAGCCACGGTTCGTCCTTTGAACGAGGGATGCGAGGCCCGATGCCTCATTTTCCGTACAGCCTCTCATTATATAAGAAGATGGGAGAAACCCTGCGCCCGCCGCGCCCATCCGAATGCTATGATGAAGGCGCTAGGCGGCCATAGCGGCGCAGCCCCCATGAAGGTGGGAGGTGAGGCCCTATGAGCGAACTGATCTTGTTGCTAGAGATAGTTTGTTTCCTGCTCATGCTATCCGTGGTCATCATGACCCATAGATAGCGAAAAGCCGCCCTACTGGCGCAGGAACGGCTGACGCTGATAACACATTTGGCAGCCGCTTTCCCGCCCCACGGGTGACCGCCTCGTGCATATTCTAGCCTCGCCCTCCCAAAACCTCAACCCAGCATGGTACTTCTCTATAATGGTGTCCATGAAAGAACTCGTAACGGTCATAGTCCCTTGCTATAACGTCGAAGGAACGCTCGAACGCTGCCTGCGCTCCATCGCGGCGCAGACCCATGAGGCCCTTGAGGTACTGTGCGTGAACGACGGCTCCACCGACGGCACCCTTGCGGTGATGGAACGGTTCGCCGCCGGCGACGAGCGCTTCCGTGTCATCGACAAGCCGAACGGCGGCTATGGTGCCGCCTGCAACCGCGGACTCGACGAGGCTCGCGGTGCGTGGATCGCCATCGTGGAGCCCGACGATACCATCCGGCCTTCCATGTTCGAGAGCATGCTGGCCCACGCTCGCAACATCGACAGCGAAGACAGTGGAGAGATAGCTATCGACATCATCAAGGCTCCCTACTTGACGGTGCTGCCGAACGCCGACGGAAGCGAGGGTCGCACCATCCCCTGCCGCTACTTCGGACGCGTGCATCCAGCCCGTCAACCGTTCACCATCGAGGAGACACCGCGCCTGTTGCGGCACCGTCCCTCCATCTGGTCGGCGCTCTATCGCACCGCTTTTCTCCGTGAGCACCATATCCGCTTCGTGGAAGCACCCGGAGCTGGCTGGACCGACAACCCCTTCCTCTACGACACGCTGCTGCGCGCCCAGAAGATCGCGTATCTGAACGAGGCATTCTATGAGTACCGGGAAGAGAAGCCCGCGAAGACGGCCGCGTTCGCCCACGATCATCCTGAACAGGTGATAGGTCGCTTGAACGAGATGGCCGCCATCATCGAGGAGCTGGCCGTCACCGACGAAGGCGTGCTGAGCGCTCACAGCAAGCGCACGGTGAACTACCTGCGCATCCTCGCCGACGCCCACGACCTGGGCGATGGAGCGCCCCCTGCGGAGACCTACGTAGAGGTCATCGACGATACAGGCCCGCGCACCTGGTCGCCCCCTCAAGTGCGCCACGCCATGGCATCGGTGGCGAAGCGGCTGGACCCGGCCATCGTGTTCGCCGAACCGGAGCTGTCACTACGCAACAAGCGCCTGTTCGCCATGCTGGCCGACGTGCCCATGCCGCCTATGAGCCCACTGCCCCGCCTGCGCGCCCGCATGAGCGAGGCTCTTTGGCTCCTACGCCACGCCCGCTAAGGCGATAGCGCCCAGGAAGAGATCCCTCGTTTTGGGAAAGCCCTCCGCTCTGCCGGCTCCCGCTCACAGCCGGCCTCCGCTCTGCCGACCTCCGCTCTAGCGGCTCCCGCTCACAACCGGCCCCGCTCACGGCTCCCTCTTCCTGGCAGACGACCTCCTCGCTCGCCTTCGCCTCTTCCTGGCAGACGGCTCCCCGCTCGCCTTCACCCCCACCTTACCGAACGGCTCCTCTCACCTTCGCTCCTTCCTGCCGGATGGCTCCTCTGCGCCTCTTCTCCCTACCAGACGACCCCCTCCCCGTCATAGCCTTCGAGCCTGGAAGGATCGGTTGCGATGTCGTCTCCATCGAGA
>CATKXW010000008.1 GCA_949840905.1 uncultured Eggerthellaceae bacterium | reverse complement strand
AACGTGGAAGGAGACGCCGAGGAGTTCTCGCATCGCCTCTCGGATGGCTCTCCTTCTGCTGATGCGGACAGCGCAGCTACGCTCTCTGGGAATGCATCGCATGCGAACGGCATCATCGACCAACAGGTCGCCTTAGAGCCCATCGCCCGAGCAGAATCGACGAGCTCGTTCTGCTTGGCTTCCACCCTTGAGTCCACCAGATCGGTGCCTGTGGTGTCTGCCAAGCTACCTCTCGATAACGGTGTGCCTTCTTCGGGGTCGTCCTACGGAAGCCTCGGCCTTTCTGTGGACGACCCATCTTCTTCAGGCGAGAGCATCGAGGGTTCTGCTGACAGGGAGGGCGTCGGAGAAGATGAGGGTGCCGACGAACCTGATCGAAGAAGCTCCATCTCCTCCGATTCCGTGGTCGTGGGCTCCTTCGAATACGAAGGCATGACCTTTGCGATAGAGCCAGGTGGCGAGAGCGTCGCCCTCGTAGCGGTGGACTACGAGAAGCTTCCCGAAGACCTTGCCCAAAAACAGATGCTCGTCATCCCGGATATGGTCGCATCCGGTGGCATCGGCTCTTATAGCGTGACCCGCATAGCCGATGGCGCTCTCGCTTCTCTTACCAAAGAGAGGGCTGATCCGGCTTATGTGGGTGCCAAGGCTCTGTTCGAAGACGAAGAGCTGCTCGCAGAGGCAGGGATAGAGCCTGCCGCTGTTGAGCGCTACCTTTCCGATGAGGAAGAGATGGTGGATGTCGATGGGGACGGTGAGGTCGATACTGTCGCGAACCCGCTCAGAGGCTGTCTGGGCATCCTCGCTCTCGGCATCCCGTCTTCTGTCGCTTCCATCGAATACGATGCCTTCGCAGGCTCTGATACCTTGCAATACCTCGTCGTCTCTGACGATAACCCTGAATACGCCTCTTGTGATGGTGCTCTGTATAGCTCTGACCTCGCCACTTTGCGGCTCATTCCCGAGGGCCGAGTGGACGCTGTTCATGTGATGGGGGAAGATTGGAATGGTGCTGGAGAAGAGAATCGGCATTTCGATCCTAGGTCTCTTTTCGAAGTTGTGATTCCTCTTGAAATGACCAGATCGAAGGAAACGAGAATAGATCCCGTACTCTTTAGTTCGAAGCAAGGAGCAAGAGGTCTCTCGAATGCAGCGTTCTCGGAAATAGATGACCTAGAAAGCTTTTTAGAGGCGTATCACTCAAACAACATATACATATTTCGGGATACGGAAGCCTATCCGCTCCTTTATCAACGGTCTAATAAAGTTGCTAGTAGCTATGATCTGAATATAACTCGGAACCCCTTCGGTATAGGGACCTATCTTGAAAAATGGTATCCCATGAAGTTCATCAACGGCTGTATTCAGTTTATGGGGCCGGACACTATCCAAGAGCAATGGGGACCTGTTGCTCTTTCAGATGGGCGAGCGGGCGGGATCACCTTGCTCGAGGAATGGGATAGCTCTAGCCGATCTTATAAGCAGATCTCGGCCAATACGGTGTTAGTCTCGTCTGCTTCTGCGATGAGAACTCGGTATCTCTTCATCAACGGTTTCCGTCTTCCTTACCTCATGAACAAGAAGGTCCTTTGGGATGCGGGCTCTTATGGCGAGGCCTTCCAAGAGGGCGTCTCTGTCGATGAAGGAGATGTCCTCGACGATGGGGGTACCGTGGTGGAAAGATGGGTCCCTCTCGATGAGGCGTCTACCCCTGATGTCTTGGAGAACATAACGAGCGTACCGTCCTATGAGGTGAAAGCCCCAGAAGGCTTCACCTTCAAAGGATGGGCTGCACAGAAGAAAGACGATGCTGGCGTGCCCATGTGCGATGCTCTTGGCAATCGTATCTTTGAGACCGAATACACCAGATACGACCCTGCCACCAACACCACCTTCGTCCAGAGCTGTAAGGGGGGCACCTATCTCACGGACCAGACAGGACGAGACCTCGTCATAGAAGAGGACACCACCTTCTATGCGGTGTTCGTGCGCGATATCACCTTCGATGGAGCCTCATATGGCGGCAAAGTGCAGATATTCGATGCAGAAGGCGAGCTCATCGAAGGTTCGTTCGCGGATGAGACCATAAAACACGATGTGCGATACGCAGATGCTGTGGCGCTGCCGCAAGTAGAGGAGAAGGAAGAAGGCTGGACCTTCCAAGGCTGGGCCACCAAAGACGAGCAAGGGATTCTCTCTGAAAGAGATGATGCCTTAGAGAGCGTATGCCCTCGAAGCGAGGATGCCTACTATGCTGTTTGGGGAGTCGATGTCACCTGGAAGATAGACGATGGAGCGCAAGATGAGGGAGTTGCGATAGAAGGATCGGACGGAGCTTCTCTTGTGCATCCGAACACCCTTTATGGCACATCCCCTTCTGAGAGCTTCCCTGTTCCTACCAAACGAGCAGGATATACCTTCAAAGGATGGCGAAGCTTCCTTGATGGCGGTCTCTATGGAGGAAGCTCAGGTGCCTCCTCTGTTCCAAGAGCGATCGCGCCCACGATCTTCGAGAGCGAATGGGAAGCGGTAGAACATACGATCTCATTCGATGTGGCAGGAGGATATGAGGATGGCTATGAGAGCGGCTGGTCACCTTCTTCTTATAAGGCCCATGCGAATCTGAACTCTGCAATAGAGCTTCCGAAAGGAGAGGATGCCTTCCCGCTTCCTGCTCGCTATGGATATGCGTTCTCAGGCTGGTATGCCCAAAGAGAAGGCGTGCGCATCTTCTATAGCGATGACGAAGGCACCCCTTCAGGCGAGCTTTGGCGAGAAGATGCCCCAGGCACCCTCTATGCAGCTTGGGAAGCGAAGAGCTATCCTGTGCGCTGGATGTTCAACTACACCGAAGCTGGAGAGGCAGAAGGCTTCTATGAGACCACCCAAACATTCGATGCTCCTTTGAGGCTTCCTGAAGAGACACCGGCACGCCCTGGCTTCTCTGCCTTCGCTGGATGGTTTGCAGACAGAGCAGGAAAGCATGCGGTCACAGCGGGCGTTGTTTTCGCCCCAGCAGATCTTGAGGACAGATACGGCGATCTTGCGAAGGTTCCTGTCTCTTACTATGCCCACTACTCAGGAGCCCAGAGCTTTTGGGTGAAGCTCTTGGCGGGAGAGGGAGGCCGCTTCGATACATCGGATAGCTCCTATGCCCCAGAAGATTCTCGCTATGCGTTCAGCCCAGATGGTACGACCCCTGCTCCCATCATCATGGCGGGAGATCCGCAACGAATAGAGCTTCTGCCCAAAGACCAACACCTCACATCTCGTCTAACGGATTATGTCTTTGCAGGATGGGAAGAGGTGGAAGGCACATGGGAAGCGAATGGAGAAGGATACCGCTCCATCGCCGATACTTGTCCAGGTGCTGTCTATGAGCAAGACACCACGCTCACAGATGGCACCATCCGCCTTGCCAACACCTTGAAAGACGATACCATCCCAGAAGACGTCATGGGGGATCGCACCTTGCGTGCGCTGTGGAGAAGCGAGAGCGTCCCTCTTACCTTCGAGCTCGGAAAGACGAGCTTGGATGGAGCGAAGGATGCTCCGATCCCCGTTTTCGATGAAGACGTTCTCGCTTCTTTGGGCTTCTCTCATGCAGAAGGTTCAAAGAGCGCGTCTTTTGAATGGATGAGCCCCTATGGATCGCTCGACCTGTCCTCTTTGGCTACATGCGAAGGCTATCGCTTGGTAGGGTTCGCACCCGCCGAATACGAAGATGCACCGGATGAAAAAGAGCATGCCTTGTCATCCATAGTAGCTGACCATGAACACCCTGCAGCTTCTTTTGCAGGCACATACGTAGCGCTCTGGGAGCCTTTGGACGTGAGCATCGCTTTCCATGTGAACTATGATCATAAGGGGGCATCCTCAGCAGAGGATACGACACTCTTCGTGCCCTATGACGCCCATGTGACGCTGCCCTATCCTGCCGCGTCTTTTCCTGAGCGAGAGGATGGCTCTTATGGCTCTTATGCCTTCAAGTGGTGGGGGACGCGAGCTTTGGAGACGAGCTCCTCTCATAGCGCATGGAAGGCCGATGCATCCGTATCCGTTCATGAGATAGCATCTCAAGCCGAACCCGATGAGACGAACGCCTATCACCTCTATGCCCAATGGGTCTTTCCCGTCAACGTCACCATCCCGCTTTATGTGGATATGAGGGTGGATCCAGAACATGAGTGGGCGGACATCATCGTGAGCGATGGGGGAGCGGACGGCTTTCTCGGCCTTCAGAGCATAACGCGTGCTCTGTTCAAGGTGCACTCGATCACATGTCAGGCCATCAACTCCTTCGAAGCGGCCGATGGGACGAGCTCTCCTCTCGTTGTGAGCCAAGGTACAGACGTTCTGCCCGAAGACGAGCTGTTCTTGACGGTTCTCAGCGAACGCGAGGATGGCGATGGCACGATCCTGTCGTTCGATCTGGCCCGAGAAGAGGTGCGCTACACAGACGACGTCACGACCTTGGAAGATGGGACCCTCTTCGATGCTGAAAGATGCGGCCTTGCTGTGCGAGAGGACGATCCAGGTCCCTATACCTCCATCCCGCTTCGCTTCGGTCTCGCTTTTGCAGCGAACAAAGATATAACCAACTTCCGCTTCGCAGACCTCATAGCCGATGACCCCACATCGAAAGGAACCCTTGCCCGTGTGATCTACACCATAGAGGCCCTCTGAGAAGAGGAGGGTGGGTCGAAGGGGGACCGCCCTCCTGATGCACCTCCCCTCCCTGGCACAGCCCCAAGACGAAAAGACGCCCCCTTCCTTGGTCGTGACCATCGAGGAAGAGGGCGTATTCTCTTGTAAAGAGAAGCGTATCTACCAGCTCAGAAGCTCGTATCCGTCCTCGGTGATGACTATCTGCACTTCCCATTGAGCGGTGGGCTTGCCGTCGGCGGTGCGGACGGTCCAGCCATTGGGGTCGGTCATGTCGATGCGTCGCTTGCCCATGTTGATCATGGGCTCGATGGTGAACATCAGTCCCGGCACCAGCACCATGCCCGTATTCGCCTTCGTGGTGAAGCTGACGAAGGGGTCTTCGTGGAACTCCAGGCCGATGCCGTGGCCGCCGAACTCGCGCACTACCGAATAGCCGTGGTCTTTGGCGTGCTTCCACACGACGGCGCCGATGTCGCCCAGATGCCCCCACGGCTTGACGGCCGCCAGGCCTGCTTCCACCGCTTCTTTGGTCACCTGCACCAGCTCGGCTCGCTCCGGTGCCACCTCTCCGATCATGAACATGCGGGAGGAGTCGGAGAAGTAGCCGTCTTTGAGGGTGGAGCAGTCCACGTTCACGATGTCGCCTTCGCGCAGCACCTCGTCGCTGGATGGGATGCCGTGGCACACCACCTCGTTGACCGACGTGCACACGCTCTTCGGGAAGCCCTCGTAGTTCAGCGGCGCCGGAACGGCCCCGTGCTCTACGGTATAGTCATGCACCCAGCGGTCTATCTCTTCGGTGGTCACGCCAGGAGCGATGCGGGCTGCCACATGGTCGAGCGCCCCCACGTTCACTTCCGCGCTGCGCTTCACGCCCTCGATGTCAGCGGCGGTCTTCAGCAGCGAGCGCGCCGGCACCTCTTCGCCGGCCAGATAGAGCTCTTGGAGCCGCTCGTCGAAGTCGGCATGGCATTTCTTGTACTTCTTGCCGCTGCCGCACCAGCATTCGTCGTTGCGCCCGAGGTCGGGTCCTCCGTCGTACATGATCCTCCTCTCGGAAGGGTCTCTTCCGGTTCGTCCTTTTGGTAACCGTTATACCACGAATGGTTCCGTTTTCGCATGTGACCGCCCTGCTCTCGGCGCGGAACGGTCGCCAAGTGTGGTACGCTTGGCTCAATGCGAGGAAGATGGGAACGAGTGCCTTCTCACGATCCGAAAGAACATGACCGATGAACGGCGTCGAGCCGTCGATGCCGCCGCGAAGGTCGCGGGGGTGCTTGCGCGATGCCGCCATAGTCATCTGCGTGATAGCAGCGCTGTTGCTGGTGGTCGGTGCCGCTGCCTATTTCGCGTTCGTGGTGGCCGACCACACGCTGCAACAGGAGGACCTCGCGAATCTGACGGAGACCGAGGTGCGCAACGACCTGCGCGACCTCCAGCTCTTCGAACCTGATCTATCGGCTTACGCTTACGTGTCGGGCGGATCCCTCGACGGCCCCCGCTTCGATGCGGTGAACATCGGCTCCATCCGCTATGGCAACATGAAGGACGGCCAGATGACCGCGACCACGCGCACGGTCACCTGCGAGGCGCTGTGGCAGAACAGCTACGTGAGCGCGATGCGCCCGCTGACGGCCGAGTTCGAGTTCGTGAACGCCGCTGAGGGCTGGAAGCTCAGCATCTATACGCTCGGCACCATGAAGGTGACGCCTCTTCGACCCTTGAACGTGTACGACCTCGAAGAGGACGTGGTGCCGCTTTTGCGCCTGTACGACGCGACGCTGGGCGATGCTTACGTCGATGCCCATGTGGCGCTGTCGTCCGATCTGACCGTGGAGGGCGGTACGGTGAAGGCGGTGCTGAGCAAGACCATCGACGGAAAGCCCATGGAATGCACGGTGGATCTTACGGTGACCTGGTCAGATGAGCATGGTTGGGTGCCGGAGGTGACCAGCGTGAGCGCCGAGCCGGTGGAAGGGACGCCCCCGAGCGCCGAAGGCGAAGCGCTGGTGCCGGAGCCTTTGACGGAAGAGGAGGGCGGTGCTGCCGAGCAGCGCCTCGTCTGCCATCCGGGCGATCTGGTGTCGCTGAGCGGCACGCTCGTCCAGCGCGATGGCATCTTCATGTTGGAGACCGCACCAACCGAGGTGACCATGGCGGGACGCTCTTGGGTGCTCGATCGCTTCGTGGTCACCGGGCCCAGCTCGCAGTTGACCGAGCGGCTGCGCAAGTCGGTGGTCGTGAACGGCTATGTGACGGCCGCCTACGTGCTGCCCGAGACGCCGTTGTCCCTGGCCGTCAAGACGTTGGGCTGACCCCGCCTTCCCCATAAAAATCCCACGAACACCTCCCAGCGTGCGTGGTATACTTGTCCGGCTTGCGAAAAGCGCGAGCGATGATAACTGTAGGCCCCTTAAGACATGTTTGTTGTAGGCTTTCGTTCCCGGCGGTGCGTCCTGCGCAGTACGCTACGCGAACATGGTGAGTATCAACCAATCATGGCGATAGGGTCCCTCGTTTTTTGAAAGGGGTCCGTTTTGACCGACGCAGTAGAGATCAAGAACACTTCCGTCATCGACTTCTCCGATGTGAGCGATGAGCAGCTGAATCAGATGATCGACGGCACGCTCACCGATTTCGACGAGGGCGATCTGGTCGATGGCACGGTGGTCAAGCTCGAGCATGACGAAGTGCTCGTCGACATCGGCTTCAAGAGCGAAGGCGTCATCCCCGCTCGCGAGCTGTCCATCCGCAAGGATGCCGATCCTTCCGACATCGTGAACCTGGGCGACAAGATCGAGGCTCTGGTGCTGCAGAAGGAGGACAAGGACGGTCGTCTGATCCTGTCGAAGAAGCGTGCTGAGTACGAGCGTGCTTGGAATCGCGTCGAAGAGAAGTTCAAGGCTGGCGAAGTGGTCACCGGTGAGGTCATCGAAGTGGTCAAGGGCGGCCTGATCCTCGATATCGGCCTGCGCGGCTTCCTGCCGGCGTCTCTGGTCGACCTGCGCCGCGTGAAGGATCTCGACATGTACCTCAACACCGAGATCGAAGCGCGCGTCATCGAGATGGACCGCAACCGCAACAACGTCGTGCTGTCCCGCCGCGTGCTGCTGGAGGAGGGCCGCAAGAACGAGCGCGCCGAGATCCTCAGCAAGCTGTCCAAGGGCATGCGCCTGCGCGGCACCGTTTCCTCCATCGTGGACTTCGGTGCCTTCGTCGACCTGGGCGGCATCGACGGTCTGGTCCATATCTCCGAGCTGTCTTGGAACCATGTGAACCATCCGTCCGAGGTCGTGAAGGTGGGCGACGAGGTCGAGGTCGAGGTGCTCGATGTGGATCTGAATCGCGAGCGCATCTCTCTGGGTCTGAAGCAGACCACCGAGGATCCGTGGATCAAGCTGGTGGAGAACTATCCGGTCGGCACCATCGTGGACGGTCGCGTGACCAAGCTCGTGCCGTTCGGTGCCTTCGTCGAGCTGGGCGATTCCATCGAGGGCTTGGTGCACATCTCCGAGATGGCTCCGCGTCACATCGACACTCCGGCTCAGGTGGTGAAGGCTGGCGAGGATGTCAAGGTGAAGGTGATGGAGATCAACCCCGATCGCCGTCGCATCTCTTTGTCCATGAAGGCCGCTGCCGATGAGCTTGGCTTCGAGATCGAGGTCGACGAGAGCATCCAGCCCGAGGAGAAGCCGGTCCGTACGCGCAAGCCGAAGGCCGAGGAGACCAAGGACGAGGCTGTGGAGGAGAAGGCAGAAGAGGCCACTGAGGCTGTGGAGGTCGCTGAGACCGCTGCAGCTGCTGAAGAGGCTGGCGAGGAAGCCGCTGCCGAGTAGGCGAGCGCACCCTCTGAACCGTACGTCCTTCTGAGAAGGGCGTGACGGACGAAGCATTCGAAGGCGAGGCCTGCCCGAATAGAGCGCAGGCTTCGCCTTTTTCCTATGAAGGCGACTCACGGAAGAGAGGTCGTAGCAGTGAAGAAGCTGTTCATCATCGGCGGCATGGGCGCCGGCAAGTCCACGGCGCGCAAGGCTTTGACCGATCAAGGCCTCGAATACATCGATCTCGACAAGGTGGGTCACGACATCCATTCCTGGGAGACGGTGAAAGAGGAGCTGGTGGAGACGTTCGGGGAGGACATCCTCGACGAGAACGGTGCGGTGAACCGCGGCGCTCTGGCTAAGAAGGCCTTCGTCTCGCCGGCCGAGACCCGCAAGCTCAATCGCATCACCATGCCTCGTATCGAGGAGGCCTATACCGACCGCCTCGCCGAGCTGGAGGCGGAGGGCTGCGAGGCCGTGGTGGTGGAGTATTCCGTGTTCAAGAACCGCTCCACGTCACTGGCGTACTCCGCTGACGTGGTCATCGGCGTGCTGGCTCCGCTGGACATGCGCATCGAGCGCGCCGTGTCCGCGGGCTGGGACGAGGACGACGTGCGGCGCCGCATTGCGCTGCAGATCACCGATGCCGAGCGCATCGATGCCTCCGATGTGGTCTTCAACAACGATTCGACCCCCGAGGAGCTGCGCAACGAAGTGCTCGCTTGGTGGAACGATTACAAGACCCAGCTCTAGTTCATCGGGTTCGCCCTTTTCGAGCGCGCAGAGCCCATGGCCCACGAGATGCCCACTATCCGCGTTCCCTATAGCGGGCGTGGTTGTTCCACGTCGCAGTTGAGCTATGCGGATGCCTATGCGGTGCTGAAGGGAGAGGCTATGGCCCATCTTTCCAATATCGACGGGATCGCCATGGAGGGCAAGCTGCCCGAGGGGCCCTTGGCCGACACGCCGTTTCGCGTGGCGGCTCCTTATGAGATGGCGGGCGACCAGCCCGAGGCCGTGGCGGCTTTGGCCGAGGGCGTGGAGCGCGGCCTGCGCTATCAGACGCTTCTGGGCGTGACCGGTTCGGGCAAGACGTTCACCATGGCGAACACCATCGCTGCGGTGCAGAAGCCCACGCTGGTGCTGGCACCGAACAAGACCTTGGCCGCGCAGCTGGCCGCCGAGCTCAAGGAGTTCTTCCCTGATAATTCGGTGGTCTACTTCGTGAGCTACTATGACTACTACCAGCCGGAAGCCTACGTGCCGGCCTCCGATACGTTCATCGAGAAGGACGCCACCATCAACGAAGAGGTGGAGAAGCTGCGCCATGCGGCCACCAGCGCGCTGCTCTCGCGACGCGATTGCATCGTAGTGGCATCGGTGAGCTGCATCTATGGCATCGGCAGTCCCATGGATTATGCGGGCATGGCCGTGTTCCTCGACAAGGAACAGCCCTACGACCGCGACGATATCATCCATGACCTCATCGACGTCCAATACGATCGCAACGACTACGATCTGCAGCGCGGCACCTTCCGCGTGCGCGGCGATGCCCTCGACATCTTCCCGCCCTATGCCGACAACCCTGTGCGGGTGGAGTGCTGGGGCGACGAGATAGAGAGCATCACCGAGATAGATCACGTGACCGGCGAGGTGGTGGCTGAGTTCGAGGCGCTGCCCATATGGCCGGCGAGCCATTATGTGACGGCGCGGCCGAAGATGGACCGCGCTCTGGGCACCATCCGCGATGAGCTGCGCGAGCGATTGCAGCAGTTCAACGAGGAGGGCAAGCTCTTGGAGGCCCAGCGCCTCGAGATGCGCGTGAACTACGATCTAGAGATGCTGGAGACCATGGGGTTCTGCTCTGGTATCGAGAACTATTCGCGTCACCTCGATGGTCGTGCGCCAGGTGAGCCGCCCTACACGCTCATCGACTACTTCCCTGAGGATTTCCTCTGCATCGTGGACGAGAGCCATGTGACCATCCCGCAGGTGCGCGGCATGCATGAAGGCGACCGCTCGCGCAAGGTGACGCTGGCCGAGCACGGCTTCCGCCTCCCGAGCTGTCTGGATAACCGGCCTTTGCGCTTCGACGAGTTCGAAGAGCGCGTGCCGCAGTTCATCTACGTGTCAGCCACTCCGGGCGATTACGAGGAGAAGGTGAGCCAGGCGCAGGTGGAGCAGATCATCCGCCCCACGGGCCTGCTGGATCCGGAGATAGTGGTGCGCTCGAGCGTGAGCCAGATAGACGACATCATCGACGAGGCGAAGGAGCGTGCTGCTCGCGATGAGCGCGTGCTGATCACCACGCTGACGAAGAAGATGGCCGAGGACCTCACCGAGCATCTGCTCGATTCGGGGCTGAGGGCGCGTTACATGCACTCCGACATCGCCACCTTGGAGCGCGTGGAGATATTGCGCGACCTGCGTCGCGGTGAGTTCGACGTGTTGGTGGGCATCAACCTGCTGAGAGAGGGCCTCGACCTTCCCGAGGTGAGCCTGGTGGCCATTCTCGACGCCGACAAGGAAGGATTCCTGCGCAACCATCGCTCGCTCATACAGACCATCGGCCGTGCGGCTCGCAACGTGTCGGGCCAGGTCATCATGTATGCCGACCGTATCACTGATTCCATGCAGCGTGCCATCGAGGAGACCCGGCGTCGTCGCGAGATACAGATGGCCTATAACGAAGAGCATGGCATCGAGCCGCAGACCATCCGTAAGGCCATCAACGACATCATGGGCTACATCACCGAGGACGCGGCCGGAGCGAGCGCCGAGCAGATAAACAAGGAGCTCGCCGAGCTGTCGCGCGATGAGGTGATGCGCATCATCGCGTCGATGGAAGACGAGATGGCGGCGGCTTCGCAGAACATGGATTTCGAGGAGGCGGCGCACCTGCGCGACCAGGTGGTGAAGCTGCGCGCTGGGCTCGAGGGAGAGAGCGAAGAGGATGTGTTGAAAGACCTCAAGAAGAGCGCGCGCAAAGGCAGCGCCTTCGGCAACAGGAAGCATTCGGCCTACGGGTCTTCGCGAAGGAGCTGAGGCGCGGTGATCGATGAGATACATGTGCGCAACGTCGCGCTGATCGAGGATGCCACATTGGTGCCCTCGGCGTCCATGACGGTGCTGACGGGCGAGACGGGCGCGGGCAAGACCGCTCTGCTATCGGCATGCAAGCTGCTCATGGGGGCGCGGGCCGACAAGACCATGGTGCGCGAAGGCACTGAGGAATCCCAGGTAGAAGGTCGTTTCTTTCTGACTGGTCCTGATGATGGGGAAGAGGAGCGACAGGAGCGGGAATGGGTGGTCGTGCGGCGGCTGTCCGCTGACGGTCGCTCGCGCGTGGCGATCAACGGCTCGATGGCCACGGTGGGCGAGCTGGCCGATCTCGTGTCGCCCACGGTGGATCTGTGCGGCCAGCATGAGCATCAGACTCTCATGCGTCCGAGCGAGCACGGTCGCATGCTGGATGGCTGGGCGCGCGATGAGATAGCGCCCCTCGCGAGCGCCTATGAGGCGGCCTTCGCGGTCCACCGGGACGCTCAGGCTGCCTATGAGCGCATCAAGGAGGCCCAAGAATCCTCTGAGGCCTCCCTCGAAGAAGCCCGCTTCCTCCTGCGCCAGATAGAGGCCGTGGGCATCGACGAGGACGATTACGATGAGCTGCGCGCTTATCTCGATCGCACCGAGCATGCCGAGACCCTCGCCCGAGCCGCTGATGGCGCCCATCGGGCCCTGACCGGGGAAGAGGGAGCTAGTGCCGCGGTGGACGCGGCGGTGGCGGCTCTGAGCGAGGGCGCGCGCTACGACGAAGCGCTGGCTCCCTACATCGACAGTCTGCGCGAGGCCGGATTCGTGCTGGAGGATGTGGCGCGGGAGATGGCGAGCTATCGCGATGAGGTGGAGTTCGATCCCGCCGAGCTCGCACGGGCCCAAGAGCGCTTCGCGGCGTTGCAGGGCCTTCTGCGCAACTACGGCCCGCGCTACGAGGACCTCGTCTCCCGTCGTGACGAATGCCGCGAGCTCATCGCTGCGGTGGATGACGCCGATGAGCGGCTGGCGAGCGCCCAGCGGGCTCTCGATGAGGCCGAAACGGCGCTGTGCGCGGCTGCCGAGGCGCTCACCGCTGTGCGCGCTCGCATCGCACCGCGCTTCGCGGCTGAGGTGAGCGCGGTCATGGGGCGCTTGGAGATGGGGTCGGCCCAGATGCTGTGCGCCGTGGAGCCGCTGCCGCGCGAGTCGTGGAGCATCAACGGCCCCACCAAGGTGGAGTTCCTCTTCAAGCCGGCAGCGGCCATGCAGCCACGGCCCTTGGGGCGCATCGCTTCGGGCGGCGAGATGAGCCGCGTCATGTTGGCGGTGCATGTGGTGATGGGGGAGCGCGATGCCGTTTCAACCTTGGTGTTCGACGAGGTGGACGCAGGGGTGGGCGGTGCCACCGCCACGGCTTTGGCGGAGGTGCTGGCCGATCTGGCGAAGAGCCACCAGGTGCTGGTGGTGACGCACTTGGCCCAGGTGGCGGTCTACGGCGATGCTCACTACGTGGTGCGCAAGACCGAAGGCGGTCAGGAGGAGGCGCCCCATACGGAGCTCGTGGCCGTGGAAGGGGCGGCGCGCACCGAGGAGATAGCCCGCATGCTGTCGGGCAGCGCCACCGACCATTCTCTCGCCCATGCCGAAGAGCTGCTGCGAAGCACGAGCCGCTGAAGTGCCCCAATAGCTAACAATTGCAAATTCTCGGTACAAAACCGCTGGTTATTGTGTAATATCTACTCTGCTTGTTTTACAGAGGCGAAGCGCATGAAGAACTTCCCACAAACGCGCCCCCTCATACGTTCACATTCCTCTGTAAGGTTGGACGCAGGCAACGCGCCTCGTGGTTCGGCACGTTCCTGCCTTAGAGAATGAGAGTAAATATGCCAGCACCTACTATGACCCCCGAGCAGCGCGCTGCTGCCCTCGAGAAGGCTCGTATCGTTCGCGCTAAGCGCTCCGAGATCACCAACAAGATCTCCATGGGCCTCACGAAGCCGAAGGACGTCCTGAAGAAGGTCGATGATCCGGTCATCGGCCGCATGAAGGTGAAGTCCTTCATCAGCGCGATCCCGGGTTATGGCAAGGTGAAGACCGAGAAGACCATGGAAGAGCTGGGCATTCCGACCGATCGTCGTCTGCAGGGTCTTGGCTCCAAGCAGATGCAGAACCTCATCGAGAAGCTCTCCTAGCTCAAAGTTTCGAAGAGATGGATGGAGCGCCCTTCTTCGGAAGGGCGCTTTTTCGTGGAAGGGCTCTCGGGTGGGAACAGGCCATCATATGTACGTGCTCCGCTGTGCCGACGGCACGCTGTACGCGGGATATGCGGTGGACGTGGAAGCGCGCATCGCTGCCCACAACGCAGGCAAGGGCGCCAAGTACACCAAGGCGCGCCGTCCGGTCATGTTGGAGGCGTGCGCGGCGTTTCCCACCAAGCATGAGGCCATGAGCGCCGAGAGCCGTTTCAAGCGCCTCTCGCGTGCGCAGAAGCTGGCGGTGTTGGCCAGCGCTCAAGATGAGGATGGCTTTCTCGCCGCTCTAAGGGAGACGTTCCCTGATCTGTGCCCTTGCGATGCGGTCGATGAAGAGTATACTGATGCGATCACAATCCCATAGCGAGCAAATGCGTTGACGAGGAAAGTAGGGGCGAACCTTATCCCACAGAGAGCCTGCGATAGGTGAGAGCAGGCGGTAAGGCGGTCCGAAAGGCACCTCCGAGCAGTTCGATCGTGAACGCCATGCGCCACTGCCAGACTCACCGTCGGGTGCGCAGGGCCGGTAATATCGAACCGGGAACACGGCTTGCCGTCACGGCCGTGATGGATCGCCTCATAGGAAGCGATCCTCGACCTTCGTTTCTGCGAAGGCCTTGCCTTTCACCCTTCTCTCTTCGCTCTGAGCTGCGACCGCTCGTGAAGAGAAGGAAAGGCCGGTGAAAGTCCATGGCGATGCGGAGCGATCGAATAAAGCGCGGCGTGGCCCGCGCCCCTCACCGCAGCTTGCTCAAAGCTGACGGGATCACCGATGAGGAGATGGAGCGACCCTTCATCGCCATCATCAATTCTCGGAACGACATCATCCCCGGGCATATGAACCTCGACAAGATAGCCGAGGCAGTGAAGGCCGGTATCATCATGGCCGGCGGCGTTCCCTTCGAGATATCCACCATAGGCGTGTGCGACGGCATCGCCATGAACCATGACGGCATGCATTATTCACTCGTATCTCGCGAGGTCATCGCTGATTCGCTGGAATGCGCCGTGCAGGGTCATAGCTTCGATGGCATGGTGTGCATCCCGAACTGCGACAAGGTGGTGCCGGGCATGATACTGGGCGCTCTGCGGACCAACATCCCCACGGTGTTCGTGTCGGGCGGTCCCATGTTGCCTGGAGCTGCGCCGCAAGAGGGCGCACCCACCACCGACCTCAACACGCTGTTCGATGGCGCGGCCAGCGTAGCGGCCGGTGCCATGACCGAAGAGGAGCTAGCTCGTTTCGAGAATACCGCTTGCCCGAGCTGCGGCAGCTGCTCGGGCATGTTCACAGCGAACTCCATGAACTGCTTGTGCGAGGCGTTGGGCATAGCGTTGCCCGGCAATGGCACCATCCCCGCTGTGTACTCCGAGCGGCTGCGTCTCGCTAAGCATGCGGGGATGAAGGTGATGGAGCTGGTGGAGAAGGGGGTCGCGTTCAAGGATATCCTCGATGGAGCGGCCATCCATAACGCCATGGAGTGCGACATGGCCTTCGGCGGTTCCACTAACACGGTGCTGCATCTGACGGCCATCGCGAGAGCGGCCGGTCATCCTATCACCATGGATGACTGGGATGCTGCGAGCGCTCGCACGCCTCATCTGGTGAAGCTGCAACCGAGCGGTCCGCGTCCTTTGCTGGATCTTCATCGCGTCGGGGGCGTGCCGGTGGTCATGCATGAGCTGGCTGCTCTCGGGTTGCTCGACCAAGACGCCCTCACGTGCATGGGCCCGCTGCCCGCTTATCTGGATTCGTGGACGAGACCGGCAGACGGGGAGGTGTGCCGCACCCATGATCGTCCCTTCACGGTCCGAGGGGCACTGCAGGTGCTCCATGGCAACATGGCACCGAACGGGGCCATCGTGAAGAAGGCGGCCGTCGATCCGTCCATGATGGTGCACACTGGCCCTGCACGCGTGTTCGAGTCGGAAGAAGAGGCGTGCGCGGCCATCGACGGAGGCGCGATAAGCCCGGGCGATGTGGTGGTCATACGCTACGAGGGGCCGAAAGGCGGCCCGGGGATGCGCGAGATGCTGGCACCTACCAGTGCCATTTGCGGCCGAGGTCTCTCCAGCAGCGTAGCGCTGATCACCGACGGGCGCTTCTCTGGCGCGACGAAAGGGCCGGCGGTGGGCCATGTGAGCCCTGAGGCGGCTGCGGGCGGCCCTATCGCGCTGGTCTGCGAGGGCGATGCCATCACCGTCGATATCGAGGGCGGCAGGCTCACGTTGAACGTTTCCGATGAAGAGCTGGCAGCTCGCAGGCGAGCATGGCGGCCTCCTGCGCCCAAGCATGATCATGGGGTGCTGGCGAAATATGCACGTTCGGTATCTTCCGCAGACGAAGGAGCGTATGTGGCATGAAACAGACCGAGGAGAAGACGAAGAGCGGATCGGGGCAAGGTGCGAAGAGAGAGGCCAAGCGCAAGGTGACGAGCTCTCGCACGGCAGCGAGCGTGGGGGCGCCCCGCGGTCTCGGATCGCGCACCGACAAGCAGGGGCGTCAGATGCGCGGTGCTGAGGCAGTGGTGGCCTCCCTCGAAGCCGAAGGCGTCGACACGGTGTTCGGCTATCCGGGCGGTCAGGCCATCAAGATATATGACGCCCTCTATGATTCCGAGATGATAACTCACGTGCTCGCCCGTCATGAGCAGGGCGCGGTGCATATGGCCGATGGTTATGCTCGGGCCACGGGCCGCCCTGGCGTGGCCATCGTGACCAGCGGTCCCGGCGCCACCAATACCGTGACCGGCATCGCGACGGCCTATATGGATTCCATTCCCTTAGTGGTCATCACCGGCCAGGTGCCTCGGGCCATCATCGGCACCGATTCGTTCCAAGAGTCGGATATCGTGGGCATCACCATGCCAGTGGTGAAGCATTCCTACCTTCTGCAGTCCACCGATGAGCTGACCAGCACGTTCCGTGAGGCATTTCATATCGCTGCCACGGGCCGTCCCGGGCCGGTGCTCATCGATATCCCGAGCGACCTGGCCGGCTCTCCTATGGTTTTCGAGTACCCCGATGAGGTGAACATCCCGTCGTACAAGCCCACCTATCGCGGCAATGCCAAGCAGATACGGGCGGCGTGCAGGCTCATCGAGACAGCCGAGCGCCCGCTACTGTACGTGGGCGGTGGCGTGGTGAGCTCGGAAGCCAGCGCTGAGCTGGAGCGCTTGGTCGATATGATGGGCATTCCCGCGGTGGTCACCCTGATGGGGAAGGGGGCGCTACCCGCGAGCCATCCGCTGAACCTCGGTGCGGTGGGCATGCACGGGGCGAAGTACTCGAATCTAGCCATGACCGAGACCGACCTGCTCATCGCGGTGGGAGCGCGGTTCTCCGATCGGGTGACAGGGCGCTTGTCGGAGTTCGCGCCAGCCGCTCAGGTGATCCATATCGACATCGACCCGGCTGAGATAGGCAAGATACGAGAAGCTCAGGTGCCCATCGTGGGCGATGTGAAGGGCGTGCTGGAAGGGTTGGTGGAGCAGCTGGAGAAGGACGGTGCGACCTCGCGCACCGAAGCGTGGCTGCAGCGCATCGCCGCTTGGCGCGCGCGCTATCCGTTCTATCATCCCAACGTGGGCGACGATGATGAGCAGATAGTGCCTGAGCTGGTCATGCGCGAGCTGTCCTCGCAGCTCGATCCTGAGCGCTCCATCGTGACCACCGAAGTGGGCCAGCATCAGATGTGGGCCCACCAGTTCATCGACCGCGAGCGACCGCGAACGTTTTTGAGCAGCGGGGGACTGGGCACCATGGGCTTCGGTTTTCCGGCCGCCATCGGCGCGGCCATCGCTAAGCCCGCCTCACAGGTGGTATGCATCGCTGGCGACGGATCGTTCCAGATGAACTCTCAGGAGATGGCCACCGCCGCGATAAATGAGGTGCCGGTGAAGGTGCTGGTCATGGACAATCGCGCCTTGGGCATGGTGCACCAATGGCAGAAGCTGTTCTATGGCGAGCGCTATTCGCAGACGCTGCTCGAACCCGTGCCCGACCTGCCGAAGCTGGCGGCGGCCTACGGATGGGAGGGGGAGCGCATCGAGAAGCCGAGCGAGGTGGCAGCGGCTATCGCCCGCATGTTGGCCAGCGAGAAGCCCTATCTGCTCGACGTGGCCATATCGGCGGAGCAGAACGTGTACCCGATGGTGGCGCCAGGGGCGGCTCTTGACGATGTCATGGGCGCCATCGATGTGGCCGTGGGCGCTGTGCGCACCGAGGTGCCCGAAGGTGCTGTGGCTGGCACTGGTCGCGCTCAGAAGGCGACGGCTCGTTCTGCCTGCGCTCAGATAGATGCCCAGTTCGGTGGCCGGTGGGAGAGCGATCCCGCTGATAAGGGCCAGCGCCTCGATGCGGCGACGGTCCAAGAGCGCTTCGCTGACGAGGAAGGAGGAGCGGCATGAAGCATGTGCTCTCAGTTCTGGTGGAGAACAAGCCCGGTGTGCTCTCGCGCGTCACCGGCCTCATCTCCCGTCGCGGCTTCAACATCGAGTCGCTTTCCGTCGGTCCTACCGAAGATGCCACCATGTCGCGAGTGACGGCCATCGTGAACGCTGACGAGGTGGCTTACGAGCAGATAACCAAGCAGCTCCACAAGCTCATCAGCATCCACAAGATAACCGATCTCACCGACGAGGGGGCTATCGAGCGGGAACTGGTTCTGTACAAGGTGAATGCCTCAGCCGAACGCCGCAACGAGATCATCGAGATAGCTAACATCTTCCGCGCCAAGATCGTGGATGTGGGGCGCAATTCCCTCACCATCGAGGCCACCGGTGACGGCGAGAAGCTGAAAGGGCTCGAGGATCTCTTCCGCGCTTACGGCATAAAGGAGATAGTGCGCACCGGCAAGATAGCCATGAGCCGCAACAGCAAGGAATGAGGGAATATCCTCAGGTGCTATGCCTGTGACCATAGGATAGTTTTCAGAAGACCGAGAAGAGAAGGAGCATGAGAGACCATGGCAGTGACCATCCTGTACGAGCGAGACGCCGATCCGTCGATCATCAAAGATAAGAAGATAGCCATCATCGGCTATGGGTCGCAGGGTCATGCCCACGCCCTGAATCTGCGCGATTCCGGTTGCGATGTGCGCGTGGGATTGCGCGAAGGCTCGAAGTCGCGGGCGGCAGCCGAAGAGGCCGGCTTGAAGACGATGAGCATCGAGGATGCATGCGAGGAAGCCGACCTCATCATGGTGCTCGTTCCCGACGAGCTGCAGCCGAAGGTGTACGAGGAGCAGATAGCGCCGCACCTGAGAGCGGGGGATACTCTGGCCTTCGCTCATGGCTTCAACGTGCATTACGGTTATATCGTGCCGCCCGAAGACGTGAACGTCATCATGTGCGCGCCGAAGGGCCCCGGCCATATCGTGCGCCGTCAATACCAAGAAGGTTCCGGCGTGCCCGACCTCATCTGCGTGCAGCAGGATGCTACAGGAGATGCCTGGGACGTGGCGCTGGCCTACGCATGGGGCGTGGGCGGTACCCGCTCTGGCGTCATCAAGGCCACGTTCAAAGAGGAGACCGAAGAGGACCTGTTCGGCGAGCAGGCCGTGCTGTGCGGTGGCGTGGTGGAGCTGGTGAAGGCCGGTTTCGAGACCCTGGTCGATGCTGGCTATCCGCCGGAGCTGGCGTACTTCGAGTGCTATCACGAGATGAAGATGATCGTGGACCTCATGTACGAGAGCGGCATCCATTTCATGAACCATTCCATCAGCAACACCGCCGAGTACGGGGAGTACTATGCTGGTCCCAAGGTCATCAACGAGCAGTCCCGTAAGGCCATGAAGGAGATACTGGCGCGCATCCAAGATGGCACCTTCGCCACCGAGTTCATGGACGATTGCGCGAACGGTCATAAGTGGCTGCTCGAACACCGTCAGGCCATCAATGACCACGAGATAGAGCAGGTGGGCGCCAACATCCGCAAGATGTTCACCTGGTTGGGGTAGCGCGGGAAGAGTCGCAGCGACCGTCTCAGGTATAATCGCTGCTATGGAAACGGCTTACGATAACGCGCCTATCGGGGTGTTCGATTCTGGCTACGGGGGGCTGACGGTGCTGCGCGAGATCGTGCGGGCGCTGCCTCATGAGAGCACGGTGTTCGTGGGGGACTCTGCGCGGTGCCCCTATGGGCCGCGCAGCCTCGACGAGGTGGACGGCTTCGTGCAGCAGATATGCGCTGCGCTGGTGGAGCAGGGCGTGAAGCTCATCGTCATCGCATGCAACACCGCCACCGCAGCCGGGCTCGCCCATGCGCAGCGTACCTTCGCCGTGCCCATCGTGGGCGTGGTGGAGCCGGGCGCTCGGGCTGCTGTGCGCATGACGCGCAACCGCAAGGTGGGCGTCATCGCCACCAAGGCCACCGTGGGATCCAACGCTTATGCTGAGGCCATCCGTCATCTGGATGCGGGCATCACGGTGTTCTCCACGGCCACGCCGCGCTTCGTCGAGATCGCGGAGATGGGCATCCGCATGGCCGAAGGGCCTATCGAGGATTTCATCTCCGGTGCGTCGAAGGTCTACATTCGCCCCGAGTTTGAGGAGATAGCCCGCGACTACCTCGAACCTCTGCGCCGCTGCGACATCGACACGCTCGTGCTGGGATGCACCCACTACCCGCTGCTGAAGGCTCTCATCGGTGGGGTGGTGGGGCGCAACGTCACCCTCGTCTCCTCAGCCGAGGAGACCGCCCGCGACGTGCGCGAGCTGCTGGAGCGCCGCGGTGCGCTCGCCCAGAGCGCCCATGAGCCAGAGCGCACGTTCCTCACCACGGGAAGCGACGTGGAGGAGTTCTGTCGCTTCGGTGCGCGGGTGCTCTCCATGGAGATGGCCGACGTTCGTTCCATCGCCCTTTGACCCTCCCCATCAGGCTGCTTCGCCTCGATAGACGAAAGGAACTCCCCGTCCCATGCGCACCGTCATCATCGCCTCCAACAACGCCCATAAGGCCGACGAGATAGCCAACGCTCTCGATCTTGAGGAGTGGCGGTTCCTCACGCTGCGGCAAGCCGGCGTCGACTCCGATCCGGCGGAGGATGCCGATACGTTCCTCGGTAATGCCCGCATCAAGGCTTATGCGGCTCAGGCGGCGGCTCGGAACGTCGAGGGGCTGGGGAAGGTGGCGGTGCTCGCCGACGATAGCGGTCTGGAGGTAGATGCGCTCCATGGCGCGCCGGGGGTGTTCTCGGCACGCTATGCGGGCCAAGACGGCGATGACGCGGCCAATAATGCCAAGCTGTTGGAGGAGCTGGCCTCCACGGCCGATGCCGAGCGTACCGCCCGCTTCGTGTGCACGCTGGTGTTCCTCGACGAGGAGGGTGTTGAGACCGTCGCGCGAGGAACCATCGAGGGGCGCATAGGCCGTGAGCCGCGCGGCACCGAGGGCTTCGGTTACGACCCGCTGTTCCTTCCCGATGCCTACGAGGGCGCTCGCACCCTGGCCGAAGTGGACCAGCAGACCAAGAGCGCCATCTCCCATCGCGGTGATGCGCTGCGGGCTTTGAAGGAGCTGCTGAGCGCCTAACGCGCGGCGATACGGCCGCTGCTCGCATCGTTGCCGCATTCGTGCTTGCACGAAGCAGCCTCGGCGGTATAATAGCTGCCGCTAATAGCGCTTTACCTCATGAGAAGCGCTCTGGATCGCTGGAGAGACAGGGCGTGGATGGGGCCTCTGGAGAATCCCGACCGCGAAGCGGATGCGGGTGCCGAAGGTGCAAAGCGACGAGACCGGTCCGTTCTGTGCGACTCAAAGGAGCGGTCCTTCTCCGTCGCTGAAACTCTCAGGCGAAAGGACAGAGATAGCGTGAATGAGCGCCCGCCGTCTCTGGCGGCCGCTATTCTCCCTATCTATCTCTTTTCCCGTGGGTCTCGCGAGCATCTTCGCTTCGAGGGCGGGCCTCATGCCATCGTCGTGCGGGAGGTTCAAGGAGCGCGAAGCTGGTCTACGAAGGAGAAGGGGAGAAGAGAGGGTATGGAAGCGATAGATTCTATCCTTGGCGTCATAGACGATTGGATCTGGGGCGTTCCGTTGATGGCGCTCATCTTGGTGGGCGGCCTTCTGCTGACGTGTCGTTTGAAGGGATTGCAGTTCTCGCAGCTCGGGCGCGCGCTGCGCTACATGGTGAAGAACGAGAAGGGCGGCAAGGGCGAGGTCAGCAGCTTCGCGGCGCTGTGCACGGCTCTGTCGGCCACCATCGGCACCGGTAATATCGTGGGCGTGGCCACCGCCGTGGTGGCTGGCGGCCCAGGCGCGCTGTTCTGGATGTGGATCGCCGCGCTGTTCGGCATGGCCACGAAGTATTCCGAGGGCGTTCTGGCCGTGAAGTACCGCACCGTGCGCAAGGACGGACATGTGCTGGGCGGCCCGTTCTATTACATCGAACGCGGCATGGGCCGCAACTGGCGTTGGCTGGCCAAGCTGTTCGCGTTCTTCGGCATGTGCGTGGGCCTCATGGGCATCGGCACGTTCACGCAGGTGAACTCCATCTCCAGCGCCATCACCGGCTTCTTCGATCCTGAGAAGGCGGCCACAGTGTCGCTGTTCGGCATGGATTACTCCTGGGCCACCGTGATCGGCTCGCTGCTGCTGGCCGTGCTGGTGGGCCTGGTGGTCATCGGTGGCCTTCGCCGCATCGCCAGCGTGTCGGAGAAGGTCATCCCGGCCATGGTGGTTGTGTACGTGGTGTTCTCGCTCATCCTGATCGGGGCGAACATCTCGAAGCTGCCTGATGCGCTGCTGACCATCGTGCAGAGCGCCTTCGGCCTGCAGGCAGCGGCTGGCGGCATGCTCGGTGCCATCATCGTGGCCATGCAGAAGGGCGTGGCCCGTGGCATCTTCTCCAACGAGGCCGGTCTTGGCTCGGCTCCCATCGCCGCTGCGGCCGCGAAGACCAACGAGCCGGTGCGCCAGGGCCTCATCTCCATGACCGGCACGTTCCTCGATACCATCGTGGTGTGCTCCATGACCGGTCTGGCCATCGTCATGACCGGTGCCTACCAGGTGCCCGGCCTCGAAGGCGCGGGCGTCACCACGGCGGCGTTCCAGTCGGGTCTGCCGTTCATCGACGGTCAGGTGGTCTCGTTCATCATGATGGCGTGTCTGGCCCTGTTCGGCTTCACCACCATCCTCGGGTGGGACTACTACGGCGAGCGCTGCTTGGAGTACTTCAGCAACGGTTCCCGCCGTGCGGTGAAGGTCTATCGCTGGCTGTACATCGCTGCGGTGTTCATCGGTCCCTACATGACCGTTTCAGCCGTGTGGACCATCGCTGACATCTTCAACGCCTGCATGGCGCTGCCCAACATGGTAGCCCTGATCGCGCTGTCGGGCCTGGTGGTGAAAGAGACGCGCAGCTACTTCACGCGCTTGAAGGAGGCCAACGGCGTGGAGGCCGACATGGCACCGCGTCCTGATGATTCGGCCGATTGGAAGATGCCGAAGAACGACGATGACGATCCTGATGCCGAGGCCGCCGGCGGCTCGAAGAGCTGGGAGATGGAACCTACCATGTAGCTCCTATCTTCCACAGGCAAGACCGCAATGGGTCGCGCATATCGCGCGACCCATTCTTATGCGCCGGAAGAATGCGAAAGCCGCCCCTGATGGAGACGGCTCTCGAAGGATCTCTGATGGAGCGGGCGACGGGAATCGAACCCGCGTCACGAGCTTGGAAGGCTCGGGTTCTACCATTGAACTACGCCCGCAGAGCAGAAGGATTATACCCTAAACATCCCGAGGATGAAAGCTTGTCGAGCGCGTCAAGGAGACGAGGCGGCGCAAGGCGAGCTCACCGCTCGAGACCTCCTCGCTTCTCTTTCGGCGTCTCTCCCTGATGGCGCCTTGGAATATGGAGACGCTGTGAAGGGTTTTTCGGGGTGTTCGGGCGGGGGTATGTCGTCGGTCGAGACTAGCGGGCCGTTATAGGGGATGGGTGGAAGGAGGGAGGTGTGGAAAGTGCTTCTTAACGGGGGATTTCGTTGATGGATCGTTACCTCCCTCGGTATAATGAGCACGACTGTATTCTCTTGCCCCGTCGCGCGATGAGGAGGATGGCCAAGGTGCTCGAAACCATACGAGAAACGCTGCGAATCAAAGGGCGCGTCATCTTGTCCGTCTTGGTCGTTGTCGCGTTGGTGATGCCCGCTCTTTCCCTTTCCGACCTTGCTCCGGCCTATGCCGAGCCTGATGGCGCCACCGAGACCATGGCCGGCCCGTCCTATGCGACAGACGGTATCGGGCGGATAGATCTGGACGTGCCCCTTGATGGCACCGTGGTGGACGCCTCTGGGGCGCAGACCCCTGTTCCCGCCTCTGAGGGCCAGCTCGTTGCTCCGGCGACCGAAGAGCAGGCGAAGGCTATTCTCGAGAGGTATCTGGCGGATGGCACCTTGACCGATGCTGATCTGCAAAACGAGTTCGTCGTGGATTCGCTCACCGGGTCTTATCTGGAAGATGCTCCTTCGGCTGATGCTCTCTCGTCGGCTGCTCAAGAGGTGGAGAGCCGGTGCGGCAATCATCTCGATAGCTACGATGATGTGCTGGCTGAAGAGCAGCGCAAGGAGCAGGAGGCTGATCAGCGAAGCGCTGCAGCGTCTGCGGAGGTGGAGCCTTTCACTGAGGAGATGGTGGACGAGATAGCCCGTAAGGCCGCCGAAGCCGAGGCGGCTCTCGATGGCGATCCGGCGCTGGCGGCCGAGCCTGCGGCAGGACCGCGGCCTTTGCGATCCTTCGCATCGGCCCTCGATGCGCTATGGTCTGCGTTGCCCACCATCGAAAGAGATGCGGCTCCGAGCGCACGCAGCTATTCGACCGACATCGAGCTGAAAGACGTCAAATCCGTTGCTCTCTACAATCAGTCCGGCTTCTTGAAGACCCATGATTTCTTCTTCAGCGATGTGGCCAAGAATCCTTCTCGATACACCGTTTTCGTACGATCCTACAACATGCCGGCGTTCTATGCTCCGGTGGTCTCGGCCCGCTACGCGGACGGTAAAGGCTATATCACCCTGAAGATGCCGACCTCTCTGGGCGAGGCGGAGAGGACCTCTGAGATCTTCTTCACCACCGGGGTGGGCTCCGATGGTTATGTGAACGTGGTCGCTGGTCAACCGGGGGCGAGCGAGAGCACCGTCTTGGCGAAGCTGGCAACGGTGCCCGGCTATGATGCTTCTCGGGATCGAGCATATCTGAACGCCTATCGATTAGCTCCTTTCGCACCCTATGCAGACATCGTGATGTCGGGCAATGCCATGGTGGCGGGAAGCGCACTTGCCACCAAGGCCATCCAAGAGCTGTGGCCCGTCCGCGAAGGGGACGGCATGCGCGTGAGCCTGATGGAGGGGGAGGAGACGGCAGTTACGCGGGCCATGGTGTGCTTCTCGGATGGCACCTTCGAAGCGTTAGAGGTGGACCATCTCGGCACTCATTCGTTGGCGGCCACCTACGTGACGAAGGGCTCCGGTCTGCTCTACCAACCAGATTTCTGGGTGCTGGGAGAAGAGTCGCGGACGGGGATCGATCGCATCTCCAGCTTCATCCGATCGAAGAGCTGGGACAGCTACTTCGGCACGTTCAACAAGGATTCCCGTGCGAAGGTGCAGCGCGTCGTGCGTGACCACTACGATGTCGATATTCGTGGTAAGGCTGAAAGGGTTGCTGCTGATCTGGTCTCTAACATCGATGCCTGGAGCGCGGTCTACACCGATTGCCGCGTGTGGCAAGACGTGATGAGCACTGCCGAGACGGCCATGCCCTCGACCGATTGGGGCGCGACGGCCCCTGAGGTGCAGCTCTTCAATCTGCTGATGCTCTATACCTACTACGATCGCTTCTTCGATTTCAACTTCGGCGGGAGCGAAGAAGAAGGGTTCCACAACGATGCTAATGCGTTCCTCATCATGGCGTTTCGAGGCGGCGTTCTCCGGTCGGGTTGCTCTCTGGTCAACATGACCCCTATGGTCAGATCCTCCTCCATGTACACTCTCGCTGCAGTGGATAAGCTATCCAGCGGGATGTTCGTGACCATGTTGCAGCCCTATACCGGCGTGAGCAGCATCACGGCGCTCATCGAGCGCCTCGTTGCTCGCACGACGAACTACACCAACGTAGCTGATTGGTTCGCCGACTACATGAGCACCATCGCGTTCTATCATGAATACGAGCCGCCTGCCGTGGAGGGCGTGGTCGATCCTGATCAGCTGACCTGGCGCGGCTGGGACCAGGTCAAGCGCTATCCGGATTGCCTGCCGCTGTGGCTGACGTTGAAGCCCGGGTCGCAGTATTTCGCGTCGACCGCTATGCTCATCGCCACGGGCTCGACCGGCATCTACGAGACGAACGTTCCGCTTGATGAAGCCCATCGCGCATCTTACAAGACCCGCTTGGACAACATCTTCGTGCCAGCGTCGCGCTACAGCGCGAGCGTAGCATCCATCGTGGGCATGGAGCGAGCGAATAGGGTCTGCGCCATCGGGTGCGATCAGAAGGCGTCTCGGATCGACGGCGGTACTTCATGGTTGGAACGAGAGAACTACTGGGGCAAGAAGCTCACCGAGGATCCCTATCATAAGGGCTTCACCGATCCCATCGGCTATTACATCTCGGCAGGTCAGGGCGCTGCGGCCATGACGCTGAATTCGTCGCTCACCAAGAAGCGCATCCATTTTCTGGCCTACACATCGCTTGGGTGTGCATGGAATTACTACTGGTCCCATGAGATGGCTCACGCGATCGATAATGACGTGTTCCTCAACGGCGATCGTCGTGGCGGGGACAACACCGAGGACTATACCGATGGCTTCCTCACGCAGTCCCACGGCCGGATGTCCTACACCATGAACCTGACCTACGATTACAGCCTCTCCACGGACATGACGACGAACGTGACGCGGGAGCGCATCCAATCGAAGGAGAAGGTGAACGATTACTACAGCAAGCTCTATGATACGTTGGACGTGCTGGATTACGCAGCCCTCAAAGCGTTCCTCGAGCTGGACAAGGATGAACAGACCGCGGTGGCCTCTCAGGCATGGTTCGACGGCCAGAACGGTTCGAGCGCGCTCGATACGGGTTCTACCGCCACGATCTTGTGGTCGCGCAAGAAGGTGCTCGACAACTACGACGGCACCGATGCGACCACGCCGGTGAACTCGGCGGCGTTCGTGGATGGCACGCGCAAGTTCGAGACGCCAGAAGAAGTGTACGACAACCAGATCTTCCTGTTCCCCGGCCTTGGGGAGACGAATAACGCGACCTGGCTTTGGGCCAACTACGTCAGCACCGATCTGACCGGCGTATGGTGGTTCCCGGTGCATTGCAACGGCAATCGGCCCGACTCTCGCTCCTTCAAGCTGCAATGCTACCGCATGTTCGGTAGTGACGGTTACGATGCGTGGGCCAACTTCGCGCGCAGCGGCGGCGGCGACCTTGCGAAGCTCAAGGCCATAACGGGCTATTCTTCGTTCAAAGAATGGCAGATGGCCAAATGGTCGGCCATCGAGGCTAACAAGAGCGGTCTTTCCTATATCGGCTTCGACGAGCTCGTGGACAAGTTCGAGATGGCGTTGCGAGCCGATGCGGAGAAGAGGGACCGCAACCTCACGCAGATGAACTCGTTGCGCGTGCGCATGCTCTATATGATGAAGCGCATCACGAACGATTTCCGTTACGGCATCTATGACGATCATGCGCCGGTGAAGCATATCAGCACTTTGGCCGATCTGCGGGCCATCGCAGAGGATCCATATGGCAACTACGTGCTCGACAACGACATAGACGCTAGCGGCGTCCTGATGGAAGGGACCAAAGGCCTGGTCGATTGCGTCTTCATGGGAAAGCTCGATGGACAGGGACACGCCATCTCCTCCGCAGAGACGATACTTCCGAACCTGTTCACTGGTGTGAAGCATGGCTACATCAAAGACCTAACGCTCTGTGGCGTCCCGACCGATCGCATCTCGGCTAGCATCGTCAACAGCGAGCTGGACAACATCAGCTATCAGCGTTTCGAGCGCAAGATATACGATGTCGAGGACTTTGTGGGCATCTCTGACGATCTCAAGATCGGCGTGGATAAGTTCCACCTCATGGCCGACCTCGACTTCACGGAATGGTCAGCTGCGAACGAGGCGGCTGAGGCGAAGGCGGATGCGGTGGTCTCGCAGGCCATGAGCGGGACCGTGACGGATCCTAAGGTGTTCGAAGGCAATGGCCATGTGATAACGGGCCTTACCGGAGCATCGTTGTTCGCTAACGTATATAACGCCCAGATCAGCGGCCTGACCATCCGGGAATGCAGCAACCTCAGAGATGCTGCGAGCAGCCAACAACTTGGCATCCTCGCGAGCCGCTCTCTCAAGTCGAAGTTCTCGGACCTCTTCTTCGATAAGGTAGAGCTGCGAGGCAAAGCGCGTATCGGTTTCGTGTCGGGCGATGACGGATGGATGGGCGTGAGCGGCGTGACTGCTCAAGGGTCGCGATTCGAGCGGATCCAGGTGACGAACGGTAAGATGACGTGCGGGACCGCTGCGGTGAGCGCACAGAGCGGTTGGGGAGGCTTCATCACCGGATGGATGCTCAACGGCTCCATGGAGGACATCTACGTACAGGGCAGCCTCGCCACCTATGGGGCCAGATGCGGTGGCGTTCTCGGAGCTATCGCAGGTTCAGCTCAGTTGAACCGCTGTATCTCGAAGGTCGATCTGGGCATCGGCGTCAATAGCGTGGCGTCGAAGGTCGGCGTGCTGCTCGGCGACATCGACGTTGATCATCGAGGGGAGTATGACGCCGAGAGCACCCGGATATCCAACTGCATCGGGCTCGGGAAGCCCACGCCGAGGCAGAGCGATTTCGAGTTTCCCGCTAACACTGGTTGGCGCTTGGCGGGCTATACGGTCAAAGAAGCGGCAAGCGCCTTTCAGAATTGTTACGAGGACACCGCTTTCAAGTTCGGACGCACCTTGACGCAAGATGAGACCGCAGATGTTTCCTATGCGCGGAGCACCATATACGTGGTCGCTCGCGACGAACAGGGATCTTCGCTGCCGGGCATCTATTCTTTTCCGTATCTGCGCGCTAAGGCGACCTATGAGCGGTGGGGATTCAGCGATCAGATATGGGAGTTCGACCCCACCATCAAGGTGGGGCATCCTGTCCTGAGGTTCGAGGGGGACAAAGAGACCTTCTTCGATTATGACATGGACTTCAAGCTGGACTACAAGAGCGAGAAGCTCTTGTTCTGGGGCTCCAGCTTCGATCGAACGAAAGTGCGCATCCATAACCTGCCGTATCGAGCTCTCAAGGATGATGCAGGTCACAACATAAGCAAGGGTGACTGGCAGAACCCGATCTTCTCGTCGTTGCCTCCTACGAAGTTCAGCTCGATCACCGAGGAACCCGACAGCATCGATCTTTCCGAGGTGATCGAGTATGAGAGGTTCGAGAATGAGGAGACCGCGCTGAAAGGCACGCGCTCGGTGAGCTTGTATTACGATGTGCGCGATTCGGGCAAACCTTACAGTTTCGAGAAGTCGATCGAGATATCGCCACGGCCGAAGATGGATTGCGCCGACCGTGTCCATGGCGTTCAGGCCGGCGCAGACGGCATGGGGGCTATCCACTTCGCCTCCATCGGCATCTACGATGCTTCTGAGCTTGAGTATCGTCCGGCTATCGCCGAGAACGCGGTGGCGGTGGAGCAGAGCGGCAGCAGCGGTTGGACGCCCATCACCGCAGCCGTGACGCCGGTAGAGCCAGGGGAGTACGAGGTTCGCATCGCGGCCACCGACCACTCCTTCGCTTCCTATGCCGTGCAAGTCGAAGTGGCTCCCTACGATCCCTCGGCGTTCGTCTTCCCGCTGGTGCTCGATCGCAATGGCGGCGAATGGGCTGAAGGCTATGCGCCTCCTCAGGCCTTCGATAAGCAGCAAGGTCTCCGACTGCCTACGGCCGATGACATCTCGCGGAGCGGCTACACCTTCCGCGGCTGGTATGCCGAACCCGACTTCAGCGGCTCGCCCGTTACGGAGGTCGTAGCGGGGACCGCCGAGCCCAAGACGTTCTTCGCTCGGTGGGACGCCAATGCCTACGACGTGAAGCTGCATCTCGAAGGTGGTTCGTTCCGGGATCCGGGCGATGAGGTGAGCCGCTATATGGCCGGTGTCGGTGCGATGCTGCCCGTCCCGGTGCATCCCTATCGTGCCTTCGCTGGATGGTACGACAACGCTGAATGCATCGGATCCGCGATAGAGGCCATCTCGCCGAGCGATTTCGGCGACAAAGAGCTGTGGGCGAAGTGGGAGGCTGTCACCTATACGGTGATCCTGCATGTGCAAGACGGTCTTTTGCCGGAGGGCATGGATGCCGTGTTCACCTACGAGGCTGGAGTGGGCGCGGCTCTTCCTGGGGCTGGTGTCATCACGCGGGAGGGGCATACCTTCCGTGGTTGGTATGAAGACCAAGCATGCATGGGTGCTCCGTTGAGCGCTATATCCTCTAGCGATACGGGCGACAAGGAGCTGTGGGCCAAGTGGACGGCGGACATCTACGACGTGGTGCTGGTCATGAATCAAGGCAAGCCGCTGGTGGGCGAGTCGGATATCGTCAGCTATCAGTACGGCATAGAGGTGCAACTGCCCGAGATGGAGCGCAATGGCTATGAGTTCGGCGGCTGGTACGATAACGACGCGTTCACGGGCTCTCCGGTGAAGACCATCCCGGCAGGAGAGATGGGCGACAAGCGGTTCTGGGCGCAATGGAAGCCCTATACCTATACGATCAGCTATGATCTTGGTAAAGACGATAAGGGTGATGTCCCTCCTGCCATAGATCTTGATGGCTTCCTCAGCTACACTACCGGGCCCGCGTTCCGCTTACCTGACGCTAGCGTCATGGCGTGGGAAGGGCACGTGTTCGCTGGGTGGTACGACAATGCTGACCTGACGGGAAGCTCGGTGACCGAGATACCGGCTGAGGGGTACGGCGACGTCACGTTCTACGCAAAATGGGCCGGGAATGCATGCGTGCTGTCGTACCACGGCAACGGCGGTTCGTTCGTCGGGGAGCTCACGAGCGTCTTCGATTTCGATACCGATGGGGTGTCTGAAGGAGACGAGGTGAGGTTGCCCGATGCGACGCTCATCGCGCGGACGGGCTACACCTTCGATGGCTGGTACCAGGAGGCGACCCTGAGCGGTGAGGCGATCGAGAGCGTAAGGTTGGTGCGCGGCGTCATAGAGCTCTACGCGAAGTGGTCACCGGTGGAATACAAGATCGCCTATGAGCTGAACGATGGCACGTGGGTGGCTGGCTATAGCGCTCCTCGAAGCTACACGATCGAGTCTCCTTTGGTGATGCTGCCTGCTGCCACCTCTATCGTGCGCGAAGGCTATGAGTTCAAGGGTTGGTACGATACCTCTGTGCTCGATGGGGCGCAGGTGACCGCTATCCATACGGGAGGGACCGGGGACAAGACGTTCTATGCGAAGTGGGAGGAGCGGAGCGTAGCACCTCCCGACCCTGGTCCTGGTCCTGGTCCGGAAGAGCCGGAACTGAAGATAGTCTCCATCGTGTTGGAAGGCGTGGCTGAAACGTCGGTGACATGGGATGAGAGCGGCTATGGCCGCATCGAGGTGCCGCGGGCCAACATGCCCACCAAGCCGGAGGATCTGCATGTTACGGTGCCGACCGGGGTGGAGGTCCATTCCATCGAGAAGCGCGAGCGGGGGCTCTTCGAGCATGTGCTGGCGTTCTTCGCGGCAACGGATACGAGCTCAGATATATGGGACATCGTGCTGCGCAGCATCGCCGATCCTTCCCATGAGAAGCGCTATACGTTGGAAGTGGTCCCGGTGGATGATGAGACGCCGCCCGGTGGGGATGGTGATGGAGATGATAACCCCGGTGGGGATGGCGATGGAGATGATAACCCTGGCGGTGATGGCGACAACGATCCCGATGGGGACGGTGACGGCAATGGGGATGGTGACCCCGGCGGCGACGGAGACAACAGTCCCGGTGGTGACGGTGACGGTGATAACCCTGGCGGGGATGGCGACGGGGATGGAGATGACGGCCCCGGTGGCAACGGGGATGACGAGCCTGGCAACAACGACGACCAAAGGCCCGGCGGCGATGGCCCCGGTGGTTCCGGTGGTGGTCCGAACGGCTCTAGCTCCGGTTCCGGCAATGGCAAAAACGATATGGGTTCTGGCATTCCTGGCGGTAACACCTCCGGCGGTTCGGGCACGCTCGGCGGCGGGGCCACGGGTGGTGCTGGCTCGAACGGCTCTAGCAACGGAGGCACCGCGGGCACCGGTACCGCTGGTGGCGCTTCGGGAGGGAACGGCGCGAAGGCTACTGCTGTCGGTAACGCCAACGGCACCGCGCTGACCGCTACGGGCGACGATCTTGTCGCTCTGTCGGCTGTCTTGGCTATGACCGGTCTGGTGTTGGGCTTGATCGGCGTGATCTTATACCGGCGCGGCAATTCGAGGCGCTGAATCGAGAAAAGGGCGTTCATGACCTTTCGCAGGGTCGCTGAATTTGCGGCCCTGCGGTCGTGGAGAGCGAAGGGGGAAGGAAGGCGATGATAGGGACCATCGCGAACACCGTGGCGATCGTCATCGGCTCGGCTGTGGGGAGCGTGGCGAAGAGAGGCTTGGGAGAGCGCTATCAGGAGGTGCTGTTCTGCGCCATGGGCTTGGCCGCGGTGGGCATCGGCGTGAACGCCATCGTGGTGGGCATGGGAGACAGCACCTATCCGGTCCTCTTCATAGCGAGCCTGGCCATCGGCGGGGTAGTGGGCACCGGTCTCGACATCGCTGGCCGCTTCGACCGCTGCGTCTCGAAGCGATCGAAGGATGGCGGCAGCCTCGCTCAAGGGCTCTCTACGGCCATCATGCTGTTCTGCTTCGGTACCCTTTCCATCTTGGGTCCCATGAACAGCGCCCTGTACGGCGATGAGACCTATCTGTTCACCAATGCCATGCTCGATCTGGTGACGTCGATGGTGCTGGCATCCTCGTTCGGCTTCGGCATCGCTTTAGCGGCCGTGGTCCTGTTCTGCTGGCAGGGTGCCATCTTCCTTCTTGCGAATCAGCTGGCTCCGTTGCTGACGGCAGAGCTCATGGCTGAGATAACCATCGTGGGCGGCTTCCTCATCTTGGCATCGGGCCTTGGCATCCTGAAGATAAAGGAAGTGCCGGTGATGAACCTGCTGCCGGCCCTGTTCGTGCCGCCCCTTTGGTTCGCGCTGGTGAGCATCGTGCCTATCAACTTCTGAGAAAGCGGACGTTTCTGCGGGAGCACGCGGTTCGTCGACTCACTCCTCGTTGGCTTTGAAGCGCTTGAGCAACAGTGAATTCCCTACCACGCTCACGCTGGAGAGCGCCATCGCCGCACCGGCCAAGGCGGGGGCGAGGATGCCCACTGCGGCCAGCGGGATCATGATGCAGTTGTACACGAGCGCCCAGAACAGGTTCTGCTTTATCTTGCGCAGGGTGGCTTGGGACAGGCGTAGAGCGGTGATGAGGTCGCCCAAGCGATCTCGCATCAGCACCACCGAGCCAGCATCGAGAGCCACGTCGGTACCAGCGGCCATGGCTACGCCCACATCGGCTGCGGCCAACGCCGGCGCATCGTTGATGCCATCGCCTATGAAAGCGGTGATGACAGGCTCTTCCGCGCCGCCGCGCAGTTTCTCCACGATGGCCGCTTTCTCGAGCGGCTTGATGCCAGCGAACACGCGATCCGGTGAGATGCCCACCTCTTGAGCCACCTCATGGGCGGGGGCAGCTGCGTCGCCGGTCACCATGAAGGAGCTGACGGCATGATCGTCGCGGAGCTGTCGTATCACGCGGGCAGCGTCGGGTCGTGGCTCGTCACGGAAGACGAGAGAGCCTGCCCGTAGCCCATCGATGAAGATCTGAGAGCCTTGGGCGGCATCGTCTTCAGCTGTGGACGCTCCCACGAACACCTCATGTCCTTCCACCGCTCCTCGCACCCCTTGGCCGGGAAGAGCCTCGAACCTTTCGACCTCCACGACCTGGTCTCCATCGGCGACCACCGCTGCACGCTGGGCATAGGTCACGACAGCGCGGGCCAAGGGGTGCTCGCTCTTCTCCTCCAATGCGGCAGCGAGCCTGAGCGCCTCGGCAGGAACATCGCTTTTTACCACCACTGGATGACCCTCGGTGAGGGTGCCCGTCTTATCGAACACGGCAGCCTGCAGCCCGCTCAGGCGCTCGAGCACCTCACCGTCCTTTATGAGCACGCCCAACTGCGCGCCCTTTCCCATACCCACCATGAGCGCTGTGGGCGTTGCCAGGCCGAGGGCGCAGGGGCATGCGACGCAGATGACGGCGATGGCCGGCATGAGCGCTCGGGCGAGCGAGGCGTCGTCGCCTTGGGGCGGCACGAAGAAGAACCAGGCACAGAACGTCGCAGCCGCGATGAGCAGGATGGCTGGCACGAAGATGGAAGCGATGCGATCGGCGATGCGCTGCACCGGTGCTTTGGAACCTTGGGCTTCTTCTACCGCCCGCACGATGCGGGCCAAGGTGGAATCAGCGCCCACGCGCTGGGCTCGCACGATGATCGCACCGGTGGTGTTCTGTGTGCCGCAGGTGACCGTATCGCCAGGGCCCTTCGTCACGGGCAGCGCTTCTCCGGTGAGCATCGACTCGTCCGCTTCCGTCGCACCTTCCATCACCGTGCCGTCCACCGGCATCTTCTCGCCGGGTCGTACGAGCACCATATCGCCGGCCATCACCTGGGCGAGGGGCACCTCCATCTCCATGCCTTCGCGCAGCACATGAGCGGTGGGCGGCGTCAGGTTCATGAGCGCCTCGATGGCTTGGTTGGTAGCGCCTTTGGCCCGCGCTTCCAGCATCTTTCCCAGCAGCACGAAGGTGATCAGCATCGCGCATGTCTCGAAGTAGGGCATGCCGTCGTTGATGGACAAGGCCACCTCCGCATCGGTCCACTCTCCGGTCATCACCGGCAGGAACGTGATCCAGAGCGAGAACAGAAAAGCGATGGAGGTACCCAAGGCCACCAGCACGTCCATGTTGGCGCTGCCGCTGCGCAGCGAGCCCCAGGCGCCTCGGTAGAAGCGGGCACCGCAGCCGAATTGTACGGGTATGGTGAGCGCGAGCAATGCGAGGTTGCCGGCGAACATGGCTTGAACGTGGGTAGGTTCGCCGTTAGCGAAGAAGGCTGCCAGCCATTCGCCCACGGCCATGTGCCAGCCGGGAATCATGCCGATGGCGACGATGAGCACCGTGAGCGCAGTAGCCGCGATGAACACGGAGCGGTCGTGGCGTGCACGAGCTGCCTCCTTCGCGCGACGTTCCTCGTCCACCAAAGGCGCATCATCGGGGATGATCTCGGCTGTGAACGAGAGATCATCGAAGACGCGCAGCATATCGTCCACGGTGGCCTGTTCAGCATCGAAGGTGACGCGGCCGGTGTTGTTGGCGAGGTTCACCGCAACGTCGGTCACTCCCGGCGTGTTCCGATAATGCTTCTCGATGTTCGCCGCACAGTTAGCGCAGTGCATGCCGTCGATAGCAAGGCGCACGGTCTGTTCCATGGTAGGGTCCTGCCTTCCTATGAGAAGCGGCGCATGAGGTCGATGACCTCGTCCACCACATCGTCGTTACCTTGGCGAAGCTGCTGAGCCACACAGGTGCGCATATGATCGTGCAGCACCAGCTCGGATACGCGCCGCACGGCGCTCTGGGCTGCTGCCAGTTGCGTGAGCACATCTCCGCAGTAGCGGCCCTGTTCGATCATGTCTCTCACGCCGTTCAGCTGCCCGATGGCCCGATTGAGCCGTCGGGTCACATCTCGTTGCAGCTCTTCGTCTCGGGGGGTCGCCTTATAGCGCCGAACAGCCTTACCGTCATCCATGCTCGACTCCTTTCATTCCGTATCATCATATCATATACCCCCTGGGGGTATATGAGAACCTTACGGTATGGTAACGCTCTTGTTGGAGGAGGGGGGTCGCATTCGCGAGACGGCTCCTTGGCTCGAGGAAGTGGTCAATGGGACAGCAGGATGTTTGGTAGAATGGTCGCAATGTAAGGGTGCCGATAAGGATCGGGTTCCATGGCTGAGATTCCAGAAGATGCGCAGCGGCGCGATCGCGTGATGGTGCGGGAGGCGGTCGTAGGCGGCTCGCGGGGCAAGGTGACCACACGGCCTTCCCGGGACAGCATCCTGCAGGCCTATGCGGCCGAGGATGTCCAGCGGGCACAGGATGCTCGGACGCGTTCACAGAACGCTTCGGCGGAGTATCTTCAGAACACGACCCGAGCGGCTGCTCGGGCGGCTCAGCGGGCGGAGCTTCTGGCCCGTCAACAGGATCAGCGCGCTTTCGAGCGCAAGATGGAGCAGGATGAAGTGCTATCGCGCCAGCGGGTGGCCCAGCAGCAGGCTCGAGCGCAGCTGGCTGATCGCCGCGAACGCGCCGCGACCCCGCTATCCTCCCAAGAGAGCCAGGAGCGCACTCGGACCTGGCAAGAGAACTATGAATACCAGCGGGCCACGCGCGACCCGCTCATGCGCGCCCAATACGGGCGCGTAGGCAATCGTGAGGTCATAGACGGTCGCGGCTCCATCGACTCACGGGCCTTCAACGAGCATCAGATGCTAGTGGGCTACACCATCGACGAGCGCGATCGGCATCAGCCCGACATCGACTCGGTGGATTCGAACATGCGCTGGCATTCACGAGCCGGGCAAGGCTTCGAAGGCACGCCGGAGACGGGGAGCAAGCACCGCTTCATGGGGGCGCCCACCACTCGTCGCGGCAAACCGACCATCGTCAATCGCGAGCTCAGTCGTAAGAGCATAGTGCCCTTTCAAGTGAAGGCGCTCGTCGTTCTCGGCGCTATCTCGCTGGCGGTGGCGCTCGTCTTGCTGTTCGTGGTGCCCACCTTCACTGGTGCCTAGAACCTAGAACCTAGAACCTAGAACCTAGAACCTAGAACCGAGCGAACCTCTCGTGGCGCTGGCGGTAGAGCTCCTCGCCCGAGAGCGCGCGCAGCTCGCGCAGGGTGCGGTTCACGTACTCGGTCACGTTGCGGATAGCCCCTTCGGGCTCTTCGTGGGCACCGCTCTCTCCCTCGAACAGGATATCGTCGATCACGCCCATGCGATGGACGTCCTCGGCGCTCATCCGCATGGCCTCGGCTGCTTCGGGCGCACGGCTGCGATCCTTCCACAGGATGGAGGCGAAGCCTTCTGGCGAAAGCACCGAGTAGACGGCGTGCTCCTGCATGGCAACGCGGTTGCCCATGGCCAGCGCTAGGGCACCGCCGCTGCCGCCTTCGCCTACCAGCACGCTCACGACGGGCACGTGCAACGATGCCATGCAGGTCAGAGAGTCGGCGATGGCGTTGCCCTGGCCGCGTTCTTCGGCCTCGGTGCCGCAGAACGCGCCTTGGGTGTCCACGAGGCACACGATGGGGCGTCCGAACTTCTCGGCTTGTTGCATCAGGCGGATGCCCTTGCGATAGCCTTCCGGCTGGGGACAGCCGAAGTTGCGACGGATGCGCTCGTTGAGGTCGGCGCCCTTCTCTTGGGCGATGATGGTGACCGGCCGACCGTCCACCCAGCCGATGCCGCCCACGATGGCGCCATCGTCGCCGAAGGCGCGGTCGCCATGGAGCTCGATGAAGCCGTCCACCAGGGCGTCGAGGTACTTAAGGGAGGTGGGCCGGTGCACGTTGCGAGCCATCTGCACGCTCTCCCAAGCGCTGCCCGGCGTGGTGGTCTGGGAGATGCCGGAGCGGCGCAGCTCGCGGGCCGCATGGCGCTCCAGCTGCTTCACCGGGTCGCCCGGCTGCACGAAGCGGTTCACGAAGGGGATCTTGGACGCGAAGTCGAGGCGGCGCTCGCCGCGTTTGGCAACGTCGCTGACCGTGACCGTGCCCGCTTCTGTGTAGGCGTCGGCGAACTGAGCGCCGTAGGGGGAGTGAAGAGCAGCCTCGGGGTCATGCAGAGCGAGGATGCGCCCCAGCTCGTCGCGCATGGACTCGCGCTCCACGATGCGGTCGATCAGGCCGTGCTCTAAGGCGAACTCCGCCGTTTGGAAGCCCTCGGGCAGCTCTTGTTTGATGGTGTCGCGGATGACGCGCTGACCTGCGAACCCGAGAAGGGCCTTCGGCTCGGCCAGGATGATGTCGCCTTCGGTGGCGAAGGAGGCGGTGATGCCGCCGAAGGTGGGATCGGTGATCACGGCCACGTAGAGCAAGCCGGCTGCGCTATGGCGCTGTACGGCGCAGGAGGTCTTGGCCATCTGCATGAGCGAGATGAGGCCCTCTTGCATGCGCGCACCGCCGGAGGCGCAGAACACCACGACGGGCAGTCCCTCTTCGGTGGCGCGGTCGAACAGGCGCGATACCTTCTCGCCCACTATGCTTCCCATCGACCCCATGAGGAAGCTCGTCTCCATGATGCCGATGGCCACGGGCATGCCGCCGATGGTGCCGCGCCCGGTGCGCACTGCCTCGTCGAGTCCCGTCTTCGAGCGCAGGCTGGCTATCTTGTCCTGATAGCCCTCGAAGGAGAGGGGATCGGTCTCGTCCATATGGGCGTCCCATTCCTGGAAAGAGCCTGCATCCAGCACCTGCGCGATGCGATCGTCGCTGCCCATGCGCGTGAGCGCGTCGCAGCTGGGGCAGCGATGGCCGCTCTCCACGAAGTCGAGCCGATCGAAGGTGAGCTTGCAGTGGTGGCAGACGGCCCACTCGCTGCGCGCGTCCTCCTCGCCATCGCCCGAGGGCACGCATTCGGTCCAGCCGAAGGCGATCTCGGGGGCGGTGGGGGTGAAGGCTGCGATGCCCAGGCGATGCAGCTTGCGCAGGAATCGGTCGTCGGTGGCCAGGTTCGCGGCACCATCGCACAGGAACACGGCGTCGGCCTCGCAGGCGCGCGCCGCCTCGAGCACGGCGAAGGCGTTCTCGAACAGGGCCGGGCTGTGCTTCTCGCCCAGATCCACCATCTCATGGGCCAGCTTCGGCGCCGAGTCGAGCTTGCGGTCGGCGGTGACCGGCGCGATGGTGCGCATGCCCGCCTGCGCGATGACCGGAAGCGATTGCTTGGCCGTCTTGCCTTGGGCCATCACCAGCACGCGGGGCGCGTCAGCGGGCACCTCTTCAGCGGGCGAGGCGAGGCCGAAGCGACGGGGAGAGAACCCGGGAGCATTGTCCTGAACGCCCTTCAGCCCCACGCTCACAGCGTTGGGAGCCGGTTTGACCTCGTCGATGCTCGCAGGTTCAGAAAGCTGCCCTGCGGGGACGTCTTCGGCACCGGGCAGCGAGCGGTTGTGACCTCCGCGCTTCTGTAGGGCGGCCGTCAGCTCATCGGCGATGTATTCGAGCCGCACCGATACGGCCACACCCTCTTCGCGGGCTTCCGCGGTGCTCTCGGTCTCGGTCGAAGGTACCGCTCCATCACGGGCGGCGGTCACGTCAACGTATCCTTCGGTATGGGTCATGATCCTGTTCCGACCTTTCCATAGGGTGCTCGAAGCTCGATGGCTGAACCGATGGGCCTTCCAGGGGAAGGAACCAGCCTAAGCGGCATCTCCTTCGGCCATCACGTATTTCTGAGTGGCGGTGGCGCACACCTCGTCGCCTACGTAAGCGGCCACCTCGGCCACGCAGAGGCGACGGTTCGCCTTCACGATGGTGCCCTCGAGGCGCACGGTCTCGCCCGGGCGCACCTGACGGCGGAACTTGGCACCGTCGATGCCGGTGAGAAAGCCGATGGTGTTCTCCTCGTCGCGCTGCACCAGCACGGCGATGGAGGCGGCCTGGGCGAGCGCTTCCATCAGGATGACGCCTGGCAGCACCGGATAGTCGGGGAAATGCCCCTGGAAGAGCGGCAGGTCCGGATCGACATCCAGCTCGGCCACCACGCGCTCGCCTGGCGTGCATTCCAGCACGCGGGTCACCCACAGGAAGGGATCGCGATGGGGGAGGATGTGCTCTATCTGGTCTTTGTTAGCGGGGTAGGTGATGTTTATCATGGGTCACTCCTCATAAGGAGAGATCGCCAGGCAGGCGTTGTGGCCGCCGAAGCCCAAGGAGTTGGACAGCGCCACCTTCTGGGGGCGGTCCTTCAAGGTCTCGGTCACCACGGTGACGGGGCAATCCTCGGCCGGCTCGGCGAAGCCCGTGGTGGGCGGCACGCACTGGTTGGCCACGGAAAGGGCGCAGATGATGGCCTCGATGGCACCGGCAGCGCCGAGAGTGTGGCCGGTGGTCCCCTTGATGGAGGTCACGGGCACCTGAGCGGCCGCTTCCTCGCCGCACAGTTGTTGGAGAGCCCGCGACTCGGTGGAGTCGTTGGCGGGGGTGCCGGTGCCGTGGGCGTTGAGGTGCCCGATGTCGGCAGGGGTGAAGCCGCCTTCGTCGAGGGCCTGGCGCATGGCGCGCACTACGCCTTCGCCGCTCGGCTCCGGAGCGGTCATGTGATAGGCGTCGCCGGTAGAGCCGAAACCGGTCACCTCGGCGATGATATGGGCTCCGCGGGCGAGCGCGTGCTCGAGGGATTCCAGTATCACCGCGCCTGCGCCCTCACCGGCCACGAAGCCAGCGCGACGGGCGTCGAAGGGAAGAGAGGCCGCTTCGGGATCCTCGCTCTTCGATAGAGCACCGAGGTTCGCGAATCCAGCGATGCAGATGCCTGAGACGGACTCTTCCGAACCACCGGCCAGCGCCACGTCGGCATAGCCGTGACGGATGCTGCGCACCGCTCCGCCGATGTTGTGAGCACCGGTGGCACAAGCGGTGGCCACGTCGATGCATTCGCCCTTCATGCCGTAGCGGATGGCGAGGTTGCCAGCGGCGATGTTGGTGATCATGGTGGGCACGAACAACGGGTTCACCCGTTTGGGACCCTTCTCGGCCAAGGTGTTGAAGCCGCGCCCCAGCTCGTCGATGCCGCCGATGCCGCTGCCGAAGCTGATGGCCACGCGGGTGGGATCCTCTTGCTCCATGTCGAGGCCGGCCTGGGCGATGGCTTCGTCGGCAGCCACGATGGCATACTGCACGAAGCGCTCGAAGCGCCGGGTCTCCTTCTTGGAGAGGCCATGCTCGGTGCCGTCGAAGCCGCGCACCTCACCGGCGATGTGCACTTCCTGGTCGCTGGTGTCGAAGCGCTCGATGGCGCTGATGCAGCAGCGCTTGTTCAGCAATGCGTCCCATAGAGCTTCGGTGCCCACGCCAGCGGGCGAGACCACGCCGCAGCCGGTTATCACGACGCGATGGGTGCCGTCCGCGCGACGGGTGCTGGTCGGATCGTTCATAGGGTCAGTCCTCCATCTACGCAAATGGTCTGTCCGGTGATGTAGCCGGCTTCCTCAGAGGCGAGGAACCGGGCGAGGTCGGCGATGTCTTCGGGGGCGCCGAGGCGTCCCATGCCGATGCGCGCCGCCGCTGCTTCTCGCTGTTCGTCGCTGAGAGCGGCGGTCATGGCGGTGTCGATGAAGCCGGGCGCGATGGTGTTCACGGTGATGTTCTTGCGGGCGAGCTCTTTGGCCAGGGTCTTGGTCATGCCGATGACGCCGGCCTTGGAGGCGGCGTAGTTCACCTGACCGGCATTGCCGTAGACGCCCGAGACGCTGCTCATGTTGATGATGCGGCCGTAGCGTTGCTTCATCATGGGCCGCATGACCGCCTTGGCGCAATGGAAGGAACCCTTCAGGTTCACGTCGATGACGGCGTCGAAGTCCTCGCAGCTCATGCGCGCGGCCAGGCCGTCGCGGGTGATGCCGGCGTTATTCACCAGCACGTCGATGCGGCCGAAGGCCTCCAGGGCCGTATCGGCCATCTGCTGGGCCTCTTCCGCCGAAGCTACGTTGGCCACGGCCACAAGGGCCCGTATGCCATGGGCGGCGGCCAGTTCACGGGCCAGCGCCTCGGTCTCGGCCAGCGAGCGCTCGCTGGAGCAGTTCAGCGCCACGTTCATGCCGCTTTCGGCTAGAGCGCGCGCGACGGCGGCTCCGATGCCACGAGAGGAGCCCGTGACGATGGCCGCGCGGGTGATGTCGGTGTCGGTCATGGGGATGGGTCGCCTTTCAGGGGTCGGTGAGAAGAACGGGGGTCAGGAAGAGAAGAAGGCCTTATCAGGCCTTCCCGTAGGTCGCGAGGCACTCCTCGTAGCTGGTGCGATCCTGCACGCAGATGCGGGAGGCTTCCGGGGCGCAGCGCTTCACCAGGTTCGCGAGCACGCTGCCGTAGCCCACCTCGACGAAGTCGGTCACGCCGTGCTCGGTGAGCACCTCGACGCTCTGTTGGAAGCGCACCGGGTTGGTCAGATGCTCTACCAGTCGCATGCGCACGGTGGCGGCATCGAGCGGGGCGGCATCGGTGTTGCAGATGACCGTCATCTGCGGTTCGGCGAAGTCGAGGCTGTCGAGCACCGTGGCGAACGGCTCGCGCGCCGCCGCCATCAAGGGGCTATGGAACGCACCGGAGGTGGCCAGTCGCGTTGCGCGCTTGCCCATCTCCTTCCAGGCTTCCTCGGCCCGCGCTACCGCGTCGGCGGTGCCGGCTATGACCGTTTGGGCGGCGGAATTGTAGTTGGCCGGTGCCAGCACATCGCCTTGAGCGAGCTCTGCGCACAGGGCTTCCACCTCGGCAGGAGTGCCTTTCAGGAATGCGCTCATGCAGCCCGGATGGGCGTCGGCCACCTCTCCCATGATACGGGAGCGCTCGGCGATGAGCCGGAACGCGTCCTCGTCGGAGAGCATCCCAGAAAGAGCGATAGCGCTCACCTGGCCCAGCGAGAAGCCCACCAAAGAAGCAGGCACCACGCCGTGGGCCATGAGCGCGCGGCCGATGGCGATGGACAGGGTGGCGATGGCGGCCTGGGCGTTGCGGGTGTCGTTCAGCGCTTCGGCCTCGGCGTCGGTCTCGGCGCGGCACAAAGCCGCGATGTCGCGACCGAACACGTCGCTCGCGCAGGCGAACACCGCGGCGGCTTCGGGGATGTCGAGCAGGTCGGCCCCCATGCCCGGTCTCTGCGATCCTTGGCCAGAGCACAGGAATGCGAGCGCGTCGTTTTGCTGTTGTTGCATCAGAGCGGTCATGGCGGGATGGTCCTCCTCGGTCCTCTCGATGGCTTGCGTCGCGGAAGGCGGTCTTGGCCCTACAGCTGGCGGGCGCGAGCGGCGTTCGCTTCGGCCATCTGTTGCAGGTCGAGCGCTCCGAGGGCCTCGGCCTCGCGCATCATGTCCTCGATGACGTCAGCGGCGGTCTTGCGCTCGCGTATGACGGCCATGATCTGGCCGGCCATGAGCGTGCCGTTGTCCACGTCGCCAGACACCGCGCGGCGCAGGGCCCCGAGGTACATCTGCTCCAGCTCCTCGCCGTTGGCCTCCACGTTCGCCTCTAGCTTGCGCGCCTTGCGGGCGAACTGGTTCTTCACCATGCGGGCGGGGTGTCCCGTGCCGCGGCCGGTGACGATGGTGTCGGAATCCTTGGCGTCGAGCACCTTCAGCTTGTACTCCTCGGCGATGGGGCACTCCTCCACGGTGAGGAAGCGAGTGCCGCACTGTACGCCTTCGGCACCCAGGGCGAAGGCGGCCACCATACCACGGCCGTCAGCGATGCCGCCAGCGGCGATGACCGGGATGTCCACGGTCTCGCACACGGCGGGCACCAGCGCCATGGTGGTGAGCTCGCCGATGTGACCGCCCGACTCGGTGCCCTCGGCCACCACGGCATCGGCGCCCAAGCGCGCCATGCGGGAGGCCAGTGCGGTGGAAGCGACCACGGGCACCACCTTGATGCCCGCCTCCTTCCAGGCGTCGATGTAGTCGGCCGGAGAGCCAGCACCGGTAGCGATGACGTCGATGCGCAGCTCGCACAGCAGCGCCGCGATGTCGGGCACGTTCCTGTCCATCATCATGACGTTGCAGCCGATGGGCGCGTCAGTGAGGGAGCGCGCGAGCTTCACCTGCTCTTCCACCCAATCGACGCTGGCACCCCCGCAGGCGATGATGCCCAGGCCGCCACCGTTGCTGACCGCTGCGGCCAGGCGAGCGTCGGCGATGCGGGCCATGCCGCCTTGGATGATGGGGTAGCGGATGCCGAGCAGGTCGGTGATGCGCGTTCTCATGATGGTGATTCTCCCTCCGATTTCGATGTCCCCATATTATGAAGGAAGCGGACTGGTTTGCGCCCCATGAATATGGGCTATGGACGAAGAAAAGCCGCCCTTTGAGCAGGACGGCTTCGTCTATCTCGTCTCGCAGGCCCCTGCGATGAGGATCGCTATTTCAGCGAGTCGATATGGGCGACGATGTCGCCGATGGTGGCCAGGCCCTCCGGCTCGCCGAAGTCGACGTCGCACTTCTCTTCGATGTCGCAGATGAGCTCGACCATGTCGAGGGAATCGACGCCCAGAGCATCCAGGGTCGCGTCCTCGGTGATAGCGTTGGCGTCGAGGTCGAGATTGTCGACGAGCACCTCGCGAACGATGTCGATGGTAGCCATAGAGGGTCCTTTCCAAGAGGTCGGATGATGGGATCGCGTGATCATTTGCTATTATTGCAGAATAGAGAACATTTGCAACAGAGGCTGCAGGGGCGCGAACGGCGCTCGACCGCAGCTCTCTGGGGCATCTTTTCCCAGCATATCCCTGAGCATAGCGAGGAGACACGGCCATGGGCAGCAGGATCATCGGATGCGGAAAGGCGTTGCCACAGCGCGTGGTGAGCAACGATGACCTGGCCGAGTTCGTCGACACCAGCGACGAGTGGATCTATACGCGCACGGGCATCAAGAACCGTCGCATCGCCATCGAAGAGACCACCACCGATCTGGGCTGCGAAGCGGCGGAGAAGGCTCTCGGCCGCATCGAGGGCGGCTGGTGCCTCGATGGCGAGACCATCGATCCTGCGAGCATCGACCTGCTCATCTGCATGACCATAAGCCCTGATATGGTGGTGCCCTCCCAGGCGGCGCTGCTGAAGGCGCGCTTGGGACTGCCCAATGCCGTGGCCTTCGACCTGAACGCCGCGTGCGCCGGCTGCATCTACGGTCTGGACGTGGCATCGAGCATGTTGGAGCTGTCCGCCTTCGACGGCCGTCGCGTGGCCGATGGCGGCCGCCGCACGCGCAACGCCATGAAGCGTGCGCTGGTGGTGGGCAGCGAGCGGCTGACGCGCCTGGTGGATTGGACCGATCGGGGCACCTGCGTGCTGTTCGGCGACGGCGCGGGCGCTGTGCTGCTGGAATGGCGCGATGACGACCCTGGCATCTTGGCCAGCTTCCTCAAGAATACCGACGATGTGGATGATGTGCTGGTCACGCCCAACTTCTTCGATATGTCCACCTTCCCATTCGCGCCCGCTGCCACAGCGCGCGGCGAGCTGTCCTGCGCGGGCATGCGCATCGATGCTCCTGACGAGACGGTGGCGGCCCTGCGCGCGCAGCAAGGGGGAGAGGTCCTTGAGGCCATGGAGAGCGCGTTCATCATCATGCAAGGTCAGGCGGTGTTCAAGTTCGCTACTTCCGCCATGACCGAGGCGGCCCAGGCGGTGTGCGAGCGGGCCGATGTGCCGCTCTCAGCGGTGAAGTGCATCGTGCCGCATCAGGCTAACGAGCGCATCATCCGCTATGCGGCCAAGAAGCTGGGCGTATCCGAAGACCTGTTCCAGGTCTCCATCGCTGAGGTGGGCAACACGAGCGCCTCCAGCGTGCTCATGGCACTGGCCGACGCGTATGCGAGCGGTCGCATCGAAGAGGACGATCCGGTGCTGCTGGTCGGCTTCGGCGGCGGCTTGACGGCCGGCGCCATCCTGTTCCAGGCCTAACGCGTTTCCTTCCCGACGAGGGAAGTCCGCGCTGAGACATATCGCGTTCCCGATGGGGGGAGCGCGAGGCCGCACCCTGAGGAAGGGGCGGCCGACGACAAGAGGAAAAAGGGGAAAGGGAGGTCTATGGAGGCTTTCAACGACACGCTCGTCGCGTTCACTGGCGAGATCGACTCGTTCATGTACACCTATATATTGGTGATCCTGCTCGTATTCGCTGGCGTGTACTTCACCATCCGCACCAAAGGCGTGCAGATCCGCTACATCAAGGATATGTTCACCCAGCTCTTGGAGAAGAAGCATGTCAAAGGCGGCCATACCATCTCATCGTTCCAGGCGCTGATGGTGTCCACCGCTTCTCGCGTGGGCACTGGCAACATCGCCGGCATCGCCACCGCTATCGCCACCGGTGGCCCGGGTGCGGTGTTCTGGATGTGGGTGATGGCCCTGTTCGGCGCTGCATCGGCCTTCGTGGAATCCACGCTGGCCCAGATCTGGAAGGTGCGCGGCAAGGACGGCGAGTTCCGCGGCGGTCCGGCCTACTACATCCAGCAGGGCCTGGGCAAGCGTTGGCTGGGCATCTTGTTCGCCGCGGCCCTCATCCTGTGCTTCGCCTTCGGCTTCAACGGCTTGCAGGCCTATAACGCCTCTTCCACCCTCGAATACTACATGCCCAACTATGCCACCAATGGTGCCGCGGCGGCCGTGGGCGTGGCGTTGGTGGTGCTGACCGCTGGCGTCATCTTCGGCGGTGCCAAGCGCATCTCCACCATCACCTCCATCATCGTGCCGGTGATGGCCATCGGATACCTTGCCTTGGGCATCTACACCACCTTCGCGAACTTGAACGAGATCCCGGCGGTGTTCGAGCTCGTGTTCGCTTCCGCCTTCGATTTCCAGGCCATCTTCGGCGGGTTCACCGGTTCGGTGGTCATGCTGGGCATCAAGCGCGGCCTGTTCTCCAACGAGGCCGGCATGGGCTCGGCTCCGAACGCTGCGGCTACCGCCAGCGTGTCGCATCCGGTGAAGCAAGGTCTCGTGCAGACCCTTTCCGTCTACATCGACACGCTGCTCATCTGCACCTGCTCGGCCATGCTGGTGCTGGTGTTCTACGTGCAGGACCCGGCGGCCGCCCAAGCGCTCAACGGCATGCCGCTGGTGCAGATGGCCGTGAACAACTCGGTGGGGGAGTGGGGCATCTACTTCGTCACGGTGGCCATCTTCCTGTTCGCATTCTCCAGCTTGATCGGCAACTACTTCTACGCCGAGTCGAACTTCAAGTTCATCTTCGGCAGCGGCACCACGCCTTTGGTGGTGTTCCGCTTGGCATGCTTGGTGGCCATCCTCTATGGTGCGCTGAACAGCTTCGATCTGGCGTGGAACCTCGCCGACATCTTCATGGGCTTCATGGCCATCATCAATTTGGTGTCCATCATGCTGCTCGGCAAGTGGGCCTTCAAGGCTCTCGACGATTACACGCGCCAGCGCAAGCAGCATATCGACCCGGTGTTCAACGCCGCCAGCATCCCCGATCTTCCGGCATGCGAGTGTTGGCATGGCAAGAACGTGCAGGACGTGCCCGAAGGCTTCGAGATCATCGATGATGACGAAGAGGCGAAGGGGCCGCTCACTGCGTAAGCTTCTCGCGAAACGCTCTGCTCACGAGACGACCGACGGTGCTCCATCGTCGGTCGTTCTTCGTCGTCTGTCGAACCTCGTTGGGTCCATCTTCTGGTATTGGAGAATATGGCGCCCTTCGATACGAGGGATCGGACCGACATGATCGCAGGATGTTGCGAAAGGGAGCAGGTCGTGAGGGGAGATGCGGATGCGCTCGGCTGACCTTGCGATTCGAGCGAAGAGAAGAACGTTGCTAATTATATTCAAAGGAGTATAATCCTCAAATAGGGATAAACCTCTGTGCGAGGTTCATCAACGTAATGAGGAGGAGTCATGAAGAAGATGAAGCTCTGTCGCGGTGGCGTGAAAGCCGCGCTCAGCGCTCTTGCGAGCGCAGCGTTGGTATGTGGCCTTTTGGTCGGCTGCTCGTCGCAGTCCGCGAATCAGGCGTCGAGCGAGCAACAGAGCTCGCTGTCGATATCGCGAATGGCATCGCTGGAGGGCCAGCAGCTGGATATCTACTGCGGCGCGGGCATGACCGCCCCCTTCACGGACATCGCTGATCTGTTCACGGAAGAGACCGGTTGCGTCATGAACGTGACCTATGCCAATGCCGCGCAGATCCAAACGCAGATCCAAACGACGAACGATGGCGACATGTTCATCGCAGGATCGAAGGAAGAGATCAAGCCCATCGAGGAGCATGTCTCGAAGTCCATCGACCTCGTGAAGCACATCCCGGTGCTCGCGGTGCCCTCCTCGAACCCGAAGCATATGAGCTCCATCGCTGATCTGGCCGATGCTCAGGTGGTCATCGTGGGCGATCCGGAATCCACTCCCATCGGTAAGATAGCGAAGAAGGTCCTTGGTGATGCGGGCCTTTGGGACAGCCTCATGGGCGCTGGTGTCATCACTACGACCACCACAGCTCCGCAGATCGGCACTGCGTTGGCTAACGGTGAGGGCGATGCTGGCATCGTGTGGAAGGAGAACGCCGCTGCCGATGGCATCACCATCCTCGATAGTCCTGAGCTAGCTGCTCAGGTGAAGGTCATCCCATGCGCTGCGCTGAACAGCGTTGCGAACGAGAAGGCTGCATCTACGTTCGAGGATTTCCTACAGACCGACGAGGTGTTGGACATATGGGCGTCCTACGGCTACGAGCGCGCATAGCGCTTTCGTCGAAGAGGCGATGTCCGATCGGCATCGCTTTCGAGCGTCCACCATGGAAGGATCGATAGAAAAGGCGTCGAAGGGCTCGCGCTCGCTCGCCCGTGCACGGAGAGGGAAGAAGCGCGAGCTCTTTCCTGCCGCGTCCGTTTGCGTAGCGCTGGTCGCGCTCATCTTCATGGGCAGTGCCATCGCGGCCATCGTCATCGTCGGCATCTCGCACTTCGGTGATGCCCTCACATCGGCAGAGATCGCATTCTCTCTGCGAATGAGCGCGGTTACATCGACCATTTCGACCGTGCTCTGTCTTCTGCTAGCGCTCCCTACGGCTTATGCGCTCTCGCGCACGAAGATGCCGTGCAAGCGCTTGGCAGGGATACTGATGGAGCTCACGCTCTCGCTCCCTTACATCCTTCTCGGCTTCGCGCTCCTGCTCATATTCTCGTCGCCGTTCGGCAAGGCATTGAAGGAATTCGGCTTCGCGGTGGTGTTTCAGCCGACGGGCATCGTGTTCGCTCAGCTCATCGTCAATCTTCCGTTCGCGATCCGCATGGTGCGCACCGCATTCGACGCGCTCGATCCGCGCATGGAATTCGTCTCACGTACGCTCGGCGTATCCTCGTGGCGCGCCTTCATCTCCATCGTGCTGCCGCTCACGCGCAACTCGATCATCAGCGCGGCGGTCCTTACCTGGGCGCGCGCGATGGGCGAGTTCGGAGCCACGCTCATGCTCGTGGGCGTGACGCGCATGCGAACCGAGACGCTGCCGGGTAGCATCTATCTGAGCATATCGACCGGCAATAACGACGTGGCGATGGCCACGGCGATGATAATGCTCATCGTATCTGCGGCAACGCTCGTGGTGGCTAACGTTCTGAGCAAGCCCATAGGGGCATCGCGAACGGATGGTCCTACGACGAGGGGACGCAGGTTCGCTGCGAGGGCGCCAAAGCCAGAGCGCGCGACCGGTCTGGCAGATATTCCTTTCGAGGAGGATTCCTATGGCCGTTAGCATCGACATACGCGACCTTGAAGCACGCCGCGGTACGTTCCGCTTGCGCGTTCCTGAGCTCTCCATCGCGTCTGGCGAGGTGTTCGCTATCTTAGGAACGACCGGTTCGGGCAAGACCGTCCTTCTAGAGGCCATCGCAGGCGCGTTTCCGTTCGAGAAGGGAGAGGTGCTCATCGATGGGGTCGCCACGAGCGAAATGGCCGTGCAGGATCGAGGGCTCGGGATCCTCTATCAGGATCATGCCCTCTTCCCGCATATGACGGTTCGACAGAACATCGAATACGGCGCGCGCGTGCGAGGCATATCAGCCTGTGAGATCGAGAGGAGGTCAGATGAGCTGATGGCGATATTCGGCATCGAAGGGATAGCGGAGAGCTATCCGGGTGCGATCAGCGGAGGCGAGTCGCAGAGAACAGCGCTCTCCCGTGCGCTCATGGTGGAGCCGGACGTTCTTCTGCTGGATGAGCCGTTCTCTGCGCTCGATCCGACCACGAAGAAGCGACTCTACTCGGTGGTCGCTGACGTGCATGAGCGCTTTGGGTGCACGATGGTGCTCGTCACGCATGATTTCGATGAAGCGCATAGCCTTGCGGACAGAGTAGGGATAGTGCTCGACGGGCAGCTGCGAGCGGTGCGCGAAGCATCGATGTTGTTCGAGCGCGAGGGAATGTACGAGGACGTGATGGCATTCCTCGGCTTGGAAGAGGACGATGCGGCCGCTGGGTCGCATAAGAAGAGAGGGGAGCAGAGATGATAAGGATACCGACGGGACGCATAGACCGCTTCATCGAGGAGGATATACCCTACATCGACCTGACGAGCATGGTCTTGGGCATCGACGATCGTCGGGGTTGCATGGAGTACTTCACGCGCGAGGATTGCGTGTTGGCTGGTGCGAGCGTGGTCGAGCGTATCGCGGAGCGTCTCGGTTGTCGCGTGGTCGAGCGAAGCGAGGATGGTTCGCAGCTGAAGGCAGGGGAGACGTTCTTCGCGGTCGAAGGGTCGGCAGCTGATCTTCATGCGGCCTGGAAGGTATGCCTCAATGTTTTCGACCATTTGTCGGCCATTGCGACGATGACGAGGAGGATGGTCGATGCGGCTCACAGGGCGAATCCACGTTGTGAAGTGCTCACGACGAGGAAGAGCATGCCGGGCGTGAAGGATCTGATGACCGAGGCGGTCATGATCGGTGGCGCTTATCCGCACCGTTTGGGGCTGTCCGAGACGGTGCTCGTGTTCGACCATCATCTCGCCTTCCTCGGAGGATTCGATGCATTCATCGAGAAGGTCCCCGAATACATGGCACGTTGCGTCGAGAAGAAGCTGTTCGTGGAATCCGATATCGAACATGCGATGAGGTTGGCCCGGGCGGGTGTCGATGGTATCCAGTTCGACAAGGTCCCAGCAGACGATCTAACGAAGATCGTGCAAAGGATCCGTACGGAGAACGACCATGTGACGCTCATAGCTGCAGGCGGCATCGATCCGAAGAACGCAGAGGAATACGCTGGCACGGGCGTCGATGGTCTGGCCACCACCGCTCCTTTCGCGGCAAAGCCCCTTGACATGAGCGTTCGCCTTTCGCCCGTGCAATAAGGTGAGGAGCTTTGTTCCAGGAACGCTTCGAGGGTGATCTTGAGCGGGGAATGCGCCTTATGTTGCATTGCCCAATGGTTTGCGCAGGACTTTGCTGGCTTGTTCTGACAAGGCGTCCGAAAAAAGGGGGTCTGTCATCGAACCGGTCCTGCGCTTCCCGCACCGCTCCACCGGTCGTCGTCGAGGGATCCCACGCTTTTTCTCTGGGGCGCGAGAAAGAAGGCGCGCTAAGGTCCGCCCCTTTGACGTACGTAAAAAGAGAGGAGAGACCAAAGGGACGGGGAGGCGTGGGCCGAGGATCGGAGAAAAAGGGTTCGCATGCCATATACGGTCGAGCAGAACATCACGGTCGGGGCTATGAGAGAAGGCGAAGCCACGCTGCGGTGAGCACGGGTGCGGGGTTTTTCCTATAATAGGGACATGTCCGAAGAAGTCATCATAGTGAAGGGCCCTACCGCGCTGCAGGGAAGCGTGCGCGTGTCCGGGGCGAAGAATTCCGCATTGAAGCTGATGGCGGCCGCTTTGTTGGGGCAGGGTGCCTCGACCATCCGTAACGTGCCCCTCATCAGCGATATCGACATAATGGGGGAAGTGCTGCAACGGCTGGGCGCCTCCGTGGTCCGCGATGGGCACGACCTGTTGGTGGATACTGCGCCGGTGGATTCCTGCGAGACGCCTTATGAGCTGGTCACTAAGATGCGCGCCAGCATATCGGTGCTGGGGCCGCTCATCGGTCGTTTCGGCGAGGCGCGCGTGGCCATGCCGGGCGGCTGTCAGATCGGCGCACGGAAGATAGACATGCATCTGGTGGGCTTGGAGGCTCTGGGCGTGAAGTTCTCCGTGGACCACGGCGTGTTGGTGGCCACCACTCCGGAAGGATTGCGCGGTACCCAGGTCACCCTCGAGTTCCCGAGCGTGGGCGCCACCGAGAACATGTTGATGGCCGCCGTGGTGGCCGAGGGCGAGACGCTCATCGAGAACGCGGCGTGCGAGCCGGAGATCATCGACCTGGCCAACATGCTCAACGCCATGGGCGCTCAGGTGAGCGGGGCTGGCACGCCCAACATCGGCGTGCAGGGCGTGCCGCTGTCCGATCTGCACCCGTGCGCTCACACCACGGTGGGCGACCGCATCGAGGCGGGAACGTTCCTCACCGGCGGTGCGCTCACTGGTGGCCCGGTGCGGGTCGAGGGCATCGATCCGAGCTTTCTGCGCATGGCCATCATGAAGCTGCAGCAGATGGGCTGCACGGTCTCCACTGGCGAGGATTGGGTGTCCGTCGAGCGCGACCCCGAAGTTCCCCTGAGCTGCACCGACATCCAAACGCTGCCCCATCCGGGCTTCCCGACCGACCTGCAAGCCCAGTTCATGCTGCTGGCATCGCTCGCAGAGGGCATCTCGGTCATCACCGAGAACGTCTTCGAGAACCGCTTCATGTTCGCCAGCGAGCTCATGCGCATGGGCGCTGACATCACATTGGACGACCATCACGCCTTGGTGCGCGGCGTGGAGGGCCTGCAGGGGGCCCCGGTGAGCTCTACCGACCTGCGGGCCGGCGCGGCCTTGGTGCTGGCCGGTCTGGTGGCAGAAGGGGAGACGCGCGTGCATCACTTGGAGCACATCGACCGCGGCTATGAGGATTACGCTGGCAAGCTGGCATCGCTGGGCGCCGCCGTGGTGCGCGTGCCGGCATGAGACCGCCTTCGGGTCGGCCCTGAGGAACACCATGTTCAAGAAGAATCCGAAGAAGAACCTGTTCTCGAAGAAGGCTCGCGGGCGGATCGACTCGTCCACCATCGGCACCCACGTGGCACGGCACGGGGCCATCGACGAGCGATCGGTGCGCGCTGGCGGTGCGGTGCACGACAGCGCCGAGCGCAAGTTCGCTCCGCAGCCTGAGGGGCGCGACCGCAGGGATCAGGGCCCTCGTCGGGTACGAGGGACGAAGGGCGACGCGATCGTCCAGATGTCCATTCCCACCGAGAGCGTGAAGCCCAAGAGCCGCCGCGGGCGCAAGAAGCATGACGCGGGCCGGGCGCTGGCCGAGAAGGAACAACGGAAGCAGAGCCGGGCGAACTGGGCTGTGTGGCTCGTCATCGGTGCCGTCGCGTTGGTGGCGGCCATCGCCGTGGGCTTCTTCGCCTACTTCCATTTCTCGAACGCGAAGATAAAGCTGGAGCCATCGAACGCTCCGGAGGCATTGGTGAAGGCCGAGGCCAACGATCCCTACTACGTGCTCTGCGCCGCCCAGCTGGGAACAGCTACGGCCATGGGCGGCCATGAGACCGATGCTTATCTGCTGGTGCGCGTGGACGAAGCGCAGCGCCGCTTGACCGTGGTGTCCATACCGGCCAATCTGGATGTGTGGCTGAGCGATGGCGAGAACCATCCGCTCTCCGATGCTCATGGGGTGGGCGGCGATGCGGAACTGGTGCGAGCTGTGGCGGAACTGGCGGATGTGAACATCTCCCATTTCGTCTACACCGATGCTGAGCGCTTGGCCGCCATGGTGGATGCACTGGGCGGCGTGCCGATGAAGGTGGCCAGCGAGGTGGACGACCCGCGGGCGGGCACGGTAGTGCTCTATGCGGGCGATGCTACGTTGAACGGGGAGCAGGCCTTGGTACTGTTGCGAGCCATGAACTTCGCCCAGCCCTTCGAGGGCGCCTCGCGCAACCGCATCGATTTCTTCACGGCGTTCATCGAACGCGCGCTCACGGCTAACGGCATCGAGTTCACGGCGCTCGTGGGCGACCTGGGCGATTACGTGAGCACCGACTACACGGCCAACGACCTCATCGACCTGGCCGACCGCATGCGGCCGGTCGATACGCTCACCGTGATGGAGGGCGTGGTGCCTGGTCATGTGTCGTTGAGCAGCGGTAAGTACGTCTATAGCGACGAGGGCTGGGCCGCTATGGCCGAGGCGCTGCGGGCCGGGGAAGATCCTTCGCGCGTGGGCGAGCTCGAACCGCAAGCCCCTTCCGATGGCATCACCGTGGAGGTGCGCAACGGGTCTGGCTCTACCGGCATGGCCGCCACCATGGGCGAGCGGCTGGCCGCTGATGGGTTCGTGGTGACGAACACCCGCAACTCCGATGACGGCACGATATACGCCGAGACCTTGGTGATCCACAAGGATGCTGCTAGCGAGGCCCAGGCAAAGCGGGTCCAGGCGGCCATCGACTGCGGCCGGGTGGTGGAAGGCGGCGACTTCTACGCTTTCGACGCTGACGTGCTGGTCATCATCGGTCGCGATTGGATGCTGTAGCGAAGAGCTGCTGGTTCGTTGGGAGGATGGAGATGGAACGGCTCATAGCGCGGGAGCGCACCCGGCAGGTGAAGGTGGGGGATGTGCCTTTGGGCGGTGGTGCGCCGGTGGTGGTGCAGTCGATGCTGAACGCCGCCCCTGACGATGCAGCTGCGAACTTGGAGCAGATAGAGGCGCTGGCCGAGGTGGGTTGCGAGCTGGTGCGCATAGCGATCCCTCGCGCCGATTGCCTGGAGGCGTTCCAGAAGGTGTGCGAAGGCTCGCCTCTGCCGGTCATCGCCGATATCCATTTCGATCCGCAGCTCGCCATAGAGGCTGCCCGTCGCGGGGCTGCCAAGCTGCGCATCAATCCCGGCAACATCGGTGGGCTGGAGGCCGCCCGTCCTGTCATCGAGGCGGCGCGGTCGGCGGGCATCCCCATCCGCATCGGCGTGAACGCGGGCTCCCTTGATAAGACGCTCGCAGCGCGCGAGGACCTCACGCTGCCCCAGAAGCTGGTCGCTTCCGCCATCGATCATGTGCGCTTCTTCGAAGAGGAGTGCGACTTCCATGCCATCGTGGTGTCGGCGAAGGCCCATGACGTGGTGGCCACGATCGAGACCTATCGGCTGCTCGCCGGTGCGCTCCCTGGGGTGCCGTTGCACATCGGCATCACAGAGGCCGGTACGGCCTTCCAGGGCATCATCAAGTCGGCCGCGGGGCTGGGCGTGTTGTTGGAGGAGGGCATCGGAGATACCTTGCGCATCTCGCTCACCGACGATCCGGTCACCGAGGTGCGAGCCTGCTACATGCTCCTTTCTGCGCTCGACCTGCGCAAGCGCTCTCCAGAGCTCATCAGCTGTCCCACTTGCGGGCGCACCCAAGTGGATCTGATCCCGTTGGCCCAAGAGGTGGAACGGCGCTTGGCCGCCCTCGACAAGCCGCTCAAGGTGGCGGTGATGGGGTGCGTGGTGAACGGCCCGGGCGAGGCTGCCGATGCCGATATAGGCGTTGCGTGCGGCGATGGCGTGGGCGTGGTGTTCGCTTCTGGTAGAATCGTCTGCAAAGTGGCCGAGGCCGACATCGTGTCGGCTCTCATGAAGGAGATCGAGGCGCTATGAGCATCTTGTCGAACGCGAACCCGGGGGAGAAGCCCATCATATATATGAGCGAGGTGTACGCGCCCACGCTGAAAGAGGACCCGGCCGACGCCGAGATAGCGAGCCACCGGCTGCTGCTGCGTTCGGGCATGATACGCAAGATGGCCTCGGGAGTGTACACGTTCCTGCCGCTGGGCATGCGCGTGCTTTCCAAGGTGGAGAACATCGTGCGCGAAGAGATGAACAAGGTGGGCGCCCAAGAGATCATGATGCCCGCGCTGCAGCCCGAAGAGCTGTGGCACGAGAGCGGCCGTTGGGACGATTACGGCCCCGAGCTCATGCGCCTCATCGACCGCCATGACCACGGCTTCTGCTTGGGGCCCACCCATGAGGAGCTGATAACGGCGCTGGTGCGCAACGAGCTGAAGTCCTACAAGCAGCTGCCCTGCACTCTCTATCAGATCCAAGTGAAGTTCCGCGATGAGATCCGCCCGCGCTTCGGGCTTCTGCGCTCCCGCGAGTTCATCATGAAGGACGCCTATAGCTTCAACGCCGACCAGGAGTCGCTGCAGCAGAGCTATGACGACATGAGCCGTGCCTATGGCACCATCTGTGAGCGCTGCGGTCTGGATTATCGCCCCGTCGAGGCCGATTCCGGCCAGATCGGCGGCAAGGTGACCACCGAGTTCATGGCCTTGGCCGACGCGGGCGAGGCTGAACTGGTGCATTGTGCCTGTGGATATGCAGCCAACACCGAGGCTGGTGCCTGCATCGCCCACCCCACCGTGTACGAGGCGCAGGGCTTGGAGAAGATCGCCACGCCAGGCGTGCATACCATCGAGGAGCTGGCCGCGTTCCTGGACATCCCGGAGAGCTCCACGGTGAAGACCCTGGTAGGCCAGGACGGGGAAGGGAACCTGGTGGCCTTCTTCATCCCTGGCGATCACGAGCTGAACGAGATCAAGGTGGAGCGCGAGGCGCCTGGCTTCCTCTTCCTCACCGACGAGGAGATGGAGGCCCACGGGCTGCACAAGGGCTCCATGGGTCCGGTGGGGCTGCCCGAGGGCATCCGCATCATCGCCGACGCGAGCCTGCGCGCCGTCTCGCCGTGGGTGGTGGGTGCCAACGAGGATGGCTTCCACTACGTGGGGGCCCAGCCCGGCCGTGACTTCACGGTGGATGCTTGGGCCGACCTGTGCATCGTGGCCGTGGGCGACGATTGCCCCGAATGCGGTGCGCCTTTGGCGGGTGCTCGCGGCATCGAGGTGTCGCAGGTGTTCCAGCTGGGCACGAAGTACTCCGAGGCCATGGGCGCCTGCTTCATGGCCGAGGACGGCACCGAGAAGCCGTTCATCATGGGCTGCTACGGCGTGGGCGTCACCCGCACCCTCGCTGCGATCGTGGAGCAGCACAACGACGAGCACGGTATCATGTGGCCCATGAGCGTGGCTCCGGCCCATGTGTGCATCATCCCGCTCACCGTGGACGATGATGAGGTGCAGCCCGTGGCCGAGAAGCTGGCTCGCGAGATCGCTGCCATCGGCTTCGAGGTGGTGGTCGACGATCGAAAGGAGCGCCCCGGCGTGAAGTTCGCCGATGCTGACCTGATCGGCTGGCCGTTGCAGGTGGTGGTGGGCAAGCGCGGTCTGGAGAACGGCACCGTGGAGGCGAAGCTGCGTCGCCGCGATGTGAAGAAGGACATCTCCATCGACCTGCTCACCGAGCTGCTCGCATCGGTGCGCCGGGCGGCGAAGGAGGGCCGCAACCTGCGCATCGACGGCATCGGCATGTTCGACATGCTGTTCGACTAGGGCGAACCTCTCGTGCGCCTGTGCCAGGCGCACGGCCATCAACGCCTGAGTAACGGATGGGGGCGCGCTGGATGCGCGCCCTCGTCGTTATTGCATCATGGAGCCATGACGTTACAACGAGCCGAAAGAGGTGCATCATGACGACCATGAGCGATGCTTTCAAAGACATCTTCCTCGCAGGAGTGGGCGCTGTGGCCATAGGAGCCGAGAAGTCCAAGGAGCTGATCGACCAGCTCATCGCCAAAGGCGAGCTGACCGTGGATCAGGGAGAGGCCCTGAACGAAGAGCTGAAGCACAAGGCCGATGCCGCCGCATCCACCATCCAAGACGACGTTCTGGCCGCGCATATGGCCTCCATGACGGCCGAGCAGCGCAAGGCCTTCGCGGAGAAGGTGGCGCGATATGCTGAGGAGCCATCCACCGCCGGCATGGTGAACGCCACCACCAACACCTCTGCGGCTGCAGGTCGCGAAGAGGAGGAGAAGGTGGTCGCCGCGGTCGAGAAGACCGCGATGCCCTAGAGCCCCTTTCGCGGGGAGCGGGCGCGCGGCTGGTGCAGCGGTCGTGCGCCCGACCTCCCGTCTTGTTATCGACGAAGGCGACGCTGATTCTATGGCCGACGATACCTTGCTCAGACATATCTTCACCACCACCGGCTCCCTTTCTGGTGAGGAGGGCCTCGACCTCTCCAAGCCTCGACGTCATGAGCGCATGCGGCAGATCGTGGCCATCGCCCATGCTCACGGGCTGCCCGGTCCTCTCACCCCGGTGCAGTTCCGCGAGATGTTGGAAGACCTCGGTCCGTCGTTCGTGAAGATAGGTCAGATACTGGCCGCGCGTTCCGAGGTGCTGCCGAAGCCCTACTGTGACGAGCTGAAGAAGCTCCAGGCCGATAGTGCGCCGCTTCCCTTCGACGAGATAATGGTGGCCATCGACGAGCAGTACGGTGCCGCTCGCGCCGCCACCATCTTCACCGCCATCGACCCCGACCCGCTCGGCAGCGCATCGCTGGCCCAGGTGCATCGGGGCACGCTGCTGGGCGGCGAGGAAGTGGCCATCAAGGTGCAGCGCCCTGGTATCCGCGAGACCATGGCCCTCGACATCGACATCATGGGCTCTCTCGCAAAGGGAGCCAGCATCATCATGAAGGACGACCCAGTGGTCGACTTTCGGCAGGTGGTGGAGGAGATGTGGACCACCTTCCTGCAAGAGACCGATTTTCTGCAAGAGGCGGCCAATCTCAAGGAGTTCGCGCGCAACAACGCAGGGTGCGCTTACGTGACCTGCCCGAAGGTGTACGAGGAGCACAGCACCGAGAGCGTGCTGGTGATGGAATACGTCCAAGGCATCCCCATCGACCATGACGAAGAGCTGCGAGCGGCTGGCTACGATCTAGAGGAGATCGGGGTGAAGCTGCTGGATAATTACGCTTCTCAGATCCTTGACCAAGGGTTCTTCCACGCCGATCCGCACCCGGGCAACATCATGGTCCGCGACGGGAAGATAGTCTTCATCGACCTGGGCCTCATGGGGCGCTTCTCGGCCCATGACCGTGCCAGCCTGACGAACATCCTGCGCGCCGTCAGCTTCCGCGACTCGGTGGCGCTGGAAGAGGCCATCATGCAGTTGGCGGTGAAGAAGGACGACGATAAGGTGGATCTGGGGGCTTTCCTCATCAAGCTCGACGACATCGTCAGCTCCTTCGGGTCGGTGGGCATCGCCAACATAGACATGAGCGCCTTTCTCGACCAGGTCCTCGCTGTCACCCGCGAGAGCCACATCACTTTGCCATCCACCATCACCAACGTCGCTCGCGGCCTGGTGGTGATGGAGGGCACGGTAGCGCCGTATCTGAAGGACGAGAACATCATCTCCATCATCAACCGCCACCTCTACGAGACCGACGACAAGAAGAAGCTGGTGGAGGAGCTGGGTCAGGAAGCCTTGCGCGATCTGGTGAGCTCGGGCAAGGGGATGGTGGACGCGGCGTCGTATTCGGGCCAGGCGCTGAAGATGCTCACCCGCGGGCAGTTGCGGGTGAACACCCAGTTGGTGGGCTCGGATGCGCTGTTCGGCGGCATGTCGACCATATTCACCCGCATCACGGTGGCCCTGATCATCGTAGGGCTGTTCATCGGCTCCAGCCTGCTGGCCCTCTCGCCGCTGGAACCGCGCATGCTGGGCATCCCGGTGATGGCCTTCGTCGGCTTCGCGGCGGGGCTGGTGCTGACGGGATGGGTGCTGGTGGATATCATCCGCAAGAAGAAGCTGTGAGGGGGCGGCTCCGATGGTGAAGACGTCTGTTAAACTATGGGTGAGAACAGGTAGAAGGTCGCGCGAGCGCAGGTTCGCACGGCCGACGACGAGGAAAGTTGGACGAGTTCCGTGCATGAAGACATCTCAGAGGTCCTCTTCACCGAAGATGAGATCGCTGCGCGCGTCGCCGAGATGGGACAGCGGATCGCCCAGGATTACGCTCCGAAGGTCGAGGACGGTGGCATCGTGATGGTATCGGTGCTGCGGGGCGCGGCTCTGTTCATGGCCGATCTGGCCCGCAAGATAGAGCTGCCCCTCGAGATGGACTACATGGCCCTCTCCTCCTATGGCAATGCGACGAAGAGCTCGGGGACCGTGCGCATCTTGAAGGACCTCAGCTCCGACATCGCCGGTCGTCATGTGCTCATCGCCGAGGACATCCTCGATTCCGGGCTGACGCTGGAGCATCTGATGCGTGCGCTGAGCACACGGGAGCCGGCGTCCATCGAAGTGGCCACGTTGCTGCGGAAGAAGACGAAGGCCCAAGCCGCCATCGACTGTCGCTACGTGGGCTTCGAGTGCCCTGATGAGTTCATCGTGGGCTACGGCCTCGACTACGCCGAGCGCTATCGTAACCTTCCTTACATCGGGGTGCTGAAGCAGGAGGTATACCGCTAAGAGCTCCTGCGGCCGCGCCCACCATCCACGACCCGACCGAACGACCGAAAGCATACCCTTATGGCAGACAACAAGAGCAAGAAACCCTCGATGCCCGAGAACAACCGCTCCATGATCCTCATGGCCGTGCTGTTCGCGCTGGTGGCCATGTTCGTGGTCAATCAGTTCGTCATCATGGGCAACACCGATAGCCGCCAGACCGACTCCCTCATGACCTCGGAGTTCGTGGCCGCGGTGGAGCAGGACCGCGTGAACAAGGTGGTCTATGCCGCTAGCGACTATACGGTGAGCGGCACCTACTATCCGGCGGCAACGGCCGGTGCGGCCCTCTCTGATGCGTTCAACCAGTCGTTCCAGACCCTGAACGCGCGCATGGCCACCATGCGCGACGGCGCGGGCGCGCCGTTGGCGGGCGTCGTCACCACCACCATCGAGCCGACCACCTTGGGATCCGAGCACAACTACACCTCCACCTACGTGGGCGCCGATTCTTTGGGCGAGCTGGTGGCGCAGCATCCGAACATCCAGTACGAGGTGGCGCTGCCCAGCCCCTTCTTCGACATGTTGCTCTCGGTGCTGCCCTTCCTGCTGCTGGCCGGCCTTCTGGTGTTCTTCTTCTCGCAGATGCAGAAGGCGAACAACTCGCAGATGAGCTTCGGCAAGGCCAAGACGAAGAAGGCCGCTGAGGAGCGCCCCGACGTCACCTTCGCCGATGTGGCCGGCGTGGACGAGGCTGTGGAGGAGATGCGCGAGGTGAAGGATTTCCTCGCGAATCCGGCGAAGTACCAGTCGATGGGAGCGAAGATACCCCGCGGTTGCTTGCTGGTGGGCCCTCCGGGCACTGGCAAGACGCTGTTGGCCCGTGCGGTGGCCGGCGAGGCGGGGGTGCCCTTCTTCAGCATCTCCGGCTCTGACTTCGTGGAGATGTTCGTGGGCGTGGGGGCATCGCGCGTGCGTGACCTGTTCAAACAGGCGAAGGAGGCCGCTCCGGCCATCATCTTCATCGACGAGATCGATGCGGTGGGCCGCCAGCGCGGTACCGGTCTGGGCGGTGGTCACGACGAGCGCGAGCAGACGTTGAACCAGCTGCTGGTGGAGATGGACGGCTTCGAGTCGAACGACTCGGTGGTGCTCATCGCCGCCACCAACCGTGCTGACGTGCTCGATCCTGCTCTGCTGCGCCCCGGTCGCTTCGATCGCCAGATCGTGGTGGACACCCCGGATGTGAAGGGCCGCCAGAGGATACTGGAGGTGCATGCGAAGGACAAGCCCATCGGCAGCGATGTGGATCTGGAGCGGGTGGCGAAGATAACGCCTGGGTTCACCGGTGCTGACCTGTCGAACCTGCTGAACGAAGCGGCGCTTCTGACCGCCCGTCGCGGCAAGAAGATCATCACCATGCGCGAGGTGAGCGAATCGATGGAGCGCGTCATCGCAGGCCCGGAACGCAAGGGCCGCGTGCTCACCGACAAGACCAAGACCACCATCGCCTATCACGAGAGCGGCCATGCTCTGGTGGGGCACCTGCTCGACCATGCCGACCCGGTGCACAAGATATCCATCATCTCCCGCGGCCGGGCCTTGGGCTACACCCTGTCCATCCCTGATGAGGACAAGGTGCTGAACTCGCTGTCGGAGATGAAGGACGAGCTGGCCGTGTTCATGGGCGGTCGCGTGGCCGAAGAGATATTCTGCGACGACATCACCACCGGTGCATCCAACGACCTGGAGCGTGCCAGCAAGATGGCCCGGGCTATCGTCACCCAATACGGCATGAGCCCGCTGGGCACTCAGGTGTTCGGCCAGCCGAACCACGAGGTGTTCTTGGGCCGCGACTATGGCAACACCCAAGACTATTCCGAAGAGACGGCGCGGCGCATCGACGAAGAGGTGGCGCGCATCATGAAGGAGGCTCACGACCGGGCCTACGAGATACTGGCGTCCCACGCTGAGCAGATGCACCTGATGGCCAGCGTGCTGTTGGAGCGCGAGACGGTGGAAGGCGAAGCCTGCGAGGCGTTGCTGGACAATCGCTGGGACGACTATCTGGCCCATGAGGGCGACATCATCGCCGCGAAGGAGCGGGAGGAGGCGGAGGCTCGGGCGCGCGACGCGGCGAACCAGGAGCGTCTAGCCGATCCGAACTGGCGCGACGAGCCGGTGGAGCCGGGCGATCAGGATCCGAAGGGACCGTACCGTCCTGCGGCCACGGGAGCCCTTACCGAGGATGATCCCGCCCAGGCCCAGGTGGACGCCGAGATCGTGCGCGAGGACGTCATGGACTCCACGCCTGCGGCCCCGGCTCCCAGCGGCGAGGATCCCTACGCGCCGCAGCCGGCCGCTCCCACCGGAGAGCCGGTGGTGCCGGCTTCGCCCGATAGCGTGCATGGAGCCAGCGGCGATGACCCCTATGCCGATCCTTACCACGTGAACCCCAACAACGACCGATAGACGAGAAGGGGCCGCGACCCGCGACGGCGGAGCGCGGCCCCTCGCTCGTATCCGACGCTGCCGACTGAAAGGAGCCCTATGGCCTGGCGCTGCGGCTCATACGACCTTTCTACCGAAATGCCCATCATCATGGGCATTTTGAACGTCACGCCCGATTCGTTCTCTGACGGTGGAGAATGCTTCGATGCTGCTGCTGCGATCGCCCACGGCAAGGAGATGGCGAGCCAAGGGGCTGGCATCATCGATGTTGGCGGCGAGTCGACCCGACCGGGTGCCGTGCCGGTGAGCCCAGCCGAGGAATGGGAGCGCATCGCAGAGGTGGTGAGCGGCCTTGCTGCAGAGGGCATCTGCGTGTCGGTGGACACGCGCCACGCGGAGGTGGCCGAAAAGGCGCTCGCCGCTGGCGCTAGCATCATCAACGACATCTCCGGCTTTCGCGACCCTGCCATGGTGGCGGTGGCGGCCCACAGCGATTGCGGCTGCGTGGTCATGCATATGCAGGGAGAGCCGGCCACCATGCAGGATGCGCCTTCTTATGACGATGTGGTCAACGAGGTGCGCGACCACCTGCGTGAGCAGGCGGTCATGCTCCAGGAGCACGGCATCGCCGCCGAGCGCATCTGCATCGACCCTGGCCCGGGCTTCGGCAAGACGCCGCAACAGACCATCGAGCTCATGCGCAACTTCCATGAGTTCGCGCGCCTTGGGTATGTGACCATGTGCGCCGTATCGCGCAAGAGCTTCCTCAACGCCGCTTATCATCTGGAGGAGCCTTCCTTGCACGAGCGTGACGTGGCCTCGGCCGCCGAGGCGCTGCTCGCTTGCGAGCTGGGAGCCAACGTCATCCGCGCCCACGATGTGGCGGCCACCAAGGAAGGTCTGCAGGAGCTGCGTCCCTACGTGCTGCTGGGATTTGGCAGCAACGTAGCTTTGGTGGCCGACGACGATGAGGTGGAAGAGGCGAAGAAGGCCCAGATAAACCATGGCATCGGCCAGCTTTGCCTGTTGCCCGATACCCAGATCGTCGACATCGCCAGCTTCTACGGCAGCGAGCCGGCCTACTATACCGAGCAAGAAGATTTCGTGAACACCGTGGTGCTGCTGCGCACGGGCATCCCTCCCAAGGAGCTGCTGGGCTATCTGCAGGGCATCGAGAATAGCCTCGGACGCGTGCGCACCATCGAGAACGGCCCGCGCACCCTCGACATCGACATCATCGACTATCAGCTCTACGACTTCGCCACCGATGAGCTCACCTTGCCCCATCCGCTGGCATGCGAGCGCGACTTCGTGGTGAAGCCGCTGCTGGAAGTGCGCCCGCACCACGTGCTGGCGAACGGCATCCCCATCGACTCGGTGCCAGAAGAGCAGCGCGTGGGGAAGGCCCATCGGCTGTGATATTCCGCCTTTCCGCCCATGATGCGGTCAGCTCCACCAACGACCTGGTGAAAGAGGCGCTGCGGCGCGGCGAGCCGGAGGGCTTAGCGGTATGGGCGCGCCGCCAGGACGGCGGCTATGGGCGTCAGGGACGCGCGTGGGCCAGCCCGCCTGGTGGCCTCTATCTGTCGCTGCTGCTGCGGCCCGAGGTGCCCCTCGCGCAGCTGCCCACCCTCAGCCTGGTGGCGGGCCTTGCCGTGCGCGAGGCCATCGCTCGTTCGGTAGCTGCCGAACACGACGGGCGCATCCAGGTGAAATGGCCCAACGACGTGGTGTTCGCGCGAGAGGGCGAAGGGGTGGCCAAGCTCTGCGGCATCTCTTTGGAACGCATCGCTGGTGGCATATGCGTCGGCATCGGCGTGAACGTGCTGCCGCCCGATGATGGGGATGCTGCCACGGTGAGCGGCAAGAACCGCCCATGCTATCTGGCCGAGCTCGGCTTCACGGGAGGGGTCGTCGATAGCGTGCGCGATGCGGTGCTCGCGGCGTTCTCGCAGCGCTACGATCGGTGGTGCGAGAGGGGGTTCGCTCCCTTCCTCGAAGAATATGGTGCCCATGCCCTGCTGACGGGCAAGCGCGTCGTGGTGGACGACCTCGCAGCCCGCGTCATGGCCTCCGGCATGGTCGAGGGCGTCGATGAGCATGGTCGGCTGTTGGTTCATGACGAGGATTCGCGGCAGGTGGTGGCGCTCAGCTCCGGAGAAGCGCACATCTCCGTCATCGAAACGCTTTTCTAACCATTTCATGGATGGGCACGCTGCGTTCGGTGGCCGCTTCGGGAATACGTTAGAATGATTCCAAGAAAGAACGAGAGCAACGCGAGCATATGAGATGAGGTGCATGCCACCTATGATCGAAGACATCGACAGAGATATCCCGACCACCGATGGCGATGACCGCTTCGCCATGAAAGATTACCTGGCCCGTGCCCAGACAGCCTGCGATGCGGGCGACCCTGTGCTGGGCATATACCTGTACCTGGCCGCGTTCGAAGAGGCGGCCAACGCCTCCAACGTGCCTTCCGAGGATGCGCTCCATGGCTTGAAGCAGGCCTGGGTCCTCGCTTGCACGAACAAAGAGCGTTCCATGGCCGAGTACATCTTCGAGAAGATGGAGCCCTACCTCAATGCTGACGAGGTGGCCATCTGCACCGATGAGCTGCAGGACATGGCCTTAGGGCATCTGGAAGAGATCGGCCTTTCCCGGGAGGACCTGGAAGATGTGGCCGAGATGATAACCCAGGACATCTTCGGCATCGAAGGCTCCCAGCTGAAGATCGAGAGCATCACCGAGGCCGCCCATGGGCTTCCCGGCATATCCGAAGGCGCTCCGGCCTTCACGGTAACGGCCACGGCTCACGTGAGCGATGACGTGGCCGCGCGGCTGCAGGCAGCTAGCGAGAAGACCGCGGAGCAGACCGCATCGGAGGAGGGCGTCACGGCCCTCGCTAAGAACGACGATGCCCCGGTCGCATCCCTCGGGCCGAAGGACTTCACGCCTCTTTCCGGCGCTGATTTCGGCACGCTGGTGGAGGGGTTCGACTACGACACCATCACCGGCTATCAGAGCGTTATCGCGACCATGCGGGACTTCGGCATCGGAGTGGGCGATGACGAGGACTTCCAAGAGCTCGTGAGCCTGCTGAACGTGCGTCATGGTCTTTCCGCCATGCCCGCCATCGACTCGTTGCTGTTCCGCGCGCCTGCGCGCGAGGACGCCAACCGCTTCATCGCGGCCACCTTGGGCGAGCTCGATCTGCCGGTGCTGCGCATGCACATGGAGGAGAACCTGCAGGGCATGCCCGTGCTATGCGTGACGGCCCAGTCCACCGACGTGCCGCGGGCCGGTTCGCTCAAGGCGCTGTTCGACAAGGGAGGCGTGCTGGTGCTGGAAGACCTCGACCTGTGGAGCTCGCCTCTGATGGATGCGGGCGAGGATGCCAACGGCTTTCTGCTGATGCAGCTGTCTCGCGGTGCCCACGAGGCCATCAACCTGATCCGCTATGCGGCCGAGAACCCGAACGTGTACGTGCTCGCGTCCGCTGCAGCCCCGCGGAAGGGGTCAGAGGGGGCCTCGAGCCTCGTCGACATGCAGTCCGACTATGCGCCGGGCAGCATCGATCCGTTCTTCCTCGACCTGCTCGAACCGCTCAGCATCATCGATATCGAGAACCCCACGCCCGAAGAGCGCGTGGACATCTGGCTCGACATCGCGCGGGCCCATCCTTCGCTCCGCAGCATCAACCGAGCCGACCTGGTGCGGTTCTCGGCGAACATGCCGCGCTATGACATCTACATGGCGGTGCGCGAGGCCATCGAGGAGTCTTATAAGTTCGGTCTGATGACGCGGCGCTATTGCCCGGTCACCCGTGAGAACCTGTTCGACAAGCTGGCGGCGTATCAGCCCCTCGAATCGAGCGAGTACAAAGAGCTCGAAGACGAAGTGATACGCGACTTCCGCATGGAGATAGACCATCTCGAGGATCTGCTCTGAGCCATGGGAAGGGCTCCATCGCTGAACGAGACCTCTCGAAGCGCCCGCAGGTCGGGCGCTTCTTCTGTGGGCAGGACCTGCGGTGTCGATGGATGGGAAGCCTTGCCGCTTTCGCGGGAGGAGTTCGTCGCTCGTGCGATGCAGCAGGGCGCTGCGCACCATCGCGACCTACCGTGGCGCTACATCGACGACGCTTATGGGGTGCTGGTGTCGGAGGTCATGCTGCAACAGACCCAAGTAGCCCGCGTCATCCATTATTGGGAGCGGTTCTTGCGCGCATTTCCCACTGTGGACGCCCTCGCGGCAGCCGCCACGGCCGATGTGCTGGAGCTGTGGCAGGGCCTCGGCTACAACCGTCGTGCCTTGATGCTGAAGCGAGCGGCGGAGGCATGCTCTCGTGCCGGCGGCAGTCTGCCCGAGGCCTACGAGGAGCTGATCGCCCTGCCAGGCATCGGGCCGGCCACCGCCGCGGGCGTTCGCGCCTTCGCCTTCCAGAAGCCTGGCGTCTACCTTGAGACGAACGTGCGAACCGTCTTCCTCCATGAGCTGTTCGCCGACCGTGATGGCGTGACCGACAAGGAGCTCGTCCCGTTGGTGGCCGACGCGTGCCCCGACGATGACCCGCGCGGATGGTACTACGCCCTTCTCGACTATGGGGCCGCTCTGAAAGCGGAAGGGAAGAACGCCTCGCGCCGCAGCGCCCATTACGCGCGCCAGTCGGCCTTCGAAGGCTCGCGTCGTCAGAAGCGCGCATGGATCGTCCGACGGGTGCTCGCGGCCACCGATGGCGTCGACGAGGTCCGGGTGCTGGCCGAGCTGAACGAGGAGGAGGCATCCTGCGGTCGGTGCGCGGTGGATGAGGAGCTGTTCGCCTCCATCGTGGATGACCTGGTGAGGGAAGGTTTCTTCGAGCGGAAAGGGGAAGCGGGCTCGTGGGCGTTGTCGAACTGCTCCTCGTGAGCGTCGGTCTGGCCATGGATGCGTTCGCTGTTTCCGTCTGCAAGGGCCTGTCCATGCGGCGCATCGATCGGCACCAGGCGCTCCTCATCGCGTTGCTCTTCGGGGCGTTCCAAGGGATCATGCCCCTCATCGGCTGGGCTTTGGGCACTGGATTCGCCGCTCTGATCGAGCCGGTGGATCATTGGGTCGCCTTCGTGCTGCTGGCCTTCATCGGCGGCAAGATGCTGTGGGACGGCTTTCATGAGGATGGCACCTGCGAAGAGTGCGGGCAGGGGAGCGCAACGGCTGCTCTCGACCTGAAGGAGCTGTTCCTGCTCGCTGTGGCCACCAGCATCGATGCGCTGGCCATCGGCGTGACGCTCGCGTTCCTCGGCGTGAACATCTGGTTCGCCGCGGCCCTCATCGCCGCGGTCACCTTCGTGCTGTCGCTGATCGGCGTCGGGCTCGGCAACCGCGTCGGCGCCCGCTTCAACCGGGCGGCCACCTTCGCCGGTGGCGCCGTGCTCATCCTCATCGGTCTGCGCATCCTGTTGGAGCACTTGGGCATCGTGGCGCTTTAGCGTATCATGAGGGCTTCTCTATCGCTCCTCGACCTATTTGAAGGACGTCCCTCTTATGAACGACATCGAGCGCACCATCGCCTATCTCGGCCCTGCCGGCACCTATACTCACGAGGCCACGGGCCTGTTCGCGGAGCGGTTGGGGCTTTATGAGCCGGTACTGGTGGAGTGCTCCACCTTCGACGAGGTGTTCGACTGCGTCGACCGGGGTCGTGCCGCTTATGGCGTGGTGGGGAAGGAGAACTCTCTCGAAGGGCCCGTCACGGCCACTCTCGACAACTTCGCCTTCCGCAGCCAGGCCGTCATATTGGCCGAGCATGTCATGGACATCCACCACTGCCTCATCACGGCCAAAGGGGCGAAGCTCGCGGATGTGACCACCATCGTTTCGCATCCACAGGGCATCGCCCAGTGTCGCCGGTTCATCAATGAATCGCTGCCGGGGCGCGCCACCATGACCACCACTTCCACGGCCCAGAGCGCGCGCATGGCCGCCGAGGATCCCTCCATCGCTTCCATCGCCAACGCCTTCGCCGCCGAGCTCTACGGTGCCGAGGTGGTGGCGCGCAGCATCGAGGATCATCTGGGCAACCAGACCGCCTTCGCTCTCATCGGCCGTCCGGGCACCACGTTTCCGATCCAGCCCGACGATGCGGTGAAGACCTCGTTGGCGCTGTTCATGCGCGAGGATCGCTCCGGTACGCTGAACATGATCCTGTCGGAGCTGGCCTATGCGAACATCAACATGACCATGATCCAATCCCGTCCTACCAAGCAGCAGTTCGGCGATTACATGTTCTTCATCGAGTTCGCGCAATCGGTCAACGACATGGCCGTGCAGACGGCCTTGAACTGTCTGCGCATGAAGCTGCGCGAAGTGAAGGTGCTCGGTAGCTATCCCGTGATCTGAAGAAGCTTGTTACCAGCGCATACGTTCGTAACATTTTGCCTCCATTGACGGGGCGTTTCGTCCCCCTCCCGTCACCTCATCTCCACAATACCTGCTCGCTTACGCGAGAATGACGAGGTATGTGTAAAGACGAGGACACCTAGAGGAGGTGTACACATGGAAGATCATGCCACGGTTACGGACTTCGATTCCGTTCTGGCCTCACGCGGTGTTACCCGTCGTAGCTTCATGAAGCTCTGCGGTGCCGTTGCGGCAGCAGCAGGCTTGTCCCAGCTCGCCGTTCCCCGCGTGGCCCAGGCGCTCGAAGAGTCCGTCATCGGAGCGACGAAGGGTGACCTTTACCCGGTCATCTGGATCGAGGGCGCATCGTGCACGGGCTGCACGGAGTCGTTCGCTCAGATCGAGACCCCTGATGTCGCAACGGTCGTGCTCGACATGATTTCTCTGAACTACTCAGAGACGCTGTCTGCGGCCGCAGGCCATTCCGTCGAGGAGGCTAAGGAGCAGACCATCGCGGCCGGCAACTACATTCTCGTGTACGAGGGTGCGGTACTGGAGGCCTTCGAGGGCAACGCCCTGCGTGTGGCCGGCGAGGTCGGCAGCGTAGCGTTGGTGCAGGCTGCTCAGAGCGCCAACGCAGTGGTCGCCATCGGCTCTTGCGCCGTCAACGGCGGCTGGATGGCAGCTCACCCGAACCCGGCTCAGGCCCTCGGCGTGCAGCAGTACCTCCAGAAGGTGGGCGTCGACACGCCCGTCATCAACATCCCCGGGTGTCCTGTGAACCCCGAGTGGCTCATGAGCATTCTCGTGGATGTTGTGGTCATGAAAGATCCGAGCCTCATCGAGCTCAACAGCTTCGGCATGCCCGCCGGCCTGTTCGATCAGACCATCCATGACAATTGCGAGCGTCGCGGCCACTTCGAGAACGGCGAGTTCGTCTACGCCTTCGGTAGCGAAGAGGAGAAGAAGGGCTATTGCCTGTATCCTCTGGGCTGCCGCGGTCCTCAGACGCGCTCTCTGTGCGGTGTCACTTTGTGGAACAACCGCCGCTCCTGGTGCGTGCAGTCCGGCGCTCCCTGCGTCGGCTGCTGCGAGGCGAACCCGAACAACCCGGGTCAGAACTGGGTGGAAGTGAACACCCCGTTCTATCGTCGCTTCCGCACGCTGCCCATCGGCGACCTTCAGTTCCAGCCTGGTGCCATCGCGCTCACGCTCACGGGTCTCGTGGCGGCAGCGCTGGTGGTGCACGGCTTCGGCATGAAGAAGACCGGCCGCATGGACGGCGGCGCTCCGTTCGAGAAGATCCGCAAGTGGGATGCCGCGCATCCTGAGGAGTCCATCGGCACCTACGCCAACCCTGAGACCGGCGGTCCGATCCTCTCCGAAGAGCTCGTGGACGAGAACATCACGCCTGCATCCGACCATAAGAAGAAGCATTAGGAGGTGAGCCCCTATGACAAGATCGACCATTGATCCGGTAACTCGCATCGAGGGCCATTTGCGCATCGAGATGGAGGTGCAGAACGGCACCGTTGCTGACGCTTGGGTGTCGGGTGGCTGCTTCCGCGGTATGGAGCTCGTGGTGCAGAACCGCACTCCCGAAGATGCTGCTCAGATCGTCGAGCGCATCTGCGGTGTGTGCCCGGTCTCCCACGCGCATGCTTCCTCTATCGCCGGCGACAAGGCCTACGGCATCACCATCTCCAACAACGCGCGCCTCATCCGCAACCTGCTGGAAGGTGCGCAGTTCCTGCACAGCAACATCCTGTGGCTGTACAACCTGGCGGCGCTCGACTACGTGAACCCGCTGAACGCTCTGCAGGCCGACGTGGCGGAAGCCTACGACGTGGCCCAGGCGAACAACATGTCGCTGCACAGCGACCTGTACGCCCTGAAGGAGAAGCTCGCTGCCTTCGCTGCGAACGGCCAGCTCTCCATCTTCTCGGGCAACTGGTTCGACGCTGACGGCGGCACGGCCTACAAGCTGACCCCCGAGCTCGACCTCATCCTCACCTCCCACTACCTGGAGGCGCTGAAGATGCAGGCCCGCGCCAGCGAGATCTCGGCTCTGCTCGGTGGCAAGATGCCCCACATCATGACGTCCATCCCGGGCGGCACCATGTTCGTTCCCACCGAGAGCAAGCTCGACGACCTGCTCGCCATGGTGAACGAGATCAACGCATGGGTGACCGAGACCATCGTGGCCGACACCATCGCGCTCGCCGGCCCCTACGCCGACGCGTTCAAGTTCGGCAAGGGCTGCGGCCGCTATGTGGCCTGGGGCGTGTTCGACGGTCCCGGTTGGCCCTATGGCGACGACTACATCGAGCAGATGAAGAACCGCTACATGCCCATGGCCGTGCTCGACGAGAAGTTCCAGGTGAGCGACGTTCAGGAGAACCTCATCACCGAGTACATGGGACGTTCTTGGTACAAGGGCGACGAGACCTACACCTCGCCGTACTTCGTCACCGAGCCCGACTACACCGACTACGATGTGGAAGACCGCTACTCTTGGGTGAAGTGCCCCGCTTACGATGGCAAGCCCATGGAGGCCGGCTCCATGGCCCGCGTGTTCGCTGCTTATCAGCGTGGCGTGCCGTTCATCGTGGAGCAGGTCGATGCCCTGTGCGGCATCCTCGGCGCCCCGGCGGGCGACCTGTCCGCCTTCCAGTCCACCCTCGGCCGCACGGCCATCCGTCAGGTGGAGACGGTCTACGTTTCCGAGCTGATGAAGGTATGGACCGCCGAGCTCATGGAAGCTCTCGCCTCCGGCGATTCCGACTACTTCCGCGAGGCTCGCACCACCACCGGTGAGGGCACCGGTTTCTGGGAGGCCCCCCGTGGCGCTCTCTATCACAGCGAGAAGGTCGTCGATGGCAAGATCCAGGGTTACCAGATCATCATCCCGTCGACGTGGAACCTGGCCCCGATGAACGCCGAGGGCGTTCACGGCCCGCTGGAGCAGGCGCTCATCGGCGTTCCGGTGGAAGACATCGAAAAGCCTATCAACGCTCTGCGCACCGTTCACAGCTTCGACCCCTGCACCGCTTGCGCCGTGCACGTGACCGAGCCTGCGACCGGCAAGTCCTTCGAGACGGTCACCAGCCCTTGGGGGGTGAAGTAAATGGCACATCTCGCACACTACCGTGAGGCGCATCCGTTGATCTTCGTGGTCACCCACTGGATCAACCTCATCGCCATGCTCATCCTCATCTTCACGGGCTTCTACATCCACTTCCCGTTCTTCGTCGGGTTCATGTCCATGGCCCGTGGCCTGCATGTGTTCTGCGGCTTCGTGCTGTTCTTGAACTGCGTGCTGCGCGTCATCCTCTCCTTCTGCGTGAAGTCGGCCCCCACGGCCGGCACTCGCAAGCAGGTGCTGGACTACAAGACGTGGCTGCCGCAGAAGGACAACCGTCATCAGGGTCTGGAGTGGATCAAGTACTATCTGTTCCTGAAGAAGGACCACCCGCTGTCCGCGAAGCTGGGCGTGCCGCAGAAGATCTCCTATCTGTGCATCCCCGTGCTCATCGTCATCATGTTCTGGACGGGCATGTGCCTGTGGGCGCCGGTCATGAACTGGCCGTGCTTCTGGGGCACCACCACCCTGGTGGGCGGCGCGATGTCCATGCGCATCATCCATTACTTCTTGATGTTCGTGTTCATCATCTTCATGCTGCTGCACATCTATCTGGCTAACGTGGAGGGCTTCGAGCCCACCAAGCTCATGTTCCTGCGCAAGGAGCATGGCGGCCTGGTCTATGACCCCGACATCCACAACATCGTCGGTCACGACTTCAACGACAAGTTCGAGACCGAGGACGTGATGAAGGAGGTCGACGCTGAGGATCACCTGATCTTCGATAAGGACGAGGCGAAGGCCTAGGTCCGAGACCGTCTCTCATAGACGCTCAGGAAGGGGCGCTCGCCGTTATGGCGGGTGCCCCTTTTCGTCGGCCTCCTATAATGGAAGCAAGGATGAAGAAGGACCTTCCTCGCGGTATGCCGTCGCTGGCTGAGGAGGGGATGGGCGAGGAGCTCGGATACGAGGGAGGCACGGCCTATGGCGCGGAAGCTGACAGGCGAGGAGATAGCGCGCGAGGATGCCTTCTTGCGGGGGCTGCCGCGCCTGAACATCGGCGCGCTGTTCATGCCGCCGGTGTGGGGTCCGGTGCACGGCTTTTGGGCCACCATCCTGTACTATCCGGCGTTGCTCTTGGTGGACGATCTGATCTACGCGGCCACCCGCGAGCCTACGCCTTTGGCCGTGATACTGGCCGTGCTGGTCTCGATGGCTGTGGTGGCAGTGAGTGTGGTGTTCGCCATCGTGAGCCAGCCCATCGCGGCCCATCGCGCCGAAGCCCGCGGTGTGAGCCGCCAGCGATATCTGCAGCGGCAGCGCATCTGGGCGGTGGTGAGCATCGCTCTGTTCGTGGTGATGGCGGGGCTCGCCACCTATTACAACATCGCGTTCCGCCCCCTCATGGAAGGGTGAGCAGGATGGCTCAGGAGCGCATCGCGGTGTTCTGCGTGGGGAACCGCCTCATGATGGACGATGGTCTCGCAGGAGCCGTCTACGACCAGCTGTGCGAGCGCTATGCGTTCCCTGACAACGTTGACCTGTTCGACGTGGGCTGCATGGGCCTTGACATGCTCAACTACGTGGATGCCTACGATTACATGGTGACGGTGGATGCGCTAGAGGGCACCGGCCAGCCAGCGGGCACCGTGTTCGAGTTCAAGCCCGAGGATGCCATGCGCCATACGGGCGCCATGGCCTCTCTGCACGAGCTGAAGCTCATCGACTTGTTCGATGCGGCGGCTCTGATGGGCTATGCGGCCGAGGGCCGCTGCTTCGGCATGCAGGTGGAGAACCGTGTCCCTTCGGTGGTGACCGTGGGCCTGTCACCGGCAGTGGAAGAGGCGCTGCCGCTGTTGATCGACACCGTGCTCGCCGCTCTAGTGATCCGTGGCGTAGAAGTACGTCAGCGCTCCACCGATGCGCTCGTCGAGCCGGGGCATCATCACCAGATGACACCTCTCTCTTGATCGGGTCCCACGTTTTCCTTCAGATAGAGGTTTCTAAAATGGCTTGACTGTAAAGCCATTTTCGCAGATTATGGCTTCTTGAGAGAGCCACTTTTCTTCAAACTAGGCATAGAACGAAATGGTTTGGAGGCAACATGAACCCTATTGTCGTAGAGAAGATGAAGAACTTCTCCTTGGAGCTCTATGAGCCCATATTCCCACGTGAGCTCGACCTAGGGACGCCGCTCGAACCAAAAGCGGGTAACCTGGTCACCGTGATCACCGGTATGCGTAGGAGCGGGAAGAGCTATAGGATGTTCCAGGTTATGGCTGATCTGATACGCTCAGGCGTATCTGCAGATTCCCTGCTCTACTTTGATTTCGAGGATGACCGCCTTGATCCAGTGACTCCCCAAACGGGCGATGAGGTCCTCGAGACATTTTGGAGCCTTCATCCAGAGACCGTCGAGGGTGGCGCCTATTTCTTCTTCGATGAGCTTCAGGAGATGGAAGGATGGGGGAAGTGGTTGCGTCGCGTCGTCGACACCACGCGAGCTACTATCTTCGTGAGCGGTTCCTCATCGAAGATGCTCTCTGCTGAATATGCTACGGAGTTGCGCGGAAGGACTTTGGAATATCTGCTGCTGCCCTACAGCTTCCGAGAGTTCGTGCGGTACCACCATCCCGATCTTGACCTTGATGTTGCCGCTTTCTCTACCGTCGATCGGCTTCGACTCGAGCAAGCCTTCGACCGCTATTTGCGTCGAGGTGGCTTTCCGGCCGTCCAGGACCTTTCTGAGGCGCAGGCGGTGTCGGTCTTGCAGGGTTACGCCCAGCGCGTGGTAGCGAAAGACGTGCTAGAGCGGCACAATATCGGCAATCCGCGAGCCGTTCTGGCGTTCGCCCGCAAGCTGCTCGGGTTGAACGGCCGCATGCTCTCTTTGCGCAAGACGGAACACGAGCTGAAGGCCGCGGGTTCTCCGATCGGGCGCGCCATGCTCGCAGATGTTCTGAGCTATCTTGCTGAGGCATATCTCTTCTTCGTCGTCAGAGAACGGACGCGGGCCGTGTCTCTTGAGAAGGGCACCATGGTGAAAGCGTATCCCATCGATCCGGGCCTTGCTCGGGCTAACGCTGCGGCAGCTGTTCTCGATGAAGGTCAAAGCCTCGAGGATGCGGTCTGTGTGGAGCTATGGCGAAGGCTTTCAGTGTCGCGAGACGAGGCGGTCAGCTTCGGGAGGACGATGACGAAGGGCTATGAGATCGATTTCATCGCGGGTGATGCGTTGTTCGACGAGGGGCTCGGTCTGTATCAGGTGACGCTGAGCCTCGATGATCCTCGTACGAAAGAGCGCGAGCTTCGTTCTCTCTGGGAGGCTATGGACGAACGTGGGGCGACCGAGGGCGTCATCGTGGTCAAAGAGGGGAAGGAACAGGGCTTTCGTGAAGGCGATCGGGTCATACGCTGCGTTCCTGCTTGGCGGTGGTTTCTCGAAGGAAGATGTGAGGCTTCTTGCTAGGGCATCGCCTTCCATGAGCCGCCCAAGATGAGCCCTCGTATCTTGCTCGCGGCGGCCTCGTTCATCTTCGGGATGCTGTGATCCAGTAGTTCCAGCATCATCTTCTGGTTCTTCGGGATCATGCCCTCGAACTTGATGATATCGGTGTCGTGCGAGCAGTTGAGATTGCACTCGCAGGTGAGGTTGGCGATGAAGGTGCGTATCTCTTCGGCGGCTTCCACCTCGCCAGAAGGTTCCCAGGTGCCAGCCGCGATATCGTGCTTGAGCGGCATCGAAGGCGTAGGGGAGAGCGTGGTGATGAGGATGCGGAACGGTCCGGCGGCGCTGAACGCGCGAGCTGAAGCGATGGCGTTCTGCTGCCCCTTTCCTTTACCGGCGAGCCCAGCCAGATAGAAGAACACGAAGTCTATCCCCGCCTCGTGAAGCCGTTGACCCTGTTCCACGATGGAGACGAGGTCATGGTCCTTCTCCATGCGCTTCAGGGTGGGATCGTGACCGCTCTCGGCCCCTATCGTTATCTCGTTGACCCCACAAGCTCGCAGCTCGCGCAGCTCTTCGATGCTCTTTCTCGCGATGTCGGATATGCGGCAGAAACCTCCGAAGCTCTCCACGGTAGGGATCTTCGCTCGAACGAGATCGAATATCTTAAGCAATCGCTTCGTAGGAAGAGCGAGAGGGTTGCCGCTGATAAGATAGATGCGACGGGTGAGCGCTGTCGCGCCTTTGGCTATCTCGTCGATGCCGACTGCGACCTCATCGAGCGGCAGGGGCGTGAAGGGGGTGTCGGGATAGATGCCGCAGAAGCGGCAGCGTCCATGAGAGCATCCTTCCGAAACCTTCAACATGGGATTGTTCAGCTCATGGGACGGTCGAATATGGGGTTTGGCCTTTCGACCTGCTCTTGCATTCGCGATATCTGGCATAACGCCACCTCCCGTCGATCCGCTCGATGCTTCAGATTATAGAGGCGGATGCGCGTTTCTCGCAGACCGTTCGCTCGATTCTGTGATGTTTCTCCATCGTATCGCCTGGTGAGCAGGAGGGTGGCGTTGGAGAGAGGGCACAAAACCGGGCGAGCTCTAGCGAATATCGTAGACGTCCAGGGCTTGGCGATCTGAGCAGATACAAGAGAGCGCTTGCTCTTTGCAGTGTTGCTCTTGTCTTGGCGATCGCTCGGCTAGGCCAGCCCCCATGACATGGTTCGCGGCGGTTTTGTGTATGGGTCTTCATAATCGGGAATGTCCGCTCTTACTGGTCGTGCGTCTTGGTTTCGGTGGTCGTTGGAGGGAGCTTGCGGAGTATCGTTTGAAGATGCTTCCGAGGCGTGATATATTCCGGGTAGGTTAATTGTCGGGGCTATAAGGCTTCGCGTAATTGAATAACAGGAATCGTGGCTATCTTCAATCACGAGGTAAGGAGGGCACCTGTCCTCGAGTGCCTCGTGGTCGTGATTCCATTCATGCTACGCGAGCTCCCGACAGTTAACCTACTGCGGGCAGGTGCCTTCCTTACGTCGTCGATCGACCGTAGGGGCGCATTCAAGTAGTAGGAGGTTTCCTTCCGCAGTGTGATGAACGCACGACTGCTGGAAGGAGCGGATCGCTATGCGAATCCCTACTACCTCTTTCACCACGAGATTCACATCCTTGTTCTTCACGGTCGCATTGGCCTTCGGCCTGGTGCCCGCCGCGGCTTTTGCTGATGAGGATGCACCGGTCGATGATGCTAGCGTGATCTCTTCGCGCATCAGCGAAGACGTGGCTCTCGAACCGATCGCCCAGAAGGAATCGGTCTGCAGCTTCTTCTTGGCGAACATCGCCGAGTCTGCTCGAAGCGTTCCCATGACCAGAGCAGAGCTATCTTTGAACGACGAGGTCGCTGGTGATTCCATGGTGACAGGCTCGTTCACCTCGGACGGCATCTCCTATGCGATGGAGCCTGGTGGGGAATCGGTGGCTCTCGTAGCTGTGGACTACAGCAAGCTGCCCGAAGATGTCATCCGAAGGCAGATCCTCGCTATCCCCGATACCGTCAGCCCTGATGGCATCGAAGCCTATAGCGTCACCCGCATAGCCGCGGGCGCTCTTGCATCCCTTAACAAGGAGTCAGCTGATGGCTCCTATGCGGGATGCGAAGCTCTCCTTACAGAGGAAGAGCTGCTCGCTGAAGCTGGCATCGATGCAGACGAGCTCGCTCGCACCCTGGATCCTGAGCAGGACATGGTCGA
>CATKXW010000007.1 GCA_949840905.1 uncultured Eggerthellaceae bacterium | reverse complement strand
TCAGACATCTCAGCAGATGACCTGACAGCAGATGTCCTTGGCAACCTCGCATATCCAGGAGAGCTCTCTTTGACCTACGCCATGAAGCTGCTCCCTGGCTTCGATGTCTTCGAGATGCCCCTCGCCGATGCTGCGAGCGAACCTGTGGCCCGCATCGTGTTCACCGTCGACCTCACAGGGCTCGTCCACGAGAGGTTCTGAGAGTTCGAAGGGAGAGGAAGGGGGAGGGTGCGAAGGAGTGCGATAGCGCCCCTTCGCTCCTTGCCTGATGGGAAGAGGGAGATGCGAGGTGGCTTGCTTCGCGTCTTCCCCTTCTTCATCTGGTGAGGTGGGTGGGGTCGCGAAAGGTCGCGCTGGTCGCGGGCGAGGGCCTCGAGGCTTTCTCCATCTATTTATATAGGACCTTGATCTTCTCAACAAAAAGGACGGTTACCTGTGGTGCATCGCCGTACGCAGCATGTCATCATCTTGCGAGCCTGCAACAGTACTAAACTTGTGGGCATTCCATTTTCAGACAAGAGGAGCGAGCATGAAGATGATATCCCGTATTGGACGCGTGGCCGCGGCGGCGGCTCTGGCGATGAGCGCTTTCGCGCTGCCCGGTTGCACCATCAGCGCCACCAGCGATGGCGGCAACGGTAGCGGCAACGGTTCGACCGGCACCTTCCGCACCGTTGATGAGATCAAGGAGAGCGGCACCATCCGCATCGGCGTGTTCTCCGACAAGAGCCCGTTCGGCTATGTGGACGAGAACGGTGCGTACCAGGGCTATGACATCGAACTGGCCGAGCGCATCGCCGAGGATATGGGCGTGAAGCTCGATTACGTATCCACCGAGGCGGCCAACCGCATCGAGTATCTGCAAACGGGCAAGGTGGACATCATCTTGGCGAACTTCACGGTGACGCCCGAGCGCGCTGAGGTGGTGGACTTCGCTGAGCCGTACATGAACGTGGCGTTAGGCGTGGTGTCGCCGAATAGCAAGGTGATCTCTTCCATCGACCAGATCGGTGCCGATGACGAGGTCATCGTCATCTCCGGTACCACCGCCGAGACCTATCTGACGAAGAACCATCCCGACATCAAGCTGCAGAAGTACGACACGTATGCGGCGGCCAAGACGGCTTTCGAGAATGGCACGGGCGTGGCCTGGGCAAACGATAATACCGAGGTCATCGCCTTCGCGAACGCCACTGATGGCTACACGGTGGGCATCGAAGAGCTCGGTGCTGCTGACGTGATCGCGCCGGCCGTGGCCAAGGGAAACGCCACGCTGTTGCAGTGGCTCGACGATGAGCTGAAGTCCCTGGGCTCTCAAGGCTTCTTCCATAAGGCCTACGAGGCCACGTTGCTCGATACCTACGGTGCGGAATACGAGGACACCTTGGTGGTGGAGCCGGGCACCGAAGCGCAAGACGGGCTCGCCCAGGCCGCCGAGCAAGGCGCTGAGGAGGGCAAGGAGATAGCCGAGGAGCTCTCCTAAGAGCTTTCCGAGATGGCGAGAAGGCGACGGCCCGCGGGTTCGTCGCCTTCTTCCATTCCGTGACTTCTGAGGCATTCGAGAGGAAAGGCTTTTCGCTATGGCACGAATCACCGTGGACGATACTTTCTGCAAAGGCTGCGGCCTGTGCGTGGACGTGTGCCCGGTCCATATCATGGAGCTCGACGCCGAACGCATCACGAGCAAGGGCTACCATCCGGCGCTTTGCATCGATGAGCAGGCATGCACTGGGTGCTGCTCGTGCGCCGTCATGTGCCCTGACGTGGCCATCACGGTGGAGAGGTAGAAGGGGGAGGTCGATCATGGCACAGAACGCGAACGGGAAGAACAAGGTGCTGATGAAGGGCAACGAGGCCCTGGCGGAGAGCGCTATCCGCGCGGGATGCCGCTTCTTCTTCGGCTACCCGATCACGCCCCAGACAGAGCTGGCCGCCTATATGGCGAAGATGATGCCGAAGGTGGGGGGCACCTATTTGCAGGCTGAGAGCGAGGTGGCGGCCATCAACATGGTCTACGGCGCTTCTGCGGCCGGCGCGCGCGTGATGACCTCCTCGTCGAGCCCGGGCATCTCGCTGAAGGGCGAGGGCATATCCTACATGGCCGGTGCTGACCTGCCGGGCGTCATCATCAACGTGCAGCGCGGTGGCCCTGGCTTGGGCGGCATCCAGCCGTCCCAGTCCGACTACTGGCAGGCCACTCGCGCCGCAGGTCATGGCGACTTCCAGATGATCGTGTACGCGCCTTCGACGGTGCAGGAGATGTGCGACGTCGTCACCGATGCCTTCGATGCGGCAGACAAGTACCGCACCCCGGTCATGATCTTAGCCGATGGCATGCTCGGCCAGATGATGGAGCCAGTGGTGCTGCCTGAGCCACATGACCCGAGCACCTTGCCCGAGAAGCCCTGGGCCACCACAGGCCATAGGGGTCAGCGCGCTCACAACGTGGTGAACTCGCTGTATCTGACGGCGGACGAGCTGGAGGAGCTGAACGTGCAGCGCTACGAGCGCTATGCGGTCATCCAGCGCGACGAGCAGCGGGCCGAGACCTATCTGACCGAGGATGCCGACATCGTGGTGGTGGCCTTCGGCGCATCGGCGCGCATCGCTCGCAGCGCGGTGAACGCCGCGCGCGAGGCCGGCATCAAGGCAGGTCTCGTGCGCCCCATCACGCTGTGGCCCTTCCCGGACGATGTTCTGGAGGCCACGACGAGCACTGCCAAGGCTTATCTGGTGGTGGAGATGAACATGGGCCAGATGGTCGATGACGTGAAGCTAGTGGTGTCCGGTCGGGCTCCGGTGGAGTTCTACGGGCGAGCAGGCGGCGTGATCCCCACGCCGGCCGAAGTGCTGGAGCGCATCTGTGCGCTGAATGCGGAAGCGGGTGAGTAGCGTGACGGAGAAAGAGACGAACGTGGTGTTCGAGCGTCCCCATGCGCTGTTGCCCGTGGTGACTAACTACTGTCCGGGCTGTGCCCATGGCATCGTGCACCGCCTGGTGGCAGAGACCCTCGACGAACTGGACATCGAGGGCCGCACCGTGGGCGTGGCACCGGTGGGCTGCTCGGTGATGGCCTACGATTTCTTCGGCTGCGACATGATCGAGGCCGCCCACGGCAGAGCGCCCGCGGTGGCAACGGCCGTGAAACGAGTGCATCCCGATAACGTGGTGTTCGCCTACCAAGGCGATGGCGACCTTGCATCCATCGGCATGGCCGAGACAGTGCATGCGGCTACCCGCGGCGAGAACATCACCATCATCTTCATCAACAACGCCATCTACGGCATGACCGGCGGTCAGATGGCCCCTACCTCGTTGCCCAACCAGGTGACCCAGACCTCGCCTTACGGGCGCGACGTGTCCAGCGCCGGTCATCCGGTGCGCGTGAGCGAGCTTCTGGCCACCCTCGACGGGCCGGCCTATATCGAGCGCGTGACGGTGGATTCGCCGAAGAACGTGCGCAAGGCCAAAAAGGCCATCAAGCGCGCTTTCCAAAACCAAGTGGACGGCGTGGGCTACTCCTTCGTCGAGGTGGTCTCCACCTGTCCGACGAACTGGGGCATGACACCGCAGGATTCCTTCGAATGGATGCGCGAGAACATGCTGCCCTATTATCCGTTGGGCGTGTACAAAGACGTGGTGGCCGACGGGTTCGCCAACGCTGCTGAGGCGGCTTCTGCTCGCAATGCCGCGTGCCCCATCGCTCACCCGGAGACCCAAGGAGAGGAGGCGCGATGAGCGCTACGATGCGCGAGATGCGCCTGGTGCTGGCCGGCTTCGGCGGTCAAGGCGTCCTGTTCGCTGGCAAGGTGATAGCTAGCTGTGCGCTATTGGAGGACCGCGAGGTGTCGTGGCTGCCCTCCTATGGGCCCGAGATGCGCGGCGGCACGGCGAACTGCTCGGTCACGCTGTCGGACGAGGCTATCGGCTCGCCGCTGGTGACCGCCCCCGATGCGCTCGTGGCCATGAACCAGCCGTCCTTCGACAAGTTCATCGAAGAGATGGAAGCGGGCGGTGTGTGCGTGGTGGATACCACGCTGGTGGTCGATACCGCGGCCGCCGAGCGTCGAGACGTGCGCCTGTGCGCCATCCCGGCCGCTACCATGGCCGAGGAGGCTGGGCTGAAAGGCCTTGGCAACATCGTGTTGGTGGGCAAGCTGTGGGCCGAGACGCGCTTCTGCGAGCGCGATACCTTGGATGCGGCCATCGAGCATTGCGTTCCGGCGCGCAAGGCGGCTATGGTGGAGAAGAACAAGCAGGCATTGACACTAGGGATAGAGGGCTAGAACATGGACGAGCAGTTGAAGGAGCTGGGCGAGCGCCTGTACGGTCTGCGCGAAGCCTGCGACATGTCGGTGGAAGAGATGGCCGCGGAGCTTTCCGTGAGCCCTGGCACCTATCGCGAGTGGGAGGAGACGGGCGAGGATGTGCCCATCTCGGCGCTGTACCACATCGCACGGAAGTTCAACGTAGAGCTGACCGAGATCCTCACGGGCACCAGCGCCAAGCTGGATACCTATCACGTGGTACGTCGCGGAGAGGGCAAGGAGGTGGATCGCTTCCCCGGCTATCACTACGACGATATGGCCTGGCGCTACAAGGGCAAGGTGATGCAGCCGCTGATGGTGGTGCTCGACCCCACGGACGAGCCGGCACCGCTCGTGACCCATCAGGGCCAGGAGTTCAACTTCGTGGTGGAAGGGTCCATCGTGTTCACGTTCGGCGATAAGGACATCGTGCTGAACCAGTGGGACAGCGTCTACTTCAACCCGCAGCACCCCCATGGCCAGCGATGCCACGGCGACAAGACCGCCAAGTTCATCACCGTTATCACGGAGTAGGGCGAGCGTTCGCGCTCCGTTGGTGCGCGAACGATGAGATGGATGGATGAGAAGAGGGAAAGAAACGGCAATGGCTGACTACATCTTGAAAAAGTACTGTCCGCGGATCGAGTTCGACTCCTATGAGGACTTCTTCGAGAACTTCCGCATCGAGGTGCCCGAAGCGTTCAACTTCGGCTTCGATGTGGTGGACGAATGGGCTCGGGTAGAGCCGGAGAAGAAGGCTCTGGTGTGGTGCGACGACCACGGCGAGGAGCGCACATTCACCTTCACCGAGCTCTCTGCGCTGTCGAACCGCACGGCCAACGCGTTCCGTGCGCTCGGCATCGGCAAAGGCGATGTGGTCATGTGCATACTGCGCCGCCGCTGGGAGTACTGGGTGTGCGCCGTGGCCCTGTGCAAGCTGGGCGCCACCATCATCCCGGCGTCGCTGCAGCTGACGAAGAAGGATGTGGCCTATCGTGCGAACAGCGCGAACGTGAAGGCCATCGTGTGCGTGGATGACGATTACGTGTGCACTCAGGTGGAGCTCGCGATGCCGGAGTCGCCCACCATCAAGGAGAAGATCGTGGTGGCGGGGGAGCGCGACGGGTGGATACCGTTCGATGAGTTCATCGCGGACGCATCGGAGGACTTCGAGCGTCCTACTGGGGATGCAGGCGTCACCAGCGAAGACATCATGCTCATGTACTTCACGTCCGGCACCACCGGCAACCCTAAGGCGGTGCTGCATAACTTCGCCCATCCGCTCGGCCATATCATCACGGCGAAGTACTGGCAGCAGGTGCAAGAGGACAAGCTGCACATGTCGGTGACCGACTCGGGCTGGGCCAAGTTCGGCTGGGGCAAGATCTACGGCCAGTGGATCGCCGGCGCTACCATCTTCGCCTATGACATGGACAAGTTCGTACCCACCCAGCTTTTGCAGAAGATGCAGGATCACGGGCTCACCACGTTCTGCGCGCCGCCCACCATGTATCGTTTCATGCTGCAAGAGGATGTGGCGGCCTACGACCTGTCCTCCATCCAGAACTTCGCTACGGCCGGCGAGCCGCTGAACGCGGAGGTGACCTTGGCGTGGGAGCGCTTGACCGGCAAGAAGATACGGGAGGGCTTCGGCCAGACGGAAGGGCCGGTGCTGCTGGCCACGTTCCCGTGGGTGGAGCCGCGTCCCGGTTCGATGGGCAAGCCCTCGCCTTTGCTGGGCATCCAGCTGCTGGATGACGAGGGCGTGCGCGTCGAGGACGGCGAGGAGGGTGCCATCTGCGTGACCGGTCTGCGCGAGGCCTACCCGCCCGGTCTGTTCGTGGGCTATTACGGCGACGAGGAGCGCTCGCGCGAGGCCGTGGGCGGGGAGTTCTACAATCTGCATGACATGGCGTGGCGCGATTCCGACGGCTACCACTTCTTCGTGGGTCGCAACGATGACGTGATCAAGTGCTCGGGCTATCGCATCGGCCCGTTCGAGGTGGAGAGCGCTCTGGTGGAGCATCCGGCCGTGGTGGAGTGCGCGGTGACGGCCGCGCCCGACCCCATCCGCGGCAAGGTAGTGAAGGCCACCATCGTGTTGGCCCGTGGCTATGAGCCCTCCGATGAGCTGGTGAAAGAGCTGCAGAACCATGTGAAGCGCACCACGGCTCCCTACAAGTACCCGCGCATCGTGGAGTTCGTGGACGAGCTGCCCAAGACCATCGGCGGCAAGATCAAGCGAAAGCTCATCCGTCAGACCGACGGCATCCATGACTGAGAAGGTCCCGTTCTCGCTCAGGTGAGGACGGGACCTTTCCTTGAGGGGTCCTCTGCGGGCGCGGACCCTTGGAGCGAAAAGGGCGCGGATAGGGGGCTGTATCTGGTAGAATGAGCAGCGAGCTTCTTCCGAGTCTGTAGTTGCGGGAGCGCTTCGCTTTGCGCGGCGCTTCTCAGTCCAAGGCAGATGCGGTCGAAAGGATCCACGTAAGCACGGAACGTAGCGGTCAAGGGCTCCTTGACCGGTGGGCTCGGTGTGAGCATGGCGTATTCTAGGAGTAAGTCGCACCGCCCGGAATACTCGAATGTAGGCGGCAGTAAGAGGCTGCTGCGCGGGCGAGAGGGTTTGGGAGCGCGAAGGGCTCTTCCGTCGGGAGACGTGACGGAGGGACTCTCTGGGCGCGAACCCCCAGTGCGCGAGTGTGGGGGCAAAGACTAGGTCAGTCGGAAGAAGCCCGGTTTACTGACCCTGAAAGGGAGGTCATCGCTTGAAGAAGCGCATCGGTGCCGCCATCATGGCCGGCGTTCTGGCCGCGAGCTTCGCTCTCGTGGGCACAGGCTGTTCTAGCACGAACTATCAACCGGAGTTGAAACAACCCGTCATCAACACGCCGACCATCAAGCAAGCGGGCACGCTGCGCGTGGGCGTGGATACGAACAAGTCCCCGTTGGCCGGCAAGGGCAACGATAAGATCATCGGCATCGACGTCGACATCGCAGCCGCTATCGCTGACGAGCTGGGCTTGAAGCTCTCCATCGTGGAGACCGGCAGCGATCCTCAAGCGGCCATCGACGAGGGCCGCGTCGATATCGTGATGGGCGTGGACGGCTCGGAGACCGATGCGGGCTTCTGGCTGTCGAGCGAGTATCTGCCCACGGCCATCGCCTTGTTCGCGAAGCCGGGCACCAAAGAGATGCCCACCAAGGGCTCTTCCACCAAGATCGCCGCACAGGTCTCTTCCAAGAGCGCTTGGGCGGTGTCGAACGAATATGGCGATGCTTCGTTGGAATCGGCCACGAACTTGGGCGATGCGTTCAACCAGCTGGAGGCCGACAAGGTGAAATACGTCGCATCGGACGCGATCATCGGCCTGTACGCAGCCCATCGTCAAGGGGTGGACGTGTCCATCATCGCCTTGATGAGCAAGCCGAGCGGCTATTGCGTGGGCGTATCGCTGGAGAACAAGGAGTTGCAAGACCAGATCTCTGACGTTCTGAAGACGCTCACGAGCAACGGCATCATCGACGTGATCGAGAAGAAATGGCTCGGTGCGTCCTTGAATTTGAAGGATATGCAGCTCACGGCCGGTGCCGTAACGGCTTCTGCTATCTCCGACAGCCAGAAGCCCGCCGAGGGCGATGGGGCTGAAGGCGAGGGTGCAGAGGGGCAGGCAGCTGAGGGCGAAGGTGCCGAAGGCGAGGCTTCTGCCAGCTCGTCGGATGCGGCGGCTGCCTAAGGAGCTGCTGGTGCGCGCTGCTTCCCATAACGTGAGACCCTATGAGGGCGCGATGGCCGATCCCGGCCCGTCGCGCCCCTTTTGCTGATGGATGACGAGAGCTCTTACGGAGAAGGACGACATGACCCACGACGATATCGCAACCATGGCTCAGGCCCACGGCTTCTCGCTGGTGGCCGAGGAGCGCCTGAACGAGATAGACGGCACCGCATACGTGATGCGCCATGAGGCGTCCAAAGCGCGCTTGTTGTATCTGCGCAACGACGATGCGAACAAGGCGTTCTCCATCTCGTTCAAGACCCCCGCAGCCGATGACACGGGCGTGTTCCATATCCTGGAGCATTCGGTGCTGTGCGGCTCGCGGAAGTTCCCGGTGAAAGAGCCGTTCGTGAACCTGCTGAAAACGTCGATGCAGACGTTCTTGAACGCTATGACGTTTCCTGACAAGACGATGTATCCGGTGGCTTCTACCAACGATCGCGACCTGATGAACCTCATGGACGTATACCTCGATGCGGTGTTCTATCCTGACATCTACCGTAAGCGCACCATATTCGAGCAGGAGGGCTGGCACTACGAGCTGACCGGCGCTTTGGCCGATGATGCCCAAGAGCCGCCCATCACCTTCAACGGAGTGGTCTACAACGAGATGAAAGGCGCGCTCTCCGATCCCGATTCGGTGCTCTGCGATGAGCTGGCTGCTGCGCTGTTCCCCGATACCACCTATCGGTTCGAGTCGGGCGGCGACCCGCGGGCCATTCCCGACCTCACCTACGAAGGGTTCCTTGACGCGCACCGTCGCCATTATCGGCCCGACAACAGCTATCTCATGCTGTACGGCAACATGGATGTGGAACCGTACCTGGCGTTCCTCGATGAGGAGTACCTGACACCGCTCGCGAGCCGCTTCGCTGGCGTGCCGCTCGACGAGAACCCTTTGGACGTGCAGACAGCCGTGAAGGGGGTCCGCACGACGCGCACCATGGCCACCACGGCCGAGAATGCCGGAGTGGCGCTGGGCGTGGTCATCGGCGAGGCGGCCGAGCGCGAGCGGATCGTAGCAGTGGACATCCTGCTGGATGCTCTCATGGGTTCCAACGAGGCACCGCTGAAGCGGGCGCTGCTCGATGCGGGGCTGGCAGCCGATGCGGTGGCGTTCGTCTACGATGCTGTGCGCCAACCGTTCGCTGTGGTGCAGCTGAAGGGCGTTCGTTCGACGGAGGCGGGGGCTGTGGCCTCTTGCGAGCGCGCGGCCGATGAGCTGCGGCGCATCGTGGAGCGTGAGGCGGCTCGTCTGGCTGATGGCGGCCTCGATCATGATCTGGTCGCATCCGCTCTCGCCCATGCGGAGTTCGTCATGCGCGAGCACAACTTCGGCTATCCCGACGGGGTGATCTATGCGATGGCCTCCATGAGCGGATGGCTCTACGACGACGAGCTGGCCGTGGCCTACCTGCGCTATGAGGATGTTTTCGCGAGCTTGCGCGCGAAGCTGTCGGGGGACTACTTCGAGCGGTTGGTGCGCGAGCTGTTCTTGGATGCCCATCACGATGCTGAGGTGCTGTTGGTGCCTACCGATGCTGATGAGGAGGCTGCTGAGCGCGAGCGGCTACGGGCGGCGGCGAGCGCCATGACCCCAGTTGACCTCGAGGCCATCGAGCGCGAGGTGCAGGCGCTCCGGGCGGCTCAAGAGCAGCCCGACTCACCGGACGATCTCGCGAAGCTCCCGCATCTGTCTGTGGCTGACATCGGCGAGGCACCCTCTGCTGCTCCCTTCGAGCTGGACGAGAGCGGTCCGGTGCCACTGTTGCGCCATGGGATGCCCACCCATGGCATCGTGTACGCGAACCGCTATTACGATCTGGGCGCTGTCTCCTTCGAGGAGCTGCCTGCGGTTCGCATCCTGGCTCTGGTGCTGAGCCGCCTTGCGACCGATGTGCACACGGCAGCCGAGATAGACCTGATCGTGCAAGGGAGGCTGGGCAACCTCACGTTCTTCACCGAGGTCCACGAGAGGGCCGATGGCACGGAAGGCTATGCTGCGAAGCTGGTGGTGATGGGAGCTGCGCTCGATGCGGAAGCGGAAGCTCTCCAGTCCTTGGTGGCCGAGATCCTCTACACGACGGTGTTCGACGATGCGGAACGCGTGCGCGACATGCTGCAACAGCAGAAGGTGGCCTTCGAGCAGGCAGTGGTGAACAGCGGTCATAGCGTGGCCGTCGGCCGTGCGGCATCCTACTGTAGCCGGGCGGCCCTCGTGCGCGAACAGCTGCGCGGCATAGACGCGTACTGCTTCGTCGCTGATGTGCTCGACAGCTATGACGAGCGGGCAGAGGAGCTGCTGGCTACGCTGCGCGAGCTGGCGGTGCGCATCTTCCGCCGTGCGCCGTTGCTGGTGTCCTTCGCTGGCGATGAGGCAGCCTACGATACGTTCCGAACGGCCCTGTTCGCCGAGGTTCGCGAGCATCGCGAGGTTGCGAGCGAGACGGGCGCAGAGACCCTCGTCTCTTCGGTGCCCGAGCCTCGTGATCGTCATGAGGCGTTCGTCGTGCCCAGCGACGTGTCCTTCACCGCCCTCGGCTTCGACCGCCGTTTGCTGGATGATGAGCCGCCCTATAGCGGCACGCTCTTGCTGGCCTCGCGCATCCTCTCCTTCGACTATCTTTGGAACGAGGTGCGCGTGAAGGGGGGCGCCTATGGCACGGGCTTCCAGACGACGCGCTCGGGTGCGCTGCGGTTCTATTCCTATCGCGATCCTCATATCGACGAGACGGTGGGCCGCTTCGCCGATGCCGGTCATTGGTTGGAGGACTTCCGGCCTGACCATGAGGAGATGGAAGGCTATGTGGTGTCCACCGTGGCTTCGCTGGATGCCCCGGAGAAGCCACGCGATGCTATGCGTCGCCATGACGGCATGTTCTTCAGCGGCGTGACCGAGGCTGATCGGGAGCGCACGCGCGCTGAGGCGATCGCGTCGCGTCCGGGGGATGTGCGCAGCCTCGGGTCCGTGGTGAGCGCGGTGGCGCGCGAGCATCGCCTGTGCTGCGTGGGCGGCCGTGACCTCATCGAGCGCAGCGCTATCGACTTCGAGGTGAAGGAGGTGTTCGGTGGCTGACCTTCGACATATAAAGGTCACTCCTGCCGAAGAGGATGACATCGTCATCATCGCCGGCGCGGTGGAGCCACAGCTGCCTTCTGCCGAGGAATCTGCCGCGGTCGGGTCGCAGGAGGCGGCAGAGGAGATGGCGGCAACGGAAGAGGGCCGAGCCCCTTCGGCCGAGAGCGATCCTTCTCTCAAGGAGGAAGGGTATCGCGAGACCACCCTCGACGACCTGAGGTCGCCGGGCATCTCTGGCGTGCAGAGAGCGATCATCGTGGTGGCCATCGTGGCTGTCGCGGCGTTCGTGATATGGTATGTTCTTCTCCGTTAAGGAGCGAATGGGAGGGGATGACCCATGGCTAAGCAACGAGATACGTTCGAAGAGCTGGATGATCTTGATATGACGGACGATTTCGACGACTATATCGAAGAGGACGATATCGAGGAGTGGGGCGAGCAAGCGCCCCCGGCTCCGGAGGACGTCGAGCCGCTCACCGAAGACGACATAGCGGCAGCCAAGGCCGAGCGCGCAAGGCGTTCGGGCAAGCGCGGCAAGCACGGTGCCCATGGCAAGAGCGCCGGTGTTTCGAAGGCCGAGAGGAAGGCCGAGAAGAAGCGCCAAAAAGACGAGGTGCCCGAGTACATGCGAAAGTCTCGTCGCATGCGCCGCGTGCTCATCGTCATCATCATCCTACTGGTCATCCTGATGATCGTGGGCGGCTATTTCGTGGTGCGCATGTTCCAGACGGTGCAGTCCGCCGCTACCCAGCAGGCCCAGATCACCTCTGCTGAGATAGATGTGAACCAGACCGATGACGAAGCGAAGGAGACCACCACCTCCACCGCTCGCCGCACTACCGTGCCCACCCTCATGACCCTGTTCGGCCTCACCCAAGAGCAAGCGGTGGAACAGCTGCAGCATGGGGCTCAGGTGTCCAGCTCTCGCGAAGTGAACGAGGCAGGCAACCCTATCGTCACTGAAACGCGCGTAGCGCTGACCACCGAGCCGGCCGATTCCCGTACCGGTACGCCCACGGTCTACCTCGGTCTCGACGCCGAGGGCCATGTGATCCAGGCGGGCTATTCGGCGTCCACCTCGGCCCTCGGCTACGGCTCGTTCAGCTTCGCTGACGCGGTGCGCAACGTTGGGGTGGTGGAGGAGACCCTGAACGAGGCGGGTCTGGCGGTGCCCGAGCATTCCGTGGTGCTGCCCGAGGACAAGATGGCCTATTCCACCTATGCGAGCGACGGCATCACGCTCACCATCGAGTCGTGCTCCTTCGATGGGACGGTCGACCAGGACGGGGGCACCTATCATTGGTCGGCGGTGCTGTCCTACGATTACTCCATGGCCAACGCCACCGGCAATCTCGCTGACACCATGCGCACGATCTACGTCTATATCAGCACGTTCTAGCAACGGCTGCTCGCTCCATCTTCCGCGACGGGCGTTGTTGCCGTACAATACGAAAAGCCCGTCGCGTCGCACCACGACGCGTTCGGCTCCCGTGGATGGCATCATCCACTCGGCCAAGCCAGCGTGGCTCAACGGTAGAGCAACTGATTTGTAATCAGTGGGTTGCGGGTTCGATTCCTGTCGCTGGCTCCAGAGCATGAAGAAGGCCCTCTCCGCTCGAAGCGGGGAGGGCCTTTTGATAGGTGGTGGAGGCGCGGAGAATCGAACTCCGGTCCATACTAAATCGCCGCGGAGGCTCTACAGGCTTAGTCGATCCTCGGATCTGAGGGCTTATCGGCCGATCGACGAGCGTCCGAGCCCCGAGCCGGTTCCGTCTTTCTTCGAGCCATACCGACTACGTGCTCGAAGGCATTCCTCTTAAGTTGATACCTTGCCTAGATCGAGGAAGTCCTAGGTTCGGCAGCTATGGCGCTATTAAGCGGCCATGGCGAGCGGCTGAGCGCTCTTGTAAGAAGTTTTGCCAATTAACTTGACGGTACCCCTGTTTAACGTGGCGAGGAGACCACGACCTGCTCCTCGCGACCGACTTACCATGTCGAAACCAGTCGCCCCCTTGATGGGAATGTCAATTCTAATGGCTGCTATGGGTTTGTCAATGTGCGAACGCCCATCATCGAGGAACCTCCTCAGACCCCCGTCATGGGATTCTTGGGATGAGCGGCGCTCACCTTCGGCTTCTTAAGGAAGTTCAGGCTCTCGGTGATGTCGCTGAAAGTGTCCTTCAGCTCGCTCACTACCTCTGCGCCGTCCTTGTAGATGGCGTTGAGATCGGCGGTGGCTTGGGTGACCCCTTCGCGGGTGACGCCCAGGTCGAACTCCTCGCCGTCAGAGGCGCGCACGGCATGGGCCGGCTCGTCGCCTTCGGCGTCGATGGTCTCGCCGTCCGGGTCGTCGACGTAGTAGTATTCCTGCTCGTTGCCGTTCTCGTCCAGCAGCACGAAGCCGATCTCGTTGTCGTCCTCGTCCACGATCACCGCGTAGATGTCGCCATCTTCGATCTCCATCTCGATGACCTGCTCTTCCAGGTCGTGATCGTCTTCCAGGTGGAACGCGTCGGGCTGCGAGCCCAGCACTTCGGCGGAATGATGAAGGTCGGCCTGCTCGGTCACCTCATCGGGGCTCCAGCCATCGTAGTCAGCCTCGTCGTTGGTGCTGAAGCTGTCGTAGGCATGCTCGAGGTCATCTTCCTGGGACTCCTCGCCCATGATCTCGTCGAGGTCGCTCTCGGCGTCTTCGATCTCGGAGCTCTCGTCTACCTGTTCGGCATCGGTCTGACCGGTCTCCTCCAAGCCTTCCAGCTCGTCGTCCAAAGGTGAATACGGCATGGCGACCACTTCCTTATCTGTAGCGTTCCTTCATGACGCGATCTATCTCACGTTGAGCATCGCGTTTCTTCATGCTCTCACGTTTATCATAGAGCTTCTTGCCACGGGCCAAGGCGATCTCGACCTTTACCAAACCGTTATCGTTGAAGTACATCTTCAAGGGCACGATGGCGAAGCCCTTCTCCTGGGTCTTCTCGCTCAGGTAGCGGATCTGCTTCTTGTGCAGCAGCAGCTTGCGACGCCGGTCGGGGTCAGGATTGTTGATGTTGCCGTGGGCGAACGGCGATATATGCACGTTGTTGAGCCACGCCTCGCCGCCGCGAACCAAGGCGAACGCGTCGGTGAGCTGGCAGTTGTTGTCGCGCAGGGAGCGCACCTCGGTGCCGGTGAGCTCGATGCCCGCCTCGAAGGTCTCGAGTATCTCGTAGTCATGGAACGCTCGCTTGTTGCGAGCTATGTCGCGGTTCTGCTTCTCTTTCATCTATCCGTTTCCTCGATGGCCGTACGGGTGCGTGCGGCTCACTGCTCTTCGGTCTGCTGGAGCACTTCGCTCGACGGGTCGTATTGGATGGTCACATCATCTAGGTCGCGGGCTTCGGCTTGGCCGGCGATGCCCTGAGCGTCGTCAAGGGAGGCCACTTCTGCTGCGGTCATGTCTTGGGGTTGCATGGAATCGTCGTACATGATGGATGCTCCTGTTCTGTCGGCTCGCGCCCTCACGGAGAGGACGGGAGCGATGGATGGCTTCGCATTCAGTCGAGCCCAGGGATGAAGCGCGCTTCGCTATCGAGGTCGAGGGCGAAGCGCACGATGAGCTTCACCGCGTTCTGCAGGTCGTCTAGCGACACGACCTCGGTGGGAGTGTGCATATAGCGCAAGGGCACCGAGACCAGGCCGGTGGCGATGCCGCCGCGGGCGATCTGGATGGCGCGGGCGTCGGTGCCGGTCACCGATGGCTCGGCTTCCAGCTGGTAGGGGATGCCCTCGGCTTCTGCGGCCCTCACCAGGCGCTCGAACACCTTGGGGTTGATGTTCGGTCCGCGGGCGATGACAGGGCCTTGGCCGCAGCGGATGTCGCCGTAGCGGGTCTTGTCGATGCCTGGATAATCGGTGGCATGGGTGACGTCGAAGGCGAGGGCGACATCCGGTGCCTGAGAATAGGCGCTGGTCGTAGCGCCGCGGATGCCGATCTCTTCCTGCACCGTGGCCGCTACGATGAACGAGCCATGGGAAGCGCCCTGCGCACCGAGGCGCGCGAGCTCTTCCATCACGCGACAGGCCACCCATACGCCGCATTTGTCATCGAAGGCGCGAGAGATGGCCATGGCATCGCCGAACTCCTCGAAGCCCACCCCGTAGGTGATGACATCGCCGATCCGCACCCTCTCTTTCACCTTCTCGCCGTTCATGGCGAGGTCGATGACCAGCTTCTCTAGCGCGGTGACCTTCTTGCGCTCGTCGCTCTCTATGAGGTGGATGGGCTTGCGGCCCACCACGCCGCGCAGCACGCCGCTTGCGGTGTGCACATCCACGCGCATGCCGGGCAGGACGGCCGCATCCACCCCTCCTACGGCGGCGACGGAGAGGAAGCCTTCGTCACTGATATAGGTGACCATGAGCCCCACCTCGTCCATATGAGCCGCCAGCATGAGCGAGGGGATCTGCTCGTTGCCGGCGAGGGTAGCATGGACCGATCCCATCACGTCGGTGTCGATGGTGGTGGCGATGCCGTCGAGCCGCTCGCGCACCAGGGCGGCGACGGGCTCTTCGCTGCCGGTGGGCGAGGGGGCCTCCAGCAGCGTCTTCAGCGTTGTCTTATCTGCAGCGTCCATTGGTCAGTGCCTTTCTACGGTCTTGCGGCGCGAGCGCTTGGGGGCATCGCGGAAGTCGAGCTCCATCTGGCCGTTCGCTTGTTCGGCGCGGGCGCGCTTGCGCTCGATGGAGTCGATGGTCCACGAAACGGCGTCGCTGCCGAACAGGCCCAGCATCGCTAGCCGCGCGTCGTGGGCGAGAGCCTTAGAGCCCATGCGGGCACCGCTCTCGAACTCGAACGACCCCACCCCTCGGGCGACCGAGGCGTTAGGGGAGGTGTAATGTGCGACGAACAGTGTCATGGCTGCTATCTTACCACGGTCGACGACCCGTACTACAGCCGCTGCGACCACGTGTTTCCGTGCTGTTCTCTTCCTGCAAAGATGATAGAATCGCTTGCAACTGTCATGTGAGAGGGAAGGGTGTCCGATGGAAGCCTACAAGCGAGAGTTCATCGAGTTCATGGTGGAGAGCGACGTGCTGAAGTTCGGTGACTTCACGCTCAAGAGCGGTCGGAAGTCCCCCTTCTTCATGAACGCGGGCGCCTATGTCACCGGCGAGCAGCTCCATCGTCTCGGCGTCTATTACGCTCAGGCCATCAACGAGCGCTTCGGGCTCGACTTCGACGTGGTGTTCGGGCCTGCTTACAAGGGCATTCCCTTATCGGTCATCACCACCTGCGCGCTGCAGGAGCTCTACGGCAAAGAGGCCCGCTATTGCAGTAATCGCAAGGAGGCGAAGGACCATGGTGATACTGGCATCTTGCTGGGCGCTGAGCTCCACGATGGCGATCGCGTCATCATGGTGGAGGACGTGACCACCTCTGGCAAGTCCATCGAGGAGACCTATCCCATCTTGAAGGCCCAGGCCGATGTGGAAGTGGTGGGGCTCATGGTGTCGCTCGATCGAATGGAGGTGGGCCTGGGAGGGCGGATGTGCGCCCTTGACGAAGTGAGCGAGCGCTACGGGTTCCCCACGGCGGCCATCGTGACCATGGACGAGGTGATCGAGTGCCTCGACGGCCGCGCGGTGGTGCTGCCTTGCGGGGAGACGCGCGTGGTCATCGACGAGGAGCGCAAAGCTGCTCTGGCCGCCTATTATCAGCGATACGGCGCCCAGTAGCGATCATGCAGAATCGCTGGACAGCTTGCGTTCGACCGCCGATGAGGCCCTTGCATCCTCTACAATAGCGAGCACCGATGGAAAACCAGACAGAACATAACGACGGATCATCCGAGAAGCTCACGCGGAAGCAGAAGCGCGCCCGCAAGCGCGCCGCGAAGCATCCGGCGGGCAAGCATGCGCGGCCGGTGGGAGATGGCGAGCAGCCTGCGCCCGTGTCCGCGCAGACTGCGCCAGCTCAGGTGCAGCCCGACCCGGAGCCTCCGTTGAAGGTGAGCTTCGATCCGCGCGAGGCGTTCTCCTATGAGGCGGTCGCTGAGGAGGCCGGCTCTTCTGCGAAGGTGCCGCTGCTCGTGTTCGGCATCATCGTCGCGGTGCTGCTCGTCGCCTATCTTGCGGGCGTGTTCGTCTTCACCGGGCGGTTCTATCCGAACACCACGGCGGGCACCATGAACATATCATGGAAGACGCCCGATGAGGTGCGCACCATGATGGACGAGGCGCTGGCCGATTACACGGTGCAGGTGCGCGGTCAGAACGTGCGGCTCGACCTGACGGCGCAGGACCTGGCGCTCGATATGGACAGCAAGGGCATCGCTCGCTCGATGCTGCTCAACATGAACCCGTGGGCGTGGCCCTTCGAGGCCTTCGAGGCCCATGACGAGACCGAGGCCCTCGTCGCCACCTACGGGTCGAGCGACCTGGAAGATGTGGTGCTGCCAGAGGTAGAGAAGATCAACGCTTCGGCGGTGCAGCCCAAAAACGCCAACATCGCCTACGATCCTATGCGCGATAGCTTCGACATCGTCGAGGAGACCCTTGGTACGGTGGTCGACGCCGACATGGTCATCGAGGATATCGCTGAAGGGGTCATGCGGTTCGATCCGGTGGTCAACATCGGTGATGACGTGTTGGTGAGACCGCAGATCCTCAGCGACGACGAACGGCTCATCGCGGCCCAGCAGAAGGCGAACTCGCTGTTGAAAGTGAACATACCGCTCATGATAAACGGCGAAGAGGGCACCGTGCTGAAAGGGGTGACCCTTGCCGAGTGGATCAGCGTGTCGCCGGAGGCGGAGGTCTCCATCAACGAAGAGGCGTTGAGCAACTCCCTCGACGAGTTCTTGAAAGCCCATAGCACCGTGGGGGCGCAGCGCTCCTATACGCGGGAGGACGGCAAGCAGGTGACGGTGAGCGGCGGCAGCTATGGCTGGTCCTATGACGGTGCGGCCCTGATAGAGAAGGTGAAGGAAGCCTTCGCTAACGGGTCTAGCGAGCCGATCGAGGTGCCCGTGCAGCAGAAGGCCGATATGGTGGGCACCGTGGGCGGCCGCGATTGGGGTCCGCGCTATTGCGATATAGACCTGTCGGAGCAGCATGCCTACTTCTACGATGAGAGCGGTGCCTGCGTGTGGGAGACCGCTGTGGTCACGGGCTCTCCCGGCTCCCACGCCACGCCTCAAGGGGTGTATCGCGTCACCGGCGGCAAAGCATCTCCGTCTCTTCTGATCGGCCAGCGCGACCCGGCGACGGGCAAGCCCGAATACGAGACCGAGGTGGCCTACTGGATGCCCTTCATCGGCAACTCCATCGGGCTGCACGATGCTACCTGGCAGTCCTCCTTCGGTGGCTCGCGCTATGCCGAGGGCTATGGCTCCCATGGCTGCGTGAACATCTCCCTGGATGCCGCTGCAGAGCTCTACGGCATCATCCGCGTCGGAGATGTGGTGGTGGTGCACTGGTGATCGGAGCCATCCTTATGGCCGTTTAGGACAAGAGCCGACCGCATCCTTCCCGGAGGCCTTCCCGGAGGGCGTTGTCGATCGATCTGTTGATGAGAGCCGCTCCTGGTCAGGGGCGGCTCTTCGCTATCAAGGGGATCAGCGGATGTTCGAGGTAGCCAACGGAGGTCATGGGTTTTTGTCTATATATTCTACAAATGGAATATAGGCTGCTATGATGAAGAGGACCTTGGATGGCTCGCTGCCCGGTGCGGGAGGGGCTGTTTCGAGGGAGAGAGGATGGAATGAAGAAGGAGGCTTCGATGTTGAAGCATGGCATCCTCGGTCTTTTGAACTATGGTCCCACCACGGGATACGAGATCATGCTCGTCTTCCGCGATTCGCTCGATTTCTTCTGGAGCGCGCAGACCAGTCAGATCTATCGTGAATTGCAGGCTCTCGAATCGAAAGGTTGGGCAACGAAGACCATCGTGGTCCAAGAGGGCAAGCCCGATAAGAACGTGTACGCCATCACCGAGCAGGGTCGTCAGGAGCTGGTCGAATGGCTTCTGCGAAAGAGCGATCCTCCTCGGGTGCGAAACGACCTTCTGATGAGGGCGTTCTTCTTGGGAGAGCTCGCTGATGACGAAGCCGAGGCGTTCTTTCTGCGCTGCATCGAGGAGCGCCGGAGCTTCCTTGAGAGCCTCGACGGTGCGAAGGAGGCCATCGAGGTATACGAGGCTTTGCTGGACGACCCGGCCAAGGCTCGCTACTGGGCCATGACGTTGGACTATGGATACCGGATGGCCCGTGCCGAGATCGAATGGGCCGAGGATTGCATCGAAGGACTAGGAGGGCATCGATGAGGGTTCTGACCATCAACGGGAGCCCGAAGGGCAAGAAGAGCAATACCTATCAGCTGACCAGATCTTTCATAGAAGGGATGAAAGAGGGGGATGGGTCTATCGAAGAATGCGAGATCATGGTCGACGAGCTGAACATCCGCCCGTGCGCGGGCTGCTTCTCCTGTTGGAGCAAGACGCCTGGGACTTGCTGGTTGCGAGACGATATGGCGCAGATGCTCGAGCGCTTGCTGTGGGCGGATGTCACCATCTGGAGCTTCCCGCTCTACTTCTTCTCGGTGCCGGGCCCTTTGAAGACCCTCATGGACCGGCAGCTTCCGCTCATGCTGCCCTTCATGGAGAGCGACGGCGGCCAGACGGGCAGCGGTGGTCATCCCTCTCGCTACGATATGAGCGGCAAGAGGACGGTGGTCATATCGACCTGTGGGTTCTACCGCGCTGAGGGGAACTACGAGAGCGTGCGCAGCCTGTTCGACCGCCTGTGCGGCAGGGACGGTTATACCGCGCTGTTCTGCGGCCAAGGCGAGCTGTTCGGTGTTCCCGAGGTGAAGAAGCGGACGGACGAATACTTGGGCTGGGTGCGTCGAGCGGGCGAGGAATACGTCGAAGGGGCCATCCGCCCTGCGACCCGCGAGATGCTCGATCAGCTGCTCTTTCCGCGCGAGGTGTTCGAGAGGTGGGCGGATAGCAGCTGGGGAGTGAACAGGGAGACGGGCGAGCGCGAATCAGAGGCGCTGGTGTTCACCAGGGGGATGGCGGCGCTCTACGACGAGGGGAGCTGGTCCGGTCATGACCTGGTGGTGGAGATGGCCTATACCGATGTCGATGAGACCTATCAGCTCGTCTTGAGACGGACGGGATGCGAGGTGCGCACCGATGGGCTCGCCGAGGCCACGACGAGGATCGAGACGCCGCTGTCGGTGTGGCGGGCCATCGCTCAAGGGGATATCAGCGGCAGCGAAGCGCTCATAGAGCATCGCTACCGCGTGAGCGGTGATTTCGACCTCTTGATGCACTGGGACTCCCATTTCAAGGCCATCGACGATATCGCTGCGCGCACGAGCGCCGACGCCGAGCCTGTTGGGGGCGATAGCGCCTCTTCGCAGGGGCGGACGAGCTTCGCTGTTCTGCTGACCCCCTGGATCGTGCTCTGGTCGCTGTTGCCGGTCGATCCGTTCTGGGGCAGCTTGGCAAGCTTGGCGGCATGCGCTCTGGTGCCGCTCGTGTTCTATCGGAGGCGAAAGACGGTCTATGACGTGCTCACGGGCGCGCTGGTGGCGGCCTTCGCCATGGCGATGCTCCTCGGTGCCCCTCTGCGGATCGTCATCCCGCTGTCCTATCTGTGCTTCGGGATCATGTGGACCGCGACGTGCTTCGGAGCCGTCCCTCTTACGGCCAACTACTCCATGAACGAGCACGGCGGCGAAAAGGCCCTGGCCAATCCCTTGTTCGTCAAGACCAACCGGATCTTGACGGCGGTCTGGGGCGTTCTCTATCTTCTCACGCCCCTCTGGACCTATCTCATCCTCGATAGTGGCGTGCAGGGGTGGGTCGGTGCCATCAACGCTGTCCTGCTCCTTCCCATGGGCATCTTCACCGCATGGTTCCAGAGATGGTATCCCGCTCGGGTAGCGAGAGGCTGAGAGAGGGAGCTCGGACAACAAGGGCATGGAGAAGGTCGTTTCGTTGCGGCCTTCTCGCGTCCATGGTGCTCTTCTTCTCAGGCGCAGTGATACAATACTGTCTTCGTGGGCAGGTCGTGGCCTGCTCGGATTCCCTACCTATGATATGTGCGCATTGCGTTTCAGCGGAGCAGGCGAGGAAGGAGAGGTAGATGCCGCGTCCTATGACCATGGCGGAGAAGATCCTGGCGGCCCATGCCGGGCTCGAAGAGGTGAGCCCAGGGCAGCTGATCGAGTGCGATCTGGATCTGGTGCTGGCCAACGATGTGACGGCGCCCATCGCCATCAAGACGGTGCGCGAGGTGACCGACGCGGTGTTCGACCCCGAGCGCGTCATCCTGGTGCCCGACCATTATGTTCCCAACAAGGACATCAAGAGCGCCGAGCAGGCCAAGATCGTGCGCGATTTCGCTCGCGAGCAGGGCATCACCCACTATTACGAGGTGGGCTGCATGGGCGTGGAACATGCGCTCCTTCCCGAGCAGGGCGTGGTGGGCGCAGGCGACCTGATCATCGGCGCCGACAGTCATACCTGCACCTACGGTGCCCTTGGCGCGTTCTCCACCGGTGTGGGGTCCACTGATGCGGGCGTGGGCATGGCCACGGGCAAGGCTTGGTTCAAGGTGCCCGAGACCATCAAGTTCGTGGTGGACGGTCAGTTGGCTCCGAGCGTCACCGGCAAGGACATCATCTTGCACATCATCGGTAAGATCGGCGTGGACGGGGCGCTGTACAAGGCCATGGAGTTCACCGGCAGCGCCATCGAGAGCCTTCCCATGGACGAGCGCCTCTCCATATCGAACATGGCCATCGAGGCGGGCGGCAAGGCTGGTCTCATCCCGGTGGATGATGTGACCCGCGCCTACATGGACGGTCGCACCGAGCGCCCCTACACCGCCTACTATTCCGATGAGGATGCCGTCTTCGCGGAGGTGATCGCCGTCGACGCGGCCGATATCGTGCCCACGGTGGCCTTCCCCCATCTGCCTTCCAACACCCGTCCGGTAGCCGAGGCGCGCGATGTGCGCATCGACCAGGCGGTCATCGGCAGCTGCACCAACGGGCGCTTCGACGACATGCGCCAAGCGGCCGAGGTGCTGCGCGGTCGCAAGGTGCATCCGGACGTGCGCTGCATCGTGATCCCCGCTACCCAAGAGGTGTATCGTCGCTGCATCGCCGAGGGCCTCATGGACGTATTCCTCGAGGCGAACTGCGCCGTGTCCACGCCGACCTGCGGGCCGTGCTTGGGCGGATACATGGGCATCCTGGCGGCAGGGGAGCGTGCCATCGCCACCACGAACCGAAACTTCGTGGGGCGTATGGGCGATCCCACCTCCGAGGTGTACCTGTCCAGCCCGGCCGTAGCTGCCGCCAGCGCCGTGCTCGGTCATATCGGCCTGCCCGAAGACATCGCGTAAGGAGCACCAGACCATGAGATACGAAGGAAGAGCTTTCCGCTACGGGCGCGACGTCGACACCGACGTCATCATCCCTGCGCGGTATCTGAACACCTCCGACCCGGCAGAGCTGGCGAAGCACTGCATGGAAGACCTCGATGTCACCTTCGTGGAGAAGGTGCGGCCCGGTGACATCATCGTGGCAGAGGAGAACTTCGGCTGCGGATCGTCGCGCGAGCATGCGCCCATCGCCATCAAGGCGGCCGGGGTGGACGCGGTCATCGCCAAGAGCTTCGCCCGCATCTTCTACCGCAACTCCATCAACACCGGCCTGGCCATCCTCGAATGTCCCGAAGCGGTGGACGCGGTGGCTGCGGGCGATACGGTCAGCGTGGACACCGACACCGGCACCATCACTGACGTGACCACCGGCACCACGTTCCAAGCCCAACCGTTCCCGCCGTTCATCGCCGAGATCATCGAAGAGGGCGGTCTTGTGAACCGCTGGAAGAAAAAGCTCGCGAAATAGGGGAAGGCGACCATGACCACTTACAAGATATGTTTGCTGCCCGGTGACGGCATCGGGCCGGAGATCATCGCAGAGGGGACGAAGGTGCTCGACGCGGTGGGCGCGAGATACGATGTGAGCTTCGAATACGAGACCGCGCTCATCGGCGGGGCGGCCATCGACGCGTGCGGCATGGCGCTTCCCGAGGAGACCTTGGAGACCGCGAAGGCGTGCGATGCGGTGCTCTTGGCGGCGGTGGGCGGCCCGAAGTGGGACACCACCGATCCGGAGAAGCCTCGGCCCGAGCAAGGCCTCCTCGGCATCCGCAAGGGCTTGGGCCTGTACACGAACTTGCGCCCGGTGCAGATCTTCAACGCTTTGGCCGACGCTTCCACGCTGAAGCCGGAGGTCATCGACGGGGTCGACCTGATGATCGTACGCGAGCTGACCGGTGGCCTGTATTTCGGCATGCGCGAGCGCTTCTACGACGAGGAGGGCGCGGGCACGGGCGGTGCGAAGGGTCAGCGCGCCTATGACACCCTCGAATACAGCGAATACGAGATCGAGCGCATCGCTCGCCAAGCCTTCGAGATCGCGCGCAAGCGACGTTCCAAGGTGACCAGCGTGGACAAAGCCAACGTGTTGGAGACGAGCCGTTTGTGGCGCGAGATCGTCCATCGCATCCACGATGCGGAATACGCGGACGTGGAGCTGGAGGATCTGTTGGTGGACAACACTGCCATGCAGCTGATCGACCGTCCGGCAGATTTCGACGTCATGGTGACCGAGAACATGTTCGGCGACATCCTCTCTGACGAGGCAGCCCAGATCACAGGATCTCTCGGCATGCTGGCCAGCGCGAGCTTGGGCGATGGCACTGCCCTCTACGAGCCGAGCCACGGCAGCGCCCCCGATATCGCCGGTCGCGGCATCGCCAACCCGCTCGCACAGATCATGTCGGTGGAGATGATGCTGCGCTATAGCTTCGACATGGGCGAGGCAGCCGACGACATCCGTCGCGCCATCGTGGCGACCCTCGATGAAGGGTGGCGCACCGGTGACATCCGCAGCACCGATACGCCCGATGACAAGGTGGTCGGCACCGCAGCGATGGGCGATCTGATCGTGGAGCGTCTGTAGCCATGGCGATCCAGGCACCGGAGGGCACCCGCGACCTGCTGCCCGACGAAGCGGCGTTCTGGGACCGCTTCTGCGCGACGGCCACCGAGGTGTTCGGCGCATACGGCTACGTGCCCATCTACACGCCTCTCGTGGAGCAGACCGAGCTGTTCGTGCGCGGTATCGGCGAGGCTACCGACGTGGTGAGCAAAGAGATGTTCACGGCCATCTCGGGAGAGAACCTGAAGCGCCTTTTGGAGGGCGAGACGCTGAAAGCGAAGAAGCGCCTCTCCTTGCGGCCCGAGGGCACGGCCGGCGTGGTGCGCGCGGTCGTCCAACATGACCTGGTGCCCCAAGGAGCGCCTCCCGTCAAGCTGATGTACGCTGGCCCCATGTTCCGCGCCGAGCGCCCTCAGCGGGGGCGGCAGCGTCAGTTCAACCAGGTGGGCATCGAGTGTTTGGGCGCAGAAGACCCTACCATCGACGCCGAGGGCATCATCATGCTCATGCGCTTCTTCGAGCGCGTGGGCATCGAGCGGGACAACATGCGCCTTCTGGTGAACTCCATGGGATGCGAGCAGTGCCGCCCGGCCTATCGCGAGGCGGTGCGCGCCTATATGGAGCAGCATAGCGAGCAGCTGTGCGATACCTGTCGCGAGCGCATGGCCACCAACCCCTTGCGCGCCTTCGACTGCAAGAACGAGGGATGCGCTGCCGTGATGGCGAACGCGCCGAAGATCACCGACGAGCTCTGCGAGGACTGCGCGGAACATTACGGGCAGGTGAGAGCGCTGCTCGACGGCGCGGACGTCCCGTATATGGAGGATCCGACCCTCGTGCGCGGTCTGGATTACTACACCCGCACGGTGTTCGAGGTACAGACCGGCGACGATCGCGCCCAGAACGCCCTGGGCGGGGGCGGTCGCTACGACAAGCTGGCCGAGGAGGTTGGCGGCAGGCCCACGCCCGGTTTCGGCTTCGCGCTCGGATATGAGCGTTGCGTGCTGGCTTTGCAGGATCAGGGGATGGAGCTCCCGAGCGCCCAGCGTTGCGACCTGTTCGTGGCGTGCGTGGACGATAGCCTGCGCGCGGTGGCCTTCCAGCTGGTACAGCAGGGCCGTGATGCAGGCTTCGTCTGCGAGATGGACCACCAGCATCGCAGTTTGAAGAGCCAGTTCAAGCTGGCCGACAAGCTAGGAGCCGCCCGCGTGGCCGTGCTCGGTCCCGACGAGGCGGCCCGCGGCGAGGTGACCTTGCGCGATATGGCGACGCACACCGAAGCGCTCGTCAGCTTGGGCGAGGTCGTGGATGAGCTCGGTCGTGCGCTCCTTTAATATAGCCACTATTGGATAACGGAAGACTTCGATCAGGAAAAGGCAACGATGGCAGACATTACGTTCGAGAACGCTCATAGCATGCACACAGCCACCGACGGCTCGCTGCGCAAGGACAACATCGGCGAGACGGTGACGCTCACCGGATGGGCGTGGCACACCCGCGATCACGGCGGCCTCATCTTCATCGACCTGCGAGACCGCACCGGTTACGTGCAGGTGGTGGTCGATCCCGATTGCGTGAGCGCCGAGGACTTCGAGAGGGCGGAGCATCTGGGCCGCGAGTACGTGCTGAAGGTGGAGGGCACCGTGCGCGCCCGCGCTGCCGAAGCCGTGAACCCCAATATGGCCACCGGTGAAGTGGAGGTGCTGGCCTCGTCCCTCTCGGTGCTCAATACTTCGGTGACCCCGCCGTTCTCCATCGAGGACGGCATCGAGACCGACGAGACCACGCGCATGAAGTGGCGCTATCTCGACCTGCGCCGCCCGGAGATGTACGAGAACCTGCGTCTGCGCCATGTGGTGGCCCAAGCGTTGCGTCGCTCGCTGAACGAGCGGGGCTTCATCGAGGTGGAAACGCCCATCCTGGCGAACTCCACCCCCGAGGGAGCACGCGACTACATCGTGCCGAGCCGCACGAATCCCGGCTGCTTCTTCGCGCTGCCCCAAAGCCCTCAGCAGTTCAAGCAGATGCTGATGGCGGGCGGCATCGAGCGCTATTACCAGATCGCTCGCTGCTTCCGCGACGAGGACCTGCGCGCCGATCGTCAGCCTGAGTTCACCCAGGTGGACATCGAGATGTCCTTCGTCCAAGACGATGATGTGATGAACATGATGGAAGGCGTCATGGCCGAGGTGCTCGCCGAGGCGGGCGTGACCGACGTCTCCTTCCCTCTGCCGCGCATGAGCTATGCCGAGTCGATGGAGCGCTTCGGCAACGATCGCCCCGATGTTCGCTTCGCCATGGAGCTGAAGGACATCACCGACATCGTGAAGGACAGCGGCTTCAAAGTGTTCAGCAGCGTGGCGAGCGCCGGTGGCGTGGTCAAGGCCATCAACGCCAAGGGCGCGGGCGACTGGAGCCGTGGGGATGTGGAGAAGCTGGCCGACATCGCGGCGGAGAACGGCGCGAAGGGCATGGCCTGGATCGCCTTCACCACCGACGGGGCCGAGAAGAGCCCTATCATCAAGTTCTTCTCCGAGGAGGAGTTCGCTGCTCTGAAGCAGGCGATGGACGTAGAGCCGGGCGATCTTCTGCTGTTCGCCGCGGACGCGCCCGAGGTGGCCAACGCCGTGCTCTCGGCGCTGCGCCTGCATATGGCCGAAGCCCTCGATGTTCCGCGCGAGGGGCACAGCCTGCTGTGGATAGTGGACTTCCCGATGTTCCGCTACGACGAGGACACGAAGAAGTACGCTGCCGAGCATCATCCGTTCACCCATGTGCGCGAAGAGGACCTCGAGGACCTCGAGGCTGATCCGCTGGCCGCTGGCAGCTACTCCTACGACCTGGTCATGGACGGCTACGAGGTGGGAGGCGGCACCATCCGCATCCACAACGCCGAGGAGCAGAAGCGCATCCTGCGCATCTGCGGTCTGTCCGATGAGGAGATCGAGGAGAAGTTCGGCCACCTCATCCATGCGCTCGAGCTGGGCACGCCGCCTCACGGCGGCATCGCTTTGGGTCTCGATCGCTTGATCATGCTGCTGGCCGGCCGTGATTCGATCCGCGATGTGATCGCCTTCCCGAAGACGTCGAGCGCGAGCGATCCTATGACCGGCGCGCCGAGCGCCGTGGCGCCGCGTCAGCTGAAAGAGGTCAATCTGCGCACGCTGTGAGCGGGGGCGGCCCCGCCTTCAGGGGCCGTCTGATATACTCTTCATCATCAAGACGCGTGAGTGCGTCGAGAGGGCTTGGGCGGCGACATGTTCCGAACCTGGTCAGGTGCGGGAGCAAGCAGCCATAAGGGACCGCTGACGAGCGCCCAAGTCTTCTCGACGCACTTTCGCTTTATCGGGGCAGCATCGAGCATCAGCCGCATCGGGTCCGAAGAGGCTTCGCGGCGCGATAAGAGGAGCGTATCTCTGTTGGGCATCATCGAGTTCTTCGTGAATCTGCTGCGCGACCCGCGCGGCTTCATCGCCGGTTGGATCGTCGCCTTGGGGCCGGTATGGGTGTACTCGCCGCTGTTCCTCATCGTGTTCGTGGAGACCGGCGTGGTGTTCTTCCCGTTCCTGCCGGGCGATTCGCTGCTGTTCGCAGCTGGCGTGTTCTCTGCCGATGGCGGTGGGCTGAACTTAGGGGTCACCTTGGTGGTGTTCTGCGCGGCGGCCATCTTGGGCAACACCTCGAACTATTGGATCGCCCGCTTCTTCGGGCGGCGGATCATCGATTCGGGGAAGGTGAAGGCGCTGACGCCCGAGCGCATGGCGAAGCTCGACGGCTTCTTCGCGCGCTACGGTGGCCTCACCATCATCATCACGCGCTTCATGCCCTTCTTCCGCACCTTTGCGCCCTTCATCGCGGGCACCGGTCACATGAACTTCGGTCGGTTCACCCTGTTCAACTGCATCGGCGGCATCGCGTGGGTGAGCCTGTTCGTGTTGGTGGGCTACTTCTTCGGAGGCGTACCGTTCGTGCAGGAGCACTTCGAGGTCATCGTGCTGGGCATCGTGGCCGTGAGCGTGGCTCCGGCCATCATCGGCGCTATCAAAGGCGCGCTGGCCGCCCGCAAGAGCCGGGCGAACGGGCAGACCGCCCAGCACGGCACCCGCAACGACGAGGGCTTCGAGCGTGGGGAGGAGGCGCTGCGCTCTGCGGAGCGCGAGCGTTCGCTACAGGAGAGCATCGCGCGGAAGGCAGTGCGGGATGAGGAGGTCCCGTCGGCCGATGCGTTCGTCCACGACGGTTTCGACGACGATTTCGAGAAGGAATAGGGCACGCTCATGGCCGAGGCGCTGTATCGCAAGTACCGTCCCCGCATCTTCGAGGACGTGGTGGGGCAAGAGCACATCGAGCGCACCATCAAGAACGCCATCGCTCAGGACAAGGTGAGCCATGCCTATCTGTTCTGCGGGCCGCGCGGCACCGGCAAGACCACCACGGCGCGCCTGTTGGCGAAAGCGCTGCTGTGCGAGAAGGGTCCCACCGCCGAGCCTGACGGTACGTGCGACGATTGCGAGATGATCGCCGCCGGTGCGCATCCGGACGTCTACGAGCTGGACGCCGCCTCGCGCACCGGCGTGGAGAACGTGCGGGAAGAGATCATCGGTCGCGTGCAGTTCGCGCCCACTCGGGGCGGTCATAAGGTCTATATCATCGACGAGGTCCATATGCTGTCCACAGCGGCGTTCAACGCGCTGCTCAAGACGCTGGAGGAGCCGCCGAGCCATGTGGTGTTCGTCTTGTGCACCACCGATCCGCAGAAGGTGCCCGAGACCATCCATTCCCGTTGTCAGCGCTTCGACTTCCGTCGCATCTCCAACGAGGCCATCGTGTCGCGTCTGGGCGCTATCTGCATGGAAGAGGGAGTGGAGTTCGAGGGCGATGCGCTCGAACTGGTGGCGCAGCGGGCAGAAGGCGGCATGCGCAACGCGCTCACCTCGCTCGAACAGCTCATCGCGTTCGGCGAGGGGAAGGTGACCTTGCAGGATGCTGAGCGCATGCTGGGGGCTCTCGATACGAGCGATCTGGCCGAGATCATGCGGGCGTTGGGGAATCGCGATGTGGCCCAGGCGTTCCGCTGGACCGCCGACTATGTGGAGACCGGCGCCGACCTGGCGCAGTTCACCCGCGATCTGGCCGAGCATGTGCGCACCATGTACGTGCTGGCTCTTTCGGGGGGCAAAGGCGATGTGGTCGCGGACGTTTCGGAGACGGTGCGCCGCGAGATGGCCGAGGAGCTGCCGCTGTTCGGCCCTGATCGTCTGGCGCGCATGCTGGGGGTGCTCGGCGACCTTTCCGCTGAGCTGCGCGTGTCCACCAACCCGCGCCTGTCCTTCGAGATCGCGCTCACGCGCATGATGCGACCCGATTCCGACCTCACCTTAGAGGCGCTCGCCGAGCGGATCGAGCGGCTGGAGCGGCAGCAGAGCGGCCTTGCGGCACCTATGGCCGTAAGCTCTCAGCAGCCGGTCGCTGAGGCGGCGGTATCAGTCGAGAGCGCGGTCGTCGCTACGGCCGAGCTTGCAGCCGCACCGCAAGAGGTCGCCCCAGATCAGGACCCTGCATCCCAGACGATCGAACCGCATCCTGAGCCGCAGCCGGTACAACAGGTCGCGGCCGAGGCGGTTCCGAGCGAGCCGCAACCGACGGCGATCCGGGAGGAGCGTCCGGCTGCTCGAGCGAGCGAGGCTGAAGCAGCGCCTTCGGCTGCCGGTGCCGTGCAGCTGTCCGAGCGCATCCAGCATGACCTGCAGAACCCGGCGGCGCTCCAACGGCTCTGGCAGGCCATCCTGTCGCATCTGAAGCAGGAGAAGGCGGCCTATGGCGTGCTGTTCTTGAACACGAAGGCCGTCTACGACGGTGCGAAGCAACACCTGACCATCGAGTTCCCCGCCGAGAGCGATTTCGCGTTCAGCGCGGCGTCCAAGACGGAGGCCACCGAAGAGCTCGTGCGCTCCATCGAGCGGGTGTGCGCTGCAGCCATCCCGTTCTCGCTGGTGAAGGGCACAGGCGCGACGGCCATGGTGGTGAACGCCGCGGTGGCGGGGCAGGGGAGCTCGACCGCTCAGGCGAGCTCTTCGACCGGTGCGCATGCGGCGAGCACGGCTCGTGCCGAGAGCGCCGAGCATGCCCGACCCGCCTCGGAAGCTCGTCATGGGCGGTCGGCAGCGACACCCCAGACGACGCCTGAGCCGGTTGCTGCGAGCGCGCCGTCCGATGATCCCTACTACGACGAGGTGCCCCTTGATGCTTACGGGGACTTCTCCTATGGCGTCATGGATGCTCCAGTCGCAGATGAGCCAGCTCCTATGGCCGCGACGGAACCTTCCGCTCCTGCTGCCTCGCCCGCTGCTACCGTACGGGTGCAGGATCCCTCGTCCGTAGCAGTCGAGAGCCCCTCTGTGCCTGCGGCTGCTCTCGAAGAGCGACGGACTGCAGATTCGCTCGCCGAGCCGGTGGTGGATGCCGCGAGCACCCCCACACCAGTGGAGCCGAGCGCGAGCGATCTGGACGCGATGCTGGCGTTCGGGTTCGGGGATGGACTCTCATTCACCGAGGTGGATGACTGAAGGGACGGCAGAGGGCGCGGTTTCGCGCTACCATAGGCCGATGAAGCAAGAGACGGTGACGGGGATCGACGGGCCCGGCCGACGAGAATGAAGGAGATATGCCCACCATGGATATGAAGAAGATGATGAAGCAGGCTCAGCGCATGCAGCGCGATGCCGCGGCAGCCCAGGAAGAGATCGCGGCCATGGAGTTCGAGGCCACGGCCGGCGGCGGCATGGTGAAGGCTGTGGTGAGCGGCGACAATACCGTGAAGTCCCTTGCCATCGATCCGGAGGCCATCGACCCGGAGGATGCGGAGATGCTGCAGGACATGATCGTGGCCGCCGTGAACGAAGCTCTGCGCACCGCCTCTGAGACCGCGAACGCCAAGATGAACTCCATCATGGGCGGCATGAACCTGCCGTTCTAGCCATCCTCTGAGATGCAGAGCGCGCCATCCATACAGCTTCTGCTCGACGAGCTCGAGCGGTTGCCAGGCGTGGGTCCGAAATCGGCCCAGCGCATGGCATACTTCATCCTGAACTCCGATAAGGCCACAGCCATGCGGTTGGCCGAGGCCATCGTCGAAGTGAAGAGCACGGTGCATTTCTGCGAGCGCTGCTTCAACTACGCTGAGAGCGAGCTGTGCGAGATATGCGCGAGCACCAAGCGGGATCGCAGCGTCATAGCCGTGGTGAGCGAACCGCGGGACATCCCGCCCATCGAGCGCACCGGCGTGTTCCATGGGCTCTATCATGTGCTCGGAGGGGCTCTGGCCCCTATGGAGGGCATCGGCCCTGATGACCTACGCATCGCCGAGCTCATGAAGCGCTTGGGCACCGAAGAGGTGGCCGAAGTGGTGCTGGCCACGAACCCGAACATCGAAGGGGAGACCACTGCCGCCTACCTCGCGCGGCTCATCAAGCCCTTGGGCATGACGGTCACCCGTCCTGCGAGCGGCCTGCCCGTGGGGGGCGATCTGGAGTTCGCCGACGAGGTGACCTTGGGCCGTGCCCTCGAAGGCCGCCGCCCGCTCTGATGCGCTCTTTCGACCAGAAAGGTTCCGAAGCCCCATGGCAGACTACATAGAAGGCAAGCGCGCCGTCATCGAGGCGCTGCGCACGCGGGTGCCGCTGACAGCGGTGCTCTTGGCCGACAACGCCCAGCGCGACAGCTTGGTGAACGACATCCTGCGCAAGGCGAAGCAGCAGAACGTGGCCGTGAAGACCCTGTCGCGCAAGCGGCTCGACGAGCTGTCGGTGCGCGGCAGCCATCAAGGCGTCATGGCTCAGACCAAGCCGTTTCCCTACGCCTCCCTCGAAGAGGTGATGGTCGCAGCCGATGCCTTCGCCGCCGCCCATGAGGGCAGCGCTCTGGTGGTGGTGCTCGACCATATCACCGATGCGGGCAACCTCGGGGCCATCGCGCGCTCGGCCGAATCGGCCGGGGCTTGCGGCATCCTCATCCCGAACAAGCGCGCAGCCTCCGTCACGGCGGCCACCTACAAGAGCTCAGCTGGGGCGGTGTCCCACATCCCCATCGCTCAGGTGCCGAATCTGCCGAGCGCGCTGGAGAAGCTGAAGAAGGAGAGCTTCTGGGTGGCGGCCGCCACCGAGCAGGCCCGCGAGCTCATCTGGGATGCGAACCTGAAAGGGCGCATCGCCCTTGTCATGGGCAACGAGGGCGACGGCGTCAGCCGTTTGGTGCTGGAGACATGCGATTTCGCCGTGGCGCTGCCCCAAGCGGGCTCCATCGGCTCGCTGAACGTGGCCCAAGCGTTCACGACCTGCGCCTATGAATGGTTGCGCCAGAACCGTGATGCGGTGCTGACGGACTGAGCGGAAGCGAAGGAAGGGGCGCTCCGATGGCGAAGCAACGGAAGAACCTGCTCATCGTCGATGGCTACAACGTGCTGCGCTCCGGCAGCCGCTATGCGCGCATCACCCAGCCCGACTATACCGACGACACGTTCAACACCGCTCGCGAAGCGCTCATCAACGACGTCATCGACTACGCCGGGCGTCATACCCGCGCCGTCATCGTGTTCGATGGCGCGTTCAACGAATACTCGCGCGGGGAAGTGGAGCGCATCGGCGGCATCCAGATCATGTTCTCGCCAGCCGGACAATCGGCCGACCGGGTGATCGAGAAGCTCGCCTACGATGCGCGCGAGCGCAACATCGACACGCTGGTGGTCACCTCCGATGCCACCGTCCAAGACACCGTGTTCGGTGGAGTGGTAGCGCGTATGAGCGCCGAGGGATTCTGCCGCGAGATGGCCCTTCATGATGAGGGCGTATCGGTGAGCACCTCTCCCGACCGTATCCGGAAGAACACCGTTGCCTCTCGCATACCGGCCGATACCTTGCAGAAGCTGAAGGACCTCCGCGACGGCACAGGGGGAGCCTAGGCTAATCCGTGCTCCTTCGCGAAGCGCTCTGCTAGGCCCCGATCGACGTGGCAGTAGCCGTTCTTGTGCTTGACGAGATAGTCTTGATGAGCTGCCTCGGCAGGGAAGTAGTTGCTCAAGGGCAGCGCCTCTACGGCGATAGGGGCCGCATAGGAACCTTGGAGCGCTCGCAGTGACTCGCTCACCACCGCAGCATCAGACGCGTCGGTCCAATAGATGCCCGTGCGATATTGCGTGCCCACGTCGTTTCCCTGGTGGTTCACGTTGGTGGGATTGATGGAGGCGAAGTAGGCTTCTAGCAATAGCGGCAAGGGCAGCACCGTCGGGTCGTAGACCACGCGCACCGTCTCGGCGGCGGCGGTCCTTCCTGAGCATACTTGCTCGTAGGTGGGGTTTGACACGGTGGTGTTGGCGTAGCCCACATCGGTCTCCAGCACTCCTGGGAGGTGCCGCAAGAACTCCTGGGTACCCCAGAAGCATCCGCCCGCCAGGTATATCTCATGCCGTTGTTCGCCGCTCGCCGCCATGGCCCCTCTCCATCGTTCGATATTCATCGTCGTGAACCACCTTACCGCGGCGCTCCTGCGTCTTGTTGTGTCGATCGCCCCTGTAAGTGAAGCGCGATAGGGTCGTTTCTGAATCGTAACGTTCTATTCTCACAGAAGATGCTAGGTCTCGCTGCAAGATCGTTCCTCGCCGCAGGCATCTTATCCGCTCCCTCCGAAGCTGCGCTTTGCCTTCTTCAGGTACCGCTTATATAATGAGCACGATCCAGAGCGAAAGGGAGGGCGCTCCATGGCTGAGGCACCGAAGAGGCCGGCCGGTAGTTTCCAAGAGATAACCGACGAGGACCTGAACGGCATCACGATCCCCGAGATATCCTGTCGCGGCTGCAGCGGCTACGGCAACTGCGGCTTCAAAGCCTATCGCCTTTACAACGGCAAGGCGGTAGCCATCTGCACTGAGCGGCGCAAGGAAGTGGAGGCCGAGCGGGCCGCGGCTTCTTAGGGGGCCGAGCGCGTCGAGCAGGCGCGTGCGTCCGCGTCCTACCGGGAAGGGTCCATCGCGACCACCTCGTTCCTTCTCATCGAAGCGATGCTGCATCCATAGGCTACCAGGGCATGGCCATGGCGTTGCCATCCGATGGCCCATTCGATACCGAACCGTTGACTTCGGCGCACCACAACTCTTATAATGCGAGAGTTGCTTTCAAAAGCCCCGTACAGCAGGCACATCGGACGGGAGCGCGAAAGAGGGAGCGGTCCGCGGACCATGAGGCTGTCCAGAGCCTCCTCGCGGCAGGCATCCCTTGCGTGAGCCGAGGCGTAGGAACCCTCGCATTCCGTATCCGACCTGCACTTTTGAAAACAAACACGCGATGTGAGCGAGCGACATGCTTCAGTCTCTTCTCGCATCGGATAGCACCAAGAAGGAGACATCAGTGAAGACGTATTATGCGAAGCCGAACGAGGTCGAGCGCGCATGGGTCCTCATCGACGCTGAGGATCAGGTCCTCGGTCGCGTGGCCACCCGTGCTGCTCAGATCCTGAAGGGCAAGCACAAGCCCCAGTACACCCCCCATGTGGACACGGGCGATTTCGTGGTCATCGTGAACGCTGAGAAGATCCGCGTCACGGGTTCGAAGGCTGCGGACAAGGCTTACTATCGCCACAGCGGTTTTCCGGGCGGCCTGAAGGAAGAGTCGTTCCAGCAGGCTATGGCCAAGCATCCCGAGCGCATCCTCGAGCATGCCGTGAAGGGCATGCTGCCGAAGAACACGCTGGGTCGCGCCATGGGCAAGAAGCTGAAGGTGTACGTTGGTCCGGATCATCCGCATACCGCGCAGAATCCGACGAAGATCGAGATGGAGGGCTAACCATGGCAGGTGAGGCTTTGTATTACGGCACCGGCCGCCGCAAGAACGCGGTCGCCCGCGTGCGTTTGGTCCCGGGCACCGGCAAGATCACGGTGAACGGCCGCGACGGTCTTGATTACTTCGGTCGCGAAGCGCTGGTGGAGTATGCGAACGCTCCGTTCCGCGTGACCGATACTGCAGGTCATTTCGACGTGCTCGCCAACATCAAGGGTGGCGGCGTGTCGGGTCAGGCCGGCGCTCTGCGCCACGGCATCTCCCGCGCTCTGCTGGAGGCTGGCGAGTATCGCGACGAGCTGAAGCGCGCCGGGTTCCTCACGCGCGATTCGCGCATGGTGGAGCGTAAGAAGTACGGTCTGAAGAAGGCTCGCAAGCGCCCGCAGTTCTCCAAGCGCTAGGCCTTGTGGAATACATATCGCATGTGCACGAAAGCCCGTCCATCATGGACGGGCTTTCGGTTAATATATAGGGAAAGACCATCTCTTCTTCGATGACGGCGGAAAGGGCGCTCTATGGCTGATGATTACAAGTATTCGCGCGTGCTGCTCAAGCTCTCGGGCGAGTCGCTGGCGGGCGATCTCGGCTATGGCATCGATCCGAAGGTCGTGGACGATCTAGCTGAGGAGATAGGCGAGATCGTGGAAGACGGCGTGCAGTTGGCCGTGGTGGTGGGCGGTGGCAACATCTTTCGGGGGTTGGCGGGCTCGGCCGAAGGGATGGACCGCTCCCAAGCCGACTACATCGGCATGCTCGCCACCGTGATGAACGCCCTCGCGCTGCAGGATGCCTTTGAGCGCCACGGCATATTCTCGCGCGTGCAGAGCGCAATCAACATGCAAGAGGTCTCCGAGCCCTATATCCGCCGCCGCGCCCTGCGTCATCTGGAGAAGGGTCGCGTGGTCATCTTGGCCGCTGGCACCGGAAACCCGTACTTCACCACCGACACCACCGCGGCGCTGCGCGCCTGCGAGCTCGACGTCGATTGCCTCATGAAGGCCACGCGCGTGGACGGAGTGTACGATTCCGACCCCGAGAAGAACCCCGATGCCGTACGTTTCGACCACATCAGCTATCTGGACGTGCTCAATCGCGGCCTGAACGTGATGGATGCGACGGCCACTTCGCTGTGCATGGACAACGAGGTGCCCATGATCGTGTTCGACCTCACCACCCACGGAAACATCAAGCGCGCTCTGCGCGGTGAGAGCGTGGGCACCACCGTGAGCTGATCCGCTCGGCATCTTCCGAGCGTTGGATATTCGTCTGCAGAAGAAGGGAATGAGAAGATGGCAGGTATCGAAGACATCATGTTGAGCTGCGAGGAGCGCATGACCAACACGCTCAGCGCGCTGCAGAACAACTTCGCGTCGGTGCGCACCGGTCGCGCCAACGCCATGGTGCTCGATCGCATCAAGGTGGACTACTACGGCGTGCCCACGCCGATCAATCAGATGGCTGGCATCAAGACCCCTGATGCCCACATGCTCGTCATCGAGCCGTGGGACAAATCGGCGCTGGGCATGATCGAGCATGCCATCCTAGAGAGCGACCTGGGCGTGACGCCGAACAACGACGGCGCTGTCATCCGCTTGCCGTTCCCGTCGCTGACCGAAGAGCGTCGCAAGGAGCTCGCCAAACAGTGCAAGGGCTATGCCGAGGAAGCTCGCGTGGCCGTGCGCTCCACCCGTCGCGATGCCAACGCGAACATCGAGAAGGCCCAGAAGAACGACAACCTTCCCGAGGACGAGGCCAAGCGCGCCGAGGCCGAGATACAGAAGCTCACCGACAAGCATATCGCCCAGATCGACGAGTCGCTGAAGAAGAAGGAAGCGGAGCTCATGGAGATCTAGGCCGCGCTGTCGCCGTTGCGGCGGCGCGCCAGGCTCCGCTGAGGCTCGTCGCGTTGCAACGGCAGAGCATAGACGAGCCTCACGGCCATCTTCCGACCAGGCATCTTGTGAACAGATCATTCGACCACATATTCCCTCGGCTGCCGAGCGACATCGACCCCGACACGTTCGATGCGACGCGCGTGCCGGCGCATGTGGCCGTCATCATGGACGGTAACGGGCGCTGGGCAAAGCAGCGCGCGCTCAACCGGTTGCGCGGCCATAAGGCCGGTATCGAGGCGGTGCGTGAGACCATTCGTTGCGCGTCGGATCTGGGCGTGCGCTACCTTACGATATACTCCTTCTCCACCGAGAACTGGAAGCGACCCCAAGATGAGGTCATCGGGCTGATGGACCTGTTCGCTAAGACCATGCTCGCCGAAGTGAAGGGGCTGCACGAGGAACGGGTGCGCGTCATGACCATCGGGGACCTGAGCGCGTTGCCCGAAGCGACGCGTGATGCCTTCCGCGAAGCCTGGGAGAAGACCCGTGAAAACGACGGCATGACCTTGGTGGTGGCCGTGAACTACGGCGGCCGTCAGGAGATACTGCGCGCTGCCGAGCGCTACGCGCGAAGAGCGTTGGCCGAAGCGGCCCGCGGAGGGCAGGCTCCGGGGCTCACCGAGGAGCTGTTCTCCCAGGGCCTCTACACCTGCGATATCCCCGATCCTGAGGTGGTCATCCGCACCAGTGGCGAGATGCGACTGTCGAACTTCATGCTGTGGCAAGCGGCCTATGCAGAGTTCATCAGCTCACCGGTGCTATGGCCCGATTTCGACCGCTATGAGCTTCTGCGCTGCTTGATCGAGTATCAGGCTCGCGAGCGCCGATTCGGCGGGGTGTGAGGGGCATCATGGCTCAAGATCCCATCGACCAGCATCGCCACGGCGATGCCTCCCGTGGCCAGCGCGTGAAGAACGCCGTGCTGGACAAGACGCCGCAGAAGCTGAAGAACCCCACCGGGCTGCAGGTGCGCTTCCGCACCGGCCTCATCTACACCGTCATCACCTTGGCCTGCGTGGCTTTGGGGTCCATCCCGACGGTGCTCATGTTCATGCTGGTGGCGGGCATCTGCGCTGGCGAGTTCTACTACATGCTACGCTCGGACGCGAAGCTGCCCAACGAGATGCTCGGCATCATCGCGGCGGTGCTGTTCCCGCCCAGCGTGTACTTCTTCGGCGCGCTGGGCGCGCTGTTCGTGAGCATGGCGCTGTTGGTGGCGCTGTTGGTGTGGTACGTGTTCTGGATGCGCGCGCGCATCCCCGATGTGGGCGTGAGCTTCTTCGGTGCGTTCTATACGGGCCTTCTGCTGTGCGGTTTGGTGGTCATCCAGCAGTCGCTGGACTATCCGTGGGGCAGTTTGGTGCTGCTGTTCATCTTCCTGAGCGTATGGGCCAACGATGCGTTCGCCTATCTGGTGGGAAGCAAGTTCGGCAAGCATAAGTTCGCGCCACGCACCTCTCCGAAGAAGAGCTGGGAAGGGTTCTTCGCGGGGCTGGTGGGATCGGCGCTGCTGTGGATCCCCATCTCCTTCGTGCCCGGCGTCACCCTGCCCGTTTGGATGGCCATGGTGTTCGGCGTCATCTGCGGGTGCATGGAGGTATTGGGCGATCTGGCCGAAAGCCGCATCAAGCGCAATTCCGGGTTCAAGGACTCGGGCACCATCATGCCCGGTCATGGTGGCCTGCTCGACCGCTGCGATTCGCTGTTTTTGGCTTCGGTCACCTCTGCTGTGCTGCTGTTCTTGTTCGGCTGCATACCGAACGTCCTGTAGGAGGGCGAACCGTCACCGTTGCCGCCGCGCAGCTTCTCTAGGTGCGCGCCCGCGCTCGCGAGAAGGGATCATCCCATGAAGAAGCATATCGTCGTGCTGGGCTCTACCGGCTCCATCGGCACGCAGACCCTCGATGTGGCAGCGCAGCATGGAAGCGAGCTGGAAGTGGTGGGCTTGGCGGCCCATAGCGACTGGCGCACGCTTCTCGCCCAAGCGCAGCGCTTCGGCGTGAAGCATCTTGCTCTCGCTGACGAGGAGGCGGCCGCTGAGGCGCGGCTCTACGTGGAGGAGGGCTGCGAGTTGCGCGGAGGCGACCGAGCGGTGATCGAGCTGGTTGGGCTTCCCGAGGTCGATCTGGTGGTGAACGCGCTGGTAGGCGCGGCGGGCTTGGAGGCGAGCTACGAGACGCTGCGGCAGGGACGCGTGCTCGCGTTAGCTAACAAGGAGTCTTTGGTGGTGGGAGGCGACCTGATCATGCCATTGGCTCGTGCCCTCGAGGAGCGCCGCGGCCATGCGGGCGCTCTCATGCCCATCGATTCGGAGCACGGGGCGATCTACCAGTGCTTGCTCGGGGAGGACGCGGCCGAGGTGACGAAGCTGTGGGTGACCGCTTCGGGCGGGCCGTTCCGCGGTAGGACCCGTGCGCAGCTGGCCGATGTCACGGCGGAGGAGGCTCTCGCGCATCCCACGTGGAACATGGGGGCGAAGATAACCATCGATTCTTCTACCCTCATGAACAAGGGCCTCGAGGTCATCGAGGCGCACCACCTGTTCGCGATGCCCTACGATCGCATCGAGGTGGTGGTGCAACCGCAGAGCGCCATCCATTCCATGGTGGAGTTCACCGACGGTTCGGTGAAGGCCCACCTCGGTACCACCGACATGCGCATCCCCATCCAGTTCGCGCTGTCCTATCCGCGTCGCTGGCCCGCGCCGGTGGAGCCTCTCGATTTCCGCACCCTCGGCACCCTCGAGTTCGCGGCGCCTGATGTCGATACCTTCCGTTGCCTCGCCCTGGCGCGAGAAGCCGGGGAGCGCGGCGGCGTTCTGCCCTGCGCCATGAACGCCGCCAACGAGGTGGCCGTGGCAGCGTTTTTAAAGGGTGGGTGCGCCTATCTGGACATCGCCGCGTGCGTGGAGGCGGTCATGGAACGTCAGAGCGCAGAAGGCGTCGCAGCGGTGGAGTCGATCGCGCAGCTAAAGGCTGTGGATGCGAGCGCCCGCGCTCACGCCCGGGAATGGCTGGCGCGCTAGCGCCCATCGCTCGATGATCGTTGCGCACGCGGGCGCGCTCGCCCGTTCCGATGCACGCCGCCTGTGAGGAGCCGTCTGGGAAAAAACCTCGGTCTGCCTGTGGTATCGCCCGCTCAGCCCTGGTATCATTCGAGTGTTCCGTGACCTTGCTCTTCGAGATGAGGGAGAGCCGCGGAGCCACAGGAAACTCACTCTCGCGTCGGCTGCTGTGAAGACCGCGGCCCCTCTCGCGCGGGAAGGGCTCAAAAGGAGACGAAGGTGACCGAGGAAGTGAAGCGCGTCTACGCGTTCGGCAAAGACGCCAACGGCAACAACGTGACCGAAGGCAACACCGATATGAAGGCCATCCTGGGCGGCAAGGGCGCGAACCTCGCCGAGATGGCCAACATCGGGCTCCCCGTGCCTCCGGGATTCACCATCACCTGCCAGACCTGCATGGAATACGCCAACGCTGGCGATACCTGGCCCGAAGGCGCGCTCGATACCATCCATGAGTATCGTCTCGACCTTGAGGAGCGCATGGGCAAGCGCATCGGTGACGACGAGGATCCGCTGCTGGTGTCGGTGCGTTCCGGTGCTCCCATGTCGATGCCGGGCATGATGGATACCGTGCTGAACCTCGGCTTGAACGACCAGTCCATCAACGGCCTCATCAAGCAGACCGACAATCCGCGCTTCGCTTGGGATTCGTACCGGCGCTTCATCCAGATGTTCTCTAACGTGGTCATGGGCCTCGATGGCGACCTGTTCGAGAACGCCATCACCGCTATGAAGGACGCCCGCGGCGTCGCTTCCGATACCGATCTGACCGCTGAGGACCTCCAAGAGCTGGTGGCCGTGTTCAAGGGCATCTTCTCCGACAACGTGTCGGCCGAAGAGTACCCGGAGCTTCTGGTGGAGGGCACCGTGCAGTTCCCGCAAGATCCCACCGAGCAGCTGCGCTTGGCCATCGAAGCCGTGTTCGGCTCGTGGAACAACCCGCGCGCGGTGCTCTATCGCAAGAAGAACAAGATCGCCGATGATCTGGGCACTGCTGTGAACGTGCAGTCGATGGTGTTCGGCAACAAGGGCAACACCTCCGCCACCGGCGTGGCCTTCACTCGCAACCCCGCCAACGGTGACAAGGAGTTCTACGGCGACTACCTGGTCAACGCCCAGGGCGAGGACGTGGTGGCGGGCATCCGCAATACCAGCCCCATCGCCGAGCTGAAGGAAGTGCAGGGCCTTGAGGAGGCTGGCGCTCAGCTGGAGGAGATCTTCGTCACGCTGGAGAACCACTTCCGCGACATGTGCGACATCGAGTTCACCATCGAGCAGGGCAAGCTGTGGATGCTGCAGACCCGCGTGGGCAAGCGCACCGCTGCTGCCGCTCTTCACATCGCCATCGAGATGGAGCGCGAAGGCCTCATCACCAAAGACGAGGCCGTCCGCCGCGTCAATCCCGAGCAGCTCGACCAGTTGCTGCACCCGCAGTTCGACAAGAACGCCACCTATGACGTGGTGGCTCGCGGCCTGAACGCTAGCCCGGGCGCTGCGGTGGGCGAAGCGGTGTTCTCCGCTGCTGATGCTGTGGCGGCTGCCGAGGCCGGCCGCAAGTGCGTGCTGGTGCGCTGGGAGACCAACCCCGATGACCTGGCTGGCATGATCGCGGCCGAGGGCATCCTCACCTCCCACGGCGGCAAGACCTCTCATGCGGCGGTCATCGCTCGCGGCATGGGCGCTCCGTGCGTGTGCGGCGTGGAGGCTCTGCGCATCGACGCCGAGAAGAAGCAGGCCACCGTGGCCGGCACCGACATCGTCATCCGCGAGGGGGACATGGTCTCCATCGACGGTACCGAGGGCATCGTGGTGCTGGGCGCGGTGGAACTGGTGATGCCCGAGCTCACCGGCGACCTCGACACCATCTTGGAGTGGGCTGACGAGTACCGTACCCTGGGCGTGCGCGCCAACGCTGACAATCCCGAGGATGCCGAGCTGTCCCGCAGCTTCGGTGCGCAGGGCATCGGCCTATGCCGCACCGAGCACATGTTCTTGGGCGACCGCAAGCAGATCATCCAGTCCTTCATCTTGAACGACGACGAGCTCAATCGCGAAAAGGCTGTGAACGACCTGTTCGAGGCCCAGTCCGGTGACTTCTACGGCATCTTCAAGGCCATGGACGGACTGCCGGTCATCGTGCGCCTGCTCGATCCGCCGCTCCACGAGTTCCTCGAGAGCCCCCGTGCCCTCGATGTGGAGATCGCTCGTTTGGAGGCCACCGGTGCTGACAGCGCGGTCATCGCCGAGAAGCGCGCCTTCCTCGAGAAGGTGGACTCCTTTGCTGAGCAGAACCCCATGCTGGGCTTGCGCGGCGTGCGTCTGGGCGTGATGTATCCCATCCTGCCCGAGATGCAGATCCATGCCATCGCCACGGCCACGGCGAAGCTGAAGAAAGAAGGCCTCGACCCGAAGCCCGAGATCATGATCCCGCTGGTGTCGGTGGCTCCCGAGCTGGAGAAGCTGCGCGGCATCGCCGAGCGCGTCATCGCCGAGGTGGCAGCTGAAGAGGGCGTGGAGCTGGATATTCCCGTGGGCACCATGATCGAGCTTCCGCGCGCTGCGGTGACCGCTGATGAGATCGCCCGCCATGCCGACTTCTTCAGTTTCGGCACCAACGACCTGACCCAGACCACTTTCGGCTTCAGCCGCGACGACGTGGAAGCTGAGTTCGTGCCCCAGTACCTGCAGGAGCATCTGCTGCCCTACAACCCCTTCGCTACCATCGATCCCGGTGTGGCACGTTTGGTGGAGATGGGCGTGGAGCTGGGTCATAAGGGCAATCCGGACATCGTGTGCGGCGTATGCGGCGAGCACGGCGGCGACCCTGATTCCATCCATACCTTCAACAGCGTGGGCCTCGATTATGTGAGCTGTTCGCCCTATCGCGTGCCGGTTGCGCGCCTGGCGGCGGCTCAGGCGGCATTGGAGGCTTAAGCTGTCTGGCAAGGCGCTTTAAGGGAAGTGGCGGGCATGCACGAGAGGACGAAGGAAGCTCACGGCTTTGGGAAATGATGCGCATATCGACGTTCGGCTCGATCGTCTGCCCCGTTCGGTGATGATGGTTCGCGTTGGCGAGCCATCATCGTTCGTTACAGACAATGCCACGGTGGCCTCTGTTCTGGCTGCTTACATGGCCGAGTCGAACGTGCCCTTGGGCACGCCGGTGTTCTTCATGCTCGATCAGAGGGCGCTGCCCGAAGAGGAGCGCTACATCTGCACGGCCGATTGGCGCGTGGTGGTGGACGCCATCAAGACGCTGATCGTGCGCGGAGCGCCTGCCATCGGCATAGCTGGCGCGGCGGCGGTCGCTCTACGGGCCGCCGAGTTCACCTGGGCGAACGTAGAGGACATGAACGACAGCATCGGAAAGGTCTACCGTACCTACATCTCCGATGGTGGTGGGTTCGACCCTAGCATGTACTGGTCGGCCTTGGAATTCGCCGCGGACATGATCGCCGAGGCGCGTCCGACGGCTGTGAGCTTGCGCAACGGTTGCGATCGGGCGCTGGCCATGGTCCGCCGAGACCTCCATGAAGGGGCCGACGCGCTCGATATCTCGTTCGACCTGTTCGATCTGGTGTGCCTCATGATCGAAGAGGATGAGCGCATCAATCGTGCCATCGGCTTGGCTGGCGCGGCCTACCTCAAGCCTAATAGTCGGGTGCTCACCTACTGCAACGCGGGCAGCCTCGCCACCGCGTTCTACGGCACTGCCCTCGGCGTGGTCTACACCGCGGCTGGACAAGGGAAAGTGGAGCGCGTGTTCGCGTGCGAGACGCGTCCAGTGAACCAGGGTGCGCGTCTGACCATTTGGGAGCTAGCGCTCGCGGGCGTTCCCACCACGCTTCTGTGCGACAACATGCAGGCGAGCCTGATGGCCCAAGGTGAGGTGGACGCGGTGATCGTCGGAGCGGATCGCATCGCGGCGAACGGGGATGTTGCCAATAAGATAGGTACCTATGAGCTGGCCATCGTAGCTGCTCACAACAACGTGCCGTTCTATGTGGCGGCCCCGGTCTCCACCATAGACTTCTCGCTGTCGAATGGTTCGGGCATCCCCATCGAGCAGCGACCGCCCACCGAGGTGATCGGGGAGGTGCCCGAAGGGGTGAGCGTGTACAACCCCAGTTTTGACGTCACCCCAGCAAGCCTGGTCACGGCGTTCATCACCGAGCGTGGCGTCTATCTGTCTGACGAGCTAGAAGAGCTCGCGGTGCCGCTGCAGACCGACGAGGAGCGTTTCGACGCGGCAGCCCAGGCCATCCATGATGCTCAGGGTGCCCTGCAGCAAGCTGCGGCGTTCATGCAGTGATGCAGCGAGCGGCTGCTGAAGGGGGAGCGGTGCGCTCCTTTCGAGACCGAGCTTCGAGAAGGAAGAGCTAACAGGATGCGCGTGGTTTATCGGCAGGATAGGGAAGCGGAAGAGCACGAACGGCTCGCGCCCGATGCTACTTTCGTCGACGAGAGCGAGGGGCACCAGCGCTCCACCGAGGCTGACATGCTGCGCACCGACTTCCAACGCGATCGCGACAAGATACTGCATACCAAGTCGTTCCGTCGTCTGTCTCACAAGACCCAGGTGTTCCTGGCCACAGAAGGCGACCATTTCCGCACGCGACTGACCCATACGCTGGAGGTAGCGCAGATAGCACGCACGATCGCACGGGGTCTGGCGCTGAACGAGGATCTGACCGAAGCTATCTCGCTCGGCCATGACCTGGGCCATACGCCGTTCGGGCACACCGGCGAGGCGGCCTTGGCCGACCAGATAGCGCTTCATCGCGGCATGACGCCGGGAACTCCAGAGGCTCGTAGGCTCTACCAGCACAACGAGCAATCGCTGCGAGTGGTGGAGGTCATCGAGAACGACGGCCAGGGTCTGAACCTGACCGCGGAGGTGCGCGATGGCATATGCTGTCATTCCGGCACCCTGCGCGCAGAGACCCTCGAGGGCCGGGTAGTGGCTATCGCCGACCGCATCGCTTATGTGAACCACGACATAGATGACGCGATCCGTGCAGGCATCCTCTCAGAGGACGATCTGCCCGAGAGCACCCATCGCGTGCTGGGCTCCGACCACTCCTCCCGCATCCAGACCTTGGTCTACGACATGGTGCTCACCTCTGCTGAGCTGGACGATGTGCGCATGAGCGAAGAGGTGTGGCAGGCCATGATGGAGCTGCGCGCCTTCTTGTTCGATCAGGTGTATCAAGCGCCTAGCGTGGTGGCGGAAGTGGAGAAGGCCCAGCGGCTGATCGCTGCGCTGTTCGCCTATTACGTTGCCCATATCGAGGAAGTGCCGCCGGAGTATCGTGCCATATCGAACGGTGATGACATACGGGCGGTCACCGATTACATCGCGGGGATGACCGATCGCTATGCCATGGGCAAGCTCGACGAGCTATATCTGCCGAAATCGGTCTGAGAGCTTTGGGGCGGAGAAGACCATGTTCAGCAGAGCTCATATCCTCGACTCTCTTCGTGCGGCCGTGCCCGTCATGCTCGGCTACGTCGGCATCGGCATCCCATGCGGCATTCTCAGCGCGGCGGTGGGCATGAACGCTTTGCAGGTGTTCCTGCTCTCGGCGCTGTTCTATTCTGGTGCGGGTCAGTTCATGATCCCGAATATGTATCTGGCGGGCGCTCCGGCTGCCTCCATCGTGGCCAGCGTGTCGTTCGTGAACACTCGGCAGATGCTCTATTCCGCTTGCTTCGCTCCGGATTGCAAGCATGCGCCGAAGTGGCTGTCGTTCTGCTTCGCCGCCAGCGTCACCGACGAGACCTTCGGCATCTCCACCGCGCGGTTCGCTCAGGGGGACTGGTCGGTGGATCGAGCGCTCATGCTCAACATCTTCTCCCAGACCTCCTGGGCGCTCTCGAACGTGGCAGGCGTGCTGGTAGGCGCGGCCATCAACATCCCGCTGCCCATCGCGGCGTTCGCCATGACATCCATCTTCATCTGCTTGCTCGTTATGCAAAAGCTCACGGCCGCTAACGTCATCGCGGCGGTATGCGCTATGATCGGGGTGGCCGTATGCAAACTGGTGGGACTCACGGGTCCTGCCATCCTCATCGGTGCCGCCTTCGGTGTCGTGGTGGCGCTCATCTTCGCGCAACGCAAAGGCTCCGATGCTGGATCGCCCTGCGAAGAGGCGGGCGGCGACGCATGACCTGGCCCGAATTCTGGTTCATCTTCATCGTGTGCGGCCTGTGCATGCTGGCCTGCCGCGTGCTGCCGCTGTTCCTGCTGAAGGGCCGCGAGCTGCCTGCGGTGGTCATCCGCGCGCTCGGGCTCATCCCGCCGGCGGCCTTCGCTGCGCTGGTGGCCAACGACCTCATAGCTGTCGACATGTTCGCTGATGGATGGTGGTCGGCGCTCATCCCTATCATCGCGGCGCTCATCGTGGTGGCGGTGGGGGTGAAGACGCGCTCTCTCATCTGGTGCGTGGTGGCTGGCGTGGCCAGCTATGCATTGCTCCTGCTCATCTGAGCGTGCGGTCGTTCGTACCTCATGCGGGGTTCTGGGAGGTCGTAGCTGGGAACGTGCGCTGGTATACTGCTAGCATCCATTGCATTCTCGAAGACGGCGCGCTGCTGAGCGTCGTGCTGCCTTCTGTGATCGACCTTTGCGAGGAAGAAGGCTGACCATGCCCAAGAAGATCGCCGTCATCGACGGCAACTCGTTGATGCACCGTGCCTATCATGCCATCCAGAACCCTATGACGGCACCCGACGGAACGCCGACCAACGCGGTGTTCGGCTTCATGTCGATGCTGTTGAAGTTCATCGAGCAATCTCACCCCGATGCCGTGGTATGCGCTTTCGACGCTGGCAAGCCCCAGTTCCGCATCGAGGAGATGGAGCAGTACAAAGCTCAGAGACCGCCCATGGATGAAGACCTGCATGTGCAGTTTCCGGTGGTGCAGCGGTTGTTGGAGGCTATGAACGTGCCGGTGGTGAAGGTGCAGGGATGGGAAGGCGACGACATCTTGGGCACCATCGCCGCTCGCGATGAGAAGCTCGGTTATGAAACGTTGCTGCTCACCGGCGACAAGGATGCTTGCCAGCTGGCGAGCGAGCTGACGAGCATCGTCACCACCAAGAAGGGCGTGAGCGACATCGTCATCTACGGGCCTCAGGAGGTGGAGGAGCACTACGGCGTCACGCCCGCGCAGTTCCCAGACTTCCTCGGGTTGATGGGGGACGCGGCCGACAACATCCCTGGTGTGCCTGGAGTGGGCAAGAAGCGCGCAGCTGAGCTGCTACAGCGGTTCGGCTCGATGGAAGGGATCTATGACAATCTCGATGCGTTGAAGGGCAAGCTGCTCGAGAATGTGCGCGACAACGAGAAGCTGGCGCACCTCTCGCGTCGCATCGCCACCATCGTCACCGATCTGGACTTCCCGCTCGACCTGGAGGGCATCGCGTTCCCTGATTTCGATGCAACAGAGGTGACCGAGGCGTTCCAGGAGTACGCGCTCTCGAGCGCTCTCAGCCGCGTGCTGAGCCTGGCGGGGGAGGAGATGCGCACCTCCGTAGCGAAGGTGGAGCTATCCTATGGAGAGCGGTTGGGTCCGACAGAGGGGCTTGTTCGGTTGGATGAGGCTATCGCGGCTGGAGAGCGCGTGGGCGTAGTGCTGGAGTCTCTCGATGATGGCTCGCTATTCACCACGCTGCTCGGGGCATTCAGCTTCGATGGTGCCTCGATGGTGCTCTATGATGAGGAAGCGCGGATAGCATTCGCTCATCTAGTGCGCAATGGCTCCTTCGTCTCCCTCGATACCAAGCTCGTCTATCATGAGGTATATCCGGCGGATACGTCTTCGCTGGCAGCCATCACGTTTCGGGATCTGTGTGAAGCTGACGGGTTCGACCTGGCTCTTGCCGCTTATGTGCTGGAGTCTTCGGCGACGACCTACACCTACGAACGACTGGCCGAGACCTATCTTGGTGGCGCGCTGCCCGATGCTGATGAAGGGGAAGAGCGTGTCATGCTCCATGCCGCTGTGGCACGGGCACTGGTGGAGCCTCTGAGCGAGGCCATGGAAGAGCATCGCGTGAAGCGCGTCTATGACGAGATAGACCTGCCTTTGGTAGCAGTGCTTTGCGCTATGGAGCGCACCGGTGTGGCCATCGACGTCCAGCATCTGGCAGAGCTGGGCAAGGTCGCCCAAAACCGCCTGAACGAGCTGACGGAGAGCATCTATGGGCTGGTAGGGGAGGAGTTCAACATCGATTCGCCCAAGCAGCTGGCCCATGAGCTGTTCGAGGTGCTGCACCTGACGCCTACGAAGAAGAATCAGCGCGGCTTCTCCACCGATGCGAGCGTGTTGAAAGAGCTGGCGAAGGTGAGCGAGGTGCCGGCGCTGGTGCTTCAATACCGCGAGCTCAGCAAGATCAAGACCACCTACATCGACGCGTTGCCGCGCTTGCGAGCGGTGGACGGTCGTCTGCACACCCAGTTCAACGAGACCGTCACTACCACCGGTCGTCTGTCGTCTTCAGAGCCAAACCTGCAGAACATCCCCGTGCGCACCGAATTCGGTCGTCATATTCGCGAGTGCTTCGTGCCGCTGCATCCGGACGCGCTGTTCATGTCGGCTGACTATTCCCAGATAGAATTGCGCTTGCTGGCCCATCTTTCACAGGATGAGGCCATGATAGAGGCGTTCAAGTCGGGCGAGGACTTCCATGCGAACACCGCGGCGCGGGTGTTCGGCGTGCCTCTCGAAGAGGTGACGCCGGCGCTGCGCACGCGGGCGAAGGCGGTGAACTTCGGCATCGTCTACGGGCAGCAATCCTTCGGGCTCGCCCAGTCTCTCGACATCTCGAGGAAAGAGGCACAGCAGATCATCGACCTATATTTCGCCGCTTATCCTGGTGTGCGTCGCTACCTTGATGACGTGGTGAAAGAGGCCACAGAGGTAGGCTACGCAGAGACCATGTTCGGCCGACGCCGCTACATTCCTGACCTGAAAGCGAAGAATGCTCGTCAGCGCAACTTCGGGGAGCGCACCGCCATGAATCACCCTATGCAAGGGAGCGCGGCCGACATCATCAAGAAGGCCATGAACGAAGTGGCTGATCGCATGCTGGCCGAAGGCTTCGAGGCGCGTTTGATGATACAGGTCCATGACGAGCTGGACTTCAGCGTGCCTAAGAGCGAAGTGGAGGCTCTGAGCGCTCTGGTGCGCGAAGCGATGGAGAACGTATGCGAGCTCTCCGTCCCGCTGCTGGTGGATGTGTCCTGCGGAGCGAATTGGGCTCAAGCCCACTGATGTCGGGATCCTACCGCAGCGAAGTCCTGGGCTCCCGCTGCGGTAGGACTTCATCATTCGTCGATGTCCATCTCGGTCCAGCTTTCGAGCCGCAAGGTGGGGATGCGCGAGAACTCGCGAGCGTTGTTGCTGACGAGAACAGCCCCATGGGTGACAGCGGTAGCAGCGATCAGCAGGTCGTTAGGTCCGATCTTGCATCCCTTCTTTTCAAGATAGGATCGTATGGTCGCGTAGGTGGCGGCGCATTCGCTGTCGAAAGGAATGCGGGAGAAGGGGGCGAGGAACCGTTCGAGCAGCGCGAGGTTCTTCCTGGGGTGTGCGCTCTTGGCTGCTCCTGTCCGCAGCTCGGCTTCCACGATGGCTGGAATAGCGAATAGCGACGGATCGTTTTGGCGCATCAGTTCGTACGCATAAGGAAGGCGGCCCCGCATCAGCTCTATGCAGATATCCGAATCGAGATGATACATGTCCAGGCTCCTTCTTTAAGCGAGCGTCGGAAGAGCACCGTCAAGGTCGCTATCGAGCTCTTCGGGAACCTGAAAGGTCTCGTCAACAAGACCGCCGTATACCTCGGTCCAGTAATCGGGAGGCCACGATGACCTTCGTCCGTGTTCCATGACGAGTTGCGATACGAACCCCGAAACTGACCGCTTTGCACGGGCGGCCTCGCTCTTCAGGATCCCGAACGCCTGATCGTTCAAGTAAAGAGATAGCTGTGGCATGTGCTCACCTCCGAATCAAACATAATATATAACATAATACTATGATGATCCTTCGATGCTAGCGAGCCTGCGCGGGCGGTGCTTCCTACGGAAGGTGGCGATCGAAATCTCCACATGATAGTTTTTCGCTGTGGAACGGGTCATTGTTCACTCGTTTTGGGCGCGAGCGATGATCTCATTTGTAAGGGAGGGCTTCGTCTGTTATCCTCCGGGTTGCCAGAAAGCATTTCTTCACGATCGAGTGAAGAGCTGCGAACAACTTAATAACAAGTTCTGCGATAGCTGCTTTTGCTGCGCGAATTCCTGTCTCATGTCTGAACACGGAATGAAGAGGGCATCTGCCTTTCATGACTGTGTTCGGTGTTAGGCAGTGATCTAATGTTGTAAGCAGCATGCTTTCTGGCGATTGTGGTGGATGCCCTCCTCACACGGATCGCCGAGATCGAAGCGATATCTCATAGATAACAAGGGCCTCCTCCACGGTGTAGTCGGAAACACACGCCGGAAGGAGCGGGTCGCGATGCGAGCCTCTGTCGTCTCTCTTTCAAGGAAGCTTCTCTCAGCTTTCTTCGCTGTCACGTTAGCTTTGGGCCTCATCCCCATCACAGCCTTCGCAGAACCTCTCAGCGGCCCATCTGCCGATGAGCCGATCGAAGCGAATGCTTCCGATCCGATCGAGGATGCCGATCAGAACGCCGATGGGGCTTCTTCTGCAGAAGGCGCTGATGTCGAAGGCGTTGCTGGTCTTTCTGGAGGCATCATCAACCAAGAGATGGCCCTTGAGAGCGTGGTCGCCCAGGCAGAGTCCACCAAGAGCTTCTTCTTGGCTCAGACCTTGGAGACCACCAAGTCGGTCCCTGTGGTGAGCGCGAAGCTGCCGCTCGATGTGAGCGGGCCTTCTTCGGGGTCGCCTGCCGAAAGCCTCGACCCTTCCATGGGCGATACGTCTTCCTCCCTTGGCGATAGCACGGAGGGCTCCGATGATGGCCAGGTAGCCGAAGAGGGCAAGGACCTAGACGAGCCCGACCTGGGCTCTGGTGGCGTCGCTGCTGAATCCACTGTCGTGGGCTCTTTCACCTTCGATGGTCTCACCTATGCGGTAGAGCCTGGTGGAGAATCCGTCGCCGTGGTGGCAGCTGACTATTCGAAGCTGCCGAGCGAGCAGGTGAGCGAGAGCATCCTCGCCATTCCTTCAGTGATCTGCGCTGATGGGGCCGATGCCCATAGCGTGACCCGTATCGCTGATGGGGCCTTCTCTGGTCTTACCAAAGAGGTAGCAGGAGCCTTTGCGATCGAGGACGGATCCGAGAGCTCTGAAGAGCTCGAAGGGATCGATGGCGAAGAGGGCTTCGCAGGCATCGTCGCGATCGGCATCCCGGCTTCCGTCTCTTCCATCGAAGATGGTGCCTTCGCGGGTTCCGATGCTCTGCAACAGTTGGTCGTCTCCGACGACGATCCTACCTACTCATCCTATGACGGCTGTCTTTACGACAGCGAGCTTACTAGCCTTCTACTCATTCCCGAGGGTAGAGAGGGCGCTGTCCGTATCGCTCCTAATGTGACGAGCGTTGATCCTGAGGTGTTCTCGCATTGCCCCTCGGTGGACGTTCTTGTCGCTGATGCGGACAGCGCAGCATTCTCCACTCTGGGAGAGATCGCATTATATAATGGTCGCGGCGAGCCTCTGAGCGTCGTTGCGACGACAGAGGAAAATGACCATAGCGATTCTCTGACCCATGTCGATATGGATGCACGTCGAAGCTCCGAACGAATCATCACGACCATCACCGACCTTCTTGACGGTGAGCAAACGATGGCGGGGGCACCGGATGCGCTGTTGACCGATGCGGATGTCGATGATTTTCTCGGGGCTGAGTCATCGATGAAAGAGCCTGTTACCCAAGGTGATCCGCTTCCGATGGCCGACATGAAAACTGCGCAGATCGATGGCGCAGGGATTCCTCAGAGCTATTTCAACGTTGAAGGTCTGCTCATCGGTATCTGGGATACCTCTAACCCTAGGTCCGAATGGGCAGGTACGTATTCTTTGGGCGTGGCCGGTGCTGGGTCCTATGCTACGGCGAACGAGCCGATCCAGCCTAAAGAGGACGATGTCTTAGGCTATGAGGGCTATTCCGAGATGTATTCCGCATACGGTGAATTGCCTGATCGCGAGAGATTAAGAGAGTGCTATTACCTCAAGGATATACCTTCATTCACGTTGCAGCTACACGATATGACCCCTTGGAGCTACGAATACGCTTCCGGTGAGCGCTATCCTTACGAGAATCTAGAGAATCTCGCGACCGGTGAAGGGGAGCTTGTTGGTTTTCAACTACCGTCGGGATCCTTCGTATCTGTGGAGGATTTCAGGAGCGGCGATTATGCTCTCACCATAACGCCGGAGGATCTTCACGTGGGAGAGTTCGGGGCTCGTACGTGGGATTCTCGCGTTTGCCTCGATTACCACGGATGGGTCGTTTATTCGGGCTTCTCTTCCCATCGGAACGTTTATACGAACTATATTTACCTTAACATGACTCCGGTCTATGAGCGCAAGACGCTCGATGCTGAGGGAATGTTGATCGGGTTGTACGATGGTTCCGACGGTAATGACTCAGGGTTGTGGGCGAGCACCTATTCGCTTGGTGTTGCGGGAGTCGGTTCGACGGTCACGGCTGCACCCTCTATGAGCTTGAAGACCACCATGATCCCATCTCGCTTCGATGGTCTCACTGAGATTGACGGCGCTCATTATGGCGATATGCCCGATCTTGCATCCCTGAAGAGCAGCTATTACTTGACAGATGCTGATAGTTTGACGGTATCTATGCGATCGCTATCGCGATGGAATGGATACGATAAGACCACTGATCATTATGCCTACGAGAATACATCGAAGCTACAACCGGCAGGCAAACGATTGGTCGGATTCGAGACCCCTTCAGGAGCGTTCTTATCGGTGGATGATTTTCGCAGTGGTACCTACGATTGGAATATCTCTGCCTCGGATATCTTCGTACCCGATGATGGGCGGGGATTCAAACTGGAATCACGGATATCACCAGGCTATACGGGATATGTGGTCTACGATGTGGAGGGGAGCAGCACCAACATCTTCACGAATTTCCTCTATGTCGACGTTCGGCCTGTCTATGAGCAGGATCTCGATATCGAAGGTTCGCTCATCGCTCTGTTCGACTCATCTACGAAGGGAGTGAACTGGAACGATGCTCTCTCTCTAGGGGTGGCTGCACCAGGTTCCTCGGTTTCTCTTTCTCCGGATGTTGCTTTGCGGGAGTCGAACATCAGCAAGTTCGCGTCGTTCGACGCGGCATATGAAGGCGATGTGTCGACCATGACCCAAGATCAGCTGAAGGACTGCTATTACCTTAACGATGCCGAAACCCTCACGCTCACCTTGTCCGGGATCACCGATTATTCCTATGGAAGCACCTCATGGGCTTATGAATCTGCGAACCTTCGCAAAGAGACCGAGAGGCTCGTAGGCTTCAAGACCCCATCAGGGGTGTTCTTGTCGGTCGAGGATTTTCGGTCGAAGAGCTATTCGCTGACGATACCTGCGAGCGATCTTCGTGTGGGGAATTGGCTCGATCATGCTCATATCTCTCGCATCTGTCCTGATCAGAAAGGATGGGTCACCTATCAAGGAACGAGCGGCTACAATGTCTACACTAATTTCATCTACGTGGAGATGGAGCCAGTGTATGAGGCAGCTTTCGATGCCGAAGGTCTGCTGGTCGCTCTTTTTGACAGCAGCGTGCCGCATGCTTCGAATGCATGGTCATCCACTTACTCTCTTGGTGTGGCTGGGGCGGGCTCCACGCTGAAGGCATCCGCTCAGATGGAGCGGAAGCCGTCCGACATCAAGGACAAGACCGGATGGTATGCGACATACGGTCCCGCCCCTGCTGATAGTGCGGTTTCTGATTGCTATTATCTGGATGAAGGGGGCACGTTAACGATCGACTTGCGCTCTATGGGGGATTTCTCGCCCCAAGGCCTGATGTATCCTTATGAGAATAGCGATCGTTTGACCAAAGCGGGCCACAGTCTGGTCGGATTCCGAACACCATCAGGGGTATTCATTCCGATAGAGGATCATCGGGAGAAAAGTCATCAGCTCATCATCCCTGCGAGCGACCTCTATACGGCATTCGCGGCAAGATCGCGAATCTCACCGGACTACAAAGGCTTCGTCACTTACTCGAAGCGCGGGGGCAATGACGTCTACACGAACTTCCTCTACATCGACGTGGTGCCAGTCTATGCGAACGATAGCGAGTTCGCCTCCCCGGTCGCTCATCGGTTCGTCGCCGATGATGCTGATAGTGATTATCCGAAAGAGCAGATGGTCGTCTCGGAGGCGGGAGGGGCGCTGAATCTGCCGGCGATCGCTCCGACCAAGGCCGGCTATACGTTTAAAGGTTGGTGGACGAATCGGAGCGGAGGAAGTTGTGTTTCGGGCGGGACTCGGCCGACGTCTCCTGAGCGCTCTCATACTTACTATGCGCGTTTTGTGCCCATACCGAAACTAGCATTGGTGACCTGGGATGCTGTCGGAGGGACTATCGATGGCAAAGGCACGCTGACGGTGATATATGAGGTGGGGGACGAGATCAAAGCTCCTTCGGTGACGCCTATCCCAGGCAAGTACGTTATGAAGGGGTGGTTCGACCAGCCGAACGGTCAGGGAGCTCCCTTTCAGGAAGGAATGAAGATCGAAGATGAGGGCACACGCGTGTTCTATGCCGATTGGGATCCTCAAGAGATCGCTATCGAACTTCGGTTGGATGCTGATGCTGGGGAGGCGTGGCCGGCCGAGATCGACGCGCCCGGTTCGCTTAAGACCGATTACGATCGCAAGGTGGTCGTCATACCTTCGGTGCTTCCGCAAAAGCCTGGTCACATCATGTTCATGGGTTGGAGCGCCTACGACGAGCACCATCAGAGGATAGGTGCCATCGATCAGTCGACCTTCGAGCGCGTCGAGGTGCTGGTTCCGAACGGCACCTATCAGGTGGCCAATTTCACTGGCGGGAATATGACGGATGTGGCATATCTACGTCCGTGCTGGTCTGAGATCATAACGGTGGATGTTCCGGTAGCCATCTCTCTGAGGTTGGTGGTAGATGTGGCCACCAAAGAGCTTACGGTTCGCGGATCGGATCCGACCGATGGTACCGTCGGACAGAATGGAAGAGACATCGACCATGCCGTAGGCACGTTCGTCTCTCACACCTCAGGCAATCTGCTCGTCACGGCTATAGGCGAGGATGACTCGGATGCGGCCGCATCTGAGCGGCTCGCCAATGTCAAACGCACTTTCGCCGGTGCTACGATAGCGGCGAATCCAGGGGATGAGGAGGCATGGAAGACCTCCGAGAAGCATCGGGATGTATCTCTGACGTTCGCCGCTGCGATCGACGCCGATGATCCGTCTAGCGGCACCGCTTCGCGTACCTATTCGCTTGCGTTCGGGGATACGGATCCGGTGAGCGATGATGCACACGGCTCTCTTGAGGGATTCACCATGAGGGGAGCCGGATCGAGGCTCGCGGTGCTCTATGGCATGGACGTTTCGAGGGTCACTGCCGATGACGTCGTCTTAGGCGCTTGGGGTTTGCCCATAGCGAAGCTCTACTATTGCGTAGCTCTTGAGGGGGCCTATCCTCAAGAGGGCCATCGATACGAGGCGAGCGCATGAGGGTTGCTTCCAGTGGGCGAAAAAGCGGAAAACTTGGGTAAAATCTCGTTGACGCGGGATAAGTGCGCTGGTAGACTATCGCTTTGCGTTTAGATACCTACAAGGAGAAGATGAATGTACGCAATCGTGAAGACTGGCGGGAAGCAGTACAAGGTTTCCCCTGGTGACAAGATCAGCATCGAGAAGCTGGACGTGGAGCCTGGCCAGACGGTCGAGCTTTCCGCGATCTGCATCGTCGATGGCGATAAGGTGGAGGCCGATCCGGCCAAGGCCGCCGCGACCAAGGTGGTCGCAACGGTGCTCGAGCAGTACCGCGGTGAGAAGCAGCTGGTGTTCAAGTTCAAGAAGCGCAAGAATTACAAGAAGCTGCGCGGCCATCGTCAGAGCTTGACGCGCGTGCATATCGACTCCGTGGGCTCCGAGAAGGCTGCTGCGCCGAAGAAGGCTGCTGCCAAGAAGACCACGGCCAAGGCCGAGGAGGCTCCGGCAGCTGACGAGAAGCCGGCCACCAAGAAGGCTTCCACGGCTAAGACCGCTGAGAAGAAGACCGCAGCCAAGCCGGCGGCGAAGAAGACCACCGCCAAGAAGGCCGATGAGGCCGCGAAGGCTCCTGCGAAGAAGACGACGGCGAAGAAGGCCGCCGACAAGCCTGCCGACGAGGCAGCTGAATAAGCAACATACGAAGGAGGCTGCATCATGGCACATAAGAAAGGCTTGGGCTCCACTCGTAACGGCCGCGATTCCCACGCACAGCGACTGGGCGTCAAGAAGTTCGGCGGCGAGCTGGTGCGCACCGGCAACGTGATCGTGCGTCAGCGCGGTACGAAGTTCCATCCGGGCGAGAACGTGGGCCGCGGCAAGGACGACACCCTGTTCGCCCTGTGCGACGGTCATCTGGAGTTCACCCGCGGCGTGAAGCGCCGCGTGCATGTGCGCCCGCTGGAGGCCTAGGGCTTCCGCGAATCGCGCACGTTCCATAGGATCGGAGTAGATGCCCTTCTCGTTTCAGCGGGAGGGCATCTTTCTTTATGTGAGACGACCGACTGCTGTGCGAGGGTGCAGTGGTAGAAAAGGGAGCAGAGGGCGATCATGTTCATCGACAAGGTGCGTATACATGTGAAGGGCGGCGATGGCGGCGCTGGGTGCATGTCGTTTCGGCGGGAGGCTCATGTGCCCAAGGGCGGCCCTGACGGCGGCGATGGTGGCCATGGTGGCAACGTCATCGTGCGGGCCGACGCTAGCATCTCCTCGTTGATCGAGTATCGTTTCAAGCATCATTTCAAAGCTGAGCGCGGCACCCATGGGAAGGGTTCGCGAATGCATGGTGCTACCGGCGATGATCTGGTGCTGCGCGTGCCAGTGGGAACGCTGGTGACCGAGTACTTCGAGGAAGAGAAGGCGTGCGGTGAGATGCTGGCCGACCTCACCCATGATGGCGAAGAGGTGATAGTGGCTCGGGGCGGCTGCGGTGGTCGCGGCAACACCCATTTCGTGACGTCCACGCGGCGCGCTCCGGCCTTCGCAGAGCTGGGAGAACCGGCCCAGGAGGGCTGGATAGAGCTCGAGATGAAGCTGATGGCCGATGCGGCGCTGGTGGGGATGCCTTCAGCGGGCAAATCATCGCTCATCGCGAACATGAGCGCTGCGCGGCCCAAGATAGCCGACTATCCGTTCACCACGCTCGTGCCCAACCTGGGCGTGGCGACGGCCGGGGACCTGAGCTTCGTCATCGCCGATGTACCGGGCCTGATAGAGGGCGCTCATGAGGGGCGCGGTTTGGGCCATGAGTTCTTGCGGCACATCGAACGCACGGCGTTGATCGTGCAGGTGGTGGACCTGACGGGCGATTATGAGGGACGCGACCCGCTCGAAGACTACGAGGTCATCGCCCGCGAGCTGGAACTGTACGCATCCGAGCTGGCAGAGCGCCCGCGCATCGTGGTGGCGAACAAGGCCGATGTTGCTGGAACCGAAGAGGCGTTCTCACGCTTGGAGGCGCGAGTGAAGGCTGATTCCATCGCCGCAGCCGGTGGCAACGAGTTCGCTCCCAGTCCCATCGACCCCAAGCTCTTCCGCGTGAGCGCCTTGACCGGCGCGGGTGTGGACGGCCTGAAAGCGGCCATCGCACAGAAGGTGCACGAGCTGCGCGAGGCAGCGCGCGAGGAGGAGGCGGCCCAGGTGCAGTACGACCGCATCTGGGAATTCAAGCGTGAAGAGCGAGACAAGCGCTTCGAGATAACGCCCGAGGGAGCAGGCGCGTTCCGCGTGAGCGGCGGCCAGGTGGAGCGCATGGTGGTGCAGACCGACTGGGAGAACGAGGAGGCCATCATCTTCCTGCAGCATCGCTTGAAGCGCATCGGCGTGGACGAGGCGCTGGAGAAGGCGGGCGCGCGCGACGGGGATGAGATCCGTATCCTGGGCTATGCGTTCGACTTCGAGTCGGCTCTGGGCGCTGAGGACATCTACGACGAGCTCGACCTATAGAAGAGGGACCTTATGATGAATCGCAAGAAGCTCGTGGTGAAGATAGGAACCTCCACGCTCATCGATGAGCGCAACAACGTTGACGAGGCCTATCTAGAGAGGCTCGCCACCCAGATAGCGGCCCTGCGCGAGGAGGGTTGGGATACCGTGATCGTGACCTCGGGCGCCATCGGTTGCGGCTTGGAGCGCTTAGGGATCGCCGAGCGGCCGAGCGACATCCCGAGCCTTCAAGCGGCGGCATCGGTGGGGCAGACCGTGCTGACGAGCGCGTATGCACGAGCGCTCGACGTTCATGGGATCCTGTCGTCGTTGGTGCTGCTCACACGGCGCGACACAGCCGATCGTACTGCCTATCTGCATGCTCGTGACACGTTCGGTCGCCTGATCGACTACGGCGTGGTGCCGGTGGTGAACGAGAACGACACCGTGTCGGTGGAGCAGATCCGCTTCGGCGACAACGATACGTTGGCGGCTCTGGTGGCCTGCTTGGTGGAGGCGGATCTATGCGTCATCCTCTCCGACATCGAGGGGCTCTACGACGCACCGCCCCATGTGTCGCCGCAGGCCCAGCTCATCCCCTTGGTGGAGCGCATCGATGCGAACATCATGGCCGTGGCTGGGGACGCGGGCTCGACCGTGGGCTCGGGCGGTATGATCTCGAAGATACGTGCGGCCCGCGTGCTCATGGTGGCGGGCATCCCGCTGGTGGTATGCGATGGGCGTCGTGCTAACGTGTTGGCTGATGTGGCTCGCGGCCAGGATGTGGGCACGCGCTTCGCCGCCCATGTGCAGCCTCACGAGATAACGCCGAAGAAGCTGTGGCTGGCCTTGGGCGATGCGGCCCGCGGCGCCGTGGTCGTGGACGCTGGTGCGCGCGATGCTCTCGTGCGCAAGGGCAGCTCGCTTCTGTGCGTGGGCGTAGAGCGGGTGGAAGGCCGCTTCGATGCGAACGACATCGTGGACGTGAAGGATGAAGCTGGCATGGTCATCGCTCGCGGCAAGGTGGGAGTGGCGAGCGATGCCATCGTTTTAGCCTGTGGCCTGACCCGCGAGGAAGTGGAGCAGAACCGCCTGTTGGCGAACCTCGCCGAAGGCCCCATCATCCATCGCGACGAGCTGGTCGTATTCGAATGAGACCGTAGCGCCCGTGTTAGAATGACCACCGACGACCTTGCATTTTCCCCGAGAGGAGCGAGCATTTCCGCCATGACGAAGAAGACCTATTCCTTCACGACCCCCATCTACTACGTGAACGCGGCACCGCATCTGGGCACCGCCTATACCACTATCGCGGCTGATACGGTGGGACGCTATCAGCGCATGAACGGCTGCGATGTCGCCTTCGTCACGGGCATGGACGAGCACGGCCAGAAGGTAGCGGATGTGGCCGCTTCTCACGATATGACGCCTCAGGCGTGGTGCGACTCCATGGAACCGGCCTTCCGTGAGGCATGGGAGATGCTCGACATCGAGTACACCGATTTCGTGCGCACCACCGAGCCGCGCCACGCCCGCACCGTGGCCCGCTTCTGGCAGGACCTCTACGACCGCGGTTGGTTGTACAAGGGGGCATACGAAGGCTGGTATTGCGTCCATGAAGAGACCTATTACGCTGAGAGCGATCTGGAGAAGAACGAGGAAGGCGAGCTCGTCTGCCCCGATTGCAAGCGCCCGGTGCAGCTGATGGCGTCGGGGGAGGAGAACTGGTTCTTCAAGCTGTCGGAGTTCCAACAGCCGCTGCTCGACTTCTATGAGAGCCATCCGGATTTCATCCGACCCGAGAGCCGCCGCAACGAGATCGTCTCGTTCGTGAGCCGCGGGCTGAAGGACCTCTCCATCTCGCGCTCTACCTTCGACTGGGGCGTGCCGTTGCCCTTCGATGAGGGTCATGTGGCCTATGTGTGGGCTGACGCGCTGCTGGCGTATCTGACCGGCATCGGCTATGACGACGAGGCGCGGGCTGGCGAGTTCGAGGCCCGCTGGCCCATGCAGTACCACTTCGTGGGCAAGGACATCATCCGCTTCCATTGCGTTATCTGGCCTGCCATGCTCATGGCAGCCGAGCTGCCCGTCACCCATACGGTGTTCGGCCATGGTTTTCTGCTCACCAAAGGCGAGAAGATGAGCAAGAGCAAGGGCAACGCTTTGAAGCCCGCCGATCTGGTGAAGGTGTTCGGCGTGGATGCCTATCGCTACTACTTCATGAGCGACGTGCAGTTCGGCTCTGATGGGTCGATCAGCATGGAGCGCATGGTGCAGGTGTACAACAACGAGCTGGCGAACACCTGGGGCAACCTGGTGAGCCGCACCTTGAACATGACGAAGAAGTACTACGGCGGCCTGGTTCCCGAAGCGCCCACCTCTGCGGCGCAGAATCCCCTGCGCGAGGTGGCAGAGGGGCTGTACGAGGAGTATGACCGCGCCATGGAGCTAGTGGACTTCTCGGGCGCGGCCCATGCCGTCCAAAGGCTCGCTCAGCGCGCGAACCTCTACATCGAAGAGACGGAGCCGTTCAAGCTGGCCAAGGATGAGGAGCGCGCCGAGGAGCTGGCGGCTGTCATGTACAACCTGTTGGAGGCCGTGCGCATCATCGCGCTGTACCTGGCACCGTTCGCGCCGCGCACTTCTGCGGAGGTGTTCGGTCGTCTGGGGCTGGGCGACATCGCGGCGGTGGACGACATCCGCGCTGCGAGCGCATGGGGCCAGCTGCCGGTGGGCAACGCGACCGAGGTGGGCGATCCGCTGTTCCCGCGCCTCGACGTGGACGACCTGCCCGAGTTCGAGTGATCGTGGGCGCTATGGACCGCGAGGAGCCTCTCTTCTACGACGAGCACTTCCGTCAGAAGCGCAAGCATGATAAGTGGGAGATCGTGACGGCTCCCCATAGCTTCGCGCCCATCGCCGATACTCACGCTCATCTAGACATGTTGCCCGATCCGGGGCTGTCGCTGGCCCGGGCCGGCGTGCATGAGGTGGCGTTCGTGGAGACCATCGTGAACCCGGCAGAGGACGACCGCACCACCTTCGACGAGCTCGATGGATGGTTGCGCGACGGCGAGCTGTACGTGCGCAAGATGGGAAGCCTATGCTGTGGACAGGCCCCTTACCGCTGTCCGAAGGTGCGCATCGGCTATGGCGTGCATCCCCATGACGCCAAAGACTACACCGACGAGCTGGAAGCCGCCATGGAGATGCGGGGGCGCTCTGACGGTCGCATCAGCGCCATCGGCGAGATCGGGCTCGACTATCACTACGACCTGTCGGCCCGCGATGAGCAGCGTGAGGCGTTCCGCCGTCAGCTGTCTCTTGCGAAGCGCCTGGGGCTGCCGGTGCTGCTGCATATGCGCGATGCCCACGATGAGGGCTTTGCGATACTGGAAGAGGAAGGCTTTCCCGAGGCGGGGACCTTGCTGCATTGCTATACCCTCGATAGCCATGAGCTGGCCCGTTGGGTGGAAGCGGGCTGCTACGTCGCTTTCGGCGGCGCATTGACGTTCAAACGCTCGGAGGAGGTGCGCGAGGCGGCGAAGCTCGTGCCCTTGGATCGTCTGCTCACCGAGACCGATGCGCCCTACATGACCCCAGAGCCGCTGCGGGGCACCGTTTGCGGTGCTGAGCACGTGGTGTTCACAGTCGAGCGTTTAGCCGAGGTGCGCGGCTTCGCTGGCGATAGCGCGGAGCGTCGGGCGTTCTATCAGCAGCTCTACGATAACGCGATCCGTCTGCTCGATCGGCCGCAGGTTGCGGCGAAGGAAGGGGAGTGAGCTCATGCGTCGTGTGATCCTCATCGGCTCGCCGCGGGCGAACGGACGGTGCGCGGCCCTTGCGCGGGAGCTGTTCGACGCGTGCGTGGACGAGTGTCCCGAAGACAGCCTGTCCGTCATCTCGGTGGCCAGCGTTGAAGTGGCGCCGTGCGTTGGATGCGATGCCTGCGCGGAGGTCCAGGAAGCTTCTGCTCTTGCGGATGAGGAGGAGCTCGACGACCTGTTGCAGCCGACCGCATCCATCGCTCAGAGCGATGCGCCGCGCCACCGGTGCGTCATCGACGACGATATGGCCGAGGTGCGCGAGCATCTGGACGCTGCCGACGAGCTCATCGTGGTGACGCCGGTCTATTTCGCCTGCGTGCCCGCGCAGCTCAAAGCGCTGCTCGATCGGTTGCAGCCCTATTACTACTCTGATGCGCGAGAGTTCCCGAAGCGCCCGGTCACGGTGCACGTGGTGGGCGAGGGGGGCGACCCCCATGGCTTCGCGCCGCTGTTGGGCACGCTGCGCTCGGCGCTGTCCTGCGCGGGCTTTCGCTTGGATCGCGTTCTCGATTGGGTGGGCAGGATCACCGCAGAAGGCGAGATAACGGCCGATGCCGATGAGGAGCTGTTCGACGAGGGGACGGCATGACCGAGCGGCTCTCACCGCTCGCGTCGCCTGGCGCCACGCGCGCGGTGCTGGAAGCCCACGGGCTTGCCACCAAGCATTCCTTGGGTCAGAACTTCTTGGTGAACGACCATATCCTGCAAAAGATCGTCGATCTTTCGCAGGTGGGGTCCGCTGATACGGTACTGGAAGTAGGACCGGGCATCGGCACGCTCACCGTCGCTTTGCTGAAGCACGCCGCCCAGGTGGTGGCCATCGAGCGAGACCCCGACCTTCCCGCCGTCTTGGCTGATACCCTCGCTACGTGGCAGGATCGCTTCACGCTCATCGAGAAGGACGCCTTGGACATCGAGGCTGATGACGTGGCCCTTCGGCCGAACAAGCTGGTCTCGAACCTGCCCTATGCTGTGGCCGCCACGGTGGTGCTCGATTACTTCCAACGCTTCACCTCTCTCGATAGCGCCACCGTGATGGTGCAAAAGGAGGTGGCCGATCGCATGGCCGCTGCGCCGGGCACGAAGGACTATGGCGCGTATACGCTGAAGCTCTCGCTCTATGCTGAGCCGGCTGGACGGTTTCCCGTAGGTCCCAACAACTTCTTCCCGCCGCCGCGGGTGGACAGCGCCGTCATCCGCTTGGACCGCATCGTCGTTCGCGATGACGCCGGCGCACCGCTCACCGCTGCGCAGATGGAGCGCGCATGCCGCTGGGCAGATGCCGCCTTCACCAACCGCCGCAAGACCATCGCGAACTCATGCAAGACCTACTTCGCTGGTCGCGGCGCGGAAGGGGCTGCTCTCGTCTCCGAGCTTCCTGCCATCTTCGAGCGCGCTGCCATCGATCCTCGCCGCCGTGGCGAGACCCTCTCTCGCGAAGAGCTCATCCGCCTCGCTCTCGCTTCCTGAGTGCGCGGTCCCGAGCGAGGGGGTCGCACGAGCGAGGTTCGCGCGGTCGTCGGTTCGGTGACCGTTCTCTGCGCCAAGGGCGAGCTGGGTGTATGATGAAGGGGCTATGGATGGGGCGGAAAGGTGCGAGCCCATGAAAGTGCATGCGAAGTATCTGTTGCTCATCGCGGCGGCCGTGTGGTTCATCGCGGGCGTCAACATCTTGCGGCTCGGCGTGCTGGCGGCGGTCGCGGGCGATGCGCAGCCGTGGCTCCTCATCATTGGGATCCCGGTGGTGTTCCTCCTGTTCCATATGATGTTCAGCAAGCTGGTGGGCAAGCATGCCGACCGTATCCGCAGCTACGGCGAGAACAAGATGCACGTGCTGCGATTCTTCGACGTGAAGGGCTACATCATCATGGCCATCATGATGGGCGGTGGCATCGGGTTGCGGGCCGCAGGGATCGTACCTGGGTGGTTCGTCGCCTTCTTCTATACGGGCTTGGGGGCCGCATTGGCTCTGGCGGGGGTGGGATTCCTCATCCATTATCTGAAGCGGGGCGGCGAGATAGTCTGTCCGGTCACCAAGAAGCGGCGCCTCGCCTGAGCCACGATGCCCTCCTTGCGCCCTTGCGCCCTTGCGCCCTTGCGCCTGCGCCATGGGACCATCCTCCCTATAATGGATGACGAGAACCGTTTCGAGAGGAGAGAGGTGCGTCCATGAAGGTGTTGCTCATCAACGGAAGCCCGCGGAAGAACGGCAATACGGGTTTGGCATTGGCCGAGGTGGCGAAGACGTTGCAGACCGCAGGGGCGGAGACCGAGATCGCATGGATCGGGAACAAGCCCATCCGTGGCTGCATCGCCTGTGCCCAGTGCGCCGTGAACGGCGAGGGTCGTTGCGTGTTCGACGATGACGTCTGCAACGAGATGATCGCGCGGGCCGCTGAGGCCGATGCCTATGCGATAGGAACGCCAGTGTACTACGCTGGGGCGGCCGGCTCGCTCATATCCCTTCTCGACCGCATGTTCTATGCGGGCGGCAGCGTATTCCGCTTCAAGCCGGCGGCAGCCGTGGCCGTGGCGCGTCGGGCCGGCACCACTACCGCCATCGATCAGATCACCAAGTACTTTCAGATCAATTGCATGCCGCTGGTGTCGTCCACGTACTGGTGCGATGCTTTCGGCCGTACCGAGGGCGAGGTCACGGTCGATGAGGAGGGGATGCACACCATGCGCACCCTCGGGCGCAATATGGCGTGGATGATGAGATGCTTCGAAGCTGCCCGTGCAGCGGGCATCGGGACGCCCGAGGTGGAGGAGAAGCGATTCTTCAACTTCGTACGGTGAGTGGGAGGTCGAGTCGGAGGGGAAATGCTAGTATGGTCGTCAGAAGAGAGGACGCCTGCTAGGAAGAGGAGCAAGTGCAGTGCTAGAGATCAAGGATCTGGTCTTCGAGGTCGAGAGCGCCGAAGACCCCCATCAGAAGAAGCGCATCATAGATCATCTGTCGCTGACCATCGAAGACGATCGGTTCACGGTCATCACCGGGCCGAACGGCGGCGGCAAATCGACGTTGGCGAAGCTGGTCATGGGCATCGAGAAGCCTACGAGCGGCTCGATCCTGTTCGATGGTCACGACGTGACCGACATGCCCATCACCGAGCGCGCCCGCCTCGGCATCGGCTATGGCTTCCAGCAGCCGGCCCGCTTCAAGGGCATGACCGTGAAGAAGCTGTTGGATATAGCGGCAGGCAAGAAGCTGCCCATGCTGGCGTGCAACGAGTATCTGGCGAAGGTGGGCTTGTGCTCGGCGAGCTATCTCACCCGCGAGGTGGACAAGAGCCTATCGGGCGGAGAGGTGAAGCGCATCGAGATCGCCACCATCTTGGCGCGCGATCCGAAGCTGGCCATCTACGATGAGCCGGAGGCTGGCATCGACCTGTGGAGCTTCGATCGGCTGACCGAGACATTCCGTGATATCCACGAGGCGAAAGGCGGCCGCTCCATCGTCATCATCTCGCATCAAGAGCGCATCATCCAGCTCGCTGACGAGATCGTGGTGCTGCGCGGTGGCGTCATCGATGCGGTGGGCACGCCGGAGCAGATCGTGCCCGAGCTCGGCTTCGTGGCGAAGGGCGTGCCCGGATGTCGCTTGACCGAGCCCACCGAGCTGCATATCACCGAGATCCCCACCACCTGCTAGCGAAGGAGCGTGACGTAAGCCATGGCAGTAGACCTTTCCCCCATCGACGAGAACCTGCTCGCCGAGATCGCGAACATCCACGGCATGCCCAACGGCGCCTTCAACATCCGCAAGGACGGCGAGCTGGTGGAGCGGCATTCCTCGGCGAACATCGAGATAGCCACCAAGACCGACCATCCCGGCATCGACATCCGCATCGCGCCCCACACCAAAGGCGAGACGGTGTTCATCCCGGTCATCGTGACCCAGGCGGGGCTGAAAGACGTGGTGTACAACACCTTCTACATCGGCGAGGGGTGCGATATCACCATCATCGCCGGTTGCGGCATCCATAATGAGAGCCACGAGGCTTCTGAGCATGACGGCATCCATACCTTTTATTGCGGCAAGGATTCGCACGTGAAGTACGTGGAGAAGCACTACGGCGAAGGCGCGGGCACAGGCGAGCGCATCCTCAACCCTGTCACCAACGTGGTGATGGAGGAGGGGGCCAGCTGCGAGATGGAGATGGTGCAGCTGCGCGGCGTCTCATCCACCGTTCGCGACACCAACGCCGAGCTGGCTGCCGGGGCGCGTCTGGTGCTCACCGAGAAGCTGCTCACCCATGATGAGCAGACGGCCACCTCGAACATGAAGGTGGAGCTGAACGGCGAGGATTCCAGCGTGCAGGTCATATCCCGCTCGGTAGCCCAGGATGATTCGGTGCAGGTGTTCAACCCGCTCGTGATCGGCAACGCCGCTTGCCGCGGTCATGTACAGTGCGATGCCATCATCATGGGCAACGCGCGTGTGACGGCCATCCCGGGCATCGAGGCGGCGAGCGAGGATGCGGTGCTGGTCCATGAGGCGGCCATCGGCAAGATAGCGGGCGATCAGATCGTCAAACTGGAGACGTTGGGGCTGACCGAAGAGGAGGCGGAACAAGAGATATTGGAGGACTTCCTCAACTAGGCCCTTCGGCCGGGAAAATGGCCTCTCGAGGATCCGCTCGCGAAGGGCGGGTCCTCTTTTCTTCTACAATCGGTTCGGTACGCTTATGCTCGCGTGCCTGCGGTAAAAGGACTGTTCCTAGCTTACGAAGGGATGCGCGTAAACATCGTGGCGATCGACCTGTCATTCTTCCTTTCCGAGCTCATCTCGAACCCGCTGCTGGCGATCGTGACCATCCTCAACATCGGGGTCATCGTGGTCAATGGCGCGACCGATGCGCCCAACGCCATCGCAGCTGCTGTCTCCACGCGCGCTATGAAGCCGCGTCGCGCCATCATCATGGCCGCTATCTGCAACTTCTTGGGGCTTTTGCTCATATCGCTGGTATCCACCGCGGTGGCGAGCACCATCTTCTCCATGGTGGACTTCGGTGGCGATAACCATGCGGCGCTGGTGGCGCTGATGGCCGCCATGGTGTCCATCATCGTGTGGGGAGCCACCGCCTGGTGGTTCGGCATTCCCACCTCCCAATCCCATTCGCTCATCGCCGGCTTGACCGGGGCTGCCATCGCGGTCATCGGTGGCTTCGACGCCATCAACTGGGGCGAGTGGATAAAGGTCATCTACGGTATCCTGCTGTCCACCCTCTTGGGCTTCGGGCTGGGATGGGTGTTCTTCCGGGCATTCGGCTACCTGTGCCGCAACGCCAACCGTCAGAAGGCTAACCGCTTCTTCCGCCGTGCCCAGATCGCGAGCGGTGCCGGCGTGGCGTTCATGCACGGTGCCCAAGACGGGCAGAAGTTCATGTCCATCTTCCTTCTGGCCATCACGATGGCCGCCGGGATGAACATGGGCGCGGGCATGGAGCTGCCGGTGTGGCTGATGGTGCTGTGCGCCCTGAACATGGGCCTGGGCACTGCGGCGGGCGGCGAGCGCATCATCAAGAGCGTGGGCGTGGATATGGTGAAGCTAGACGCATTCCAGGGCTTCTCGGCCAGCCTGTCCACCTTCGTGAGCCTGATCGCCGCTACGTTCGGCGGTCTGCCGGTCTCCACCACCCACACCAACACCACTGCCATCATGGGCGTGGGTGCGGCTCGCAATCCCAAGACGGTGAAATGGAGCATCGCCATCGACATGGTGAAGACCTGGGTGCTCACGTTCCCGGGCTGCGGCATACTCGGTTATCTGTGCGCGAAGCTGTTCTTGATCGTCCTGTGACGAGCGGACGAGAGGGGAAAGGAAGAGAAGTGGCACGCAAGAAGAAGAAGTTCGACTATTTCGACGCCTACAAAGAGCTCACGCGGCTCGCTGTGGTGGAGGCCGAAGAGCTGATCGAAGCGCTGAGCGAGTTCACTGAGGCGGCGGCCTTGGTGGATGCCATGGATCGCGTGCACGCGAGCGAGAACGCTGGCGACACCATCAATCACGACATCTATCAGAGCGTGGCCACCGACTTCATGCCGCCCATCGACCGCGAGGATGTGGTACAGCTGGCCTCTGCCCTCGATGATGTGCTCGACTACATCGAGGACGTGGTGGAGCACATGTATATGTACGACATCCACGTGGTGCCCCAAGGGGCCATCGAGTTCGCCGGGCTCATCAAGAACTCCTGCGAGGCGCTGGATCGGGCCATGGGGGAGTTCCGCGACTTCAAGAAATCCAAGGAGTTCCGTCAGCACATCATCGACATCAACAGCTATGAAGAGGCGGCCGACAAGCTGAATCGTGATGTGATGCGCCATCTGCACACCGAGGAGAACGAGCAGGTGATGCGCGTTTTGGTATGGTCGCGCATCTACGAGCGCATGGAGAAGTGCTGCGATGCCTGCGAACATGCTGCTGACATCATGTCGACCATCCTGCTGAAGAATGTATAATGAACCGTTCATGAACCTGACCAGGAAGATCTTGGAGAGAACCCACCCATGGCACTGATCGTAGCGAAATTCGGCGGCACGTCGGTAGCATCGCCTGAGCGCATCAAGAACGTGGCCAAGCGGCTCATCGCCATGAGGGAGCGGGGCGATGAGGTGGTGGCAGTGGTGTCGGCCATGGGCAAGACCACCGACGAGCTCATGAGCCTCGCCAACGCCATCAACACCGCGCCGCCCGCCCGCGAGCTCGATCGGCTGCTCTCCACTGGTGAACAGGTCTCGATGACCCTTCTGGCCATGGCGCTGGAAGCGGCCGGACATCGGGCCATGAGCTTCACGGGGCGTCAGGCCGGCATCCGCACCAACGACTTCCACAACAAGGCGAAGATCGCCCAGGTGCACAACGATCGCGTGAAGAAGGCTCTGGAGGCCGGCTACATCCCTGTGGTGGCGGGATTCCAAGGCATCGACGAGCTCGGCGACATCACCACCTTGGGACGCGGCGGCTCCGACACCACGGCCGTGGCCATCGCCTGGGGCATCGACGCCGATGTGTGCGAGATATACTCCGATGTTGACGGCGTGTACACCACCGACCCGCGCGTGGCACCACGAGCCCGCAAGCTCGACGCCATCTCCTATGACGATATGCTGGAGCTGTCCAGCGCCGGATCGGGCGTGCTGCAGAGCCGCGCGGTGGAGTTCGCGCGCAAGTGGAACGTGGTCATCCATGCGCGTTCGGCGTTCAGCGACGCGAACGGAACCTATATCAAGGAGGATCCCCAGATGGAGGAAGCCGTCATCACTGGCATCGCCCATGACACGTCCGAAGTGAAGGTGACCATTCGCGGCGTGCCCGATTCCACCGGTGTGGCCGCGCGCGTGTTCTCGGCGCTGGCCGAATCGATGGTGAACGTGGACATGATCATCCAGAACATCTCCGAAGATGGCATCACCGACATCTCCTTCACCTGTCCCGAGGCCGACCTCGGGCGAGCGGAGAGCACTCTCGATGGCATCCTCTCCGAGATAGGGGCCCGTGAATACGAAGTGGACAAGGACATCGCCAAGGTGTCCATCGTGGGCACGGGAATGAAGTCCTCGCCGGGCGTGTCCGCTAAGGCATTCTCCACTTTGGGAGATGATCGCATCAACATACTGGCCATATCCACGTCTCCGATCCGCTTGTCCATGGTGGTGGACGCTGCTCAGGCGACGCAAGCCGTGCAGTGTCTGCACACCGCGTTCGGACTCGATTCGGAGAGCGTGTTCGAGGAAACGCAGCTTTCGGCCGAGGAGATCGCGGCCAAGATGCAGAAGGGACGATAGATGAGCTGGACGAAGACGATGCCCGCACGACCCGTTGTGGCGGTGGCCGGAGCGACGGGCGCGGTTGGCCAGGAGTTCCTGCGAGTGCTCCATGACGTGGACTTCCCTGCAGCAGAGGTGCGCGCACTGGCGAGCGCGCGCTCTGCTGGCAAGACCGTGCCCTTCGAGGGCTGCGGAGATGTTCCGGCAGGGGAGCTGACCGTGCAGGAGATGACCCCCGAGTCCTTCGCTGGTGTGGATATCGCCCTGTTTTCGGCTGGTGCGAGCGTGTCGAAGGAGATGCGCGAAGCGGTGGTGGCAGCCGGTGCCGTCATGATCGACAACTCCAGCGCCTTTCGCATGGATGCGGACGTGCCGTTGGTGGTGCCCGAGGTGAACCCAGAGGATGTGACCTGGCACGAGGGCGTCATCGCGAACCCGAACTGTTCCACCATCCAGATGGTGGTGGCGCTGAAGCCGCTCTCTGAGGTGGCTCCGCTGAAGCGCGTGGTGGTATCGACCTATCAGGCGGCTTCGGGCGGCGGTGCTGCGGCCATGGCCGAGCTGTACCAGCAGACCGGCGACTTCCTCAACGGCGTGGCCGAAGATGAGCTGGAGGTGAGCGCGTTCGCCCATCGCATCGCGTTCAACTGCATCCCCCACATCGACGTGTTCCTCGATGATGGGTCCACCAAAGAGGAGTGGAAGATGGTGGTGGAGACCAAGAAGATCCTCCATGACGAGGGGCTGCCCGTGACTGCCACCTGCGTGCGCGTTCCAGTGCTGCGCTGCCATGGCGAATCTCTCAACGTGGAGTTCGATGGTCCCATCACAGCTGATGAGGCTCGCGCCGCCCTAGCGGCCGCTCCTGGCATCACCGTGATGGACGATCCGCAGGAGAAGCTCTATCCCATGCCCGGGCTTCTGGCGGGCACCGATGGCGTCTATGTCGGTCGCATCCGCGAGGATGCTTCGGTGGAACACGGCATCGCGTTCTGGGAGGTGGCGGATCAGATCCGCAAGGGCGCGGCGCTCAACGCCGTGCAGATCGCCCAGCTCCTGCTGCCGTAAGGTGGCAGGCAAACCGAAGAAGGTCCGGCTCGATGAGCTGCTGGTGGCACGCGGCGATTTTCCTGATACGGGTGCGGTGCTGCGAGCGGTCATAGCGCATGAGGTCCGTGTTGACGACGTCTATCCGACCAGTGCGGCGGTGAAGGTATCGAAGGATGCCGATGTTTTCGTGAAGGATCGCAAGACCTTCGTATCGCGTGGGGGGCACAAGCTGCAAGGTGCGCTCATTGCGTTCGGTCAGAGCGCAGGAGGCCTGCGCTGCTGCGATGTGGGTTCTTCCACTGGCGGTTTCACCGATTGCTTGCTGCAGGCCGGCGCTGCGAGCGTGGCATGCGTGGACGTCAACTACGGCCAGCTCGCCTGGAAAGTGCGGCAGGATCCCCGTGTGTCAGTGTTCGAGCGTACCAACGTGAGGACGACCTCGGTCGAGGAGCTCGGCGGTCCGTTCGATCTGGTGGTGGTGGACGTGAGCTTCATCGGGTTGACATCGCTCGCAACCGTGCTGTCGGACCTGTGCGGGGCATCTGGTACGCTCATCGCGCTCATCAAGCCTCAGTTCGAATCGCGCCACGAAGAGACCGATCACGGCGTGGTGCGCGATGAAGCTGTGCGCGCTCGCACGATCGAGGAGGTGCGATGTTCGCTCGAAGACACAGGCTTCGCTGTCGATGGGGTGGTGGAGTCTTCCTTGCGCGGCCCTGAAGGCAACATCGAATACCTCATTCGCGCCGTGAAGATGGTCTGAGCCTTCATCCCCTTCTAGAGGTTCGGTCATAGCGGACGTTTCTCGTGTTCGTCGTGAACGATGCGAGGCAGGATGACCATATTGCAGGATGACCATATTGGAAGGAGAGAGCGTCGATGAGCGTCGTCTCTCGGCGAAGGGCATCGTCGCGAGCAAGCGCGAGGGCGATACCTGCGGGTATGCGTAGGAACCGGCTCGAAGCGATCCCGACGGCGGCATTGCTCCGGGTCCGGCGCTCGAGATCGCTCCCAAGGACCGGCTCTGCCCGGTCCGTGAGGCGACCAAAGACCAGCTTACGGCTGTTCCGTCAGAGAGGTCGTCCCTCAAGAGGAGCTTGGCATAGCCGATAGGTTAGCTGTCGGCTGCGAGCCTGAGCTTCTTTGCGAGCTTCTTGCCTTTTCCGCACTTCGGCGAATGTAGCGAACAGTGCTTCTTACAGCATGGACAAACGTTCACCGCATCGACCGTTCTCTCCTTCTTGCCCTTCGACGGTTTCCCGTTCTTCTTCGCGAGCTTTTCGGTGGTCTTCTTCCGCTTCGCTTCCTTCGTCTTTCCGTGCTTCTTGCTCATGTTCGGCTCACCCGCATTTGTAGCAAGTGGGGCGGAAATCGAGCACCTTGCGGTAGATCTCGGGCTTGTTGCGCAGGTTGACCATCATGTTGTAGACCGCCGCACCATCGATGGCGACGATGCGGTCGTTCTTCGACTTCATGGCGAAATAGATATCGGCGGCCGTATGTCCATCGATGCGGATGGGGTCTTCGATGGCATCGAAGAAGCGCGGTCGGGGCAGGTCGACATAGGCGCAGAACTCACGATAGATGTCATCGTTCTCCTCGGCGAAGAGGGTCTTGGAGTAGTCGGGCCGGTGGGTGAGAGCGGAGGCCTCTTCTGACAGCTCTCTGTCCAGCTCGGCGAAGTACTCTCGGGCCGCCAGCCCGCGGCAGGCCTCGCCCGCTGCCACCATCGCCATCTCACGCTCATATGATCCCATGGCGTCACCTCTCTTCGATCATGCGGTCGATCCCAGGGGCGATGGTACCATGGAACTCATCGCTTAGGGCGCAAGTGCGATGAGCTCGTAAGGGAACCGTCGAGGTTCGCCGTCTGCTCGTTGCGATCACGGTCCGTCGTACGATCATCGACGGCTATGGTTTCGCTATAATGATACGATGCCCTGAAAGAGGGCTTTCGGAGGTTCGATAGAGAACGGCAAGGGAGCGCCCATGCAGATCACACCGGAGGAAATAGCCGAAACGCTCGCTATGGTGAGCCGTCAGCACCTCGATATCCGCACCATCACCCTCGGCATCAACCTGCGCAGCTGTGTGGACGCCGATGTGGATGCCCTAGCGCGGAAGGTCTACGATCGCATGACGACCGCCGCTGAGCGTCTGGTGCCCACCGCCGAGCAGCTCGAGCGCGAGTTCGGCATCCCTATCGTGAACAAGCGCATATCGGTCACGCCCATCGCCGAGCTGTGCGCTGGAGCGAGCACCTCTGATCTGTCCCCCATCGCCGTGGCCATGGATAAGGCGGCCTTAGAAGTGGGCGTCGATTTCGTGGGCGGCTTCTCGGCTTTGGTGCAGAAGGGCGCATCCGCTGCCGACCATAAGCTCATGGATTCCATCCCCGAGGCTCTGGCCGCTACCGAGCGCGTCTGCGCCAGCGTCAACGTCGGTTCTACCCGCGCTGGCATCAACATGGACGCCGCGCTGAAGATGGCCGGCATCATCCGTCGTGCTGCCGAGCTGACGGCGGATCGCCAGTGCATCGGCGCGGGCAAGCTGGTGGTGTTCTGCAATGCCGTGGAGGACAATCCCTTCATGGCTGGTGCCTTCCATGGATCCGGTGAGGCTGACGAGGTGGTGAACGTGGGCGTGTCGGGTCCGGGCGTTGTGCGCGCGGTTCTGGCCGACATGGCGAAAGACGCCGACATCACCGCCATCGCTGAGGCCATCAAGGCCACGGCGTTCAAGATCACTCGCGCCGGCGAGCTGATGGCCCGCGAGGCTTCGATGCGTCTTGGGGTGCAGAAGGGCATCCTCGACCTGTCGCTGGCGCCCACCCCGGCTGAGGGAGATTCGGTCGCTGAGATCATCGAGGCCATCGGCGTGGGTCAGTGCGGCGGCCCTGGTACCACAGCGGCGCTGGCCATGCTCAACGACGCCGTGAAGAAGGGCGGCGTGATGGCGTCGTCGTCGGTGGGGGGTCTGTCCGGTGCGTTCATCCCGGTGTCGGAGGATGCCGGCATGATCCGTGCGGCCGAGGACGGCGCTCTCTCCATCGAGAAGCTGGAAGCCATGACATGCGTGTGCTCGGTGGGCCTCGATATGATAGCCGTGCCGGGCGACACCGATGTCGAGACCATCTTCGGCATCCTCGCCGATGAGTGCGCTATCGGCATGATCAACAACAAGACCACCGCCGTGCGCCTCATCCCGGCCATCGGCTGCGAGGTGGGGGACAAGCTCGATTTCGGCGGCTTGCTCGGCTATGCGCCGGTCATGCCCGTGAACCGCTTCGCTGGTACCGTGTTCGCCCATCGCGGCGGCCACATGCCCGCGCCGCTGAACTCGCTGAAGAACTAGGCGTTCGGGAAGCGCGGCGCATACCTCGTGACCCTCGAAGACGAACTGGGCGCTCACTGCTATCCGCGCACGCTGCAGCGCGCCCGGCAGATAGCCGCTAACGAGCGCAACATATCGGCGCGCACCTGCGCCTGCGACCACTACGGAGAAGTGGTGCTGCAGGCGGCGGTGGCGTCGAGCAACGGCTGGCACGACCGCTATAGCAGTTCGGTGGACCTCGACGGTGGCATGGGGCGCATCCTCGATTATCGCTGCACGTGCCCGGCTTATCTGAACTACGATGGCATGTGCAAGCATTGCGCTGCCCTCGTCCTCGACTTCCATCATGATCCCACTGCCTATCAGGGCTATGGCACCGGGTTGAGCGCGCGCACCACGCCTTTGATCCAAGAGCTGATGAAGCGCACGCGAAACGTGGTGGAGACCCCTGAGCTACGTGAGGTGGTGCGCCTCGTGCCGGAGCTGATGGTCGAATACGGCAGTTGGAGCGTGCGCTTCTCTATCGCGTCACCAGAAGCGAGCTATGTGGTGAAGGATGTGGGCGGCCTGATCGAAGCCGTGCGCGGACGGGCGATGCTCTCTCATGGTAAGAAGCTCGCCTTCGTCCATGACCGCGAAGCCTTCACTGATGCTAGCCAGAAGCTGATCGCTGCCTTGGAACGCGTGCTCGACGCTCGCAGCGGGCGCCGAGCCTCTTTGGGCGGCTCATCGACGAAGCGGGAGCTCGCCTTGGATGAGAGCGAGCTCATCTCTCTGCTGGAGGCCATGGAGAACGAATCGGTGGCCGTGACGAGCTTCGATGGCGTGCATCGCACCTGCGTTCGCGCGTCGTTTCGCCATGATGATCCGCCTTTGCAGCTGCGCATCGTGCCCGAAGATGCTGGCTATCTTCTGGTGGCCGATACGCAGGCGATCTTCGCGGTGTCGGGGGCGAGCGCGTTCGTCTATGAGGAGGAGGGCTTCTATCGGACGAGCGAGCGGTTCGCCATCGACGCCCCTTCGGTGCGCGAGCTCTTCGAGGCTAGCGGCGAGCGCTTCTTCGTGGCCGAGGACGACATGCCCCTGTTCTGCGCCACCGTGCTCCCTGTGCTGGAGCGGACGGCCACGGTGAGCGTTCCTGCTGCGGTGTTGTCGATGAAGCCCCTCCCGGGTCGGGTCGAGTACTACTTCGATCGGGCGAAGGAGCGCATCGAGGCGAGCGTGCAGGTGGTCTACGGCTCTGCGCGCTTCGTGTTAGGAGAGGCCGTGCCGATCGCGCGCCAAGGGAGCGTGGCGAAAAAGGGGGAGGCTGAAGCGCTCGAAGAGCAGGGGGCGCCGCGGCCTGTGCGCGATGAGCGTCTCGAAGAGCGAGCGCTCGAGGCGTTGTGGCGCTATGTCGGCCCGGCGTTCACGCTCGCCCTCGATGACGAAGACTCGGTGATGCGCCTGCTCTACGGCGGCCTTTCCCAGTTGCGAGCCGTAGGCGAGGTGTTCACCACGCCCGCCTTCGATCGGTTGTTGGTGGATGGCAAGCCACGGTGGCGCTACGGTATCTCCTTAGCAGGCGACCTCATCCAGCTCGATGTGAGCTCTGAGGATCTGGAGGCTGGAGAGCTGGCAGAAGTGCTGGGCAGCTATCAAGCGAAGAAGCGCTTCCACCGTCTGCGCAGCGGCGCGTTCCTGAACTTGGAACAGGCCGAGCTGACGCGGCTCGCCACCTTGATGGACGACCTTGGGCTGAAGGCGACCGATCTGGCTGATGATCGGCTGGAACTGCCCACCTACCGGGCGTTCTACCTCGATCGCGAGTTCTCCGAGGCGAAGCGCGACAAGCGGTTCACCGACTACGTGGCGGCGTTCCGTACGATCGAGCAGAGCGCCTTCGAGCCGCCTGCGCACCTGGGTGCCATCATGCGCCCTTATCAGGTGGAGGGCTTCCGCTGGCTTGCGGCCTTGTGCGATCTGGGCTTCGGCGGGGTGCTCGCTGACGAGATGGGCCTGGGAAAGTCGCTGCAGACCATCGCGCTGTTGGATGCCCGTCGCGATGAGGCGCGCAAGGTGGGTCCGAGCCTGATCGTATGCCCGGCTTCCCTCGTCTACAACTGGCTCGCCGAGTTTCAGACCTTTGCGCCGGAGCTGCGGGTGCGCGCCATCGTGGGCACCAAGCGGGAGCGCGCCGCTTTGCGCGCAGAAGGGGAGGTCGATGTGCTCGTCACCTCCTACGACATCGCCCGCCTTGACGTGAGCGGATTCTCGGAGCGGCGCTATTACTGCCATGTGCTCGATGAGGCGCAGTACATCAAGAACCACGCCACGCTCACCACTCGCGCCGTGAAGCGCATCCCCTCGCTCCATCGCTTCGCGCTCACGGGGACGCCCATGGAGAATCGCCTCTCCGAGATATGGTCGATATTCGATTTCCTCATGCCTGGGTTCCTCGGCAGCTATGCGCGATTCCGCGAACGCTTCGAGCTGGGCATCGTGGGAGGTGACGAGGAGCTGGCCGCTCGTTTGCGCTCATTAGTGGGACCGTTCATCCTGAGGCGGCTCAAGCGAGACGTGCTGCCGGAGCTGCCGGACAAGATGGAGACCGTGTTGCGAGTGCCCCTTGCTGGCGAGCAGCGCAAGCTCTATCGGGCTCACGAGCAGAGCTTGCGGGATAGGCTGAACATGCAGAAGAAGCTCAGCGGCAGCCGCGCGAACGCGCGCGGCCAGCTGCCGCGAGACGAGATGAGCCGAGTGGAGGTGCTCGCCGAGCTGACGCGGCTGCGGCAGATAGCCCTCGATCCTGGCTTGGTGTTCGAGGGTTACGAAGGCGAGGCTGCCAAGGTGGACGCCATCGTCGAGCTGATCGGGCAGGCCCAGGCGAGCGGCGAGAAGATGCTCCTGTTCTCGCAGTTCACGAGCTTCCTCTCTCGGGTGGAAGCGGTGTTGGAAGCTGCTGAGGTACCTTACTACAAGATCACCGGCTCCACGCCGAAGGCGAAGCGCGTCCAGCTGGTAGACGCTTTCAACGGCGATGATACCCCGGTGTTCCTCGTGTCGCTGAAAGCAGGCGGCACGGGTCTGAACCTCACCGGTGCTACCATCGTGGTGCATGCTGACCCGTGGTGGAACGCTGCCGCCCAGAACCAGGCCACCGACCGCGCCCATCGCATCGGCCAGCGCTCCATGGTGAACGTCTACAAGGTGATAGCCGCCGATACCATCGAAGAGCGCATCGTACGGCTGCAGGAGGCGAAGACCGACCTCGCCGATGCCATCGTGAGCGCCAACGATGCGAGCTCCCTTGCCAGCCTCACCAGCGAGGAGCTGGCCGATCTGCTGCTCTCATAGTCGTATTCTCGGGTGATGAGCGGCTCTTGGCGCTGCATCTTGTCCCGTGAGCATCCAAGGGCTAGAACGCCTCGGTACCATCTTTTGCGCTCGGTGCCGGGCTCGATGATCGTCGGTCGATGTTGATCGCCGCTCGATTGCGCTAGATCGTTGGCACATCGCCAACCTGATTGCCACTTGATTGCCACGTTGATTGCCGGTTAATTGCCGGTTAATTGCCATCCGACGCATCTCGTAGGGCGCTCACAGAAAAATCATTTCGAGGGTTCATCGGGCGTTTCTCAGTTTTTGACGCAAGCTCGCTCAAGGGTTTCGTTTGAAGCCGGATCGGGTGTCTGCTATATTCCGGTTTGCCAGACTTCGACCTAGCATCGCTATCGCGACATGTTAGGGAGAGTAACAAACCGAATAGACCTCACGTTGTTTTCGCGCTTTGAGCATGTTGGCAAGGGCTTCCACCCGTCATGCTTGCTTAAGGCTGCGAAAGCCGTAGGTTTGTTACATGATGAAGTCTGGCGACTGTGGTGGAAGTCCTTTTCACTTTGTCGCCGGGAATCGATATCGTGAGAGGCTTTCATAGACGGGCTTCCTCCACGGTGTGACGAG
>CATKXW010000006.1 GCA_949840905.1 uncultured Eggerthellaceae bacterium | reverse complement strand
GTTGGAGCCGTTGGTGGGGTCGGCCACGGTCGGATGCAGGGCCACTGAAGGGTTGGCGGCGTTGATGATGGCGTAGGAACCATCCGCATCGGGCGCGAGCACCCATCGCTGCCAGATGCCCCCTCCATCGGCCCATAGCCTCACGTTGGAGCCGTTGGTGGGGTCGGCCACGGTCGGATGCAGGGCCACTGAAGGGTTGGCGGCGTTGGCTATCACATAGTAGCCCTGGTCAGCGTCGAAAGAGAGGGTCCATATCTGGTCTTTATCGCCGGTCGGCCGTGCAACGATCACATTGTTGCCCGATAGAGCATCTCCACCTTCTGATGTCAAGAACACCTCATCGTTCGCAGCATTCCCTATCAAGCACCGACCAAGCTGTGAAGATGTTATCTTCGGATAGATCGTGAAGATTCCCAGTTCTACTACGCGCCCTTCACCAGAGTAAACCGACGAGTCTATCTCGACCTTGACCTTATATATAGAAGTAGAGTCGCTTGCACCGATCGGCACAGACGCTCTCCCATCATAAGTAACGGAATAGTCTCCTTCATCGAGAGTACGACCACCAAGGCTTACCGTGATGGTCGGCGAAAGCGGATTTCCCGTATAGTTCCTCGCCATCCCCACTGCTGTCACGGATGGCTTCGTCCACTTGTCCAAATAGGCATAATTCAGGTCGACTCTACCAGAAATGCCAGGCACACGACCATAGTCGGAAAATTGCCAGACTCCTCCACCGCTTTCACGAAGACTACTGAAGCCATTATAGGTAAGACCGCTGCTTGCATTCCATTCGGCTACCCATTTCGATAATCCACTTCTATTGATTCCATAGAGCTTGCCTTCCCACCAGCTCTTATTGGCATATACGCCGACCTTATAGCCATTATTGGTCAGTATGTCGCAAAACGTATGCGCTATCTCCGTCAGCCGGGCCGGACTAAGTCCAGCGGTAGACTTATCTTCCATATCAAGATAAACAGGAAGAGAGACCTTATCAGGCGTCAGACCCGCAGAACGCAAGAGACGCAGCGCATGGTCGGCCTCGCTGCGCGCCATGGCTGTATTCGTTGCATACGAATAAAGATATGCCCCGAACGGCATCCCGACACCCTGGCACCCACTTACGTTCGTATACCAATAGGGATCATCCTGATAAGCGAGATCATCGCCATATCCGCACCGGATCAACGCGAAATCCACACCAGCATTCTTCACGCTATTCCAGTCGATCAAACCATTCCATTTACTAACATCCACCCCTCGCAAAGCATCTCCCCTTGTATGCTTTCCAGACGAGAACCGGTCGAACCAATCGTATACCCAAGCACCACTGCCATTTTGAACAGAATTGAGCAAGCTTATCCCCAAGTCGGAGCCACCATCGGATGCATCATCGGTGCTCGCCCCCTCCACGCTTTCGAGCAGCTCGCCATCCTCAAAGCGAAAACTATTCGGACGATCCTCGCGCAGTTGAGGACTATATTCCGTTGACGCAGCATGATCAACGTTTTGATCGAGGACCGGATTTTCCGAAAGACCTATATTAGTATCGAGCTCTTCCTCATTTCGCTCAGGCTCAGTGATGACCTCCTCGCCAAAGACAGAGGTCTCGCCCTCCTCTAACTCTTCGTACGACGTAAAAATACCGGTACTAGCTACGTAGCTCTCCTCGGCGCTCGAGACATCGGCCCACCCGACTGACGGGACCGCGAAGACGAGCGCAGTAGCAAGGACTATCTTCAGCAATGCGCTTCTGGTGCGATTAATCATGTTTCAGCTCCTCTATAAGCATGCTCGAGGCAGCATGCAAGATGACGCAAAAAGACTTGATTCGGTATCTCGTCGCGCCATAAAGAGACAACGACGCGAACGAGCGCTATGCGACCTTTATTTGGTCGAGCTTAACCCCATGCCATAGGACTATCATCGCTCATAAGACCTTGTCGATGATCTGCTCATCATACGCTTTTTCTTGCTTCGATGCGACAGGCATCCCCCTCCCTACCTCAGGAGAATCCTTGCCCGCAATAGGAACCTTCTTGCGCGTCTTACGCATGCTCCATTCATACTCAAGGTCAAGATTTCCGCTATCTATAGCCCAAATACCAGCATCCGATAGATCCTTCGCCAATACTGTAGCAGTTGGACCAAGAGCTAATAGAACAAGATCGTAATCCTTGGCATGATCGATAATCGAATCGTATATCTCTTCGTATCTCGCATAAGCGTCTCGGGAAGGTCCTATGATGCGATTCACCATGCTCGCTCCATCCATCAGGTCATTTCCCACGCCGAATCTCGTATTGTCGCCTTCGACCACGAGGATACGCTCCCCTTGCCAGAGCGCCTTCCATAGATCGAAATAGCGGATCGAATCTTCTTTCCTCCTTCTATTGATGTATATGCGCGATATCTGGGAATCAAGGTACACATAATCCATATTCAGCTTTTCCTGTATAGCTGACCGTTTCTTTGCACAGTACTTCAACCACCACCATTGCGAAACATGCGTGTATCCTCGCAAAGTAGCCATGACAAGAGGAATCGCTATTTTATGATGTGCGTTTTCGTCAGCATTTCGGAGCATATCATTCATGCGCCCCGAAAGTCCCCTGCTCTCACACTGAAATCCAGCTCTAAGGCCACATGCTATGTCGAACTCTCCATCACCGAACCGGCTGACCGAAATTCGGTGCCTTGCAATATAATTCAGCGAATCTTCGGTGCTCATCACCTGGGGTACATCCCTCGCGAAACGACATCGAACCTCCCTGACCACCAGCATAGCATCATCGACCTTCATGGGGGCCCTCCTCGACTTCATTCGTTCGACCTCGGCTCTTGAATTTCCGCCTTACCGCTGAGGCCCTATCTAAAACGAACGCGAACTCGCTACATCTACGAAGAACCACGAAACAGGCAGCATTGCCCGCAATGAACAAGATCGCGCCTTTCAAGAGGAAAAGAGCCCACGAATCTATCGTCATCCAAGATAGGCATAGATGGCCTATGGCCACGAAAGCACCTGTGCCCAGAAGAGCAAAAAGAACGTTTCTAAAGAACGCTAGTGGATAGCCAGCGAAGTACATATGAAAAAGAACCCAAGGTTCGTACCAGAAATATGTTAACGCACAAGCAATCAACGATGCCGCCAAGATGCCATCAAGACCCCATATATAACCCAATCCGATAGATAACACGAGATTGGCCACCGCCGCCGCCACCATGACATACTTCGTTTGACGGTAAAGCCCAACCGCTTCCCGATAGGCAAAAATAGGCTGCATGATACAGCTGAAGAACATCAAGAGCATCTTCCACATCACGGTAGAATCCGGGAGCACATAAGAAGAGCCGATCCATAACCCAATAAAATCATTAGACAAAAGGGTTGTACAGCCAACGAAGATGACAGTCAGCCACGACCCCACGAATACCATAATATTGAATACTTCAAGCCTTTTCGCGCTCGTACCCAAAACTGCAAGATTACCTATGCTTGGGGTAAGATTGGAGAACAAAATCACTATTACCGAGGTCACAGCCACAATAATAGTGGTATAGTTCGCCACATACCCAACGATGATCGTGCTCACCATCACCGAGATGATTATATTAGTCGTGCTGTTCAGGAGAACCGCAGAGACTCTATATAAGAATCCAGCGCCGATGGTTCGAACGATTTCCCTCCTCTCCTGTGCCGTCAATGATTCAGTAGCATTCAACGCGAACGGATAATCCTTCCGCGCACGTAACGTAGAGACCACATTGGTTGCGAGCGTCCCTAAAACCTTGATCGCTAGATATAAAAAATAACTCCCGGTCACAAACAGCACTACGATCTGCGCGATAACGCGAACGATATTAATGCCCAGCTCATAGGAAGTGACGATATAACCCCGCTGGTCGGCCCTCAAGATCACCACGCGATATATCAATAGATAAGAGATGGCTGCATCTACCACGAAAAGCGAATAGGGCCCATAAAGGTCATGGATATCTCCTTCGCCATTGATCATCAGATGTAGAAAAGGAACGAGGCAAGAACCTATCACCAAGATCGATAGGGCTATCCCTCGATATATCTTCTTATAAAAATCCACAAGAGCGGCGAGCTTCCTGCGATCATGCGTCGCAAGCGGCTCATAATAGCTGTAGATCATGACGTTCGTCAGACCGAGTTCGGCGACCGACATCATCTGGATTATGCTCACGAAAACAGAATTGACGCCAAGCATCTCCGCGCCAAGAGTTTGAATGAAAACGGCTCTCGAAACGAATTCGAGGATCATGGTCACGAGCTTGCTCGTTAATCCGAGCACGATATTCTTTGATGCAAGCTTCGTGCGACCCGTCATGTCGCTCCCTTTTCATCGTTTGAATTCTGAATCGACGCTATGGCCGCACAGGAAATGCCTAGAAAGGTCTCCGGCGCGTGCTTCTCCGACAACTGGAGATGCCTTTCGGCGATGCGCCGTATCTTGCGCCTCACCTCTCCATGATGTATAGCTTTCTTCCGAATATTGATAAGCTCCTCAGGATCTTTATGCAGGTCGATAATGGTGTCGATGTCCGCATCCTCGAATGCCTTGGCGAGCGGACATCTCGCGCTTATCCTATGACGCTCGTCAATATAGGTGTACCATACAGATTTTTCCGTAAGATCAGGACAGCCAGGACCCACGTACTCGCTCAGAACGAAACCTGTTGGAACTTCCTGCGACTCCTCATTGAGCACGTATCGACTGAACGCCTTGACAAGATCAGGATGACTCACGACCTTGTCCCGTAGATTCAAAAGGTCTTCGGGTATCTCCCCTCCCAATACGAGAAAAGGAACATGAAAGGCTTCGGTGTAGGTCTGGTTGTATATCATCGGCCTAGGAGGATCATAGTAGGAAGGAAAGCCATGGTCGGCAGTGATGACCACTAGACACCCTTCGCTCATGCCTTGCAGTTCTTCATATAGCTCCCTGATGCGGGAATCACAGAAACGCGCACTCAAATCGGCTAGGATGCTCCCCGAGTGCCTGCGATCGACGCTTTCGAGCATCTCTATAGCTTCGCGCATCTCCTCATCTATCTTGTCTTCAGATACGGCATCAAATGTATGAAAGACCGACGGTAAATGAAAATCCTGCGGTTGAACGTAAGCAAAGAAGGGCTGGTTCATTGGCTCGCGGCGACCAAGCTCCTCCAATAGGAAACGAAATTGCCTCCTCGCACCAGCCTCGACCTTGCTATTGCCCTTGAGTTCCCCAAGATAATCAGCAAGCTCATCTTCTTTGTAGAAATGCTCGTAATTACGTATCAACCCCTTCGTATTTCGCAGATCGGCAGCATCGTTCAGAAAAGTAGAGAACAAATACCTCACAGAGGGCGGCTGCCTCAAGAATCTTCGAAGGGGACTTTTGCCGTAAGCCGCAAGAAGGGTCGAGTACCTATCCCGAAAGTGGTCGCTATACGTTGTTTCGACCTCAGCATTGAACTTTTCGCTCAATTCCCAGAGTTCATGGCCATGTCCCTCACGCAGAATGTCTTCAATAAAACCTTCCGCATCTCTTTCGAAGCTCTCCACAACATCTCGCACGGCTTCAAGAGTTGCGAGCACCGTCTCGTGAGACACGCGGTCTCTTATAAGAAGCGTGCTTCTCGACCCATCACGAAGCGCTTGCAACTGAGACGACCAACAACGCAATGCTTCGTCGATGAGCAATCTGCAAACCTCTATTTCATCGGCCTTCAATTTTCTTCTCTCAGAGATCGCAGCATAATGGTCAAGGCGATATGAGAAGAGCGGCACAACAGAATAGAGTCGCGTATAGAAAAAGTCATCAAACCCCGATAGATAGCCCTCCGAATACACGTATGGGGAGTATCCGAGCAATGTTCTGTAACCATTTTTCGCATACCGCTCCGCAAGAGGCACATCGCAAAGAGCATTACCGAAGAGATAGCCGCCATGTTCTAGGGTGCGTTCTCCCCCCAAAAGAGAGACCAGAGCAGCTTCTGTATAGGGAGCCAAAGAAAAGACCTTATCCCAAGATCGCCCTGCCGCCCTCCACGAACTCAGAAAAGGCATAACAGGTTTGCCCCCGACTTCGCGCTCAAGGCTCTTAAAACAAAGGGCATCGATCACAATGAAGACAACGTTTAGGCGAGGCCTTTCTCCTCTAGTCATGATATATCGTCCTCTCCGATCAGCATCATCGATCGTCTGCAGAAACGCTATCTATCTTTTTAGCTAGAGTAGAGAAGCCTCTCGTGACTCGTTCAGGCATAACAGCACCTTCCGGGGACTCTCCGAGCGTCGCCAATGCCTTTTCTATATCGTCAACGGACTCCACGAATTGGACAGATTCGATCGCATCCACCCATTCATAAACAGCTTCCACCTTACCGTTGCCATTATTCAATGCAATACATGGGGTTTCAGCCAGAATGGCGAGAACCATCCCATGCAATCTGTCGGTCACTACCACGTTTGCCCGAGAGAACTGATCGAGCTTCGCTCGCACTTCCTTCTCTCGATTCGAAACGGGCACCTCCCTCTCTACTACCGTATCGGTCGTCCCTATCCTCTGACCCGGATATGCCAGGGCCATCTCTGAACGAATCCTCTCAAGGGCTGCGCCATCCAACGCTCTTTCATGGTCCCGCCTCATACATAGCAATACGCCATCTCGCGAACAAGGTGAGCAAGGCATTCGCAAAGAAAGGACCATATCCGGAATGAGCAGTGCATCGAGCTCCGGCATATGCTCCTTCATGAACATTGCGCTCTTCTTCTCTCTAAAGCAGAATGTAAGATTCGAATGGTTGGAATAAGCCTTTCTCGATTGCTCGAAGAAGCGGCGGCCGGACGCTGACAGCATATCGAACGTCACCGTCTGAGGAAGAACAATCATGGGTTGCTTCCGAAAAGCCTTGAGAATCCTCCTGAATCGTCGTTCCTCGGTCGGCCACAAGCATCCAAGAAAACCTCCGCCATGAACAAGAACGAGCTGGGACTCTGGACAAATCCGAGCGATCCCCTCCTCAAGACCCTCTATCTCTTCCGCCGTGATCTCATAGTAGCTACCAGCACCGAACTCGCTCTCCAACCATCGTTTTTCCGCTAATGCGATGGCCTGATCACCTATATTTCCATGGATAGGCGTATCCACTAAAAGAAATCTGGCTCCCAGCCCATCGCGGATATAAGCATTCAGTATCTCACGTCGCCTTCGTCGCTCCTCGACGAACCTCCGTGGAAAGACCTTCTTCAAGCGACAAGCCGTACTCGATGACAGCATCATCTTGAGTCGTCGCGTTACGCCAGGCATATGCTCTTTCATGCACCATATCATCCAGGTGCGAGCTCGCTCGAGTACAGGCAATTCCTTCCTCATATCATTGATCAATCCGCGCATCTGCTTCGAACGTGGGTGTCCCTTAAGAAAGCCGCTCTCATCTTCTTCGAGGATTCGGAGATAGGCATTTCGAGCCAACGCCTCCACCCTCAAGAGAAGGTCCTCATACGAAAGCGCCCTATAAAGACAGAAGCGATCGAAAAGAGCTTCCACAACATCGAATCTCCCAAGAGAGCCTTGCACGTTTGTCAAGCTGCCTTCTCGCTTTATATAATGATAGAGGACCTCTCCCACACAAACGACATCGTTAGTACGTTGGAGAATATGGTGCATGATGAACTCATCTTCATGTTGCTTACCTACTTTGAACGTAAGCTCATCGAAGAGCCTTCGCGAATAGATCTTGTTCCATGCCACAACAAGAGATAGCTCTCCTAAGAGTGCCACTTGTCGATCCTTCGGCGTTGCCAAGTGCCCCCCCGGAGGAACCTCCGAATAGAGCTCATCCCCTCTTTCGTTCTCGCAAACGAATCCAGATACTGCTATTTGCGAACCGGAATCTCTTATTGCCTCGAACATAAGCTGAACGAATCGGGTGTCAACATAATCGTCTGAGTCCACGAAGCACAGATACTCCCCCACAGCCGCAGCGATTCCTGTATTGCGGGCTGATGAGAGACCCCGGTTTGACTGATGTATCACCTTTATACGAGAATCCTTGAGGGCATAGTCATCGCAAATCTTGCCCGACCCATCTTCCGAGCCATCGTCTACAAGGATTATCTCAAGATTGCCGTATATCTGATCGATAACGCTCTTGAGACACTTCTCTAAATACCTTTCAACATTGTAGACGGGTATTATCACGCTGATAAGAGGCGCACTGGAATCCGTATTCACAAAAATCGAGCCTCTAACTCCCTGTTTTTTATCCATATCCACTCTCTCGAGCCTATTTATGAGTCCACTCGTAGCTCATCAATACAACATCGAGCGCTCGGTAATGGCGATACCTCAAAGCCAATAGGAGCAACCACTTTCTCTTCAAATTTGGAGACATCCTTACCCTGATAACACCGCTTTCGATCAACTCTCGTCGTATATCCTCATATAGCCTGAATCTCTCTTCGTCTTGCCTTTCGGACCTATAGACTATTTCTAAAAGATAATGCAGGCTCGCCGTACACCCTCGATATGCGGCACCCTCAGCCCCACTCCACTTCGACCCATACTCCAATAAGCGTTCGCAAAGAAGCTTGATATCCTTTATCTGCTCTCTTCTGAATCGAGCAGTGCCCTGCAATTCGTTCGTACGATAAAAGTATAGTTCTATGGGCGTGATGCAAACTATGCTCGCTTCATCGACTATAGGCAACAGCTGAAGAAGATCCTCGCCATGGCGCATGCCTTCATACGCAGAATAATCCGTCTCTAGATCGAAAAGATCCCTGCGTATGGCCTTTCCCCATAAACTATTGGTCTTGCTCTCCAAAACGAATTCACGAAAGCTCTCTACGGAGAAAGCTCTCGCGCCTTCAAGAGCCCGAGAAACGCGATTCGTCCCCACATCAGGGCAAAATGCTTCCTCCGTGTCTTTCAAGAAACCCCCGACCACGATATCCGCGCTCGTCTTTCTGGTGCATGCTTCGAAAATCTGAAGTGCATCCGGATAGAGCATGTCATCGGCATCAAGAAAGACGCAGTACTTCCCTCTCGCATGGGCCACACCGGTCCTTCTCGCAAACAGCGGCCCTCTGTTGCGTCGCGACCGAAGCAACGTGATTCGAGAATCATCTTCAACGAACCGCTGGCAAAGATCGCCCGTTCCGTCGACCGATCCATCATCGACGACCACGATTTCGTAGCCATCGATCGTAGAACAAAGAATCGAGCGAAGGCTCTCTTCGATATATTCGACCACATTATAAGCGGGAATGATGATCGAAAAAAATGGCTGTGAAAGATCGACGGTCAAAGCATCACCACGAGAAGCTCTCCCTCAAGTTCAAGCATCCACCCTTAAAAGAACCGCACAGATCGAGCTTCCTCATCGTCCCCTTACTTTCTTCATGAATGCGATTCCAGCCATATATGCTCTTGCATAGAATCCGAGAGAATTTCTATTGTTGAGGAACTTTTTGAGAAGCATTCGGCGGTGGCTCTTTAGCTCATGGAGCACCTTGGGGCGACCCAGCACCTTTGCATCGATCGACCCCCTCATCCCATCAATAGCCCTGATCCTCTCTTCTTTCTTAAGTCTAGCCTCGTACAACCTTATTATCTGATCATGAATCTGAGATAGGAGCAATGCATCCAGTTCATCCTCGCACTTTCCAAGCCCCCACCTATCCATAGCCTCCCTCATATGGTCGTAGACGAAGAGCAGATCTCCGCAGTCCGCCAGCGAGAAGCTTCGCTGAGAAATGCTTTGCAGATTCAACCGATAGTGATAAAGAACATCGGAGGTCAAGCTCACGGACCGAGCCCTATCGAGCACATACGCACTAACGAGCTTGTCTTCGGCCAATTGAAGACGGATTCGCTTCTTCTGCTTTATAAGGTCTTGATAGCACTCTCTTCTCGCTGCCTTCAAGCATATACCGTTGATACGATCGCTCACAAGAAGTTGGTAGCGGAATTCTTCGATGGAATAGTCAACGGGATCACGAACCCCCAAAGAGTGATAGGCAGAGAATGAGTCTGGCTCGTAGTCTCTGTTTCTACAACAGCGAAACGCGATCACATCCGCTTCGGTTTCCTGGGCTATGGCGGATAATCTCGACAGAGCATCTTCTCTTAGTTCGTCATCCCCGTCGAGAAAGAGAATGTACTCCCCTGTCGCCATACGAAGACCGCTTTTTCTCGCTTCGAACAATCCTCTGTTCTCTTGATGAAGAACAACGACCCTGTCAGGATAAAGCCGTCCGTACTCCTCGCATATACGTCCGCTCTCATCCATAGAGCCATCATCGACGAGCACAATCTCATAATGGGAATGATTCTGCGATAAAACCGAGCCGATGGCATCATCCAAATAAGAATCAACATTATAAACTGGGATTATTATGCTAAAGAATGGAGTAGAAAACGCACCCATCACTCGCTAGATCTCCCCATCCCCTCAGTGCTCTTGCCGCAATATATGCCTCTTACAGCAGTTGCGACCTCAAAAATATCGAAGCCTCGCTCTTTGAGGATTCGCGTTCCACAAGACCGGTCGAGTTCCCGCGATTCAAGGACCGCATCAGCCCATCTCTCTAGAGATTCATCAAGGGACAGGCATCGAAAAGCATCTACCACCCTGACCTGCTCGGTCACCGCATCTGAAGCCACGATAGGCAGACCCGAAGCTTGCGCCTCAATAAGGACAACCGGCATGCCTTCGAATCTTGATGGAAAAACGAGAGCATCCATCATCTGCAGGTAGTCTTCCGGATTATCCACCTTGCCAGCGAACAGAACGCAATCATCCAGACCCTTTTCGCGCACCTGCGCATGCACAGCATCCCCGGTCTCCCCCTCTCCCACCAGAACCAAGATCGATTCCGGCTCTCTTTTGACTATCTGCTCAAATACTCGAAGCAAAAAGGAATGGTTCTTCTCATGGCAGAACCGACCAATATGACCAAGAATCATTGCGTCTTTCGATATACCTCTTTTTTGCCGCATGTCATCGCGAATCTCTTCGTTGAAACGGAAGCGAGCTAGATCGATACCATTATTGACTTGAATGACCTTTTTCCAAATGGAAGGAACATATTTCGCGAGCCGCGCCTCTCGAGAACACGCGCAGTAAACATCGACATATCGTCTCATCAGGATGGACGACGCCCTTCGAATCAACCTATTCTTCATTCGCATCTCCTCAACGCCGCTATGCGAATGGACGATCACTATCTTCGCTCCACCATTTTTTGCCGCCTTAGCCGCGACCGCCAAGAACGTTGTGCTTCCCGAGTGTATGTGAACTACATCATAGAGATGCTCGCGAAAGAATGCATTCAGTGGCTCAGCCAGCGGAAATCTGTTCGCACCAGGCTTGAATTCCTGGTTCAGCTGAAACACGTTTCCACCGCGATCCTCGACCACTTTCCGATGACGATCGCTATCGCAATAATAGGGCGTGAGATAGTCAATGTGCAGACCATCAAGATCCATGTGTGAGACGATATTGCTCACAACGGATTCCTGCCCACCCGACGAGATGGGCTCACCGAAGAGCTCCAGGACCTTCGTCATCTGTTCAGTCTCGTTCATGAGGATATTCGATCTGCGGATCGAAAGAGAATCCTGCTCGGGTTCCTGCAAAAATCGACCGAATCCTTTTCCACCTATTGTCCGGTGCCTTTATGAGCACCCTCGCAACATGCAAGGCCAATCTTGCTGCCTCATAGACAAACCCGCGGAACCCCTCTCGACGATAGAGATACACATCATTGCGATACAGATACTCATAGCGATCGAGCCTTTCTGCCGCATCGATAGCGATATTCGCTCCTTCGTTCGAATGCGATTTGTGGACCACTACGCTCGACGGAATCACATAAGAAGCGTATTCTCGAGAGATTCGTCGAGTATACTCCCAATCATCGGTCCATATAAAGAACTCTTTGATCGGTAGGCCAAGCGCCTCTATGACGGCTATAGGGATAAAGAGAGAAACGAAGCTCGCCATTTCCACCGATACGCATTTCTGATCGAAGCGTTGAAGGTTTCGCGTCACCTTCTCCCGTTGAACATTCATCTTGCAGAGGCTTCCGTCTTTCCACAGGACCTTACTCGAAAGGAAACCGTACTCGCCATCCAGATTCTCGTCCCACTTGAGCAACTCCTCGAGAGCGTTATCCTTAGGCATGCAATCGTCATCCATCACCCAGGCATGGGTATAGTCATGCTCAGCTGCATAACGCATCCCGAATTGGAATCCTCCAGCCCCTCCCAGATTACTATCCGTATTAAGGCATATGAGCGCATTGTTGTCGATGAATCGAACGAGCGCATCTTCGGTACCATCAGTGCTCGCATTGTTCACGATGATAATGTCCATCACCGTCCGTTCGGTTTGCCGCATCAAGCAGTCGATATTTTCCAGAAGGAGATCTTTGCGATTGTAGGTCACCACGATCGCAGCGACCTTCACAGGAGACGTTCTGTCACGCTTCATGAGATAGTCCCACCCTTACCTCTCGATCAGCATCTTCATGAAGGCTCGATCCTGGTCGCCACAATTCGTCTATTATGAAATACGACATGCCCATCTTAGTCGGGTCATACATGCGATACAGTAGCAGAAGGAGCGGCAACGCATAGAATGCATAAGAGTCGAATTGCACATAAAGCCACATGGTCATCAACACCACCATGATGTCGATGCCCTTCCTTCTTGCTTGCATGAAGAGCAGCACAGTAAGAACGACCGTAGCGATGAGGCCAATATCTGATGCCAGCCGCACTGGCATCGAGAAGATATTCCCAATAGAAGTCGCGTGACCGAGCGCAATGACCTCGGTCATATAGGCATTCGTGTAAGTCGCAAAGGCTTGGTCATAGCCGCTCAAGAATGGAATATGCATACTACCAGGACCGTAACCGAAGAGCGCCGCAACGGGATCGTTCATGAAGCCGATAACCATGCTTTGAATGCGAAAGAAGCGTGAAGCGGCAGAACCATCTTCGCTCACCCCCCCCAACAGTATCGACTGAATCCGGGTAGAAGACAGAATCACCGCAGCGGCGATCGCGACCACCGCTATCCACAGGAAGAGCGTTCTTGCTTGATGCCTCTTACCCTGAACCGTGAATCTCAACAACAACAATGCGAAAAAGAAACCCGCATCGAGCATCACTCGAGCACTGCTCTTCGTAAGAACAGCTAATACTATAAACAACACGCCCAACACGATCATCTTGCGTGCGAGCTTACGATCGCTCACAAAGTACGTGTAGAGCATCAACACGCCGAACACGTGAAGACTGATGAACGAGGGTTCGGTGAACGAGAATGCGAGACGTGAGTAATAGCGGCGCTCGATGGATTGGAAGACGTGTATGAGGTCGGGCGAGAACGCGTTGGCGAACAGCCAGATAAGACCGTAGACGAGTGCGGCCACGTAAGCACGGTAGAGGATGGTGCCGTCCTTATTGAAGCTGGCCTTCTGTTGCTCGTAGCGAATGACCAGAGCGAAGTAGAAGAACAGCCCCAGCACGAACGTGAAGAGCGCATCCAGCAGCGCATCGACCGTCACGCCATAGATGAGGATGTTCACGCATTGCAGCGTGATGATGGCCAAAGCTGCGAACACCAGAGGTTTGCTGAAGCGCACTCGCGCGAGCGCTGGCAGATTGAAGCAGGTGTAAAGGAAGAAGATGATGGGGGCGACGGTGGCCCAGCCGCCCGAGGGGGCGAACACCAAGTTATCGAACGGAATGGCGACGAGTCCCGCATAGAAGAGCAACGTAGAGATGGAGGTCCATCGTTGTGCGAGCGCACGTCCGAGCGGCCTTTTCTGGGTAGCTCGAGGGTTCGATGCTTCTTCTGCTGATACTGTCTGCATAGTCGGGGTCATCGCCTAGAAGCTCTTCTCGTACTTCTTGTTGGTGAACTTCGCTGCCAAGAACGAGGAGCCCTTCTTGAGCCAGTTCGTCTTCTCGAGCGATACCACCGGAGCTTCCACGTAGGACACCTCGTTCACAGTGAGCCATACGTCGAGCAAGCGCTCGGAGAGACGGCCCATGGCGCGGGCCTCGAAGTCGGTCATAACGGTGAAGTCGATGCGCGCTTCCACTGCCTCCAGGATGGGAAGGAGCCATGCGAGATAGGCATCCAGCAAGTCCTTCCGCATGATCATCATGTTGAACATATGAGCCTTCGTACCGGCCATATGGCGCTCAAAGGCTTCTGCATATTCAGGCGTCAGCTCGGTGACGACCTCGCGCGCATAGACGATGTGCTGCGGATCGAAAGTGTGACCGTAGTGCTTCTCCAACGTCTCGATGTAGTAGTTGCGTTTCGCGGGCACCACCACGGGCGCTCGCTCCAACAATTGGCGCGCCTCTGTTAACGTGAGCGTTCCGTTCTCGCCCGAGCCCTTGAAGTGGCGCCGGTAATGAACGAGGCCGATATGGTCGGCCTCCACGTTCCGTGCCGCCCAATACAGTGCCGTGAGCTCGCAGTAGCGCGAATTCTTCGCACTGATGTTGTCGCCTGTATCGTCACGCTGGTAGCCCTCGATGGATTCCCGGCCCGCAGCGCCAGCCTGCACCGGCAGATAGAGCCCATCGGATGGCATCCAATAGGGCTTGTGCGCTGCCACGGTTATGATGGTGTCATTCTGGGCGGTGTTCAAAGAAGCCTTTCCAAGAGCTCCGTGCTCGGAGCTCAGCTCTTCCGTATGATCTCGAGTCCGACCTTCGTCTCGATGGTGCGGCCGAACATCTGCATCTCCAAGTACGCTAAGCGCTTATGCCGGTCTATCTTCTTGATCCAGCCCACGTGGTTCATCAGAGGGCCCGAGGTTATCTTGATCTCGTCACCCTCGATGACGCCCTCTGACATATCGACCACACGGTGGTCTTGTTGGGTGAATGCATCGAGCCAAGCGATGTCTCCGTCTGCTAAAGGGATGAACACATCATCGTTGCCAAGGAGCTTGGTGAAGGCAGGGACCGTCCGCAAAGCTCGCTCAAGATCCTCCGCTGATCGCGTGATGGCTATGAGGTAACCCGGGAAGAGCGGCTTCTCTACGGTCTCCCATCGCCCCCGAAGATGCTTCTTCGTGCGAAAGCGCGGGATGAAGCACTCTTCGAGCACGCTCCCATCCCCCACGCCAATATGGCGATGGATGAGATCGAGCGTACGCTCCTCTTGGCCCGTAGCCACTTGTGCCACATACCACATGAAGCTGCGCCTCTCGTCGATGACGTTATTCATCCTCTTCGAATCAGACGGAACGTGCGCGCGGCAACGATCCCGCGTCCCCCGAAGATATGACCAGTTCAAACGACCCAGACGACCGCTCCTCTTCAAGAGCTCACCTCGCCTGCATCGAACCCTCATTATACTACTCTTCACTAAGCCCACTGCGCTGCTAACGTGCTTCGACGCTACCCCTAGCGTGATTCGCGGGATTCGCATTCCCCTGGAAGCTCCGACAGCGCTCCCCCACCTCCTTAGCGTATACGATATAGTGCATACGCTAAGAAACCGTGGCGGGGGCACATTCGATACGGCAAAGAAGCTCCAGGACCACGTACGACGAACGGACCAAAGACGACAGACGGCCCGCATGGTGCCGAGAGCCGCTGGCTACTGGGCGCCTTCCTTCTTGAACACCGCCACGATGGTGCGGAAGATGCAGAGGGCATCCAGGTAGAGCGAGCAGTGAGTGACGTAGTAATATTCCAGCTCCAAGCGCTCGTAGTACTCGATATTGGAGCGACCGTTACATCCCCACCAGCCGGTAAGGCCCGGCTTCACCTTGTTGTAGAGCTGTCGGCCACCGTGATCCTCTAGCTCGCCCTCCACCAGAGGTCGCGGTCCTACCACCGACATGTCGCCTTTGAAGATATTGAAGAACTGGGGCAGCTCGTCAAGGGAGGTGCGCCGCAGGATGCGTCCTACCGGCGTGATGCGCGGATCGTCATCGAGCTTCTGGTCGCGCCCCCATTCAGCCCGCTTCTCGGGATCTTCAAGAAGCTCTTCGAGGATCTCGTCAGCATTCCATACCATGGAGCGCAGCTTCCACATCTGAAACGGCTTGCCGCGCTTGCCGATGCGGGTCTGCCGATAGAAGATGGGATGAGCGTCGCCCTGAACGAGGTAGGAGACCTTCACGATGGCCGCGAGCGGGATGGTCACAAGACAACCCATCGCTCCGATGATGATGTCGACGATGCGCTTCAGCGGCAGATAGAGCGCTTGGCTCGCTCCGAAGGAATGGCGCTCGAGGTCGAGCGTCTTGAAGACGCCCACCTGCCCGATCGTTTGAACCTCCGAGGATATGCCGATCGACTCGTGGATGGCCAGGCGCACCTTTATGCCGTTGTCGATCAGCTCTTCGAGCAGCGCCTCGTCGATCTTGGCCGGATTCACCAACAACAGCACCTCATCGGCATTCGTGGAGGCGCACAGCTTGGTGATATCCTCCACAGGGACCGCCGGCTTGTCGCCGACCCATGGCGGCACCTCATCGCCAGTAAGACAGAACCCCACCACTGACGATGCCTTGATATCGTCGGCATAGGCGAATTCTTGCTCCTGGAGCGGATCGACCCCGTCGCTCACCAGGATCAAGCGCCGCACGCTGTCCTCGGGCCGATTGCTCCAACGCGACAGCATCCGTCGCTTGTGAACGTATTTCAACAGCAGCGCCAGCACAACGTATATGGCATAGGTTACCACCAGCATCTCACGCGAATAATCCTCGCCTATCTTGAACAGATAGAAGATGACGCAGATGATGAGGAAGCTCTCCAGAGCTATCTTCAGCTCCGTGCCGATATCCTCCCAATACCTACGCCGAAAGATGCCGCTGTAAGGGTTCGACAAGAGGGTGACCGCGAAGCTCACGCCGATCAGCAGGACGAACAGGCCCCTCCAGGTAGACGAGTCGATGAACCCCAGATCGCCGAACTTGAGATAGTACGAAACGACGAAAGCGATAGCGAGCGAGACCATGTCCAGAAGGACAAAGTCAGCATGCTTCGAGATACCGGAAAAGCTAGGAGACCTCACGCCGTCACTGCCGCACTCTCAAGTCGTCGATAAAGGAAAACGCCGCTGTCTATTATAGTTCAGGCCCATAAAAAAGCCCCCTCTCGCTCTTGCGAGAGGGGGCTCGGCAGATTCAAGTAAAACGAAGTCTAGATGGCGACGACGTTGCTCGCTTGAAGCTTTCCGTTCTGGCCGGTCGTCACGTCGAAGGACACGGCTGCGCCCTCGTCGAGCGTCTTGAAGCCGTCCATCTGGATCTCGGAGAAGTGAACGAACAGATCCTCGCCGTCCTCCTGAGAGATGAAGCCGTAGCCCTTTTCAGGGTTGAACCACTTAACAGTACCTTCTGCCATGCCTATTTCCTCTTTTCTCTCCCAATGGCACTGGGAGTAAAACCTTGCGCGGGCACGCCATCGCCCGCACGCGCTCCCAACTCAGGAGCATGCTGAACATCATACGCCATCCGCGCAGTATTGGGCACCAGAATCATGAACCCATGGGAAGGTATGGGGAAAATCCATGGGCACCATCGCCCCTCGGACACCGGGAGCGCCTCGGTAGCAGCACCGTATCAGTCGTCCAACAGCTCTCGATCAAGGAAAGCCTCGATGGCTTCGGGAGAGGCATCGTCTTCAGCGAGATCGTGGCCATACGCGTCGGCGATGGCGAAGGCCTGCTTCGCTCGCAGGTCAGCGAGAGGTTCGTTGCCATCCTCGGCATAGTAGCGCGAGCACAACAGCAGGCTGCGGGCGATATACTCGGTGACCCGCGGATCGGTGCCGGACACCTCTATGACCTGCGCTATCGACTCGGGCGAAAGCGACAGCAGCGCCACCCCGTCCAACTCGGTGGCTACGCCCACGGCAGCTTCGAGCATCTGGGCGGAATCGGTGGCGGTGCGATCCATACCCTGGTCGCGCTCGAGAGAGCGGCGGATGGCAGCGCCCAGCTCGGCGATGAGGCGCATGAGGTAATCGCGTTCGAACATATGAAGCCCTTTCGGATCGGAGGAGAGGCTCGCCTATGGGCACCGCACGCCTGCGAGACCCTCGCTGGTCAATCTCTTTCCGGTGGCACCAGGCCCAGATGCTCGAAGGCGCGATCGGTGGCTTGGCGCCCCTTCGGCGTGCGCACGAGCAATCCCTGCTGCATGAGGAATGGCTCGTAAACGTCTTCCACCGTGTCAGGGTCGTCGGACAGGGCGGACGCCAAGGTGGTGAGGCCGACAGGCCGCCCGCTGAACTGCACGCAGAGCAGTTCGAGCACGCGGTTATCGAGCGCATCGAGACCGAGGTCGTCTATCTCGAAGAACGTGAGCGCCTCAGCGGCGGCATCCTCGGTGATGACCCCATCACCGCGCACCTGGGTCCAGTCGCGTACACGTTTGAGCAAGCGGTTCGCAAGGCGAGGCGTGCCGCGGCTGCGCCGGGCGATCTCCAGAGCACCCTCTTCCTCCACGGCCACGTCTAAGAGCGCAGCCGAGCGCTTCACGATGGAGGCTAGCTCGTCAGGGGTGTAATACTGCAAGCGATACACGATGCCGAAGCGGTCGCGCAGCGGCCCTGTCAGAAGACCGGTGCGCGTGGTAGCGCCGACCAACGTGAATCGCGGAATGTCGATGCGGATGGAGCGCGCTGCTGGCCCTTGACCCACCACGATATCGAGGGCATAGTCCTCCAACGCCGGGTACAGCACCTCTTCCACCATGCGGTTCAGACGATGTATCTCGTCTATGAACAGCACGTCGCCCTCTTCGAGGTTGGTCAGGATGGCAGCTAGATCGCCCGTGCGAGCGATAGCGGGACCGCTCGTGGTGCGGATGGAAGTGCCCAGCTCGTTGGCCACCACGGTAGCCAAGGTGGTCTTCCCGAGACCAGGAGGACCCGAGAACAGGATGTGATCGACCACGTCGTTGCGCTTCTGAGCAGCCTCGATGAGGATGGTGAGCGATTCTTTCACCTTCGTCTGCCCCAGATAGTCGTCGAGCCGTTTCGGCCGCAACGAGCGGTCGAGGGCGAGATCGTCCTCGACGAGCTGAGGCGTGACGGCCCGCTCGCTCGCGAGCGCGCTACCGTCGGCTGCCGCCTCGTAGACGAGGCCCTCCAATTTGATGCTGTTCGCCATAGGCTCCTACTGTTTCGTTCCCAGGCGCTTGAGCGCGTATTGCAACAGCTTCGGCTCGGCAGCCCCTTCCGGCGCGTCCTTCAAGGCCAGGGCAGCCTCTGCCTCGGTGAAGCCCATGGAGAGCAGAGCCTCTGTAGCCCCTTGCATGGCCGTATCAAGAGCGGGGAGCGCTTCGGAAGCCGCGCCGGCCCCACCGAAGAGCCCCGAGCCCATGAGCGCCTGGGAGCCCTTCAGCTCCAAGACGATACGGGATGCCGTCTTCTTCCCCACGCCCGGTATCTTCGCCACCGCGGTCACGTTCTCCGCAGCGATGGCCTGCACCAGCTCGTGCGGGGCGTAGGTGGAAAGGGCCGCGAGCGCCATCTTCGGTCCCACCCCATTCACGGTGATGAGCTGGTTGAACAGCGTGCGCTCCTCTTCGGTGATGAAGCCGTAGAGAGCGATGCCCGCATCGCTCACCTGCAAATGGGTGAACACCGCCACCTTCTCGCCCACCGCAGGCAGCATCGAGAGCGAACGTTGCGCCATGAGCACCCCATAGCCCACTCCGTCCACGTCGATGTAGGCCATGGTGGATGACGAGCCGGCCAGCTCTCCTCTCAAGAACGCGATCATCGCGCACCTGCCGCGATGCGCTCGCGCCCAGACGAGCGTTCGCCCGCTCGATCCAGCGCTGCTTCCACGCGCTCGTTGAAGCGCGCTTCAGCCTGGGCATAACCTTCGTGAGTGGTATAGCAGATGGCCGCCGCCAGCGCGTCGGCCGCATGATCGGGCTGCGGTGCCCTATCGAGAGAGAGCAGTTGGCGCACCATGTACTGCACCTGCTCCTTCTCGGCGGTGCCGGTGCCCACCACCGCGAGCTTGATCTGTCGTGGCGTGAACTCCCCCACGCACAAGCCGCCCTTGGCACAGGCGACCAGTGCGCTGCCGCGCGCTTGGCCCGTGCCGAAGGCCGCCGTGATGTTCTGACCGAACCATACCGTCTCGATGCCGACGCAGCTGGGCTTGAACCGATCGACCACTGCCCCTATCTGCTCGTGTATCTTCAACAAGCGTGCAGAGAGGTCGCGCTCGGCAGTGGTGGAAACGCACCCATAGGCGACGCAGCTCAGCCGCGAGCCATCTTGGGCCACCACGCCCCAGCCCGTGTTCGCGAGTCCCGGGTCGATGCCAAGTATGATGCGGCGCTGTGTTGCCACCGTGAGGAGCCTTCCCGTCGAAAGTTCGTTTCCCCGTATGATAGAACATCTGTTCTTCGCTCGCAAGCTCGCAGGCGAATACGAGAACGGCACCCTTCGCAGGACGCCGTTTTCGATCACATCACGAAATCGCGCGCAAAGGCCACAAGACCCGCTGTCGCGAGACCCCGCGAGCCGGAGCCCTAAGGCCTGAGCCCCATGCCGCCTTCCAGGGTCACGGTCTCGCCGCTCATGAACTTGAAATCGGGGCTGGCCAGCTGCACGACCACGCGGCCGATCTCGGTCTCCACGTTACCGTAATGGCCCATGGGAGGCATGTGCACGTTCGCCTCGAACGCATCGGGATACTGCTCCTGGAACTTCTCAAGAGCCGCCGTCCACGCCAGCGGGCACACGATGTTCACGTTGATGCCGTCGGGGCCCCACTCGGTGGCCGCCACGCGGCTCATGCCGCGGATGCCCTCTTTGGCCGCAGCGTAGGCGCATTGTCCGTAATTGCCGAACAGGCCCGCGCCCGAGGCGAAGTTGATGACGGACCCCTTCGTCTCCTTCAGGTGCGGATAGCATGCCTGCATGTAATAGAAGGTGGCGTAGAGCCCGGAGTAGATGGCCAGGTCGAACTGGTCGGTAGTGTGATCGGCCAGGGTGACGCCGGAGGCGGAGGCCTGGGCATTGTTCACCAGCACGTCGATGCGGCCGAACTCCTTCACGGCCGAGTCGATCACGTTCTGCACGGTCGCCTGATTGTCGGTGCCAGCGGCCACATCGGCCTGCACCGGCAGCACGCGCACGCCATGCTCGGCTTCCAGCTTTTCCTTGGCCGCGTTGAGCTTCTCGACGTTGCGGCCGGTCACCACCAGGTTAGCGCCCTCCTTGGCGAACGCCGTAGCGATGCCGTAGCCGATGGAACCTGCCGATCCGTCCTTCAGCGCCGCGAACCCGCCACCGGTGATGATGACGGTCTTGCCTTCGAACTGTCCCATAAGACCTCCTCTGCGATGAAATAAGGGCAACGGTCACGACCGTTGCCCTTTCAGCTTAGATCATATGTTGCAGCTCACCTACTGATGAAGGCCGTACCGGCGCATCCCTTCGGCGCACCGCAAAGATCCGCTACTCCTCGTCGAGAGCCGCAGCGATCTCGTCGGTGATGTCCATGGTGTGATACACGTTCTGAAGGTCCTCGAGCTCCTCCAGCTTATCGATCAGGCGCATGACCTTTTTGGCGTCCGACACGCTCACCGCGGTCGGAGTGGTCGCCTCCATGATCAGCTCGGCACCCTTGGTCTGCACGCCCTGCGCCTCCAGAGCGCTCTTCACAGCCATCAGATCGGTGGGGCCGGTGTAGACCACCCACTCGTCCTCAGCGTCCTCGTAATCATCACCGCCAGCTTCCGCCACGGCTAACATGAACTCTTCCTCATCGGCTGCAGCGCCGTTGGGAGCAATCGGGTTCTTCTTGTCGCCGGTCTCTACTTCCTTGGCGACCACGACCTGGCCTTTGCGCTCGAACATATAGGCGACCGAACCAGAGGTGCCCAGATTTCCGTTGGCATGGCTGAACGCGCTGCGCACATCAGCCGCGGTGCGATTGCGATTGTCGGTGAGCGCTTCGCAATAAACGGCCACACCAGCCGGGCCATAGCCCTCATAGACCACCGACTCGTAGTTGGCAGCATCCTTGCCGGAGCCGAACGCCTTGTCGATGGCGACCTTGATCTTGTCCTTCGGCAGCGAATTGGCCTTGGCCTTCTCGATGGCAGCGGCCAGGCTCGCGTTGTTGTCGGGGTTCGGGTCGCCACCTTCCTTCGCCGCAACGGTGATGTTACGGGACAGCTTCGAGAACAGCGCCGAGCGCTTTGCGTCCTGGGCTGCCTTGCGATGTTTGGTGGTCGCCCACTTAGAATGCCCTGACATATGCGAACCTTTCCATGAAGTGCGAGTATAACGCAGCTATGTTAGCACAACGCAACGCCGCGAGCGCCCTAGCTGCGGCCCTGCTGCGGCCACACGGCCCAGAAAGGTCCTCAGACCTGAGCCTCTCTCAGCCACAGACCCGTCTTGCCGCCGTCCTTCTTCAGCAAGCGCACGTCCATGATCTCCATGCCACGATCGACCGCCTTGCACATGTCGTACACGGTCAAACACGCCACGCTGGCCGCGGTGAGAGCCTCCATCTCGATGCCCGTCTTGCCGGTCACACCGCAGGTGCAGGTCACGCGGATGCCCACCAGCCCATCGGCGCGATCGCCCGGCAGCACCGGAGCGCACTCCACCTTGGCCTTCGTGATGTTCAGCGGATGGCACATGGGGATGAGGTCGCTCGTGCGCTTCGCCGCCATCACGCCGGCCACGCGCGCGCAGGCCAACACATCGCCTTTGGCCGCCTTGCCCTCCGTGATGAGCGCGAGCGTTTCCGGATGCATGGCGATGAAGCCCTCGGCTACCGCGACGCGCTCGGTGTCAGCCTTCTGCGACACGTCCACCATGCGAACATCGCCCTGCTCATCGATGTGGGTAAGTTGCTGTTCGGTCATCTTACGGTCTCCCTTGCGCATATCTTCTCCATAGCGGATGTGGTAGAATACAGCTACCAGCAAAGCCCGGTGTCCTTAACAGTGGCGGGCGGCGCGGGTGATTACGATTTGAAAGAGCCGGTGCCTGCCGGCTCTTTCGTTATCTCCCCTTCGTCATCCGTCGTCGCTCATGCTCCTTCCATAGCGAGACCCCAAGGTCCGCGATGGTCGCTAATGCAGCGAAGGCATAAAGGATCTCAAGAGCTAGGCTCATAGGCGTCACCTCCTTATGAAGGAAGCGCCGCCCGCGATCGGACTTCGCTGGCTAGCCCATTCTACTCCTTCGTCAGCGCATCTCAGCCGCCTATTTGCGACATGTTGCGCTCGGTGCCCACCTTGTCGTGATGCTCGTCGGGCTTGGCACCGAGGGCCTCGTAGAGCACCTCGCGCACCGCCGTCTCGCCGCCTGTGCGCAACGCTTCGCGCACGTCGTATTCCGTGTCGCTGAACAGGCACGGGCGCACCTTACCGTCAGCCGTCAAGCGCAAGCGGTTGCATTCGCTGCAGAAGTGACGCGAGAGCGGCGAGATGAACCCGACGGTGCCCTGAGCGCCCGGGAACTCGAAGTAGCGCGCAGGTCCCCAACCGATGGGCTGGTTCTTCCCCGCCGCCTGAAGCTCGGGCAGCCCTTCGGAGACCGCCCGCTCGTTGATGATGGCGAACAGCTCCTCGCTCGGGATGACGTCCTCTTTGCCCCAGCCGCATCCGTCAGCGCCGCTGGAGGTGCCCACGGGCATGTACTCGATGAAGCGCACGTGCAGGGGACGCTCCAGCGACAGCTTCGCGAAGGCGAGGAAGTCCTGGTCGAGGCGGCGCACGGTGACGGCGTTCACCTTCACCGGGTCGAACCCAGCCGCAAGGGCCGCGTCGATGCCGGCGAGGGTGTCCTCCAGCTTGCCCACGCGCGTTATCTCGCGGAACTGCTCGGGATCGAGGGTGTCCAGCGAGATGTTCACACGGGAGAGCCCGGCCTGCTTCAGCTCGTCGGCCATAGCGGGCAGCAACACGCCGTTGGTGGTCATGGAGACGTTCTCGATACCGGGAGTGGAGGTGATGGAGCGCACCAGATCGACCACGCCCTTGCGCACCAGCGGCTCGCCGCCGGTGAGACGGATGCTCTTGATGCCGATGCTCGCCGCAACGGCCACCAGCTGCTCTATCTCTTCGATGCGCAGGATCTGGTCATGGGCGAGCTGGCACACGCCATCTTCGGGCATGCAGTAGATACAGCGGAAGTTGCAGCGATCGGTGAGCGAGATGCGCAGGTAGTCGATCACGCGGCCATGAGCGTCTTTCACAGGCTTCCTCGTATTCTCTCGTAGCTTGTGGCCATTATATCCGTTCGAGGAGAAAACACTAGCAGCACACCAGATATATGCGATCCTCGGGAATGCGGATCCAGAGCTCGTCTCCTTCGCGAGGCAACGTCGTCGGATCGACATCGACGCGCGAGACACGCCAGAAGAGATGCTGATGGAGGTACTTCATCTCATCATCGGTGCGCTTCACCCGGGGGTTCTCGCTGTCGTCGCGATCGAGGAACCCGAGCAGCACCGTGCGCTCGAAGCGCGAGTCGCTCACGCGATCGACGCGTGCGCGGAAGCAGTTCGGACCCGGCCCTTCGGCCCGTTCGATGTAACGAGCGCGCACCCCGAACGTCTTGATGTCGGCAGGCACCGGCTCGGCCGTGCGAACGCGAATGCCCCATTTCGGCAACCATGCTTCGTGGTCGCTCTCGCGCACGGCCGGCGTGGCGTTCTTGCAGCCGGACAGCTTCAGCCCAGCGGTAGAGCGCGGATGGTTCACCAGATCATCACCGGTATCCACCTCCATGATGCGACCCGCCTCCACCACCGCGATGCGGTCGCAGAAGCGCAGCGCCTCGTCGATGTCATGGCTCACGTAGAGGATGGTTCCCTCGTATGCATCGAACAAGCTGACCAGGTTCTGCTCCAGCACGCTCTTCAGATGCGCGTCGAGGGCGCTGAAGGGCTCATCCAGCATGAGGATGTCCGGCCGCGCCGCCAGCATGCGCGCCAAGGCCACGCGCTGCTGCTGACCGCCCGACAGCTGAGCGGGATAGCGACCCTCGAAGCCCTCCAGACCGAAGCGGCGCAGCTCCTCGCTCACGATGCGCGCCCGCTCCTGCTTGGAGGCCCGCTTGTCGATGCCAGCACCCACGTTCTGCTCGATGGTGAGGTTCGGGAACAGCATGTAATTCTGGAACAGGAGCGCCGTCTTGCGCTCTTGAGGCGTCAGATTCACCTTCGCCTCCGAGTCGAAGAACACGCGATCGTTGACCACGATGCGACCCTCATCCGGCGTCTCGATGCCAGCGATGCAGCGCAAGGTGAGCGACTTGCCGCAACCCGATGCGCCCAAGAACCCCAAGGTCTCGCTGCCAGCTTCCAGATCCACGTCGAGGGTGAACCCAGGGAATGCCTTGCGAATGCTCACTTCAAGGCTCATCGTGCGCCCCCTTCCATTCGCTGCGCTTCGTAGGCAGCCACGCCACGCTCCAGCTCCTCTTCGCCTCCCCCTCCGAGCACGTGCGGCCCCCTCTTCGCCTGCCCCCTCTTCCCTGCATCCTCGCCGCGCTCGCGACGGCGATACTTCGTGGTGCGGCGGCTCCACAAGTTGATGAACAGGATGACGATGAAGCTGAAGATCATGATGACGATGGTCCAGAATATGGCCACGTCGGTGTTGCCGTTCATCCACTCGAAGTAGATGGCGATGGGGATGGTGCGCGTGATGCCCGCGTAGTTGCCCGCCAAGAACAGCGTGGCACCGAACTCGCCGAGAGCGCGGGCGAACGACAGCACGGTACCCGCAGCGATGGACGACCACGACAGCGGCAGCATCAGCTTGAAGAAGATGCGCGGGTTCGACCAGCCGAGCGTACGAGCCGCGTCGAGCATGTTCGGATCGAGGTTCTCGAAGGCACCGCGGGCTGATCGGTACATGAGCGGGAACGCCACGATGACCGCCGCGATGACCGTGGCCTGCCAGCTGAACACCAGCGGGAACCCGACGTCGATGAACCACTGCCCCAGCGCCGTGGAGCGCCCGAACGCCAGCAGCAGCAGAAAGCCGCACACGGTGGGCGGTAGCACCATGGGGATGGTGAAGATGGAGTCGAAGATGTCTTGAGCCCGCGGTGAGATGCGCAAGGTGAAGTAAGCAGCCGCAAGGCCCAGGACGAAGATGATGAGGATGGCGATGCCGGTGGTGCGCAAGGTGACCCAGAGCGGACTGTAGTCGATGGCGGAGAGGAACTCTCCCAACCAAGCGAGTCCGGTCGCTTCCTGGGCGATGACCACTTGGTCGGGCTCGACGATGCGAGCGAAGTCGGCATGTTCGAGGGTGATGTGGCTTGGGTGGGACTGCGCGGTGACATCACCGCCGTCGACCCCGATGACGCACAGATAGTAGCGGCCTTCGGTGAGCTGCTCGTCGAAGCGGAAAGCGACGCCGTCCAGCTCGTAGACGGCCTGGTCGGTGAAGTGCCAAGAGGGGACCGTTTCGAGACGGGAGGATCCGCGGGCGTTCGCGCTGTCGAGCGCGACCAGGTAGTCCTTGAGCATGGCTCGATCATCGACGGATGCGAGGTCGATGCCGAACGAGGCGGCTACGGAAGCTGGCAGATAGACCACGGCATGATCACCGGTGGAGACGACCGCCACGTTCTCAGGTTCGGTGCCGACGTAGTAGTTGTACCCGCGATAGACGCCATCGACCGCACGATCGGAGCCCGATTGAGCGCGCACGAAATCGCTCACGCCAAAGCGACAGCCTTCGATAAGGGCCGCATCCCCTTCAGCGGAAACGCTCACGTTCCCGAACATCTGCTGGCCGCGCTCGACGCTCGCGGCGTCGGTCGCGCTCAACGCCGCTATGGGCGCCGCCGGCTCCTCCACGCTGCCAAGGCTCTCCTCCTCGCTAGCCCAAGCGAGCGTCGGCACCAGACAGGCGACCACCATCAGCAGGATGAGCAACGATGTGGCCGCGCCCCTGATCTTGAGCACGCTTCTCCCCCTTCCCCTTCTTCGATCCCCACTACGACGCATCGAGAGAGCGAGCCTTCCATGCTCGCTCTCTCGATGGCGGATGCGATGTGATGTTGCGCGCTCTTCGGTCACGGACGCGGCTCAGGATGCGCATCCATGAAGAGCGATCCGTTCGACCGTTCGCGCTCTGATCGCTATTCAGCCAGCGTGAAGCCCCACTTCTGCCAGATGGCCTGAGCGTCGGGGTCAGTGAGGCACCACTGGAGGAAATCCTCGGCCGCGCTGTAATTGCCGGACTCGGTGCAGATAGCGCCCGGGTAGACGATGGGCTTGTGAGCGTCGTTCGGGATGATGCCGACGATCTTCACGCCACCGAAGCGGTAGACGTCAGAGGAATAGACGATGGCGAAGTCCACATCACCGTTCTCGGCCTGCTTGCATACGTTGCCCACGGAAGTCTGCAAGACGGGCGTGATGCCGACGTAGGTGCCCCCCTTGCCGGAGATGTCAGCACCGGTCTTGCCAGCCTGGTCGGCAGGCGGCTCGTAAAGGCCCACTGTGGAGAGCGCCTGAGCGGCGTAGGTGCCGGCGGGCACGGAATCGTCTCCGACGCACAGGGTATGCTCGCCGGTCGCGATATCAGCCAGCGTGACATCCTGATACGGAGCGTCTTCCTTAGCCACGATCACGAGCTCGTTGCTGAACATGTTCTGACGAGTGGCTTCGTTGACATAGCCCTTCTCCACTGCGGTGTCCATAGTGGCCCCCGAGGCGGTGATGAGGGCGTCAGCGTAGCTGCCGGCAGCCAGCATCTCGTTCAGCTCGCCAGATCCTTTGTATTGAGTATCGGCGAAGGTGACAGACGGATTCTGGCTCGTGTAGAGCGCCTGGGCCTCGTCCATGGCCTTGGAGAGCGAGTTGGCTGCGAACAGCTGCAGCTCGACAGGCTGGGCAGCAGCGCCCGACGAGCTCGAGGCGCTCGTGGTCGACGTCGTGTTCGCCGTGCAACCGAACAGCGCGAATGAGCTTGCGAGCGCACCCGTGAGCGCGAGCGCGAGCATGCGGCGGGCAGACTCCTTCATGGATGGTTCCTCCTCATCTCGATCCTTCTGTAGAAACGCTCGAGCGCAGGCCCCCTTCGGCCTTACGACCGATCCGCCCCCGAGCAACGTGGATGGTCCTCATATTATTCCCAAACGAGAATATATGCAAGAAGGATTTATTTCTCATTGAGAATAATGCTGAAAAGAGGACGGTCTTCGCATCCCGCATCCTCCCCTCCGCTACCTCTCTATATAATGAGAAGAAACCATCTCTCTCGCGCGAAAAGCGTCCGAGAGAGCCCGTCAGCGGAACAGGGGGGGGTCCATGAGAGACGATGCAGCACTCGACCTGTTCTCCCCTGGCGTGCACCGCTGGTTCGAAGGAGCCTTCTCTGCGCCCACCGCGGTGCAGGCTCAGGCCTGGAAGGCCATCGCTACCGGCGACGATACGCTGGTAGTGGCCCCAACTGGCTCGGGCAAGACCCTGGCGGCCTTCCTGTTCGCCATCGATCGCCTCGTAGGCGAGCACGCCCGCTGCGAGCAGGCTGGTGAACGCCGGCAGCACGGTGTGCGGGTGCTCTACGTGTCGCCCTTGAAGGCCCTCGGTGCCGACGTGGAGCGCAACCTCGCCCAGCCCCTCGCTGGCATCGCCGATGCGGCCGCAGGCGGCAGCACCCCCATCACGGTCGGCATGCGCACCGGCGACACAGCGCCGGATGCACGGCGCAAGCTACAGCGCACGCCGCCCGACATCCTCATCACCACGCCCGAATCGCTCTACCTCATGCTCACCTCCCAAGCCCGCTCCATCCTCGCCTCGGTGCAGACCGTCATCGTCGACGAGATCCACGCCATGGCGGGCAGCAAGCGAGGCGCCCACCTCTCCCTCTCCCTCGAACGGCTGCGCGACCTGAGGGGCGCTCCTTTCCAGCGGGTGGGCCTTTCGGCCACCGTGGAGCCTGTGAGCGCCGTGGCGCGCTTCCTCGGCGGCACCGGAAGCGAGGTCACCGTGGTGCGCGACGAGGAGCCAGCCGCCTTCGACCTTTCTGTGACGGTGCCCGTGAGCGATATGACCGCCATCCCGCGCCTGAGCGATCCTCCCTTGTCCCGGAGAGACAAGAAGCGAGCTGCCACCGAACCTGCCAGCGGTTCGCCCCGTTCGAGCGCGTGGAAGAGCGACCGGGCCATGCGCGCCTTCCTCCGCGAAGAGCAGAACGCCGCGAGCAGCGCCCTGCCGCCCGACACCGGCGCAGGATCGGCTTCCATCTGGCCCTATATAGAAGCCGCCATCCTCGATGAGGTGCTCGCCCACACCTCCACCATCGTGTTCGTGAACTCCCGCGGCCTCTGCGAGCGCCTCACTGCGCACCTCAACGAGCTCTATGCCAAGCGCTGCGGGGCACGAGAAGCGTCCATCGCCGCTCTCGACACAGGAGCCGGCCCCTCCATCCGCTCAGAGATCGGCTCCACCTCCGAGCTCGCCAGCCCCATCGCCGCCGATGCGGTCATCGCGAAGGCCCACCACGGATCCGTCTCCAAAGAGAAGCGCCTGGCAGTGGAGAGCGAACTGAAGCGCGGTGCGCTGCCGTGCGTGGTGGCCACCTCCAGCTTAGAGCTCGGCATCGACATGGGCGAGGTCGACCTGGTGCTACAGGTAGCGCCCCCGCTGTCCGTGGCGAGCGGCCTTCAGCGCATCGGGCGCGCGAACCATCAGGTGAAGGGCCGCTCTCAAGGCATCATGTTCCCTCGCGTGCGCACTGAGGTGATCGACTGCGCCGTCATCGCCGAGGGCATGCGGCAAAGGCGCATAGAGCGCACCGAGCCGGTGCGCAACGCCCTCGACGTGCTAGCCCAGCAGACCACCGCAGCCGTGGCCATGGCGCCGGAGGGGTTGGCCATGGATGAGTGGTATGCCACCGTGCGCCGCTCCGCTTGCTACGAGGAGCTGCCCCGTTCCGCCTTCGACGCCGTGCTGTGGATGCTAGCCGGACGCTACGCCCACGGAGGCGTGGCCGATTTCGCGCCGCGCATCTCGATAGATGTCGAAGCAGGGCTGCTCAAGCCGCTCGCGCGCACCCAGCGCCTCGCCGTCACGGGCGCCGGCACCATTCCCGATCGCGGGCTGTTCCCGGTCATGCTCGCCCGTGGCGATGACCACAGCGCGCCGGTGCCTGGCATGACGAGGGGCGCTAGCCCCTCTGGGAAGCGGTCGGGGCGCAAGCGCGTGGGAGAGCTGGACGAGGAGATGGTGGCCGAATCGCGAGTGGGCGACGTCATCATCTTGGGCACCAGTTCCTGGCGCATCGCCGAGATAGCCGATGATCGCGTGTTGGTCGAGCCCGCGCCGGGCCGCACCGCTCGCCTGCCGTTCTGGCATGGTGAGGGCCCGGGCCGTCCCTTGGATGCCGGCGCACGCAAAGGGGCGTTCCTCCGCGAGGCTTCCGAGGCGTTGGCCCCCAGCCTCGATTCCGCAGACGAGGGCCCTGCGACACCAGCGCTCCCCCGCGAGGCCGCCCAAGCCTTCAGCGCCACCATGAGGCAGCGGCTGTGCGCTATCGGGCTGGGTGAGAACGCCATGGCGAACCTGGCGCTGCTCCTCGCCGAGCAACGCCGTGCCACCGGTGCGGTGCCCACCGACCGCACGCTGGTGCTGGAGCGCTGCGCGGACGAAGCCGGCGGCTGGTCGATGATCCTCCACTCCCCCTTCGGCCGACGAATCCACGAGCCCTGGGCCCTCGCCATCGCCGAGCGGGGAGCGCGTCTGCTCGACTACGACCTGCAAGCATCCGCCGCCGATGACGGCATCGTCATGCACATCCCCTTGCACGAGCCCGTCTTCCCCGACCCCTCGCTGCTGCTGTTCGATCCTGACCAGATCGAAGCCGTGGTGCGCAACGCGGTGGGCACCACGGCTCTGTTCGCTACTCGGTTCCGCGAATGCGCCGCTCGCGCCCTGCTCATGAGCCCCACCATGCCCGGCAAGCGCGCCCCGCTCTGGCAGCAACGGCTGCGCGGAGGCCAGTTGCTCGAAGCGGCCCGGGAAGCGGGCGATTTTCCGCTGCTGGCCGAGGCGGCCCGCGAGTGCTTGCAGGAGGTCTATGATCTGGATGGCCTGCGCCAGGTCATGGAAGCCCTCGATGATGGCCGTATCAGCATCGCGGAGGCGGATACGCCGCTGCCCTCCCCCTTCGCCGTGCCGCTGCTGTTCGGCTACATGACCCAGCACCTCTACGAGGGCGACCTTCCTCACGCCGAGCGCCAAGCTTCGCTGCTAGCCGTGGACTCCACGTTGCTGGGCGAGCTGGTGGGCGGCGGCGATGTGACAACGCTCCTGGACGATACCGTGATAGAGGCCGTGGAAGCCGAGCTGCAATGGCTCGCGCCGGATCGCGCGGCCACGAGCGCGGAGGCTGTGGCCGAGATGCTGAGGCGGCTCGGGCCGCTGAGCTTCGATGGGCTGCTGGCGCGGACAGCCTTGACGGAGGAGGGCAGCGAAGCGGTGGCCGACCCTTCGACGGTGCTCAGCGCGCTACTGGCCGAGCTGGCCCGCGACCGTCGCATCTTTCCCGTGGTCCTCGGCGGTGAAGAGCGCTGGGCGGCCGTCGAGGACGGTCGCCGCCTGGCCGCGGTGCTCGGGTGCGCCGTGCCCGTCTGGGCGAACGCGCTCACGTTCGGCGCGAACCAGACCGAGCCTGAAGCGACCGAGGGCAACAGCGACAGCGCCGTGCTCATCGACAGCTTGCTCGCGCGCTATGGGAGGACCCACGGCCCCTTCACCGTCGGCGAAGCCGCCCGCGCGCTCACCCTGGGCGAGGCGTTGATAGCGGAGAGCGCGGCGCGCCTGCGGGCCAGAGGCACCCTCGCTCAGGGCGCATTCACCGAGGCCGTACAGCAGGCCCACGATGCGGATGGTCCTTTCTGGATCGCCCTCGACGTGCTGCGACCGATGCGGCTGCGCTCCCTCGCCAAGGCCCGTGAAGCGGTGCGGCCCGTAGGGGCGGACATCTACGGGCGCTTTCTGTTCGCGCGGCAAGGCATCACCGCTGCTGCCACAGAGCCATTGCAGGGCATCGACGGTCTTGCCGAGACGATAGCCTTGTTCGAAGGCGTCTCGCTGCCCCGCAACCTTTGGGAAGACGTGGTGTTCCCCGCGCGCGTGAACGGCTTCGAACCTCGCCTTCTCGATGAGCTGCTCGAGAGCGGCGAGGTGATATGGCGCGGCAGGCGCGATGGCGATGACCATCAGAGCGTCGCCTTCTTCCCTACCGATTCTCCGTTCGCGCCGGTGCCCCTCGAAGACGCAGAGGTCCTGGCCGCCTTCTCGCCCGAGCCGGGCGAGGATGACGGAACGCTCAGCGTGCGCACGATCCTTCTGCGAACGCTCGCCGAAGAGAGCGGGCTTTCCTTCCCCACCATCGCCGAGCGCACGCGGCGGCTCTGCTCCGAGGAGCGCAGCGATGCCCCCGACGATGCGGCCATCGCCCGCGAACTGCTCGACCTGCTCTGGAGCGGGGATGTGGCAGTGGATTCGTTCGCCCTGGCGCGCACCGTCGACTTCGAGCCGGAAACGCTGGTGAGCGACGGCATCACCGCCGCTTCGACCCGGCCGGCACCGCGCCGTGCGAGCAGTCGGCGCGGACGCGGGCGCTATCGCAGCGAGCTCTCCGATGCTCGCCGCAACGCTCGGGCCCAAGTGCTCTCCCGCAGCGCCGCCCATGGGGCGCTCGCAGGGCATTGGTCGATCGTCTCCGACCCTTGCGAGAACGACACGCTGCGCGCTATGGCCATCGTGGAGTCCCTGTTCGACCGCTATGGCATCATCACTCCCGACATCGCCGCCGCCCACGGGGTGAAGGGCGGCATGAGCGTGCTCTATCCCGTGCTGCGCTCCCTCGAAGACGCCGGCGAGGTGCTGCGCGGCACGTTCGTGGAAGGGCTCGGGCGCCTGCAATTCGCGGCCCAGGACACGATCGACGCCCTGCGACTGATGACGACCACCGAGGAGGGGAGCGGCCCCCTCGTGCTAGCCGCCGACGATCCAGCCCAGCTCTATGGCGCGGTGCTTCCGTGGCCGAGCGTGAGCGGCGGCGAAGGCTCTGAGGCGCGCGCCGCCCGCCGCAACGGTGCTCTGGTCGTGTTCGAGCAGGGCGAGCCGGTGCTGTGGGCGGCCCCGCGCCTGAAAGCCCTTCTGAGCTTCACCGCGAGCGAGGACGCCATCGAGCGAGCCCTCGAAGCCCTCGTCAACGCCACCCTTACCTCCCTACGCCGTGCCGGCACCGCCGGTGCCCGCACCCGCATCCTCATCGAGACCATCGACGGCGAGCCCATCCTGGCCACGTCCTTTGCCGACCGTCTCCGATCCCTCGGCCTGGTCCGAGACACCAAGGGCATGCGCCTGTACGTCTCTCCCTTCTGAGCTCCCTCATCCTCCAGCCCCGCACACCCCTTCGCGCACCGGTCGAAGATAGAGCCGCCACTATAAAGGAAGAGGGTCCGCCGCTCGATGCGACGGACCCTCTTGGATTCATGGTCGGGTTGACAGGATTTGAACCTGCGACCTCTGCGTCCCGAACGCAGCGCTCTACCAAACTGAGCCACAACCCGTTGTTCACCGGTCCCGAAGAACCAGCGGTCGTTATGATAGCACACTGTTCCGGCGGATGCTACGAAAGAAACGCAGCGGAACATCTTTCATCAGCCCTGCTACGAAAAAGGGCGAGCATCGAGATGCTCGCCCTTTTTCCATGGCCTCGATGGGTCCGAAGGCTCACTGCACCTTCTTGAACACGTAATCCAGCTCCCCGTGCTCGCCTTCCGCGAAGTCGATGCTATAGACGCCGGATATAGTACCGTTCTCGAAGTCGACGGTCCCCTTGAACTTGTCGCCCGATTCGTCAGACCAGGCGATAGCTGTGCCGTTGAGCTCCCACCGAAGGTCGAACTCCTCGTCCTCGTAAACGCAGACGCCCTTGCCGTTCTCCTCGAGAATCAGCTTGTCGGAATAGCCCGATGCCTCTTCACCATCCATGTAGACCGACTCGCACAGATAGGTGCCCGCCACGTCAGCAGCACCCTCGTCAGCCACCGACGGCCCCGACGAGCATCCTGCCAACACCATCGTAGCGGCGAGGAGCGCGCATGCGAACAGTGCCAAAAGCTTCTTCTTGCCCATGATCGAACATACCCCCTATTTCGTAGATGCCGAAGGTCTCTCTATCGCCTCCGGCGCGATGACGTCATTATAGAGGTTGCCAACAGCGATGCAGCACCACGTTCGTGATAGCACAATGCCGCGAGGAGGATCTTCTCTGCTATGCACCATGAAGAAGAGGGAAGATCGAACGCGGAGCGCTGCCACGTTCTCGAGACAGACGAAAGCCCTTGACCGCGAAAGTTCGTTCGCGTAAAGTTACAAACACCTATTCGCGCGTACGAATGTTTCGAAGGAGGTCGTGCTGTGGAAATCGCGGAAAAGCTCGAACTGCTAGCCGACGCAGCGAAGTACGACGTGGCATGCACCTCCTCCGGCGTGCAGCGCAGCGGGAAGAAAGGACAGCTCGGGTCGGCGACGATGGCCGGGTGCTGCCACAGCTTCTCGGCCGATGGCCGGTGCATCACGCTGTTGAAGGTCCTGATGACCAACGTATGCATCTATGACTGTGCTTATTGCGTGAACCGCGCGAGCAACGAGAACGTGCAGCGCACCTGCTTCAGGCCTCGCGAGCTGGCCGAGCTCACCATCGGATTCTATCGGCGCAATTATATCGAGGGACTGTTCCTCAGCTCGGGCGTCGTCCGCGACCCCGACTTCACTAGCGAACTGATGTGCGAGACATTCCGCATCCTCCGAGAAGACCTCGGGTTCCGCGGCTACATACACGCCAAAGTGGTACCAGGCACCAGCCCCGAGCTGATGGACCGCATCGGCTATCTGGTCGATCGCATGTCAGTGAACCTCGAGTTGCCATCGAACAGCAGTCTGCAGCTGCTCGCCCCGCAGAAGAGCCGCGAGGACATCCTGATGCCCATGCGCCGCATCGAATCCATGCGCGCCGAGGATGGCGACACCCGCGCGCTCATGAGCAAGAACACCTTGTATATGTCGGGACGCACGCGTCTGGTACGCAAGACCCGAGCCTATGTGCCGGCCGGCCAGTCCACCCAGATGATCGTGGGCGCTTCTCCCGAGAGCGACCTGCAGATACTCAACCTGACCGCCTCGCTGTACCGCACATTCGCCATGAAGCGCGTGTTCTTCAGCGCCTATCTGCCCGTGAACGAGGATGCACGGCTTCCGAGCACCGACGCGGTGCAGCTCGACCGCGAGCACCGCCTCTACCAAGCCGACTGGCTGCTGCGCTTCTACGGCTACGACGTCACCGAGATAATCGACGAGCGAGCCCCCTTCCTCGATACCGCCATCGATCCGAAGGCGAACTGGGCCTTGAACCACCTCGACCTCTTTCCCGTGGAGGTGAACACCGCTCCTTTGGAGCAGTTGGTGCGCGTGCCGGGCATCGGCATCCGCGGAGCCCAGCTCATCCTGCGAGCACGGCGCCAATCGACGCTGCACGAACAGGAGCTGCGCGCTTTAGGCGTGGCCTACAAGCGCGCTCGCTACTTCATCACCTGCAACGGCCGCTATGAGGGCGCAGGGGTCGCCTTCACTCGCGAAGCGCTGCGCGCGCGGCTGGCAGCGCCCATCCAAGGAGGTCGCCACGGTCGCCGTGCCGCCCGTGCCCTGCCAGGCCAGCTGAACCTCTTCGATTCCGTCGAGACCCCAGAGAAGCTGCGCGGGACCCGCAGCGAGACCGCTCTCCCAGCCGCTGCGAACCCGCTGCCTGAACCGGAAGCACTGTTCGCCTCATGAGCACAAGAGCCCATGGTACCAAGGTCGTGACGCCTGATGACATAACGTCTGAGGTAGTCTATTGCTACGATCGCAGCCTCGAAGGTCTGCTATCGGCCATATTCGCTGCCTACGCGAACCATGAGGACCCGACCGACGTGGTGTGCGAACAGCACCTGCAGCCACGGCTCGGACAGCGAGTGAGCTTCATCGAGACCGACCTGCACCATGCCGAGCGCGTGCGCAAGGGGATCGAGGCCCGCTGCGGCTGGCGCACCTTCGACGCGGTGAAGAAAGCTAGCCTATCGGAGCGGCACGACGCGGGCACCGCGGCCTATCGCTTCGTGCGCTATGCCCTAGACGAGCAGAAACGCCGCGATTGCTCGCGATGCCGCAAGCGCAAAAGCTGCAAGGGAGTCGGTGGCAAAGGCCCGTGCTCGAAGCTGCGCGGGCGCGCGCTATCGGATATCACTCATCCAGCTGTAGAGCCGATGCATCGCATCCTCCGCTCCATCGACCAAGAATGCGAGCATATGCGCCAGTTCATCCGCTTCGAGCACCTGCGCGATGCGGAGGTGGACCTGTGGTATGCCCGCTGCAATCCGAAGTCGTCGGTCATCCCTTTGGTCATGGACCACTTCGTCGAGCGCTTCAACGTGCAGCCCTTCATCATCTACGATGAGGAACACCATCTCGCCGGTGTCTACGAAGGCCGTAGCTGGTATCTCGTGCCCACCGAGGAAACGGGCTCACCAGAGCTCCGACTCCCCGACAGGGCCGCTGACGAGGCGCCCATGCAACAAGCCTGGAAGCGGTTCTACCGCACGGTAGCCGTCGAGTCGCGCTACAACCCCGAGCTGCGCCAGCACTTCATGCCTAAGCGCTTCTGGCGAAACCTCACCGAGCTGCAGGAAGACCTTCCTTCCCTTGCGCCTCGCAGCTCTCACCTCACTGGGAATTCAGGGATGAACGACTCCGAGCACGTGCCTCCTTGCTGCCAGAAGTAATCCTGGACGCCCAGGTTATCCGCATGATCGAGAAGCTCCTCGTAGTCGGCTTCGGGAACGGTCTCGCCCAGGTGAGGGAACAGACCGAGGATGCGCGCCGCATCCTCATCGCCAGCAGCAGCGGCCGTCGCCAAAACGGGCGTGTACTGGTTCATCAGTGAAAAACGGATGTTCTCGCCGAAGCGCTCGTGCAGCAGCGCGACCACGCGCTTGGAATCATCCAGATGACCCGGCAACAGCAGATGACGCACTACCACGCCGCCCACCATGCGCCCTTCCCCTCGATATTCATCGAAGCAGGGAGCGCCCACCGCTTCCACCATGGCCTCCAACGCAGCGAGCGCCCGCTGCGGATAATCCCTTACGCGCGAATATCGCTCGCCCAGAGAAGCATCAGCGTACTTGAAGTCGGTCAGATAGACATCGACGGTGCCGCGATTCGCGCGGACCGCCTCCACGGTCTCATACCCGCTCGTGTTCCATATGATGGGCAGATCCAGGCCGTCCTCCCGCGCACAGGCCACCGCTTCGCGGATGGTGGGAGCATAGTGGGTGGGCGTGACGCAATTGATGTTGAGCGCACCTCGCGCTTGCAGATCGAGCATCAGAGCAACCAGACGCTGTACCGATGCCACCTCCCCCACCTCTTCGTGAGAGATAGCGCGGTTCTGACAATAGATACAGCCGAGCGGGCAATGGGCGAAGAAGATCGTGCCGCTGCCCGCTCCCCCTGAGATGGGAGGCTCTTCCCAGAAGTGTAGAGCTGCCCGTGCCACGCGCACCTGTGCGCCTGCCCCGCACAGGCCGCGCTCTCCCGCCTCTCGGCGCGCCCCGCAGAGGCGAGGGCAGAGGCGGCAGCCCTCAGTTGGAAGAGTAATCGTAGCCGAATCCGTCATCATCGCCATAGCCAAGGTCGTCTTCGTCGTGGTCGCCGAACCCATCATGGTCATGGTCGCGATCCTCACTGTAGACCTGCTCGGCACGGGTCCAATCGAGCCCTTGAACAGCGCAGGCTTCCTCGTCTCCATAGACGAGAGCCAGAGCCGCCGGTGCCTTGTCGCTGCCGCCGATGACGGCCAGCAGCTCCAACAGATGCAGCGCCGCCTCAGCCTGAGGAAGGATGAGCTCGCTGTCATCGGCGGCCATGATAGCCGAAGATAACGCTGCCATCAGCATCTCCACCGTATAAGCGCCCTCGAATCGCTGCTCATGAACAGCCCGCAGAACACGGGTCGCCTCGGCGCTATCGGCTTGCAGCCTCAGCTTCTCCAAGCCCGCCCCGTTCACAGAGCGGCGCATGGCAGAGCACAGCGCATCAGCCTCGATGACGGCGATCATCTGGGACGTAGCCTGCAAGGTATGGGCGGCTCGCAACAGCTGGGCGCTCCCTGGCGCACCGCTTCGCTCGCAGTCGCCGAACAGCGCTTCACAGAACGGCAGCGCCACTTCGTCCACCGCAGTGCCCTCGCTCTCGCTGGCGACGAAGCACAGCAGGTTCTGCTTGGCGAACCCGTCAGCAGCGGTCAGGTCATGCAACGTGAACGGCGCTTCCACCATCACCAGGTCGCTCACCGTGGCCACCGCGTTCATCTCCCGCGCCAGGTTCGGCGTGCACGAGCTGACGTCGATGAGCACGCTACCGGGACGGGCATCCTGGATGAAGCCGGCATCGCCGAAGTAGAGCTCTTCGAGCTGGCTGTGGCTCGTGCAGAACGACAGCAGGATGTCGGCGGCCGCCACCTCCTCGGTGCGCTGGTATCCAGCTTCTTCCAGCCGCCCTGCCATAGCAGCGATGAACCGCTCGTTGCCCCGATACGCGTATGCGTGCGCCATGGTCTATTCCTCGCCTTCTCTATTCGTATTACCGCCTTTCACGCGCTTGGCGATGCGCTCGGCCACGGACAGCTTCTTGCGCTGGTCGGTGCCCCAGAACGCGGCCGCCACCATGCCCGGGCCCACATGAGAGCCGATGACCGGCCCGATGTTCGCTTCGACGAACAGGATGTTCTCGTTCGCCTTCTGCAGCGCTTCCTTCAACCGTTGCAGATCCTTCGGGCAATCGGCGTGGGCCACGACGACCACCTGCGCGCCCTCGGTATCGGCTGCGTTCTTCGCGTAGTACTCCGCCAGCTGCTTGATGCCCTTCTTGCGACCACGAGCCACGCCGGTCATGGCCAGCTTGCCCTCCACATCCACGGTCAACAGCGGTTTCACGTCCAGCGCCGCTCCGGCCACGGCCACGGTAGAGGGGATGCGGCCGCCGCGACGCAGGGTATCGAGGTCTTCCACCATGAACACCTCGTCCACGAAGAAGCGTGCCTCTTCGGCCCACGCCGCCAGTTCTCGGGCGGTCAAGCCCTTCTCCCATTGCACGATGGCCTCCTGCACCAGCAGCCCTTCGGCCACCGAGGGCAACAGGGTGTCCACCACGTACAGCTCAAGGTCAGGATGCTCGGCCAGCACCTGATCGCGCACGAGCATGGCCGCATCGTAGCTACCGGAAAGCCCGCTGGTGAAGGAGAGATACACCGTGGGCGTGCCGTCGGCTGCCACGCGCTCGAACAGCTCCTGGAGCACCGGCATGGTGAGCTGAGCGGTGGTGGGCTCGGCACCGCTGCGCATCGCGCCGTAGAAATCCTCCGGCGTGCGGGTGCGGAACAGGTCGTCCTCGAACGTGCCGCCATCGCACACATAGGGGAAGCGCAGCAGCTCGATGCCCTCCTTGTCCACCATGGGATAAGGCAGATCACAACAGGAATCCACGATCAGTCGGCATTGGGGCATGACGGCTCCCTTCCCTTTCAAACGATGTCGCGCAGGCTGGCCACCAGCTGGCGCCGGCGCTCATGCAGCGAGTATTCCAGGCCCACCGGATAGGTGTGCGGGTTCAGCATGCGCTTCTGGCTCTCGTCCAAGGTGAGCAGCCCCTCCTGGGCGCGCGCTCGCGCCTCCAAGGCCGAGCGACCAGCAGCATCGAGCACCACGCGCCCTCCTCGCGCGAGCGGCTGCAACAGCGTGATGAAGCGCTTGCCGCTCAAATGCTTCTGGCGCAGGCTATCAAGAGGATCCACGATGATCTCGCGCTCGTCGAGAGGCTTCTCTCGATCGAACACCATGTCGCCTGCGATGGTCCCGTCCTCGTTATAGTAGCGTCGCACGTCCAGGATGCCTGGCGTGGTCAGCTTGGCCGCAGTCTCCGATATCTTCAAGCGATCGGTCCACGAACCCTCCTTGCCCGAGCGCGTGGCAGATAGCTTGTAGACACCGCCGAGCGTCGGTTGGTCGTAGGCGGTAGCCAGCTTCGTGCCCACGCCCCAGGAATCCACCGGAGCCCCCTCGCCCAGGATCGACTCGATGGTGTGCTCATCCAGGTCGTTCGACAACACGATGCCCGTATCGGTCAGGCCGGCTTCATCCAGCATGCGCCGAGCCATCTTCGCCAACCACGCCAGGTCTCCCGAATCGATGCGGATGCCGCTCAACTTCTGTCCGCGCGCCTTCATCTCAAGACCGACGGTCACCGCATTGCGCATCCCCTGCTCCACGTCATAGGAGTCCACCAGCAACACGCAATTGTTCGGAAACGCCTCGGCATAGGCCCGAAACGCCGTGAGCTCGTCAGGAAACGCCATCACCCAGGAATGGGCATGGGTGCCCGACACCGGCAGGTCGAACAGCTTGCCAGCCAGCACGTTGGAAGTGGACGCGCATCCGCCCACCACCGCAGCGCGGGAAGCCCACACCCCGCCCAGACCTTGAGCGCGTCGCAGCCCGAACTCGGCCACCGGACGCCCATCGGCCGCTTGGCACACCCGTGCCGCCTTGGTGGCTATGAGCGTTTGGAAGTTCACGATGTTGAGCAGCGCTGTTTCCAGCAGCTGACATTCCATGATAGGACCCATGACGCGCACCAAGGGCTCGTAAGGGAACACCGGGGTGCCCTCTTCCACGCAGTCGATATCCACCCGCAGGCGCAGCGCGCCCAGATGCTCGAGGAACGCGGGTTTGAACAGCGCACCGCCTCCGGGAGCCTCCAACGTAGCCAGATAGGCGATATCCTCTTCGGTGAAGCGATAGTCCTCCACCAGCTCGGCCAACTGCGCCATGCCGCAAGCGATAGCGTATCCGCCTTTGAAGGGATGATCGCGGAAGTGCATGATGAAACAGGCTTCCTCGACCTCGCCGCACATCCGCTCGCGCTCCCAGTAGCCTTGGGCCATGGTGATCTGGTACAGATCGGTGAGCAACGCGCTATCGCCCCTCATCAGGCATCGCCCTTCGGCGCACCCGCAGCGGAGGGACCCTGGCCGCCGGATCCGGATGAGCCGCCGCCCGACCGGCTACGACGCCTTCTGCGTCGACGCGAAGTACCTGAGCCGCCGGTATCGCCGCCGCCATCCTTCTGGTCCTTCGGTCCCTTGGAGGCGCTCCCCTTATCGCTCTGGTTGCCAGGCTTGCGTCGCTTGTTGCCGCCTTCTCCACGAGCATCGGCATTGCGAAGTCCCGAAGAGCGTTGGCCCGGGCGCGGCCCGTTGCCGTTACCGCTGCCCTTGCCCTGCTGCGACGAGCGGTCCCGCTTGGCACCGCTCTGTTGCCCCTGACCTGCGCCTTGAGAGCGCGAACCGGAGGAGCGACGGCGACGGGTACGCCCCGATCCTGACGAGCCAGAGCGCGAACCGGGACCGGCCCCCTTCTCAGAAGGACTCTTGTCCTCCTGCTTCACCTTCTCGGTGCCCACCACTTCGCCATCAGCGATCTTGGTGGAACGGCGCCGCCGAGGCTTGCGCGCCTCAGCAGCGGGAGGCGCGGCCTTCGAGCCGGAAGAGCCCGAGCGCCCGCGATCGGAACGCGACCGACGGCGGCCCGACGAGCGACGCTCGCCCTTCTCGGTATCCTCGCCGTCTATACGGCGCGCCCGCAAGCCCTTGGCCACCTTGTCGCTGCCGGTGAACTGCGAGGTGAGGAACGTGAGCGCACCGCCTATCAGCTCACCTTCAGCTTCCAGCTTCGCTTCCTCCCAGGCCTCAGGGGTAACGGCTTTGGGCCGCGCCGGCCCATCGCTCCCCGCAGCAGCCTTAGGCTCCTCGAAGCCGGACAGCGGCACCTTCACCGGCTTCTCATCGCCCAGCTTCAACGCCACTTCTTCCCGCGGAACGTCCAGCTCGCACACTACCGCTTCGCCCTCCGGCGTGGCGATCTTCGCCCCCACCTTCGGTGCCCGCTGCTTGAAGTCCTTATAGGCCTCGTACTCATAGCGCAAACAGCACATGAGACGGCCGCACAGACCGGATATCTTCTGAGGGTTCAGCGAGAGGTCCTGCTCTTTTGCCATGCGGATCGAGACCGGGCAGAACTCCCCGCCCATGCGCTTGCAGCACAGCTCTTGGCCACAATGGCCCAGACCGCCCACCATGCGAGCCTCATCGCGCACGCCCACTTGGCGCATGTCGATGCGCACATGGAAATGAGCGGCCAAGCGGCGTACCAGCTCGCGGAAGTCCACGCGCTCCTCCGCCTCGAAGTAGAACACGGCCTTGTCCCCATCGAGCAAGAACTCCACCGAGATGGGATGCATATCGTCATGAAGCTCGGCGGCCATCTCCTTGAACAGCGGCAGGGCTTCCCGCCCGCGCTCTTCCATCTCGGCCGCCTGGGCGATATCGGCGTCATCGGCCACGCGAAGCACCGGCTTCAGCGGGCTCTTCAGCGCCTTGACCTCGGATTCTTCCACTTCCAAACAAGGACCCACCATGCGGCCGAACTCGACGCCGCGGGCCGTCTCCACCACTACTCGCGCATTAGGCTCTATCTCAAGATCGCCCGGGTCGAACCACAGAGCGCGGGGATCATGGGCAACGCTGATCGGTGCTACCCGAACCATGTAAGACCTCTTTCACTTCGAAGAGCAACGTGTCGAGACACGTTTCTGGGGAAACATTATAGGCGATAGCGCGATCGCACCGCTCCACCGCCCGCAAGCCACGGGCGAGCCGTGCTGCGTCGGTGCGGGCTGCCACGGCCAGGATGGCCTCGCGGCGGTCGGTGTTCACGATCAGCTCCGCCGTGCCAGCGCATGCGACCATCACATCGCGCAGCCACGACGCCATGATGGCGGTGGTCTGCATGAGCCCCTCGCGGGTCTTGGCCGTCAGGCGTCGCTTGTTGCGCGCCTCCACCTGGCGCAAGGCCGAGCGCGCGAGGAAGTCGGAGTTCTCGGCTATCTCCGACTCCTGCAAGGCCCGCAGCTCGTCAGCCGGGGCCTGGGACAGTTCGAGCAGCCGTCGCACATAGCCGATGATATCCCACGCATCGGCCGCCGGCAACGAAGCCATCACCTCCAGCACCTCGCTGCGAAACGCCAGCCTCTCGTTGCCGTGAGCCTTCAGGAACTCGATGCCACGAGTGATGGAGCCGCCGCACGCTTCGATGGCGATGCGCGCCAGGTCGAAGGAGGCTCCCGTGTTCTGTGACACGATGCCGGCCGCCTCGCTCACGGGAATATGCCGAAACGGCACCACCTGACAGCGCGACACTATGGTAGGAAGCATCGCTTCGCGCGTACGCCCGAGCAAGATGATGAGCACATTGTCAGGCGGCTCTTCCAGCGTCTTCAGAAACGCATTAGCAGAAGCGGTGCCCAACAGGTCGGCGCGGTCGATGATGTACACCTTCTTCTGCGCCTGGATGGGCGCCAGCGAAGCATCGTTCACGATCTCGCGGATCTGCTCGATCAGATAGGTGTTAGCGCCGCCCGGCTCGTAGTAATGCACGTCAGGATGTTTGCGCCGCATGATGCGCCCGCAATCGCCGCAAGCGCCACAAGCGCCGCCGCGCGGGCCCTGCGGCCCTTTCGGGCACAGCACGGCCTGAGCGAGAGCATAGGCGGCCAGGGTCTTGTTCGATCCGGTGGGCCCGGTGAACAGATAGGCATGGGTCACATGCTCCGACCTCACGGAAGCCCGCAGGAAATCACGCACCTGGGGCTGGCCGAGGATGTTCTCGAACGCATCAGCCACAGGCGACCTCTTCTGCCATCCACGGGAACAGGTCGGCCAGGGCTGCCGCGATAGCACGGGCAGTGGCGGCCCTGTCGCCACGAGAATCGATGACGCGCACCCGGGCCGGATCTTCCTGAGCGATAGCAGCGAAACCCTCAGCCACCCGCTGATGGAAGGCCACGCCCTCCTGTTCGAGGCGGTCAGGAGCCGCATGGCCCTGAGCCCGATCGAGCCCGACGGACGCCTCGCCGCATACCAGCAACAGGGTGCGGTCGGGAACCAGACCGTCTGCAGCGAAGCGATTGGCCGCTTCCACGAAGCCGCGGTCGAGCCCCCGGGCGAAGGCCTGGTAGGCCACCGTGGAATCGAAGAAGCGATCGCACAGCACCACAGCCCCGCGCGCGAGCGCCGGGGCGATGACCTCGGCTGCTATCTGCGCCCGAGCCGCCTCGTAAACGAGAAGCTCGGTGGCGGGGGCCATCGAATCGTTCGCAGGGTCCAACACGAGCGCCCGCAATGCCTCGCCGATGGCAGTACCGCCGGGCTCCCGCACCGACACCACCTCATAGCCATGACGCTCCAGAGCTTCGGCCAGAAGACCGATATGGGTCGACTTGCCGACCCCGTCCCCGCCCTCGAACGTGATGAACGTGCCGGTCGATCCCGCACCCTCGCGGGCGTTCCTTTGCTCCATGTCGGCGAAAGCCTCCACGCCCTAGCGGCCCTCGCGAGCGCAGCGCTCCACGGCCTCGGCCACCGCATCGGCCACGCGCGGGTCGAACGGATCGACCATCACGAAGTCCTCCGCCAGCTCCTCGTCGCTCACCAACGCGGCCAAGGCCACCGCAGCGGCCAGCTTCATCTCATCGGTGATGCGCTCGGCCCGGGCGCGCAGAGCGCCTTTGAATATGCCCGGGAACGCGATGACGTTGTTCACCTGGTTCGCGAAGTCGGAACGCCCGGTGCCCACCACGCGGGCTCCGGCGCGACGCGCCTCATCAGGGAATATCTCGGGAGTGGGATTCGCCATAGCGAACACGATGGCATCATCGGCCATAGAGGCCACCATCGCCTCGGTGATGACGCCCGGCGCAGAGACCCCGATGACGATGTCGGCACCGTCCATGGCATCGGCGAGGGTGCCCGAACGGTCCTCGCGATTCGTCACCGCCAGCATGGCGCGCTGGGCCTCGTTCATGCCCTCGTAGGTCGAGCAAAGGATGCCGCGAACGTCGCACATGGTCACATCGGCGAAACCGTAGGCGATCAGCAGCTTGGCGATGGCGATGCCGGCAGATCCCGCGCCGTTGACCACCACCCGCACCGCATCCGCGCTCTTCCCTACCAAGCGCAGGGCGTTGATCAGCCCGCTCAGCACTACGATGGCCGTGCCATGCTGATCGTCATGGAACACGGGGATGTCGAGGGCGTCGTTCAAGCGCGCCTCTATCTCGAAGCAGCGAGGAGCTGCGATGTCCTCCAAGTTGATGCCGCCGAACACCGGGGCCAGCTGGATGCACGCGCGCACGATCTCGTCGGTATCTTGGGTGTCGAGACAGATCGGCACCGCGTTCAAGCCGCCGAACGCACGGAACAGGGCTGCTTTGCCCTCCATGACCGGCAGCGCGGCCGCAGCGCCGATGTTGCCCAGACCCAGCACGGCCGAACCATCGCTCACCACCGCCACCGTGTTCGCCTTCATGGTGTAGTCATACACCGCCGACGGGTCCGCCGCTATCTTCTTGCACGGCTCCGCCACCCCAGGCGTATAGGCGAGCGCCAGGTCGTGCCTGGTCTGCAGCGGACATTTCGGCATGACGTCCAGCTTGCCTTGCCACTGTTCGTGCAGCGCCAGCGATTCTTCGGTGAGCGTTCTCTCTTCTGCCATGGTCTTCTTCCTCGAAAGGACGGTGAACTTAGGTGCTCGATGGCGCGCTATCGCGTACCATTGAAAGGTATGCGACCATTATAGACGTATCACTTGAAGCGAAGGAGGGGCGCTGCCCTATGGAGCAAGTGGATGCCGCTGCGGTGAGCCGAGCTGTCGGGACGGCCATCACGGAATGCGCCGTCACGTTGCGGCCCGACTATCGGCAGGCGTTGGAAACGTTCGCGTCCCGATGCTCTGACGCGCGCGCGAAGAGCGTGCTCGCGAGCATTTTAGAGAACGCCGCCATCGGCGAGACCGACCGGGTTCCCATCTGCCAAGACACCGGCTCGGTATGGGTCTGCCTGGAAGCGGGTCCTGACGTCGCGGTTCCCGGCAACGTGTTCTCAGAAGTGAACGCTGCGGTCGCCCGAGCCTACGAGAAGGGTCGTTTGCGCATGTCGCTTCTGCGCGACGCCCTGTTCGATCGCACCAACACCGGGGACAACACCCCCGCCTTCTGCGAGGTCCGCTTCACCGAGCGTCCCGGTGCGCGCGTGCATGTGCTGCTGAAAGGGGGCGGCTCCGACAACGCTTCGCGCGTGGTGATGCTGCCACCGGGCGCGGGGCGCGAAGGCGTCAGATGCGCGGTGCTCGCCTGCGTACGCGAGAAGGGCGTCAACGCCTGTCCGCCCCTAGTGGTAGGGCTCGGCGTAGGAGCTACCTTCGACAAGGTGGGCGGCATGGCCAAGCATGCGCTGCTGCGCGAAGTGGGCTCTCCTGCCGCCAACGAGGAGGCGGCGCTGTTCGAACGCGAGCTTCTGGATGCCATCAACGACCTCGCCATAGGTCCGGGAGGGCTCGGCGGCGCGCCCACTGCCGTGGCCGTGCATCTGGAAACGGCCCCGTGCCATATCGCCGCGCTGCCCGTGGCCATCAATCTCGGCTGCTGCGCCATGCGCTCGGCCACCGTGGACCTGCTATGAGCCCGGCTGCGATCCGCCAGCTCACCGATGAGGAGTTCGCATCCCTCGACTTCGAGGCGGTGCGCTGCACCACCTGCACGCCCCTCTGCCTCGGCCACGTCCACTTCATCTATCGCGACGAGGTGCTGTGGGCCTGCCACCCCAAACTGGAGAAACGAAAGCGAGCGACCACGATGACCGAGCCCATCTCCCTCACGCTGCCCTTGAGCCGCGAAGCCCTGGCCTCTTTGAACGTCGGCGACGAGGTGCGCCTGAACGGGCCGGTGTACACCATGCGAGACGCCGGTCACGAGCGCGCCCTCGAACATCTGCGCGAAACGGGCCATCTGCCCTTCGACCTGGAAGGCGCTACGCTCTTCTACGCCGGCCCCACCCCCAGCGCAGCCGGGCGCCCCTTAGGCTCGGTCGGCCCCACCACCGCCAGCCGCATGGACTTCGCCGCTCCCGCGCTCATGGAAGCCGGCATCGTAGCCTGCATCGGCAAAGGCGAGCGCTCCCAAGCTGTACGGGAAGCCTGCGAGCGCACGGGAAGCGTCTATTTCTGCACCGTCGGCGGCGTCGCCGCTCTGCTGGCGAAGTCCGTCACCGAGAGCACGCTGGTCGCCTGGGAAGACCTCGGCACCGAAGCTCTGCGTCGCCTCACCCTGAAAGACTTCCCCGCCTTCGTAGCCCTCGACGCCCACCCGAACACCCCCAGCATCTACGAACGCTGAAGAAGGGACGAGAGGAGCCTCTCTCTCTTCGCTTCGAAACGGGGAGCGCCTACGTTCCCGCAGAAGCCAACACGTTCCGAACGGCACAGCCCCCTCTCTCCGAAGAGAGAGGGGGCGCTGACGGATCAACAGGAAGGGCGCGGGCTACTCTGCGTAGCGGAGGGCCTTCTCCAGTTTTTGGCTGATGACCTTGGTCACGCCGTCGCCCTGCATCGACACGCCGAACAGGACGTCGGCCGTTTCCATGGTACGGCGCTGGTGGGTGATCATGAGGAGCTGGGTGGTGTCGCGCAGCTCGTTGATATAGGCGATCAGACGACGCAGGTTCGTGTCGTCGAGCGCAGCTTCCACCTCGTCGAGGATGTAGAACGGCGTCGAGCGCGTGCGGTACACCGCGAACAACAGCGCCAAGGCTGTCAGCGACTTCTCACCGCCGGACATCAGCATCATCTTGGCGATGCGCTTGCCGGCCGGCTGAGCGTTCACCTCCACGCCGGTGTTCTCCATATCCTCGGGGTCCACCAGTGAAAGATGGGCGTTGCCGCCCGGGAACAGCATGGCGAATATCTCTTGGAAGTTCTCGTTCACCTCTTCGTAGGTGCGCGCGAAGTCCTCCTTCATGCGAACGTCGATGATGCGATCGATCTTGCCAAGGGAGCGACGGGCGGTATCCAAGTCGCTCAGCTGGCCGGACAGATAATCGTAGCGCTCCTTCAGCTCATCGTATTCGGCAGCGGCGTCAGGATTGATGGTGCCCAGGTTCGCGATGCGCCGGGTCAGCTTGAACGAGACATCCTCCGCCTCGGGCCGGTCCTCCAAAGGCGGCAGCTCGAGCGCATGGTCGAGCGGAGTGTCGCATTCCTCGGTGATGGTGGCGATGGCACCCTCTACCTGCAATTCCAGCCGCCCCTTATCCACGCGCACGGCGCTGAGCTTCTCGTTGGTGGCATCGAAGCTCGTTCGCGCTTCGCGGACGCGGTTGCGAGCCTCGGTCTCTTGGGCGTGCAGCCCGCTCGAAGAATCCTGAGCATCGGCCACGCCTTCCTCAAGACGGCGCACTACCGCGCGAGCGGCCGCAGAGAGCTCGTCGAACAGGGCGAACAGCGGCTCGAGCCGCTTGGCTCCCACCCGCTTCTTCTGAAGCTGCTCGGCAGCGCCCTCCAGCTGCTGATGCAGCGAATCGAGCTCGTGGCTGCGCGCATCGCGCAAACGGGACGTATAGGTATCGCGCTCGGCCAAAGACGCCATGCGCACCTTCGCCTGGGATAGCTCGTTGACGGCCGCCTGCACCTGCTCGCGCAAGGGAGCTGCCTCCTTCTGCACCGCGACCTGCTGCTCTTTGGTTGCCTCCAGCCCACGAGAGCATTCCTCTATCTCCTGCTCGTAGCGGGCCACGGTGGGGCGAGCATCGGCGATGGTGGCCTCGGCCTCGATGCGCTGCTGCTGCACGCGCCCGAGCTCCGTCTCTGCCGCGGCGAGCTTCTGCACCGCCGAAGCCGCATGGGCCTGGGCCGCCTGGGAAAGACCGCGCTGGTTCGCCAAGCGCTGGCTGAGCTCCAAGCTGGCTGCCTGGGCCTTGCGCAGAGCCTCTTCCTGCGCTTCAGCGCAAGCAGTGGCCTCCTCCACGACCTTCTGGGCCTGTTCGAGCTGGTCACGCAGCTCGTCGAGATGGCGAGCGCGCGCCAAGGCGCCCTGTTCTTCATCGGCGACGGCCGACCCCACGGTCACCTTGCCCTCGGGCCACACGATGGCACCATCGCGGGAGACGAAGCGCAAGCCCGCGGTATCGCGGCCATGGGCCGCCAGAGCCGCTTCCAGCGACTCGCACACCACCACGTCCCCCAGCAGCGCCCGCACGGCACGGCCGTCAGCTTCGGGGAACTCTACCTCGTCGATCAGGCGCACGCCAGGGACGGCAGCGGCCGCGGAAGCGAGCGCATCGTCAGCGCTCCCCCTGCCGTCTCGGCGCAGCAGCAACGACACAGCGCCTTGTTGGTCCTCTTCCTGCAGGGCGCGGGCCACGGCCTCGACGCTGGCGGCATCATCCACCAGCAACGTGGCCACATCGGCGCCCAGCAGCATCTCTACCAGGCCACCGTAGCCCTCATGGGCGCGCACCGCATGGGTGAGCGGCTCTAACGCACCGGACAGCTCCTCGGCATGCTCCGACAGCCACGCCCGCGCCGGCCCAGCCGCCACGGCGTTCGCATGCTCCACTTCCACTAGCGCATCTATCTGCGCTTGCAAGCCATGGACGCGAGCACGAGCCTCGTCCAGCGCCTGGCGCGCCTCATCGCGAGCGCCCACGCAGCCATCGAGGGCGCGGCGAGCACCGCTCTCCTCTTCGGTGAGCGCCACCAGAGCGCTCTGAGCCTCATCGGCCTGCGCCTGCGCACCATCGCTCTCGGTGCGCAGAGCTTCCACCTGCGATGCCAGCTCGGTCGAACGAGCTTCCACCACTTGGATATGAGCCAATCCGTTGGCCAGGGCTTCCTTCGTCTCGTCGTGCTTCTTGCGCGCCGTATCCAGCCGCGCTTCCAGCTCGCGCACCTCGCGACCCAGCGCCACCAGACGGTTCTCGCTCTCAGTACGAGCCTGCTCGGCTTGCCCGCGAGCCGCCTCCAACCGCTCCACCGCAAGCCGCGCCTCGTTATGCTCGGCCTGCACCTCGGCCAACGTCAGCTCCGCTTGGGCCAGCTCGGCCGCCGCGGAAGCCTCCTTCGCCCGTGCGCCTTCCATCTCCAGCTCTATCTCAGCAGCGCGGGAGGTGGCCGCGCGCTTGCGCTCGCGCATCACCATCACCGTGGAATCCAGATGCTCCACCGCGCTCGCAGCGGCTCGATGCTGCCGCGTCAGCTCGCCCGCGTCCACCGAACGCGAGCGTATCTGCTCTTGCAGCTCTTCGATGACCGCCTCGGCAGCCTCGATGGCCGCGCGCTGGGCCTCGGCCGTCGCCGTCAGCGTCCGTTCGCGCTGCTGCACCTCATCCCAGCGAGCCTGCAGCTTGCGCAGATCGTCCACGGCCAGCTGCAGCTGCACTTCTGCCAGCTGCACCGACAGCTCTTGATAGGTGCGCGCCTTCTTCGCCTTGCGCTCCAAAGGGCCCAGCTGCCGGCCCACCTCGTTCACCACATCGCGAGCACGAGCCAGATGCTGGTCCATCGAGGCCAGCTTCCGCTCGCTCTTCGCCTTGCGCTGCTTGTGCTTCAGCACACCAGCCGCTTCCTCGATCAGCGCACGGCGATCCTCCGGCTTCGATCGCAGGATGGAATCGAGGGACCCTTGGCTGATGATGGAATGGGTGCCCGTGCCCAGCCCCGAATCATGCAGGATGTCCAGCACGTCGATGCGCCGGGCCACCGTGCCGTTGATCAGGTACTCGCTCTCGCCCGAGCGGTACATGCGCCGGGTGATGACCACCTCGTCGTAGTCCACCGGCAGCGTACCGTCGGAGTTGTCGAGCACGAGGTCCACTTCAGCCACGCCGGTGGCCTTGCGCGCCGAAGAGCCCGCGAAGATGACGTCTTCCATGGCCTGGCCGCGCAGATGCTTGGCGTTGCGCTCGCCCAGCACCCACAGCACCGCGTCGGATATGTTCGATTTTCCCGAGCCGTTCGGCCCCACGATGGCCGTGATGCCCGGTTCCAGCGTGAGCACGCTGCGGTCGGCGAAGGACTTGAAGCCCTTCAGCACCAGCGATTTCAAATACATCTAAGCGTCCTGTTTCCGCTTCTTCTCTTGCAAACGTTCCTGTTTCTTCTCGTTGCGCCGCTGCTCGTTCTCGGCGCGACGCTCCTCCTTCACGCGACGGGCGGCCTCTTCGCGCTCGCGCTTGGCCTCCTTCTTCGCGGCCTGCTTCTCCTTATCGGGCATGAAGCCGCCGAAGAAGTCTCCCAAACGCTCCAAGGTGGACTTCGCCGCCTGGCTCTCGGCCTCCTTCTTCGTGCGCCCGATGCCGCGGGCCAGACCCTTCTCGCCGGCGTAGACCTGAGCGACGAAGGTGCGGTCGTGCGGGGGCCCTTGAGTCTCCACCAGCTTGTAGGTGGGCGTGATGCCGTCTTCCTGCAGCTTCTCCTGCAGCGCGCTCTTGGGGTTCTCCGGCTCATGGGCCATGGCGATGCTCATGCGCGGGATGAGGGTGCGCTCCACGAAGGTGCGGGCGGCGTCCATGCCGGCGTCGAGATAGAGAGCCGCCACCACGGCCTCGTACACGTTCTCCAGCGCCGAATGCAGGCCGCGCTTGCCCGTGCCCGTCTCCGAGGAGCCGAACACGATCACATCAGCGAAGCCCAGCTGTGCGGCCACGTCCGACAGGCTGGTACCCGACACCAGGGCCACCTTGATGCGCGTCAGGCCGCCCTCGTCGAGGTCGGCGAAGCGGTGGAACGCCTCGCCAGCAACGATGGTGCCCAGCACCGAGTCGCCCAAGAACTCCAACCGCTCATAGGAGTACTTCACCGATTTGCCCTCGGTGGCGGAAGGATGGGTGATGGCCGATAGGATGAGCTGCGGTCGGCCGAAGTGATGCTCGATGATCGCCTCGGCCGCCTGCAGCTTCTCGGCCTGCTCTTGGGTCAGGTTCATGGCGTTGCTCATGCCACCACCTCCGCGATGGCCGCATCCACCTTCGCGCGCACGGTCTTGGCTGTGAACAGGATGCCGTTGCAGATGGCACGCGCATTGCTCGACCCGTGACCTACCACGCACGCCCCCGCTACGCCCAACAGCGGTGCGCCACCATAGGCATCGGGGCTCAGCTCGCCCTTGAGCGCACCGAGGCTATCCTTCACCAACAGCGCCCCCAGCTTGGACTTGGTGCTGCCCATGAGAGCATCCTTCACATAGCGGAACAGGGCCTTCGCCGTGCCCTCGATGGTCTTCAAGCACACGTTGCCGGTGAACCCGTCGGTCACCACCACGTCGAACGCAGCGTTCATGATATCGCCACCTTCGCAGTTGCCCGCGAACCGCGGTACCTTCTCGCTCAGAAGCTGGTGGGCCGCCAGAGCAGCCGAGGAACCCTTGGTCTCCTCTTCGCCGATGTTCAGCAGCGCCACCGACGGAGCGTCCACCCCGAGGATGCGCTCGGCGTACACAGAGCCCATCTGGGCGAACTGCACGAGATACTCCGGCTTGCAGTCGGCGTTGGCCCCCACGTCCAACAGCAGCGTCGGCTTGCCATAGGAAGGCAGCACCTGACCCAAACACGGACGCTTCACGCCCTTGATGCGCCCCATCACCAGCGTGGCGGCTGCCAAGCATGCACCCGTCGATCCTGCCGAGAAGAACCCTTGGGCCGCGCCCTCCTTCACCAGACGGCAGCCCACCACCAACGACGAGTCCTTCTTGGCGCGCACCGCTTCCGCCGGATGCTCGTCCATAGCGATGAACTGGGTGGTGGGGTGCGCGATCGCGCGCTCGTGGGCTTCCGCGAAGGGCTCGACCACGTCAGCTGGCCCGCACAGCACCACGTTCAGCTGCTCATCAGCGGCAAGGGCGCTGGCTAGACCGTCGAGCACCACCTCCGGTGCGTCGTCGCCGCCCAGCGCGTCCACAGCTATGATCACAGGTTCGGAATCTGTCATAGAGGTCTCCTTTTGCATGAAGATATAGGATACCCCAACAGCTCCTCTTCCGCGCTGTCCCTCGCCATTTTCTTCCGTGAAGACCGCCCCTGGCAGAGGCGCTGAGCGGCTACAGCAGATCGGTGGGATCCACGTCCACAGCCACGTTCACCGACGGGTGCGCCTTCCGGCCGCGGAACAGCACGGCCAAACGCCCCGCCATATCATCTTCGGGCGGGCATTTCAGCAGGATATGGTAGCGATAGGTGTTGCGCAGCTTGCTCAGGGCGCAGGGGGCCGCCGGGAACAACGTCCAGCGATCGCCAGCCAGCTCGAAGACCAACTGTTTCAGCTGGTCATGAACGCGCTCGGCCTCTTCGCGCACCTCCTGGGCATCGGCGCCCCACAGCAGGATGTTCGTCATGCGCACATAGGGAGGATAGCCGAACGCCTTGCGCTGGGGCAGCTCCTCTTTCAGGAAGGCGGCGCGATCGTAGGCGGCCGCGGCGCGAATGGCGGGCGCCTGAGCCTCGTAGGTCTGCACCATCACCCGTCCCGGCAGCTCGGCGCGGCCCGCACGGCCCGCCACCTGCTCCACCAGTGCGAAGGTGCGCTCGGCGGCGCGATAGTCGGGCAGATGCAGCTGGGTATCGGCGTTGATGACCCCCACCAGGGTCACATCATCGAAGTCGAGTCCCTTCGCGATCATCTGGGTGCCCAGCAGCACGGCGGCCTCCTCCGAGGCGAAGCGCTCCAGCAGCTCTTGGTGAGCGCCCTTGCGCTTGGTGGTATCGGCATCCATACGGATGATGGGCACCGGCCCCGCCTCCCCGCGCGCCCGCACGAGCGAGCCCATGCCATCCAGCAGAGCGCGCAGCTCCGCTTCCACCCGCTGGGTGCCGGCACCGAACTTCTTGAGATAGGGGCTTCCGCACTCCGGGCAGGTGGGCGGCGCAGGCTCATCATGGCCGCAATGGTGGCACACCAGACGATTGCCCTGTTCGTGGAAGGTGAGGGAGGTGGCGCAGTGCTCGCACTGAGGCACGAAGCCGCAATCGCGGCACAGCAGGAACTTCGCGAAGCCGCGCTGGTTCAGCAACAGCACCGCCTTATGGCCGGCCACGAGCTCCTCTTCCAAGGCCCGCGTCAGAGCGCCCGAGAACATCGAGCGCGAACCTGCGTGGAACTCCTTGGCCATGTCGATCACGTGCACCTGCGGCAACGGCCGGCCGTTAGCCCGCTCGGGCAACGCCACGCGATGCCACCCCTCGCGAGTGGCGCAGGCGTGCAGGGTCTCCACCGAAGGGGTGGCCGAGCCCAGCACCAGCACGCCGCCCGAACGAGCCATCATCCAAGCGGCCACGTCGCGCGCATGGTAGCGCGGAGCGCTATCCTGCTTGTAGGAGCCTTCGTGCTCCTCGTCTATCACGATGAGCCCCACGTTCGCCAACGGCGTGAACAGAGCGCTGCGGGCGCCCACCACCACTCGAGCGGCACCGCTGCGGATGAAGTCCCACTGGTCGTAGCGCTCGCCGGTGCTCATGCGCGAGTGCATGACCGCCACCGCATCTCCGAACCGCCCCCGGAAGCGCGCGACGGTCTGGGGCGTGAGGGATATCTCGGGCACCAGCACCATGGCCGAGCGCCCTTCGGCCAGCACAGCGGCGATGGCCTGCAGGTACACCTCCGTCTTCCCCGAGCCGGTCACGCCATCCACCAGCACCACGTCGCCGCGCCCGGCCTCGCGAGCCGCCGCGATGGCCGCCAACGCATCGCGCTGCCCCACGGTCAGCTCCACCGCGCCCGGCCCGACAGCGAAGCTCGCCGGGGCAGCCAGGCCGGACGCGCCAGGCGCCCCGCGCATCCGACGGCGCCGCTCGATGCGAACGGCCCCCTTCTCTTCGAGCGCCTTCAACGTGGAAGAGACCGATCCGAACTCCACGGAAAGCTCGCTCACTCTCAGATCGCCCTTGCGCAACGCCTCCAGAACGGCGATCTGCTTCACGGCGTTCTTCCGCGGCTCGAAGCTATCGGCCGCAGGCCCTAGCACCGCCCAGCGGTCGTCCACCTCGGCGGTGGCCGGCTCTTCCAAGCGCCAACCGCCGTTGCGGCCCTGCACCACCCGCGGCACGCCGCCAGGCGGCGTGAACAGGCGCACGCACGCAGAAAGAGGCGCTACGTAGCGCTCGGCCACATAGCGGGCGCAGGCAGCTCCCTCCTCATCGAAGTAGGGCTTCGAGACCACCCGATCGATGGTCTTCAGCTTCGTCGGATCGACCCCCTCGGGCAACGAGCTCGGCTCGCATTCCTCCAGCGCCACGATGAACCCGATGGCGCGGCGACGCCCGAAGGGCACCAACACCGCACAGCCCACCTCTGCCCAGTGGACATCCTGGGCGGTCGTGCCGTCATCGACCGCATAAGCATAGGGCGCATCGAGCGCCTGGGTAGGAATGTCCAATATGACCGAAGCGAGCAGCATGATGCCTCTAGTATAAGCGACCGCGCTCCACCCTCATCAACGAACACAAGTTCGCCACGGAACGGCGCCGACAGACAGCGCACCATCAAGGGGCGAGCGTCTCAGAAGATCATCGGCTCCTTCGCTGTGGCCTCCGGGTCGTTCTCTTCCGGTGCGGAGGCGGCTTGGCGGTACAGCACGACGAAGCCCACCACGCCCGCCACCAACGATGCCGTCAGGATGGCCAGCTTCGCGTCAGCGATGAGAGAAGGGTCGGCATAAGCCAGGTTCGCCACGAAGATGGCCATGGTGAAGCCAACGCCTCCCAATATGGCGGCGCCCAGCATGTGCATCCAGTTCACGCGCTCCGGCAGGCTGGCTATGCGCAGCTTCACGGCCAGGAAGCTGAAGAGCATGATGCCCAGCGGCTTGCCCAGCACCAGGCCGAAGAACACGCCCATGAGCACTGGGCTGCCCAACATGGCGCCGATGTCGCTTCCAGCGAAGCTCACATCAGCGTTCGCCAGAGCGAACAGCGGCAGCACCGCGAAGTACACCCACGGATGAAGCTTGTGCTCCAGCCGCGTGACCGGCGGCAGCACCTGGCGGGAGATGCGCGAGATGGACTTCACCGTGGTGATGTACTCGGGCTGCGTGACCACGGGCGCATCGGCATCGTAGATCTCGCCAGCCTCTTCCACCCGCTCCCGCGACCAATCCAAGAAGTTGCTCAGCTTCACCCGCGAACCACTGGGGATGGCGATGGCCAGCAGCACGCCAGCGATGGTGGCATGCACCCCCGACAGGTATACGCAGAACCACAGCACCATGCCCACCAGCATGTAGGGGGTCAGCGCGAACACGTGCATCCGGTTCATCACGATGAGCACGACCAGCACCGCCGCCGCGGCCAGAAGCCACGGGATCGAGGGAGCCGCACCGTAGAAGATGGCGATGACCAGGATGGCGATGATGTCGTCGGCCACGGCCAGCGTCGAGAGGAACACCTTCACGCCCGTGGGCACCCGATCGCCCAAAAGCGCCATGATGCCCAGAGCGAACGCGATGTCGGTGGCCGTTGGAACGCCCCAACCGCCCGCGGTGGCCGGATCCCCCGCGTTGATGAGCGAATACACCACGATGGGCATGAGCACGCCGCCCATCGCCGCGATGATGGGCAGCGCGGCCTGGCGGATGTTCGTGAGCTCGCCCACGGTGGTCTCGTACTTTATCTCCAAGCCGATGAGCAGGAAGAACAGCGCCATGAGCAGATCGTTCACCACATGCAGCAACGACATCTCGCCATGAAGCTCGCCTATGCTCACCGCCACATGGGTGGACCAGAACTCCAAGAAGCCCTCGTAGAGCCCGGTGTTGGCGATGATGATGGACACGATGGCCGCCCCCAGCATCACGCCAGCGGCGCGCGTGGAGGAGTGCGTGAGATGGATGAGCTTCATGAAGCGACGATGATGCCCCTTCACCTCGTCGATGAGGATGTCGTGAGGGTCGGGGTTCGTGCCGCTCGGACGCTCATAGCCTGGCTCTTCTTCGTGGGTCATCGCGATCGCTCCCGTGAATCGACGGCCTCGCGAGCTCGCGGGCGCTTCCATGATCTTCCAGTCTTTCGCAAGCCATGGGCCTGCGCACGTTCATGGTGAGGCATGATACCATTTCGTTACCGAACCACTACGGAAGCGTTGCTGTGCCGCCACGCGATTCCGCCGTTTCCGCAGTGCTATTTAAGGTATCCTAGGTACTGTATCTATCGGTCTATTCTTGCGAGGTAATCATCATGGATGTCATCGTTTCTGGACGCAAAATGCTCGTCACCGACGCTCTTCGCAACTACGCGGAAGAGAAGATCGGCGGTGCCATCGAAGTGCTGGACGTCGACCCCACCTCCGTCGAGGTCGTCCTGCGCCAAGAGAAGAACCCGGCCAATCCGCGCCCTGCTGTCTGCGAGGTGACCGTGCTGGTAAAGGGTCATCTGGCCCGCGTGGAAGAGACCGAAGAGGACATGTACGCCGCCATCGACGTGGCCGCCGCTAAGGTGGTTCGTCAGCTGCGCAAGTACAAGACCCGCATCATCGACAAGCGTACCCGCGCCACCGAGAAGATCGTCGACTACGTGCACGAGGATGCCCATCCGGAGACCGAGCTCGACCTCGATAAGCTGATGAGCGAGCTGGCCGATGATGAAGTGGTCCGCACCAAGGAGATCGACTTCGCTCCCCTCACCGTGGACGAGGCCCTCATCGAGATCGACCTCATCGGCCATGACTTCTATGCCTTCACCGAGCGCGACACCAGCAAAGTGTGCGTGCTCTATCGCCGCAACGACGGCGGCTACGGCCTCCTCAAGCAGGCTGACTAGCCCAGCGGCCGATCGCACTACGACCCTAAGACCGAAGAACGCCCCTGTGGTCGATGACCGCAGGGGCGTTCTTCTTGTCACGACGTTCTCCTTGTCACGAAGGCCATCGGACCGACCCGCTCGCTTCGCGGGCAGGACCCCTTCGATCAGCCGATCCCTCCCAGCTTCTGAGCTGCCTTTTTGACATCCGCTACCGAATAGAGACTGCCGCAAGCGACCACGATATCGTCGACATCAGCGCGAGCGAGAGCGCCCTCCAGAGCCGCCGAAGCGCTCGAACACGAATGTGCCTCTACGCTCGGAGCCACCGTGCGAGCACAGACAGCCAGCTCCTCGGCGCTCAATGCACGAGGGCTCGGCGCTGTGAACGTGAAGAACGCCTGGGCCCGAGCCGCGAGGGTCGCCACCATGGCTTCGTAGTCCTTGTCGGCGAGCACGCTCATCACCATGATGACCCCACCACCGCTCTGCGCCCTGCCAGCTTGCACTTCCGCGAGCGAAGCTACCAGCGCACGGGCCCCATCGAGGTTGTGAGCACCGTCCACGATGAGCAGCGGGGAGACGCCCAGCACCTCGAACCGTGCAGGCCAGCGAGCGGATGCGATGCCTTCCTGCTCGCTCCGTCGATCGACGGGCCAACCGGCTCGACGCAGCGCCGCGCACACGCCCAACGCCACCGCCGCGTTCTCAGGCTGATAGGAAGCGAGCAGCGCGGTCTCGTGGCAGATGCCGTCGAAAGCGAAGGAGCGGCGCGGGGGCACGGCTTCCCAATCGATCGCCCCCACCGTCACCTCGTCGCTGCGCACCACCCGCAACGAGCATCCTCGCTCTTCGCAAACGCGAGCGATGACCGATGCCGCCTCGGGCACCTGCTCGCAGGTGACCACCGCAGCGCCCGGCTTGATGATGCCCGCCTTCTCCCCGGCGATGGCAGCGATGCTGTCGCCGAGCAGAGCCGTATGATCGTATCCGATGCGGGTGATAGCGCACACGACCGGTGCCTCTATGACGTTCGTGGCATCGAGACGACCGCCCAGACCCACCTCCACCACGGCCACCGCGCAACCAGCAGCGCGGAAATGCACCAAGGCCACCGCGAACATGAGCTCGAACTCCGTCGGGTGCTCCCCTTCTGGCTCGGCGGCCATGGCTTCAGCCGCATCGCGCACCCGCAACGTCGCTCGCTTCAGCTCCGCAGCGCTGATGACCGCCCCATCCACGCGAATGCGCTCTTCGAAGGTCTCGATGAAAGGACTGGTGAACAAGCCGGTGGAAAGCCCCGCAGCCTGCAGCACCGAAGCGATGTAGGCGCAGGTGGAGCCTTTGCCGTTGGTGCCGGCCACGTGAACGAACCTCAGGCTATCCTGGGGACGCCCGAGCCGCTCTAACAGCTCCTCCATGCGATGCAGCCCCAGTCGCGATGCCTGCCATGAGGGCGCGTTGATGTAGGCCACCGCATCGAATGCACCCGCCCCGTCGCAGGCCCCGAATGACGTGCGCTCTGCCACTGAAACGACGCCCTCAGCGCTCTTCAGGCGCGACAGAGGCGCCACCGCAAGCAACCGTCGACCCTTCTCCGCGCGCATCGGGCCGAGCCAGCAACTCGCCCAAGGTAACGAAGTCGTTCTCCAGAGCCTCGCGCTTCTTGCCGTCGTAGAGCGCCGCTGCCGGATGGAAGATGGGAAACACCTTGAAGCGCCCGGCCCGATGCAGCTGCCCATGAAGGCGCGTGATGCCCACCTCCGTCTTCAGGATGAACTTAGTGGAGAAGTTTCCCAGCGTGACGATGTATTCCGGGTCGATGCTGCGCGTCTGCTCTCGCAGATAGGGCGTGCACGCCTCGATCTCTTCCGGACGAGGGTCGCGGTTAGAGGGCGGGCGGCATTTCAGCACGTTGGCGATGAACACCTCCTCGCGGGTCAGCCCCGCGATGGCCAGAAGCTCGCTCAGATACTTGCCGGCCGCGCCCACGAACGGCTCCCCTTGCAGGTCCTCGTTCTTACCCGGCGCCTCGCCCACGATCAGCACCCGCGCATGAGGGTCGCCAGTGCCGAACACGGTGTGCGTGCGCCCTTCGGCCAACGGACAGCGATGACACCGTTCCACCTGGGCGCGAATGCTATCGAGGGGGATGGGCTGCTTCTTCTCCGGCATTCTGAGGCCGCCTTCCTATTTATAGAGCCGCGGCAGACGCTGGGAGAAGCCGAGGGTTATCTCGTAGGGGATGGTCCCCATCAGATCGGCCAGCTCGTCGATGGTCACCGCGATGCCGTTCTGCTCGCCCACGATCATCACCTCATCGCCGATCTGCGGGTTCACGCCGCGGCGGTTGTTGTAGGTGCGCAGGTCCACCTCGAACATGCATTGATCCATGCAGATATCGCCCACCTGTCGAAAGGCCACGCCATCGACGAGGAAGTCGATGCGACCGGAGAGCCCGCGGCACAGGCCATCGGCATAGCCCAAAGGCACCGTGCATATCTTCACCGAACCGGGGCTGCGATAGTTCAGCCCGTAGCTGACGCCCTCGCTCATAGGCACCGTCTTCGCATCGGTCACGCGCGCGTGCACGCTCATGGCGGGCTTCAGATTCGCCATCCGACGCGTCTCGGGGCACGGATGATAGCCGTAAAGAGCGATGCCCAAGCGCACCATGTCGAAATGGGCCTCTGGATAGCGGAACAGCGCCGCCGAGTTCGCCGCATGGACGAGCCCAGGGTTCACCCCCGCAGCGCGCAGGTCATCGATCACCTCGGTGAAGCGCCGCAACTGTATGTCGAAATCGAACACCTCAGGGGAATCGGCCGTGGCGAAATGGGTGAACACGCCCTTCAGGTCAAGAGCGCGATGGAAGCCGATCTGCTTCATGAACCCGAGCGCCTCCTCATGACGCACGCCGATGCGGTTCATGCCCGTGTTCACCGCCAGGTGATAAGGTGCCCGCTGATCAACCATGTCGGCCGCTTCGGCGTAGCGCACAGCGAACTCCGGCGTGTAGACGCTCGGCATCAGCTTGTAGGCCAACAACAACGGGATGGCCGTCGCCGGCGGCTCGTTCAGCACCAAGATGGGTGCGTTGATGAGCGCCTCGCGCAGCTCGATGCCCTCATCCACCGTGGCCACTCCCAAATATTCCGCTCCGGAGTTCACGGCGGTCTTCGCCACTGGCACGGCACCGTGACCGTAGCCGTCCGCTTTCACCACGGCCATGATCTTCGTACCAGGGGTACAGGCGCGACGCGCCTCGGCCATGTTGTTCTGGATAGCGCTGCGGTCGATCTCTATCCACGCCCAGCGGCGGTCCTTCTCAGGGATAGCCGTGATCTTCTCCAGATCGAAGCGCCTGTCGAGGATGCCGTTGTATTCCACGGAATTGACGAAGCGGCTCACATCCTGCGCACCGCCCACGCTCGGGCCGCCGCCCCACAAGCTGCCCATCTGGTCGAGACGAGGCAGTCCATCGAGGTTCGCCTGCCAACCGCTGCGCGCCGCTCGGGATGCCTCTTGGGCGATACGATGCTCCCGGTCGCGATCGGAGAAGTCTATGGACTGACGGGCTATCTCAGCCTTGCGCAAAGCCTCGCTCGCCGACTCGAAATTGGGGTCGCGGCGAGAGAAGCCAGTGAAACCATTAGGGAGATCTTCCATGTTCGTGAGCCCTGCGTCCTTACCTAGACCGTGCCTCGTCGTTTCTTGCATTCGAGTATAGCAAAACTCACCCTTGCACGCTTTCCCTGCCTCGGGTATGATTAACGAGTTGCGCTCGACGTCCCCTCAAGGGAAGCGCGGCGCGACACCTCTGGTGTGCGGGTGTGGCGGAATTGGCAGACGCGTACGGTTCAGGTCCGTATGGGCTTCGGCCCATGAAGGTTCAAGTCCTTTCACCCGCACCACTTTCTCTTATCTTCTTCCCCTGAAAACGAATGTCTGCACTGTGATCCTGCGACATCACTCCCAGTCCATCGGCTCAGGCACCTCCGACCGCGATCCGATAGCGTCGTCTCTGCCCAAGGCTTCCACTTCCTCTGCGATGATGTCTGTGTAGCCGCGCAGGGCAGCGAAGGGCTTGAACTGCTTGGCACGATCAGGGTGGGGCTTTCCGAGGATGTAGCGCTCGGGATGCTCGCTCTTCGCGGCTGCCGCCCGCAGCGCAGCATAGACCGCATCACGCTCGTTCGGCTCACTCATGATGGCCCCCTACCTGATGGGCGCGCTCATAGCCGCGCGCCTTCTCCTTCAGCGACGTCCCCTTCATCACAGCATCGGTGCCGAACTTCTTCTTGATGGCCAAGATGGCTTCCTGACGGTCGTGCTCCGCCTCTTCGGCGGCGGTATCGGCGAACAGCTCGCGCGTGGTGTGCTCTTCAGGCATGAGGCCGCCGAACGCCATGTTGACGCGGCGAATGGCACGGCTCGCATCCACCGTCTCGTTGTAGAGCTCTTCCATGATGGTCCACAGCTTGCGAAACGAGCTGGTGTGGGAGGACAGCTTGCGGCTCGCGCTTCGGTGGCCCGCGAGGCCCTCGTCTTTGCGGTAACCCACGTACAGGCTCACATGGTCCGTCGTCAATCCCTTCCCCACCAGGTCGAGCACCGTCTCATCCACCATCTCCCGCAATATCATGCGCCCTTCTTCGAAGGAGTAATCGCATGGCAGCACCTGCCCGTTGCCGAGCGAGCTCCCTTTCGGCTCGTAAGCATGGATGTCGGCGATGGTGCACGGCTCGAGGCCCCAAGCATGGTCGATGAGGTATTCGGCGTTCACGCCGAACTCGCGATAGAGCATGTCGATGCTGGCATGGGCCACGCCGCGCAGGTCGCGAATGCCGTGCGCCTCTAACCGCCGGGCGATGCCAGGGCCGATCTGCCACACGTCGGTGATGGGCCGATGGTCCCATATCTGCTCGCAGAACAGCTCTTCGTCGAGGAAGCCGATGTTGTCGTCCACGTGCTTGGCCGTTATGTCGAGGGCTACTTTCGCCAAGAACAGATTGGGACCGATGCCAGCCGTGGCCGTGATGCCGGTGCGGCGCAGCACCTCCTCGCGCAGCATGTTCACCAGCTCTTTAGCCGTTTTGCCATAGAGTCCGAGATAGGGCGTCAGGTCGATGAAGCACTCGTCGATGGAATACACGTGCATGTCTTCGGCGCTCACGTATTCCAGATAGATGCGCACTATCTGAGCAGACGCTTCCATATAGCGCCGCATGCGCGGCCGAGCCTTTATATAGGAGAGGTGCTTCGGGATCTGGAACACCCGGCAGCGGCCGGGCACCCCCTTCGCCTTCAGCGCCGGTGACACCGCCAGACAGATGGTCTTCTCCCCGCGGGCCGGATCGGCCACCACCAGGTCGGTCTCATAGGGATCGAGTCCTCTATCAGCGCATTCCACACTGGCATAGAAGCTCTTCAAGTCGATGCAACAATATGTGCGCTCCCCTGATTTCATGGAACATATGTTAGCATACTACGGTACTTTTGTTCTTGAGCCTTGCACTCTCTCGCGCCTCCTCCATACAGCGGGGAACCCTCTGCCGCGCTCGCCTCGCTGCGTCCGCTGCTACGAAAAGAGCACAGGAAGCTGTTCCTTCCTGTGCTCTTCTGTCAGCGCTCAGAACTCCTCTCGCGAGAGCCCTGTCAGATCGACCGTGAACACGATGCGGGCGGCAGGCTCGCTGGTCGTATCCTCTTCGGGCATCCTATAGACGTCGAAGCCAGGGAACAGCCTCATGGCGTAGCTCAAGGGAAGCTCTCCCATGTGCCCTGCGTTGCCCAGGTCATCGGTGACGATGCCCTCTCCGCTCGCGTTCTCCGGAGCCGATACGGCAGCGGGTATCCTCGGAGCGGATCCGGCCGCAGGAACCCATAGCATCGAGGAGGTCTCTCCAGCCAGGCGCAGCAAAGCCTTGTTCGAGCTCCCGAGCGATACTTCCACCCCGCACCTCTCGGGATTGCCTGCACCGAGAATGCGCGACACGACGGTCGAGCCATCAGCGCCTTGCAAGGCCTCCAGCTCGATCGACGCCACGGGCACCTCCTGAGGCACCGCCGAGCGGAGGGCACCGCTCACGCTCTCGCCCGTGAGGACCCCTGCCGCGTCCTCCCCTACCACGGTCGCCCTATCGACCGCGAGACCGACGGTTCCGGGAGCGTTGATGGGCACTTCCAGGTTGGCCATGAGCGTCCAGCAGGCGTACAGATCGACATCGGATAGGCCCTTCCAGACACCGGAATCCCGTACGTAGGAGCCGTCCTCGTCGAAATAGAGCTCTTCTTTGGTTCCGTCGGCGTCCTTGGTCCAGTACCCTGCGAAAGCGTAACCGTAGCGCTTCGGAATGGATACGGACGAGACGGCAGCGTCATAGGCAACATCATGAGAGGCCACCGCATCGGTGCCGTCGTTAGCATGCAGACGCACCGTGTAGGGGTTCGCTGTGATGGAGGCAGCATAGGCGAGCGTCTCGCCATCACCTTTGCCTTCGAGCATCGAGCTCGTCACCGTGAAGGAATTCGAGCCTGCTGCTATCCCCGTGCCCGACCAACCTTGGAAGGCGTATCCCGCATCGGGGATCGCAGCGCCCATCGCTATCGGGCAGTCCTCCACCGTGAAGTCGGAAGTGCGGTTGGCATGGCTGCCGTGGGGGACGTCCCAGGAAAGATGGTAGGTGTTGATCCTCCATGCGGCGTAGAGCGTCTGGTCGCCCCCTATCGTGCCCGCCGGGACGGTTCCGTTCGCGTCGACGCGAGCTCCGCTCGCGCTCCCAGCACGCCAGCCATCGAAGGCGTAGCCTGTGCGCACAGGGATGCCGGCTGAGAGCTGCACATGGTTATCGAAGGGCGAGGTGCCCGAGTTCAGCACCTTGATGGGAGATGTCACCCCGCTGGCGAGGGCGCCGCCGTTCGCGTTCAGGGTCACGCTCATCTCCCAGCGGGCGTACCAGGTGGCGGTGGCCGAGGTGGTGGACTTGTTGGCCGCGGTGTAGGAGGTGCCGGTGGCAGAAGCGGTCCATCCCTTGAACGTCCAGTTGGATCTTGTGGGAGCGGCAGGGGTGGTGAAGGTGCCGGTCTTGTCCGAACCCGTTCTCGTGGCGGTGGCGGTCTTGTCGCCTCCCGAGCCCCCTTGGGCCTTGAAGGTTATCGTGCGGGTCCATTTCGCGTAGTAGGTGGTGTTGGCCGTGACCGCCGCCGTCTTGCCGCCTGGAGCTATGCGCCCTGTGGTGCAGGCGGCGTCGGTGTACCAGCCCTCGAGCGTCCAACCGGAGAGGCTCGTCTGCGTCGAGCCCGTTCCTTGAGTAGGAGCCGTATGCTGAGTGTCGTAGTCAGCGGAAGTGGTGCGGTCGGTACCACCTGTGGCATTCCAGGTCACGTTGCGCTTCTCCGGCGTCCACTGCGCGACGATCGTGGCGGCCCCTTTGAAGGTGACGGTGACGTTCTTGTACTTGGAGTTGTCATCGGCGATCGATGCGCTCTCGTAATCGACGTTCCAGCCATCGAAGGTGTAGCCCGTGCGCGAGACGTCGCTTGGCTTGTAGGTCGCGGTGGGCGCAGAGCCGCTCGCGTAGATCGTGGTCAGGTTGCTCACATCCACAGAAGCACCGTTGCCCGTGTTGAGGTTCCTCTTGATCTGCGCCTTCCATCGAGCGTAGTACGTGAAAGAACCTGCGGTGCTGTAAGGGGCGACGGTGGAACCAGGGGATATGGCGCCGGAGTTGTTCGTAGAGCTCCGCGACCAAGTAGAGAGCTCCCAGCCCACAGGCTTGTTGGAGCAGCTCGACGGTGCCGTAGCGGATACCGCGCTGTAAGCGGTGGAGGTCGAGTAGTCGCCCGGCGAATACTTCACGATCTGCGTCGCGCCGGAGGTGGTCCCGTATGCTCGCCACGTCCACGATATCTTCCAGCGGGCGTAGTAAGTGGTGTCAGCTGTAGGGGTCGTGGAAGAGAGCGTGGAGGAGAGCTTGTTGGCAGAGGTGAAGCTCGAGTTCGACTTGTACCACCCGTCGAACACCCACCCGGTGCGCGTAGGTTTAGGAAGGGAGGTGTTGCCGGTGGTGTTATTGGCTAGTGACTGCCCCTGTGGCACCGACCAGTCGGAGACCGCGCTCCCCCCGTTTGAGTTCCAGGTAATGTCGAAAGAAAGCTCTTCCTTGCACTGTACATAAAACGTTAGACCCGGAGATCGCGTCCAGTTTGAAGGGACCGGAATATCGATTTTGTCCTTTGAGAGTCCGTAATACCAGACCTTCTTGGCTGCAGCGATGTCCGTATCTAGTATGTACCAACGCACCCCAACACAGTCAGTGACCGAGGAGGCCTGAGGAAACCATTCTATGTAGCCGTCTACGCACCGCCAGAAGCCAGGGGACCCCAGGAACTCACGCTTCGAACCAGTTCCTGACTTACTTGTCCAATCCTTAACACCTGCAATGGTGCTGCCGCAACCAACCCTCCATGAACCGATTATGTAGCCGCTGTAATACGTAACGGCAAAGGTTTGCCGGGCATCCGGATGGTCAGCAGCAGGGTCGAAAAGGAGCGATGCGCCGCCCTCAGGGGGGATATGAGTGTTCGATTTCAACCGATAAGACGATATCAGAGCGGTATCAGCAAGATGTTCCAAGGGAGAAAAGATCGAGGAGAGTTCACAATTATCGCTCAATATTCTTTTATGGGCTATTTCGTGTACTGCGCCATCCGGGTCAGCAACGATGCAATCCACTAAGGGGCAATGCGAGAACACCTCGGGATCGACATCGGTCACATTAGGTGCGACCCGGACAGCGCCCACTCGGCCCTCGGGAATGAGCCGTAAAGTGGCAAGATCGGCGCTGTAGAGAGCACCATCGTAAGAAGCGTATTCAGGATTGTCGTCCGAGACGACGATATATTGCAGGGTCTCGAACCCTGCGAAGGCTTCATCTTCGATGGAAGAGACGGATGAAGGTATGTTCGCAGCAAGGATGCCCGTGCATCCTGCGAGAGGATTCTTGAACACATAGGTGGAGCCGTCATCGAGCTTCGCAACATCGCCATCCATGGAAACGATGGTGCGCACCTCGCCAGAGGAGGTCTTATCGACCTCAGCAGGATCGACAGACTCATCGCCCTCGACAGAAACAGACGGTTCGGTTCCGTCAACAGGATCAGATGATCCGTCGCCTTCAGAAGACTTCGCGGCCACCTCTTCTCCGGAGGCACATCCTTCAACTTGGGCCTGCACATCAGAGGATGCGTCAGCATCCTCGCTTCCGCGTGCCGTGCCAGCGGCGCTTTCATCGGTCAGGAATGCTTCGACCTCCGCCGGGTCTATCCCGGCTTCAGAAAGTAGCTCTTCGTCGGAGAACAGCGCACGAGCCCCCGCATGATCAGGGTTCGCATTCTTCTTCTTGAGGGAGGATAATGCCCCGTTCGCGATGCGCGTCACGCTGTAGGAATCGACGGCATCGGGCGACACCGTCTCAGGAATAGCGATCACTTGCTTCTCCACGAACTCCTTGGGGAGCTTCGCATAATCGACCGCCATGAGCGCCACGCTTTCGCCGTCAGCCTCGATCGCGAAGGTCATACCATCCCGCTCGAAAGCGCCCATTACGGTAGAGCTAGTAGAGACCTCCCTTTTAGGAGTCCCTTCCTCTGCGCCTTCCCCAGCCCCCACGCCTTCCTCTTCGGAACCGTCATCGATGGGCAGCTTCGCGCTCACCATGGGCACTGTACGGGTAGACTCCAAGGCCCTAGCAAGGAAGAAGCTCTTCGTGGACTCCGTTTGCGCGACCACCGCATCGAGCGGCAGCTCCTCGTTGATGATGCCACCAGCAGGAGTAGCCGAGACAGGATCCTCAACATCATCGCTTCCCGCACCGCCTTCAGACGGACCTTCTCCATCGGATGACGCCACAGCATCGTCTTCAGATTCGTTCTGAAGAGCTTCGCTGGTGAAATCTTCGGCGGAAACGCTTCCAGCAACATCATCCGGAATCGTCCCAGCAGCAGCATCGCCCGTCTCGGCGAAAGCCGCAACGGGCACGAGTCCGAACACCAATGTGGCAGCGAAGAAGATTGACAGCAGCTTGGTGCTGCGAGAGGCAACAGAGGCTCGCATGGCGACCCGCTCCTTCCGGCTAGTGCGTCGATTTCACACTGCGGAGGAGACCCTGCTGTTAGAACGCTCATCAGTTAGCGACGACGTGAGGAGGGCATCCGCCACAGTCGCCAAACTGTGGAGTATCGCAAAACATGAATTCCTTCACGAATACGACGCTACCGGAGGCAGATGCCTTCCTCGCGTCATATTCGGACGAATTACGCAACGTGATGGATATTCAGTTTTGCGAAGTCCCCCACCGGGTACTCCACAGTTTGGCAACCCGGAATATATCACGCCCCGAAAACGACTTCAAAGAATAATTCCGATCGCCTCACTTAAAACCGGATGGTACGAAGAAAACGCCCCAGCGTAAAAGGCTGTCGTTTCCGATTATGAAGATTCTGCGCCCAGCAACTGTAAACGGCAGCTTACGATATGCTCAGGGTCGATCGCCAGGACAAGCGCCCGAAAATGCCTTCGGATGGCGATCGGCCCGCTATGGATGAATGTTCGTATTCTAAACACGCTAGTAGAACATGAGCGCTAGACCATCCCCTGAACATCAGGTTGCGGGCTACCCCGCATCAAATGGAGGTCGAAGCTGGTCACCTATACAGGGCTCTTTGCGTTTTGCCCGATCGTGCTAGCGATCATCGAATCGACTGATAAGCTCAGAAAGCAACGAGCCCTCCCTAAGAACGGAGCCGTCTACCCCGCAAGCTACAAGCTTGATCCGGGGTTGACCATCGTAGCAGCGACAAGCCGCCTAACGTCGCGAGCATGCCGCCCTAGCCGCGCCAAAAGAGCGCCTTCTCCTGAAGACCCCTTACCAGCCGGCTACGAGGAAGCCGCGCTCGGCAGCAAGGTCGGTGACCGTTCTCAGCTGGCGAGCAGTCTGGCGCTGTACTGCCTCGATGAGCTCTTCGTCGAGCGCTGGATTCTCGCCGAGCACCTGCGCTATCTCGTCTGCGAAGCCGTCCAGCAAAGAAGGGTCGAACCATGACAGGTCGCTCACCAGCGCGAGCTGCTGAGAGGGATATTCCTCGAAAGGATGGCTGACCCAACGATAAGGCCCGCGCTGCAATTCTTTAGTGGTGGCGCGAGCACAGAAGCCGCTGCCATGATCGAACAGCGGTGCCACCCGATAATGGTCGAGGCTCTCCGCATCGCGGATCAGACCGAAGTTGCGCTCGTGCCGATCGAAGTTCGCCATCAGGTGATCGATCACGATCATGCGGTCGATGCTCCCCCGCGCATCCTTCACAGCGAGCTCTTCGAGCGCCCTGATATATCCTTGATGGATGCTACGCCCCTCCGTTGCCCCAAAACCGCACAGCACATCTTGGGCCGAGATGAGCTCGGTGTGGGCATCCACCATGGTCTTGCAGGCAGAACATGTCAGGCCGTGGCGTTCGGCCAGTTGATATTCGACGAAGCTCTCCTTCGGCAACAGGCGTGTGAGCAGCTTCGTTGCGAGAAGCTCGTTGTACGGCTCACGGTTCTCATTGCCCGTGCCCCCCTTCAGCAGCCAGTCTGCGCCGCCCTCACGGACCCAACTCTTCGCGAGCATGCCATCGGTAGAGGCGTCGGGCGTCCTTCCCCCGCTAGCCGCCGAAGCGAGACACCCTATCCCCCGTACGCCGTGAGCGTACTCGTTCTCGAAGAAGTTCACATCGCGCCAGGAGATGTCGGTGCCCAAGGGCTTGAACCAATACTGGTCGGACAAGCTCAGGCCGAGCGAGGAGAACATGAGCTCGGGCGCCGATCCCAGCCCGAGCCTTTGCAGCTCCTCGGACAGATGGGGCCGTATGTCAGGGATGCTGCGAGCTCGAATCCATGCTGCAAGGTCATAGCGGTTCGGCTCTTTATCCAAACGCCCGATACCCAAGGGACGCCAGGCCAGCCCCTCGCGTGCTTTCAGCTCGCCCACCTCCCGCGTGCGACGATCGTAGGTGAAGTCGATGACGGGATGTTCGCGGTTCATCAGAGTATGACGAGAGAGATTGCGCTCATCTCGCTCCCCCATCAACGGACGGCCAGGGCGCGGCTGTCGCGAAAGACGCTGCTCTACCGCCGCTTCGTCTACCATCCATGACCGCCCGAATCGCTCGCCTTTCAGGTCGCCGCCACGAACCAGCTCGGTCACGCGCCGCGTGCTCACCCCCAACCGTTCGGCCGCTTCTTTCGTCGTGAGCATGATCGCCTCGCCTTCTTCCCCCACGGAGCATTCCCTAAATATACCGATTGCAGAATGTTTTTCCAGCAGTATTCGATAAATAAATATTCCGAATTCGGAATGTCCCTGTTCGCGCACCGCCCCACAAGCCATCGCCCCCTGGGCTCGTCATGAGCCCCCTCGATGCTCCCAACGCAGTGGGAGCCTCCCGCTCTTCGAGGCTTCAGAGCGAGAGGCGGCCACCGGTTTGTGCTAGCATAGACAGGTACGACCAAAATACCCTGAAACGCACCGTGAACGAACCAGAAGGGGCATCGCGCAGACCGTGGTCCAAGGCACGCTCATACTCGACCGTTACCGCATCGTCGGCACTGCTGGTGCGGGCGGCTATGCCACGGTGTTCCGCGCTTACGACACCCATCTCAAACGCGATGTGGCCATCAAGCGCATCGAGCTGTCCGCCGCCGACGTCGAACATGCCCAGCGCATCGCCCAAGAGGCCACCGAGGCCATGCGGGCTCAAGAGCAGGCGCGCATCGATGCTGTGAACCGCATGAGCGCCAAGCGCATCATGCACGAGGCGGGCATCCTCGCTATGCCGGGCGAGAAGCTCTCGTTCGGGGAATGGGCCTCCGACGGCACCCATCCGGTGCCCACCGGTCCCTCCTACCCCCAAGAGCCGGCATTCCTCGACGCCCTCGACGAGCATCGCGCCCGTCGCCGCACGCGGCTCAACGCCGCCGAGGTGCGCAGCGCTCATGGCGGGGGCGCCAACGAGCACCTCACGGTGCCGCTCGGCCAGACCGCCGGCGCGCCCACCCATGATCCGGACACCGCCAACGCCTCGTTCCTCAACGCCGGCGGCCCATCCGAAAGCTCGCTCACCACAGTGCTCGCCACCGTGGCCAGCGCGCCCTCCAGTGCCGACAGCGCCGCGGCCGACCCTTTCGCCCACATTCCCGGGCTGAAGGAAGCCCGCACCATCGCCCAGCTCAACGACGCGAATATCGTCACGGTATACGACTGCGAGCTGCACGGCACCACGGTCTACATCATCATGGAATACATCGAGGGCAAGACCCTCGCCCAGCTCATGAACGAGCTGAAAGACGACATCGACCTCGACATCATCGCTGCCATCTTCACCTCTGTGGCCCACGCCCTCGAAGTGGCCCATGCGGCCCATGTGCTGCATCTCGACATAAAGCCCGAGAACGTGGTGATCAACAGCAAGGGCATCGTGAAGGTGACCGACTTCGGCCTGTCCACCCTAGTGGATGCATCGGGCCACGGCACGGCCGGCGGCGGAACCATCGGCTACATGCCGCTGGAGCAGATGCGCCAGCAGAAGCTGGACGGCCGCACCGACGAATGGGCGCTCGCCAGCCTCACCTACGAGATGCTCAGCGGCGTGAACCCCTTCTTCGCCGACAGCTTGAAGACCGCCGAGACCGCCATCGAGGATGCCGAGCTCGTGCTGCCGTCGCTATGCTGGGAATCCCTCGATAGGCGGGTGGACGACATCATGTTCGCCGCCCTCCATGGCGATGTGGACGAGCGCTACGATACCGTGGCCGAGTTCGCAGAAGCCCTGGCACCCTACCTGGGCAATGTCAGGGAGGGCACGCGCATCTTGGCCGCCACCGTGCAAGGTGCGCCCCTCGAAGCCGCCACCGAGAAGAGCGATGACGATGCCGGAGAATACGCCCGGGACGCCTATGGCGCGGGCACCGCAAAGGCCCACGTCAATCTGGGCGATCGCCTGGCCGCCCTACGCGAGCGCACCGAACGCGACTCCCAGCGTCCGAGAGCATCGAGCGCTCCTGCCGTGCGCGAGCTGCGCACGTCCCGCGACAGGCATGAGAGCGACCATGACCGTCCCTCTCGCGACAGCCGCGACCGAAGCAGCTCCCGCAGCCAACCCGTTGCCTCCCGTGATCTGAATCCCGCCAAGCCACCTCTGCTCGACCGCATCGGCGATGGCGGCGGCAACCTCATCATGCGCGGGTCCATCATGTTGGGCGCAGCCCTCATGACCGCCGTTGCGCTGGTGAACATCCGCTTCGATCCCAGCGCCGTCTATGGCCTCGCCAGCGGGATGGTGCCTGTGTTCTGGGTACTGTTGCTGGGCGTCGCCGCCCTTTCCGCCTTCTTGCCCAGCATCGGCATACTGGCAGCCTACGTCCTGTTCGTCATCATGCTGTGCTTCAACGGGGCGTTCCTCGTCGCTACGGCGCTCGCCGTGGCCTTCGGCGCCTGGTGGTGGATGATAGGCCGCTATAGCCTCGAGACGGCCCTCACCCTGCTCGCCCAACCGCTCTTCGGCTCAGTGGGCATGGGAAGCGCCTCGCCAGTGCTCTCAGGGATGCTGCTCTCGGTGATCGAAGCCGGCGCCACCGCTCTGTGCGCTGCTGTGAGCGCCTTCGCGTTCGCCTCGCTGGGCTCGGGCGACCTTACCAACTGGATGGCCATCGCCAACGCCCTCACCTCAGCCAATGCCTCCATCAGCAGCGCGAACATCAATAACACGGCCCTTGCGTGCCTCGCAAGCCCGCTCACCTGGTGCGTGGCGGGAAGCTGGGTGCTGGCCGCAGTCGCCTACGCCGTGCTGTGCATCCGTGGCACTCTCGCCTTCGACGTGATCGGTGCAGTGCTGGCCGCCATCATCCTGATGGCAGGCATGCTGGTGGGCACCTATCTCGCCAACGGAGCCATCAGCGCCACGCCGCTGCAAATGGCCGGCGCCCTGGTGCCCGGTGCCGTGGGCATCCTGTTCGCCGCCCTCGGCATCGCCGATCGCGCCCGCTCGCTCTAGAGCAGCGCCGACACTTTCCCGAGCAGCGACTCGAAGCTCACGCCACGCTCCTCGAAATGGGGTTGCTTGGAGGACACGATCATCGCGTCATGAACGAAATCGCCCGCGAACTCCACGGCCGCTTGCAGGCTCTTGCCCGCCATAACGGCCGCTAGCAGGCACGATGCGTACACATCGCCCGTACCGTGCAGCATATAGGGCAGATACTCGTTGCACGCCTCGCACGGCTCCATGTCCACGCCGCCCACGAAGTTGCGCACCACGTTCTCGCCTTGGCGGCGGATGCCCTTGAGCACCACATGCTTCGCGCCTTGCGCCACCAGTGCGTCCACCATGGCCATGGCCTCCGCATCGGTGATGTCGGCCCCGCGCCACTCCTCGCCGATGGGCTCGCCCAATATGATGGCCGCCTCGGTCAGGTTCGGCGTGAGGATGTCGGCATCGCCGGCCAGCGACGCCATGGCGTCGCACAGCTCAGGCGTATAGGTGGGATACACCTTGCCATGATCGGCCATCACCGGATCGACCAGGCGAAGCGCATCGGGATACGTCTCGTATAGCGAACGGATGACGTCCACCTGCTCCGGTGCCCCGAGAAAGCCGGAGTACACGGCATCTATCTCCACGTCGATGCCCTTCCAGGCGTTCAGGTAATCATCCAGGATGGCCGTGGTGTCGTGCATGTACCAGCCCGGATAGGCCGTATGAGACGAGAACAGGCCCGTGGGCACCGGGCACACATCGCAGCCAGCAGCCGACAGCACCGGTATCGCCACCCCGAGCGAGCACTTCCCATAGCCGCACAGATCGTGCACCGCCGCCACCCGCGGGATGTAGTCCGCCTCGCGACGATACATCACCACAGGCGCTTGCGCCGCCGCTTCCATCGCGCTCATCATGATCATCACGCCTCCTTCTCTTCCTCTTCCCGCTCGCCTTCTTCAATGTCGTCGAACAGAGACCATTCATCGTGATCGGCCGATCCGCGATCACGGAACATCTTGCGCGTGCGCCGTTCGAGCACCACGCACACGATCACGCTGATCACAAGGCCGCTGCCGATGAGCACTCCCATGCCGGGGAACGTCTCGAAGAGGAAATGGTATATCTCGTTGAAGTCCACGGTGGCGCTCGCTTTCCGAATGGAACGAAGGTTCAACGAAGGGGCGCAGCCGGCACCATTCCCTAGCCGACAATCCCCCTTCTCGTCGGTTCAAAGTATACCCCTTGCACGCTATACTGGTAGCACTATCCACTGTTCATAGGCACTGCAAGAAGGAGATGCTCCCATGCTGGATGCAAAGTTCGTGCGCGATAACCTCGAATTCGTCGAGGAGGCCATGAAGAATCGTAACGCCTCGTGGGACACTGCCGCGTTCACGCGCCTCGACGAGACGCGCCGCGTAGCCATCGCTCGCGAAGAAGCGCTGCAGGCCGAGCGCAACGCCGCATCGAAGAACATCGGCAAGCTGATGGCGGAAGGCAGCAAGGAGGAAGCCGAGACCATCAAAGAGCATGTGCGCGAGATAAACGAAGAGCTCGATCGCATCTCCGCCGAGCGCGAAGCAGCAGACGAGGAGCTGCGCGCTCTGCTGTTGAGCGTGCCGAACCTGCCGCACGAGACCACGCCGGTGGGAGCTGATGAGTCGCAGAACCCCGAGGTGCGCCGCTGGGGCACCCCCCGTGACTTCGCCGCCGACGGCTTCGAGCCGCTGCCCCACTGGGATCTTGGCACCAACCTGAACGTCATCGACTTCGAACGCGGCGTGAAGCTGGCCGCCAGCCGCTTCTACCTATTGGGCGGCGCAGGCGCTCGTCTGGAGCGTGCGCTCATCAACTTCATGCTCGACCAGCATACCTCTCGCGGTTATAAAGAGTGGTGGTGTCCGGCCATGGCCAACTCCACCACGCTCACGGGCACCGGCCAGCTACCGAAGTTCGAAGACGATCTGTTCAAGACCCGCGAGGGCCTCTATCTCATCCCCACCGCCGAGGTGCAGCTCACCAACATCCATTCCGGCGAGGTCATCGACGCCGACAAGCTGCCGCTCAAGTACTGCGCGTTCACCCCCTGCTTCCGCGAGGAGGCCGGCAGCGCCGGACGCGACACTCGCGGCATCATCCGCGTGCATCAGTTCTCCAAGGTAGAGATGGTGAAGTACGCGAAGCCCGAGGAGGCCTTCGACGACCTGGAGGCCATGGTGGACGACGCCGAGAACATCTTGCAGAAGCTGGGGCTGCCCTATCGCGTCATCAGCCTGTGCACCGGCGATCTGGGCTTCTCCGCCGCGAAGACCTACGACGTGGAAGTGTGGCTGCCCAGCTACGACGCCTACAAGGAGATATCCTCCTGCTCTTGCTGCACCGACTTCCAAGCGCGCCGCGCGAACATCAAGTATCGTGACCCGGACAGCTTCAAGGGCACCCGCTATGCCTACACGCTGAACGGCAGCGGTCTGGCCGTGGGCCGCACCATGGCGGCCATCCTCGAGAACTACCAGAACGCCGACGGGTCGGTCACCGTGCCCGAGGCTCTCGTGCCCTACATGGGCGGCCTCACCGTGATCGAACCCGATCAGTTCGCCGTATAGCGCCAGGAACGGAAGGTCTCTCGCGCGCCCATGGCTGATCGCGGCAACGGCTCCCCCCGTATCGTTCCCTTTCCTGGCATCCCCGACCCAGCGGAGGCCCGCCCATCCGCTGCTTCCGACACGTCTGGACCGACCGCTGCGGATGCCGCCCTCGAAGAGCTGCCGCCCCTCGCCGTCATCGGCGCCGCCCAGGCAGCAGAGGACGGAACAAGACCAGATGGCGACGATAAGAAAGCCGGCAAGCGCAGCGCACGCGAGCGGCTGACCTCCCGAAAGCGCGAGGCGAAGCCACAGAAGCGCCGCGCGGGCCTGGTGGTGGGCATCGTGTTCCTCCTCTTGCTGCTAGCTGTGGTAGCAGCTGCCGTGAGCGGCTTCGTCTGGCTGCGCTGGTATGCCCACGACGACCATGCCGACTTCCAGGGCACCTGGTACGTATCGGGCAGCGAGACCCCCATCGAGATCACGGCCGACACCATCGTGCTCACCGATGCGGTCAGCTATCGCTATGGGCTGAACACCCAGGATAAGACCATCGAGTTCACCATCGGGAACATGGCTGGATACGGTTCTTACCGCTTCTCTCTCGACCGTCAGGAGCTGGTCATCTTCGATGGCCGCACCACCGCCGATGCCGTGCTGAACGCCGATGTGCGTTGGCTTGCTCAAGCGCTCCTCGACGAGGTGACCGACGAGCGCAACGACCTGACGGGCGGCATTCGCCGCAACCTCACGTTCCTCACCCGCGAGCCCCTGAGCGACCTCGATGTCCTCGCCCTGAACGGCGCGCCCAGCGATGCCAGCAGCAGCGCCTCCCCTTCCGGGAGCACCGGCAGCGACTCGTCGTCTGGCGGAGAGGGCTCCCAGCCCGTTTGGTCGGCCGAACAGTGGCTGAACGAACAAGAGGGCGCACCTTCTACGATCGGCGGCCCTGACGAGGCAGACTCCATATTCGACAACATCAACGACCTGCCAGCCGACGACGCGAGCGACGCGAACGCTCCCTCATGACCTGCATGACCTGCGACCCGAAGCTCGACGAGCGCGAGTTGGCTGCCACAGCCCCGGCCGGTCTTACCATCGAGCGCATCGCCGTGCGCGCCGACCGTCTCTCGCTGCTCGTGCGCATCGCTCCGGACTGCGCTCGCTACACCACCCCCGCCATAGCCCGCCGCCTCGCATCCGCGCGACCGACATTGCCCCACCATACGTGCATCAACGACGAAGGCAGCACGTTCGGCTGTGTGATGGCCCATACTTCGGTCCCCCATGCCTTGGAACATGCCATAATAGACGAACAGGTGCGCTTGACCGCCGAAGAGGCGTGCTCCGCGACCGATGCCGACGGCCCGCATCCCAGCGATGCCGTGCCCTTCGTGGGCACCACCGTCTGGCTGGACGAAGCGGTGGGGCTGGCCCGCGTGGAAGTGAGCTTCCACGACGACCTGCTCGCCCTCCGAGCGCTCCGCACCGCGACCGCGCTGCTGCGCGATTGCCTGTCCGGACCGAGCAACAACGATCCAGAAAGATGAGCCAGCGATGACCTCAGCTCATATGGAATTCGATACCGTCGCTCACAAGACGGCCCACCGCGTGCAACGACTGCGTTCCTCGAAGGTGCGCGATCTGTTCTCGGCCGCTACCAGCGCCGATGTGATCTCGCTCTCCGGCGGCATGCCCGATGTTTCGCTGCTGCCCCAAGCGGCCCTGCGCAAGGCCACCCGCGCCGCCATCGAGAACGAGCGCGAGATAGCCCTGCAATACGGTGCCACCAACGGCCGCATCGAGACGCGCCGGGTCATCTGCGACCTCATGCGCGACATCGGCGTGCGCTGCAAGCCCGACGAGGTGATGCCTACCTCCGGTGCTCAGCAGGCCCTCGACCTCATCGGCAAGGTGTTCCTCGACCCCGGCGATATCGTGCTCATGGAAGGCCCCACCTACCTCACGGCCATCCAGGCGTTCTCGGCCTACGAGCCGGATATCCGGTGCATCCCCTTCGACGACGAGGGCATGCGCATGGACCTGCTGGAGGCTGAGCTCGAACGCATCGGGAGACACAACCCGCAGCTGAAGTTCCTCTACACCATCCCGAACTTTCAGAACCCTGGCGGCGTGACCATGGTGCCCGAGCGGCGCAAGCGCCTGATAGAGCTCTCCCACGAGTACGATTTCATCGTGGTGGAAGACGATCCCTACGGTCGTTTGCGTTACGACGGAGGGCACATGATCCCCCTGAAAGCGCTCGATCCGAACGTCATCTACCTGGGCACCATCTCCAAGATATTCGCCCCCGGCCTGCGCATCGGCTGGATCGTGGCCCAAAAGGACGTCATCTCCCGCGTCAATCTGGTGAAGCAGGGCAGCGACCTGTGCGGCAGCTCCCTCGACCAGCTGGTGATGGCCCACTATTTCACCGACACTCCCTGGCAGCGCACGCTGCAGAAGTTCATCAAGGTGTACCGCGCCCGTCGCGATGCCATGCTGAGCGCCCTCGACGAATACTTCCCGCCCGAGGCCACCTGGACCCGGCCGGAAGGCGGCCTGTTCGTGTGGGTCACGCTGCCCGAATACGTCGATACCGACTCCATGCTGGGCGCCGCCCTCGAAGCCGGCGTCACCTACGTGCCCGGCAACTCCTTCTTCGCCGATGGAGAGACGGGCAAGAACAGCATGCGCATCAACTTCAGCTTCGAGACGCCGGAGAACATCGAGGAGGCCATCCGCCGCTTGGCGACCGTCGTCGAAGAGCGGTTAGAGCTCTATCGCGCTTTCATCGACGCCGGCGCGATACGTCCCGCCCGTTCTATCGCAACGGACGGACCGAATGACGCTGCGGCCTCGCTGGGATGATCGCACGATCGATGCTTCGATAAGATTCAGGAACTGGACGAGAGGATGCATAGATGAGCTTGAAAGTCGCAGTGCTCATGGGCGGTAAGTCCTTCGAGCGCGTGGTGTCGCTAGAGAGCGGCAAGAACGTGTGCGATGCCCTGGAAGAGGCCGGACACCGCGTGGTGCCCCTCGACACCACGGCCGACCTGGTGCCCACCTTGCGCAGCGAGCGGCCTGACGTGGTGTACAACGCCCTGCACGGCAAGCGCGGGGAAGACGGTACCATCCAAAGCCTGCTCGAGTTCCTCGGCATCCCTTTCGTGGGCTCGCCGGCTCATGTATGCTATCGCGCCTGGAACAAGGACTCGCTGCACTCCTCGCTGGAGAAGTACCGCGATATCACCCAGGAAGAAGCCGTGGCCAGCTGGCCCCAGGGCGTCTACATAACCCGTGACGCATTCAAGGACATGGGCGCCGCCACGGCCCTCGACATGGTGGCCGACCGCGTGATAGGCGGCTATCCCGTATGCGTGAAGCCGGCTCATGGCGGCAGCGCCATCGGCATCCACCGCGTCGATTCTCAAGACGACCTCGGGGAAGCGGTGCTCGACGCGCTCAGCTACGACGATGCCGTGAACATCGAGCAATGGGTAGAGGGCGTGGAGCTGTCAGTGTCTATCCTGGGCACCGGCTGGGACGCCTATACGCTGCCTCCGGTCGAGATAGTGGCGCAACAGGGCCGCTTCTTCGACGCTGAGGCCCGCATGGACGCCGAGCTGGTCGACTTCTTCTGCCCTGTGCGCCTCGATTCGCTATCCTCCGATGCTGCGGAGGCCCAAGCCATTCGCAGCGAAGTGGAGCGCGCGGCGCTGGAGGTGTATCGCGCCTACGGCGTGCGCGACTTCGGTCGCGTGGACATGATCTGGGACGGCGGCGCTGCCCGCTGCTTCGAAGTGGACGTCTCCCCCGGCATGACCGATCACTCACTGTTCCCGCTAGCCTGCGAAGCAGCTGACATGCCCCTCTCCATGGTGCTCGACAAGCTGGTCAACAAGGCTTACGAGCGCGGGGTGGCCTTCTAGGCCACCAAGAGCGCAGGATGAAGAAGGAGCTGCCCATGAAAGACAACATCATCCTGATCGGGATGCCCGGTGCCGGCAAATCGACGCTGGGCGTAGTGCTGGCGAAGATGATGAACTATGACTTCATCGACGCTGACCTGCTCATCCAACAGCAGAACGACAAGACGCTGCAGCGTCTCATCGACTCGCTGGGTCCCGACGGATTCATCGAGGTGGAGAACCAGGTGCTCTCCAACATCCGCTGCGAGCGCACGGTGCTCTCCACTGGCGGCTCGGCGGTCTATTCCGATGAGGCCATGGCGCATCTGGCCACCCTTGGCCCTATCGTGTATCTAGAAACGAGCCTCGACGAGCTGAAAGTGCGTTTGGCGGATTTCTCCGACCGAGGCGTGGTCATGCGCGACACCAGCATCGCGAGCCTGGAAGCGCTCTACGACGAACGTCTTCCTCTTTATGAGCGCTATGCGGAAGTGACCGTGAACGTCGATGGGCTCGCCATCACCGAAGCGGCCCGTAAAGTGGTCGCTGCCCTTGAGGGAAAGCTGACCGACTGAACCCTCGCGACCATGCTCGCGACCTTCAGCCTGCGACTCAAGAGTCACGATTCGCCTCGAAGCGCTTGCTCATGATGTTATAGATGACCAACGCCACCACAGCGATGGCTGCCAAAGCAGCGAACATGATGACGCTCTGAGCATAATCGCCCGTAGCCAATCCAGCGGCAGCGTAGGTCGAGATGACGATGCCAGGGATGCGCCCGAGATTCGAGAGGATCACGAAGGTGTGCAGCTTGATATGGGTGAGCGGCACCAGGTAGGTGAACACATCCTTCGGCAGCCCCGGGATCAAGAACAGCACGAACACGATGATGTTCAGCTTCGGCGACTCCTCGAACGCCTTGATCTTGCCCATATACTTCTCTGGTACCATCGCCTGCACGAACGGCGCCCCCAGCCGATGGACCAGCAAGAAGATGATGGTGCTCGATATGATGCAGCCCAGCAAGATGATGGCCGCGCCGATCCATGGCCCGTATATGAGGCCGGCCGCCACCTGCACCACCTCGCCAGGAATGAAAGCTACCACGATCTGGATGAACTGGATGCCCAGCAGGATGAGGAAGCCAGCTGGCCCTGCCTCCCGCACGTCCGTCGTCACGCGCTCCACGCCGCCCGGTTCGAAGATCTCGTGCATGAACGGCCACAGCAGGACCACAGCGATCAGCATCAGCACGAAGAACGCGATGAGACCTGCGAACTTGAAGATATTGGAAGCCGGCATCGTATGACCGGCCACTTCGGTAGGCTCCTGGGCCTTCTCCTTCAACTCCTCAAGCCGCTCACTGCCGCTCTCTCTCTTTCGATCCATGATCATTCGTCTCCATGCCGTGCTCTATCGAACTCTTCTTTGAACGCCGAGAACATACCGCTCGCACGTTTCAGCTGCCGACCGGTGACATAGGCACCCTTATTGATGGTATCGCCCGCAGCAGTAGCCGCCGCATCTGCCGCGTTCTTCACCATCGGCTTCATTCTCGCCACGGTCCGCTTCGCCTTATGAGCGGCTATGGCCGTAGCGGCACCGGCCTTCTCGGCCACGCCCTGGCTCGACTCCAAAGCCTTCACCTGATCGCTCACGAGGATGGCACCGAGCATCTCAGGAGGGGCATCGTCGCCCTCGACCGACTCGCTAGCGCCCCGCATGGTCAATCGCGTGCCGATCCCGCGCTTGAACCCACGGATGAGCTCAGCCGGTATCGCACGCTTGCCCAGCAAGACGTTGGCCGTGCCCCCCTGGCTCAGCTCGATGCTCAACACCTCACCGGTGCCCTCCGCGAACGTCACCGACTGCACAAGGCCCAAAACGGTGCCGTCTTCGCAAAGCGCTGGCAAGCCGACCCACAGCACGCAATCGTCCAAGCATACGCCGAAGCGCTTGCAAGCTCCCTTATCGGTGGCATCTGCGCGATCGCTCACCAGCGGTACGCCGTCGATCAGCTCGAAACCGTCGATGGCGACGAACAGATCGCGCCGGTGGAACATGAGAGCCACATCGGGCCGCTTCACGAGAAAACCCACGCACCGCGGCTCGCTCGGATGGAACACGCACGAGCGCACACGACCCATCTTCTTGGCGGCATCGGCGTTGCTCTTGGTCGGATGCTCCATCCATACTTTCGAGCCGATGAGCTTCTTCGTAGTGAGCGCAGAGGAGGTCTTCTCAGAGATATTCTCGGTCATAGGTCACCATTATAGTCAGGAACGAACATGCGCCCGCTCCTCATGGAGTGGGCGCATGCATACAACAGAGAGGCCGCACACACCTTAACCTTTTCATAAGGCTCCTGTGGTTTGGCAATTATAGATGAAGCGCACAGCAGCGAGCTAGTGAGCCTTCACGGCCTCGGCCGCTTCATCCACAGCGTCCTTAGCCTTATCGGCACCCTCTTCAGCCGCAGAGGCAGCCGCATCGATGGTGCCATGCACGGCCTGGGCCGTCTCCTCAGCGTTCTTCGTCACCTGTGCCGCGATGCGCTGACGAGCCGCATCGATCTTGTCGCGCAGCTCGCCGCCCTTCTCGTTGGCGACCTCGCCCGCGTTGCTAGCCGCATGCTGAAGGTTGTGCACCAGCTCCTGGCCTTTAGCGGTCACGTTGCTCGCCAGTTCCTGAGCACCAGCGCTCACGTTGCTCAGCACTTCTTGGCCCTTGGCTGCGGCCTGCTTGTAGAAGCTCTGGGCACCTTCCGCCGCATGCTCGCCCATGTTCTGCGCCTCATCGAGAGCAGCCGAAGCCTTGTCGGCCACTAGATCGCGTGTCTGCTCGCCGGTGCGCGGAGTCAGCAGCAGCGCGCCCACAGCGCCCAAGGCACCACCAAGAAGAAAATATCCGATTCGAGACATGAGCCCCTCCTATCGTATCCGGTCCTACCTACATCTTAGCCGAGTTAACGGAGAGCGAAAGCCGAAACCGGCGGAATGCCCGCGGCCCTACCTTCAGACCCTCCCGTAAGATGGAACCCATCATAGCAGTTAACCGCTTCACCCCCACGCATCGTTACCACCCTGCATCTTTCGGTTACCGTTCCGTAAGGTTCTTAAGGAACGGTAACGCGAAAAGAGCGCCTGAAGGTGTCCTTTTCATGCAAGTATCATGCCTAGGCCAAGCAGTGGTCCGAATCAGCCCCCATCAAGATGATCGTTGTCGTATAGCTCATGATAAATGTCCGATCCTGAGATCACGACAAGCTCCAAGTATAGCGATATGAAAGAGCCAGAAAGTCAAAGTCGAACGAGATGCGCACGTGTGCGTTCTGATACCCTTAGCCCCGCCCAGCAACGGCCACGGGATGATCGAGCGGAAGCGATGCGCTCCCTAGACGAGAGCAGAGATGCCATGGAGGCAAGGAGCCTCCTCGACCGAAGAGCGCCCTCCCCTCCTCTCTCTCCTCGCCCCTCTATCTCCCGCTCGCGAGCGAAGAGGGGAAGAGCGACCAGAGCGGTCCACCTAGAGGGTTCTCCTAGTCCTCCCAGAGGGTTTACGAGTCCTCCCAGAGGGTTTCCTTGTCCTCCTGGAGGTCCTTCCCCATAACGCAAAGCATCCTCTATGAGCGGAACGCCCTATCCTCCCACGACCTGACGTCGTAGTACTTTCGGC